>JBFLYZ010000043.1:0-32192 GCA_040756415.1 Bacteroidota bacterium
TATTTTCTGCATCCCAGTTTCTGCGAACGAGAAGCTTGATTCTCTTAAGCTATTATTGAATAGTGTTAGTGGTAGTCAAAAGGTAAATATACTTAGCGGTATTTGTTGGGAATACAGGTTTGTAAATCCTGATTCAGCTATGAGATATGGCAAAGAAGGTATAGTTTTAGCCAAGTCAATAGGATACGAAATTGGCTTGGCACAAGTGCTCAATAATATCGGTAATCTGTATATGGATCGCGGAGAGCATGATAAAGCTTTGGAAAACCTGATTGAGGCGCAAAAGATTTTTGAAAAGAACAAAGAACGTATAAAGGTGGCGATGACGATGACTAACATTGGTATTTTGTATCAAAAGCAAAAACTATATGATAAGGCATTAGAATATTACAATTCTGCATTAATGACAGGTAAAGAAGCCAATCATCAAAAGACAATAGGAAATGTCAGCAATAGCATTGGAGCTCTCTATTATGAAATCGGTGAAAGAGATAAGGCGCTCCAGCAATTTAAGGTATACCTGCAAATTATGCAGGAGCTGAAAGATATACGAGGGGTTTCAGATGGTTTGAATAATATCGCTGTCGTGTATGAAGAAATGGGTAATTATAAGGAAGCACTGGCTTGCCATAACTTGTCATTAACCCTTGCGCGAGATCATGGAGATAGGAAAAATACCGCAGTATCGCTTCACAATATTGGCCTGGTTCATAAAGCGCAGAAAAAATACGTTGAAGCCGTACGGTATTTAGATAGCAGTATTGCTATAGGAAAGGAGGTAAATGACTACGATAACTTAATAGAATACTATAAAACACTCGCGGAAATATATGTGGAGACAGGGGACTTTAAAAAAGCCTTGGAGTGTAAAGACCTGGCCGCTGCTGCCAACGACTCGGTGCTGAGCCGCGAGCGCAGCCGGCAGATCGTGGAGATGTCGACCAAGTATGAAACGGAAAAAAAGGAACAGGAGAACAAGCTCCTGAAATCGGAGGGTGAGCGCCAGCGCGTGGTGAATATAGCCATTACCAGCGGGCTGGTGCTTTGCGCGGCCCTGGCTTTTTTCATTTTCCGGGGCTACCGACAGAAGCAGAAGGCCAACCGCGAGCTGGGCGAGAAGAATGTGCTGATCGAGCAGCAGAAGCGGGTGGTGGAAGAAAAGAACAAGGATATCACCGACAGCATTCGCTACGCCAAGCGCCTGCAATCGGCCATTCTCAAGCCGGAAAATAACCTGGCCATGTGTTTTGAAGAGAATTTCGTGCTTTTCAAGCCCAAAGATATAGTGAGCGGTGATTTTTACTGGTTCGAGAAATTCGGAAAGCGCTCGCTGGTGGCAGCGGCCGACTGCACGGGCCACGGGGTGCCAGGCGCCTTTATGTCCATTATCGGGTGCAACCTGCTCTCGCAGGCCGTTAACGAATACGCCATCACCCAGCCTGCCGCCATTCTTAACTCGGTCAACAAAGGGCTTTCCAAAGTGCTGCAACAGCGTTCGGATGAGCCCTCGGTCAAGGATGGCATGGACATTGCGCTGTGCGCATTCGACCCCGAAAAGATGACCATCGAGTTCGCGGGCGCCTATAACCCCCTGTGGATAGTGCGAAACGGGCAGGTGATCGAGCTCAAGGCGGATAAGTTCCCGGTTGGCGCCTTCGTAGGGAAGGAGGTGCGCCTGTTCACCAACCAGGAGGTGCAGGTGCAAAAGGGCGATATGGTGTACATGTTCTCTGACGGCTATGCCGACCAGTTTGGCGGGCCGCAGGGAAAAAAGTTCAAATACAGCCGCATGCGGCAGATGCTGACCGATAACTGCAAAAAGCCGATGAAGGAACAGCGGGAGGTGTTCAACCGCGTGATCGAAGACTGGAAAGACCAGCTCGAGCAGATCGATGACATCCTGCTGATCGGTGTAAAAATATAAACGAATGAAAAAACTTTTTCTCCTGTTCACGATGCTGCCTGCGGCAGCCCCCAGCTTCGCCCAGCAGACCGACTCCCTGCTGGCTGACTCCATAGCCAGGATCCTGCCCAAAGGGTGGACGGTGACCGCGAAGGACAACCGGCTTTTCATCGCCCGGCTGGATTCCGTCTGGTTCTATAATGCCATCAACGCCCCGGTAGATGTGGTGCCTTCCGACAAGCCCCCCTTTGCCTCGATGAAAGGCGTGTATACGATCGAGGTGCGTTATGAAAAGAAATGGAGCGACAAGGCGGTGAAGAGCGCGCTCAAGTCCAACAGCGAGAAGCTGAACGCGGTCTATGTGAAATACAGGATGGATTCCATACCCAATAAGATGGGCGATTACGCCCCGCGCAACGAAGACGAGAAGAAAAGGGTAGAAGCCTATAATAAGGAGTGCGCTGAGCTGCAGAAACAGCTCATTGAAGTGCCCAACGCGGGCTCGGATAAATACAGCTATTTCATTAAGAGCGGCTATTCCTTTCCAGGGCAGGAAGTGTGGCCGAACAAGGCGAGCAGCGAAGTGGCCGAAGTGGAGACCCTGGTGAATAAAACGCTCAGGAATTTCAAATAGACATGTTCTTTAAAACGGAGGTCCGCTGGTACAGGATATACGCTTCAGCGGAAGAGGCCAGGGCCCGTATACCCCTCAACAAGGCGGAAGCCATCACGGTGGGGGGCAAAAAAATATGTATAGCACATACCAGCGAAGGCCTGTTTGCCATACAGGATAAATGCCCGCATAACGGCTTTTCGCTCAGCCAGGGCGTATGTACCGAGGATAACGCCATTGTTTGCCCCCTGCACCGCTATCGCTTCGATCTGAGAACCGGAAGGGCCAAAAGCGGCCTGGGTGATGCGGGCCGGGTTTACCCGGTAGAGAGCCGGGATGACGGTGTTTATCTTGGCATGGAATACACCAAATTCAGCCTGTTTTGAAACCAATTTCTTTTACCTGCGTTTAAGCAGCTTTAAGCGGTAAACTATGCCTAGAATAATATTGCTGTTATTGTTCAGTATTTCGGCTGGAGTCCTGTCGGCCCAGAAGATGCCTGTAATTGACGCCTTAAAGAAGGGATGGGTAAAGGTTACGATCAAGGGCAAAGGCGGGCACGTGGGCGATGTGATTGAAATGATCGTAAGCAATATTTCGGGAAAGGACCTGGACCTGGTGCTGGAGGCCGGCCACCGGCTCGATTCCAAAGATTCAACGGTGCAGGATATTCTTGTGAACCGTGAAGAAAAATTCGTTTTAGGCAGCGGCAAAACAAAAACCGTTGCCGTATCGGGCATGTGCTGCCAGGCGCGCAAACATTCCCCGGCAAAGGAAAGCATTTTCCTGGTCGGGCAAAAAGCCGACAGCCTGCTGGTGAAAATGGCGAAGTTCATCGATGAGAAAAAGCTGCATAAAAGCCAGGCGGCCCAGAGCGGGGTATGGGTCGTATCTGACGGCAATCCCATGGAAAGTATTTACGATTATTCCGATACGGTCGCTACCCGGCTGGTTACCGAATACATTTGCAAATTGCTGAATAAACCCATGCCGAATTACCGGATCAGGTACGCAGCCGACAGCCTATCGGCCTTTTCCAACCAGCCAACGCATATCGAAGGCAAGCTCACGTATTATGTTCCCAATACTTCGGTGGTAACGATAGCCATTTATGATAAAAACGGCAAGGTCGTGAAGTGGTTCATGAAGGAGCAGCCTGTTAATCCGGGCGAATACAACCTGGGCTATGAGTTCAACGTTTCTACGTTACCGCATGGCAAATATTACCTGAGGGTGAGGGTGGACGGAGCCCTTAAAAAAGAGGTGGAGCTTCAATTCTGATCAGTCTCCGAAGAAATCCCTGAGCTTAAAGGTATCTTTCAGGCGGATCCCTTTTTCCGTGCGCTGCACGGTGCAGCATTCGTTTACGGGATCGTGCTCCAGGAATAAAACATATTCCTTGTCGGCCGCCTCGTTCAGGAACTTTTCCTTTTCTGAAAGCGTGATCAGCGGGCGGGTGTCGTAGCCCATCACATAGGGAAGAGGGATGTGTCCCGTGCTCGGGAGCAGGTCGGCCATGTATACGAGGGTCCTGCCTTTATACCGGATATGCGGTATCATCATGGCATCGGTATGCCCCCGCACCAGCATGATGGAAATGTTTTCGCCCAGCTCTTTGGTAGACAGGTACTCACCGGCCGTACGGGTAGGATCTTTTTCCTGCGATACGAACTTCAGTTGCCCGCTTTCCCGGATGGGCAGTATGTTCTCCTTCAGGAAGCTGGCCTTTTCGCGGGGGTTGGGTTCTGTGGCCCACTTCCAGTGTTCGCTGTTGCTCCAGTACACGGCATTCGGAAAAACGGTTTGCAGCTTACTGCGGTCGGGGCTATAGCGTATGCTTCCCCCGCAGTGGTCGAAATGCAGGTGGGTGAGGAACATATCGGTGATGTTATCGAAGGAGAAGCCGGCAGCGCGAAGGGATTTTTCCAGGGAATCCTCACCGGAAAGGTAATAGTGCGCAAAGAACTTCGCGTCTTGTTTGTCGCCAATACCGTTATCGATCAGGATCAGCCGTTTCCCGTCCTCGATCAGCAGGCATCGCATGGCCCAGTTGCACAGGTTGTTGGCATCAGCCGGGTTGGTCTTGCTCCAGAGCGTTTTGGGCACCACACCGAACATGGCTCCCCCATCGAGCCTGAAATAACCGGTGTTGATCACGTGTAAGCGCATAATGATGCGAATATACAAATTACGAACTTGCCGGCCGGTAAGGGATCTCTTGCGGGATAGTACGAATAAAAAGGTGTAAGAGGGCCGATATGAGCGTATTAATCATACGCGCGCATCGTTTGGCACAAATTCTGAAAAATTACCTTCCTTTCCCTGTTTTCTTCTTTGTATTTTCGTAAGATATGAAACGCATAGCCGTTCTCACTTCAGGAGGCGATTCCCCGGGTATGAACGCCTGCATACGGGCCGTAGTGCGCACCGCGCTTTACCACCGTATGGAGGTGGTGGGCATCATCCGCGGTTACGAGGGAATGATCGATGGCGACTTTATTCCCATGAATGCGGCTTCGGTGGCCAATATCATACACCGGGGCGGCACTATCCTCAAGACCGCGCGCAGCGCCCGTTTCATGAAAGTGCAGTGGCGCAGGAAGGCCGCGGAGCAATTGTTCAGGAACCAGATAGAGGGGGTGGTGGTCATTGGCGGTGACGGCTCGTTCAGAGGGGCGCTTGCGCTGAGCCGGCTATGCGATACGCGTTTTGTAGGCTGCCCGGGAACGATCGATAATGACCTGGCCGGAACGGATTTCACGATAGGTTACGATACCGCCATCAATACGGTGGTAGACGCGGTGGATAAGATCCGCGATACGGCCGAGAGCCATGAGCGCCTCTTCTTCGTTGAGGTAATGGGCCGCGATGCCGGGCTCATCGCCCTGCGCAGCGGCATTGGAGTGGGCGCTGAGGCCATCCTGATCCCGGAGATACGGACCGACCTGAGCCAACTGATCAGGCGGCTGGAAAGCGGCCGAAAAAGCAAGTCATCGAAGATCATTATTGTAAGCGAGCACGATGATGCGGGAGGGGCTTTCGCCATCGCGGAAAAAGTAAAGGCGAAATTACCCTATTACGATACCCGCGTTACCGTGCTCGGCCATATACAGCGCGGTGGCAATCCAACGGCCATGGATAGGGTAAACGCTTCACGGATGGGTTACGGGGCTGTGGAGGCGCTGCGGAAAGGGAAAAAGAATGTCATGGCCGGTATCATCAACAACCAGATCGCATTCACCCCGCTTGAGAAATGCGTCAAGCACATCGCGCGGCCGCACAAAGACCTGCTGGTGATGATGGAGATCCTGTCGCTCTGAACTCAGCGTATGCCATCCGGGAGAATCACATACTTTGCTGACGTTATACTGCCTCTTGCCGTTCCCAACCTGTTCACCTACCGCGTTCCGCTCGAGATGAACGGGCGTATCCGGGCCGGGCAGCGCGTGGTGGTCCAGTTCGGTAAGAGCAAGCTGTATTCCGCCCTGGTCAGAAAGGTGCATGAAAGCCCGCCCCGCTATTACGAGGCCAAGTACATCGAAAGCATATTGGACGATGAGCCGCTGGTGAACGAAAGCCAGTTCAGGCTCTGGGAATGGATGGCCGCGTATTACATGTGCACGGTGGGCGAGGTGATGAACGCAGCCCTTCCATCGGGCCTGAAGCTCGCCAGCGAAACCCGGTTGCTGCTCAGGAACAGGGAAGAGGCGGCAGGTCTCGATCTTACCCACGATGAATACATGATCGTGAGCGCACTGGAGGCGAACGAGGTGCTTACGCTGGATGAAGCCGCGCGCGTGATCGGCAAGCGGTCGGCACACCCCCTGATCAAGACCATGATCGAAAAGAACATCGTCATCATCCAGGAAGATATCAAGCCGAAGTTCAAACCCAAAGTAGAGGTCTTTGTCCGCATCACTCCTTTCGCGGCCGAAGAAGCCCATCTGCAGGAACTGCTCAACGAGCTGGAGAAAAGGGCGTATAAGCAAATGGAGCTGCTGATGGCCTATATGCGGCTCAGCGGTTTTCACCCTGGGGCTGAACGCCCGGAGATCAGAAAAGCAGAGCTGCTTAAATCGGTGAACGCCTCGGATGCCGTGTTGCAGGGCCTGGTCAGAAAGAACGCGCTCGAGCTGACCGAACGGGAGACCGGCAGGCTGGGAGAGGTTGCAGCCGGGTCGGGACAGGTTGTCCTTTCGCCCGACCAGCAGCAGGCCATGGAGGAGGTGCGCAGGCAGTTCGGGAAGCATGAAGTGGTGTTGCTGCACGGGGTGACCTCTTCGGGCAAAACAGAAATCTATATCAAGCTCATCGAGGAGGCCGTTGCCGCGGGAAAGCAGGTGCTGTACCTGCTTCCGGAGATCGCGCTCACCGCACAGATCATCAATCGCCTGCGCAAGATATTTGGCGATCAGGTGGGAGTATACCACAGCCGCTTTAATGAGCAGGAAAAAGTGGAGATTTGGAACGCGGTGATCGGGGCGGGCGGGGAGAAGGAAAAATGCAGGATCATACTGGGGGCGCGCTCGGCCCTGCTGCTGCCTTTCAGCAAGCTGGGGCTGGTGATCGTTGACGAGGAGCACGATACTTCATACAAGCAGTTCGATCCGGCCCCCCGCTATAACGCGCGCGATACGGCCAGTTACCTGGCGCATGTCCATGGCGCGAAAACCCTGCTGGGTTCCGCCACCCCATCCCTCGAAAGCTACGACAACGCCCGAAGCGGCAAATACGGTTTTGTGGAACTCAGTACGCGGTACGGGGGCATGCAGATGCCCGAGATACTCGTGGCCGATGTGCGCGAAGCGCGCAAGCGTAAGCAGATGCGTTCGCATTTCACGCCTTTGCTGTTCGAAAGCATAGCGCATGCCTTGCAGCACAAGGAACAGGTGATCCTGTTCCAGAACAGGAGGGGATTTGCCCCGCAGCAGATCTGCGAGCTCTGCGGCTGGTCGCCCGAATGCGTGAACTGCGATGTGACCCTGACCTACCATAAGTACAACAACCTGCTGCGCTGCCATTACTGCGCGTACCAGGTGAGCCCGCCCTCGCGCTGCGCGGCCTGCGGGCACGATGTGCTGAAGCTGGTGGGCTTCGGCACGGAGAAGATAGAGGAGGAGCTGCAGCTCATGTTCCCCGATGCCAAAAGCGCGCGCATGGACCTCGACAGCACGCGCGGAAAGCATGCACATGCCCAGCTCATCAGCGAGTTTGAGAACCGCCATATCGATATCCTGGTGGGCACCCAGATGGTGACCAAGGGGCTGGATTTCGACAACGTAAGCGTGGTGGGCATACTGAATGCCGACAGCATGCTGAATTTTCCCGACTTCAGGGCCTTTGAGCGCAGCTTCCAGCTCATGGAGCAGGTGGCGGGTCGCGCGGGCCGCAGGAACAAGCGGGGCAGGGTGATCATACAAACCGCCACGCCCGCCCACCACATCATCCAGCATGTGGTGCATCGCAATTTCGCCCGGTTCTATGCGGATGAGCTGCTGGAGCGGAGGAATTTCCATTACCCGCCATATTACCGGCTGATCGAGCTCACGCTCATGCACCGCGAGGCCGAGGCGCTGACCGGGGCTGCCGATCTGTTCGCCAGCGAGCTGAAAAAGCACCTGGGCAGCCGCGTTATCGGGCCGGCATTTCCGCTGGTGCCCAGGATCAAGAACCTGTACCTGAAGAACATCCTGGTCAAGATCGAAAAAGAGTCCTCGGCCGCGAGCGTGAAAGAGGTCATCCGCACGGCCATGGCCATGATGCATAACCATCCCGACCATAAATCGGTGCGCATACAGCCGGACGTAGACCCCATGTAAAGAAAGAACGCGGACATTGACCCGGAGTGCGGCTTACGGTCCTCGTTGTGCCGCTTTTGAAAGATTGATCGGGCAATGAATGAGCAGGCGCTTCAACATGGTTTGTAAATTACCGTGCAGCGTAAAAAATGAGGCCCCGCCTTTCAGCGGGACCTTTTCCAACAGCACTCCCGGTCAACGTCAGTTTATAACGGTCACCACCAAATTGGCATTGTGCTGCACATTGTCGGGGCCTACCATTACAATATCCTCGAACAGCAGCTTCTGCCCCGATTTCATCGTATTGATGTAATCCACCATATCCTTGGTGAAGTTGCCGCTTTTGCTCTCGAGCGTCATGGTATTGCCGCCTTTCTTGACCTCCATCTTGAAGGATTTCACCGCTGGGGTGGCCTGGAAATCGAAGTTGGGGCCGTAGGTGGCCTGCAGGTAGGGCTTGGTCAGCAGCAGGCCTTTTGAAATCACCAGCGGGTTGGCTTTGGTGCTCACCACCGGGATGGGCGCGGCCAATGATTTGATCTTATATTCAATGGTTCCCATCGGCCGGGTGCTGCCATCGGGCATTTTGGCGGATACGGATATGGTAACGGGTCCTGCCGTTGACGCGGTAAAATCATATTTTCCATTGGCGGTCTTGACCAGCGAGCCCTTGCTGGCCGCGGCAACGATGTTCTCGCTTGCCACACCGGGAACGGAAATGGAGACCGGGTTCACCACGCCAGCGTAAAAGGTGTTCATCTTATCGGCCGAAACGGTGACGGCCGGCCGGGCAACGATGTACTCCGATTTAAAGGGATAGCTTCTCTTCGATCCGTCAGGGCTCACGAGCGTGATCTCGCCTCCGTATTCGAAGATGCCTTCGCGCGAGGTCTTTACCTTGTATTTGCCCATGCCGTTTTCGGTATAAACCGAATCGGGCGCGCCTTTGAACTGCCGCTTGATGAAATCGTAATCGCCCACCTTCACCACGGGGTTCTGCGTGGTGCTGAACGCGGCCACGAACACATCGGCCTGGTATTCCTCGCCCAGCAGCACGTAACTGGTTGGCGCGATGACCCGCGCGGCAATCGTATCGAACTTAAAATCTTTCAGCGTCAGGCTGCCGTAGAGGTAGTCGAGCACGTCCGATTCTACTTTTTTCACATCGGTCTGGTATTTAGAAAGAATGGTAATGCTGGCTACCAGGGGAGTATGGTAGAAGTTATACAGCTCCCAGTTCTCGTTCTCTTCGGAGTGCTCCGGGTCATCGGTGTTGATGCTGATGCGGAAGTCTTTCTGGTCTTTGGGATCGATAAAGCCCAGCATTTTTTTCTTGTACTCGATGAGCTTCTCCTTCAGCTTGCGCGAAAGGCCCGAGGACCCATCGTGCGATTCGCCTATCATCAGGTAGGTGGGGATATCGTAATTATCTTTACTGCCGATAAAGGCAAGCTGGGCGGTATCGGCCTGGCCGGCCGTGAGCCCTTCGGTCTCCATCAGCAATTGCTTCTTGAGCCCCTGGATGTAGTCGCCCATATCCTTCGCCAGCTTTTTCACGCTCTGCGCCTTGTCCCAGGCCGCGCGCACTTTCTTCTCATCCATCTGTTTGGCCTTGTCGAATGCGGAGTACTGGTTGCTGATCTTGGAGGCGAAGCTTTCATTGGTCTTTTCCAGGCTCCCGTTCACCACTACGAAAGCGTTAAGTATGTCTTTGGATACATTCAGTGCCAGCAGGGCGGTAAGCACGAGGTACATCATGCCTATCATTTTCTGCCTGGGCGTTTCTTTTCCCGATGCCATAGCGTGAGGTTTTTTAAGGTTAGTGTTCCTTGAATTCAACCTCCTAATGCGGTACGGGAAAAAAAGATACAGGGCTGAGGAAAATTATTTCTGGAAATACTCCAGCACGGCATCGTAGAAGGCCTCGGCCGCCAGGATGATGCGTTCGTTGCCGGGCTTGCTCATGAGCTTGTACTCGTTCACGTTGTCGAGGTACAGGGGCTCACCGTATATGAGGGTGCCGTGTACATAGCGGGTCAGGGTGAGGTTGCGGCAATATACCCCGGGCACGGGAGTGCTCTTGCAACTGCTGAGCAGGTATTCTGCGTCATTTTCGGTGGCTGCCGGAACCTTCAGTTTTTTCTCGAAGCGTTTGATGAGATAGCTGCTCAGCGAGGCGGAACGCGACAGGTCATCGCTGATGAGCAGGCGAAGGAACTCGAACCGGTCGCGCACGGTCTCCATTTCGCCCTTCATGAACGCGCCCGGTATGAACACCATATTGTAGTTCTTTGTGCTGGGCTTTGTCCAGTTCTTGTTGCTTTCGTCCACGTTATAATGGATGATCACGCTCAGGTCGGGCTGGAACCCGTTGATGAGCTTTGCGCGCTGCTTGAGCTCCTCCTGCAGGAAAAAGTGATAGAAGATATAGTCGC
Source organism: Bacteroidota bacterium (assembly GCA_040756415.1). GTDB lineage: Bacteria > Bacteroidota > Bacteroidia > JADZBD01 > JADZBD01 > JBFLYZ01. Next base: position 10,750 of record JBFLYZ010000043.1, read on the forward strand.
TGCCGGTTTTGCTGCTGAGCAGCTTATCGCGCTCTTTGGCGGTTATTTCTTTTTCCTGGAAGGCCGCGATCACCGATTTTTCAAAGTTCTTTTTCATCCATTCACTGAATGAATAACCGAATGCGTTCATGCCTTCCCCGTTCCGCGTCAGCATTACTTTGGCGCCCAGCTTTTCGAGCTTCGTTTTAAGGATGAGAGCGGTTTGCATGGTGAGGTTGCCCTCGCGGATCACGTATTCGGTGCCGTTCTCGCTCTTGATCTTCGCCAGTCTTCGCTCCATGCGCGCTGAAGCGGTGTCTCCGCCTATATGGCCCGGGTCGATCGCGATCTTCTTGCCCAGGAGGGGTTGATCTTTCGGGCCATGGATTATGTCGTAAAACGTGACAATAGGGCTGATGGCGCTTTTTCCGCCCTTATAGTAGTTCAGCCGGTCTTCCGTGCTGCCTGAGGTGAGGCTGTGCTTGCAATAGCTCAGGTGTTCCCATTTCATGAAGAACTCAGCGCTGTCTTTGGCCTTGGCTGCGGGCGATGCGTACATCCGTATACCGGGCTTGCCGATATCGAAATAATCGTATACCGACTTATCCTTGGCCAGGTATTTTTCCGCCCTCAGGCCGTAATGAGCGATCAGGCTGTCGGTTTTCTGGGAATAAGCGTAAAGGCAGGCGAGCAGGAGGGGAGGCAGGAGGTACCGCTTCATTTACGACAAGTGGTAGTTTATGCGCGTAAAGGTAAGGTTTCCCTGCTCATCGTAATAGCGGGTTTCGTACTTGGCGTTATCGCAGTTCTCTATATCCACCTGCTTGATGATGCCTGTTTCGTAATAGGTCTTGATCACATGCAGGATGAGGTAGCAGTCGCGGCCCGAATTACCCAGCTTGGTCACTTTTTTAACGCGCTGCTTCACCGTTCCGTCAGGATAGTATTCCGTGGAGCGCACGATGGTCTTTTTGTAGTTGTCGTAGAGCTCGAACCGGGAGCTTTGTATGGTCTTGACCCGGGTCACCTTCTTAACCGCCCCGTTCTCGTAAAAGTCCTTATAGACCCGGGTAGTCCGTCTCAACTGGGCCGGGGCCGCTGCAGCGATGAGCAGCAGCGTGATCAGGATCAAAGGTCTGGCGGTTCTCATTCCGATTCCAAATATAAGACTGAGTTCCCGGAATTTGGTTGCTTTGAGCTAATTTTGCCTGATGGACATCCGCTCCCTGAACTTCTACCCCGAATTCGTTTTCCGGACCAGCCGCAGCAGCGGAAAGGGCGGCCAGAACGTGAATAAGGTCTCCACCAAGGTGGAGCTGAATTTTGACGTGCGGCAATCGGCCCTGCTTACGGATGGACAAAAGGCGGTGATCCTGGACAAGCTGGCTTCACGTATAACGAAAGACGGCATCCTGCGGGTGGTTTCGCAGTCGGAGCGCAGCCAACTGGCCAACAAAGAGCTGGCGGTAAAAAAGTTCTATGAGTTGATCGGAAAGAGCCTTAGGCCGGTGAAAAAACGGATACCCACAAAGGTCAGCAAAGGGGCCAGGGAAAAGCGGCTTACCGATAAAAAGCGCAGATCGGAGGTCAAATCGCAGCGCAGGAAGGGCAGCGAATGGTGATCAGCCTTCCGGGCACATCTTCCTGAACTCGTTCCACAGCACGTCATCAGGCGGCTCGGCCACAATGGTAAGCAGCTCTTTTTTTACCGGGTGCGTGAACTCCACTTTGCGCGCGTGCAGGTGGATGGAGGCGTTATCGTTGGTGCGTTTAAATCCGTATTTCACGTCTCCCTTGATGGGGCATCCTATGGCCGAGAGCTGGACCCTGATCTGGTGGTGCCTGCCGGTGATGGGTTTGACTTCCAGCAGGTGATAGTTGTCAGAGCTGCACAACAGGCGGTATTCCAGCTCCGAGCGCTGCGTACCCGGCTGTTCCCGGTCGAAGGCCTTCGACATGTTCTTCGCCTCGTTCTTTTTAAGGTAATGCACCAGCACAGCGCTCTCTTTTTCCGGTTTGTTCCTTACCACCGCCCAGTAGGTCTTTTCCACTTCGCGCGTCCTGAACAGCTCGCTCATACGGGCCGCGGCCTTGCTGGTACGCGCAAAGAGCACAATGCCGCTCACCGGCCGGTCTATGCGATGCACCACACCCAGGTACACTTCGCCCGGCTTGCCGTACTTTTCTTTGATGTATTGCTTAACGGAATCAGACAGGGGAGTATCCCCGCTTTTGTCGCCCTGAACGATCTCTGACGGCTTTTTATTGACGGCAATGATGTGGTTGTCCTCGTAAAGAACCTCGGGCATGCTCAGTACTGTTCATTCTTGTTCGGGAAGTCTTTCGACTTTACATCGCTGATATAGCTTTTTACAGCGCCTTTGATGTCTTCGTAAAGATTGAGGTACCTGCGCAAAAAGCGCGGGCTGAACTCGTAGGTGAGGCCCAGCATATCGTGCAGCACGAGCACCTGCCCGTCCACCTGCCCGCCAGCTCCTATTCCGATCACGGGTATGGCCAGCTCTTTGGCCACTTCAGCGGCCAGCTTGGCGGGTATCTTTTCCAGCACCAATGCGAAGCAGCCGGCCTTTTCCAGCTCGCGCGCGTCTTCGATCAGCTTTTTTGCCTCGGCCTTTTCCCTGGCCCTGACCGTATAGGTGCCGAACTTGTAAATAGACTGAGGGGTAAGGCCCAGGTGGCCCATCACGGGAATCCCCGCGGAAAGAATGCGCTGCACGGATTCGGTTATCTCTTTGCCGCCCTCCAGCTTCACCGCGTGCGCCCCCGATTCCTTCATGATGCGTATGGCGGAGTTGAGGGCTTCTTTTGAATTTCCCTGGTAGGTGCCGAAAGGCAGGTCGACCACCACCAGGGCGCGGTCAACGGCACGTATCACGGCCGAAGCGTGCGAGATCATCTGGTCGAGCGTAATGGGCAGTGTGGTCTCGTGGCCGTGCATCACATTCGATGCCGAATCGCCTACCAGGATAATGTCTATGCCCGCGGCATCAACGATCCTGGCCATGGTATAATCGTAGGCAGTGAGCATGGATATCTTCTCGCCCGTTCGCTTCATCTCCTGCAGCACGTGCGTAGTTACCTTTTTGATATCTTTTTTTGCTGTTGACATGGTGAATAGCTGTTAAAATAAACGCTGCGCCTCAGTCGGTTTTGACCAGTTTCAGGGTAGAGGTCTTACCCGTGGAAGCGGTGAATTGAACGAAATAAATGCCCGCTGGCAAAGCGGAAATATCTGCCTGAGCGGAAGTCCCTGTCCATGTGACCGTGCTGGGCGCTTCCTGCCCGGTAACAGAATAAATACGGATGGTAGCTCCCTCCGGCACACCGGTTACGGTCACCCAGGTCTGGGCCGGGTTGGGATACATGCTGACCTGGTCCTTAACGCCCGTGCTCTCCACCGAGGCCACGTATTGCGTGTTCAGGGCCGCGAAATAGGCGTGCACTTCGCCATCAATGGAAATAAAGGATCCGCCCGCATACAGCGTATTGCCCGAGAGCAGCATGGCCATGGCCATGGAGTCAGCGCCCGGGTCGAACGGGGCGAGCGTGTTCGTTGCAATATCATAAAGAGCCATGTTGCCGCGGGGCTGCGATGAAACGGAGGTAAAATCACCGCTCAGGAAAACGCTGTTGCCGGAAACATGCAGCGAACGCACCAGCGCGTTGGCGTTGGGATCGAAGGCGGTTACGGCCGAGGAGGCGTCAACGCAGGAAATATTGTTGCGCGCTGTGCCGTCCATACTGGTGAACCATCCGCCCGCGTACAGCAGGCCGCCTTGCAGGATAAGGGTGTATACGCCATCGTTGGCGGGCGCATCCCAGAACACATCGGCATAGCCCATCAGGGTATCGAGCGATGCGATACGGTTGCGCGTATAGCCTCCTATGCTGGTGAAAAAACCGCCTGCGAAAATGCGGCTGTTGTTGCCGGTGAGCGAATTAACGGTGCCGTTGGCATCGGGGTTCCAGGTGGTGAGCGCTGAGGTGGTGACGTCAACACAGGCGATATTTCTCCTGGCCTGGCCGGCCACGGTGCTGAAAAATCCGCCCAGGTATAATTTATTCCCTTCCAGGTAAGTGGTACGCACCACCCCATCGCACGAGGGGCTAAAGGCCGTTGCATTTCCCGTGCCCAGGTCGATGGCTCCCAGCCCGCTCCGCGGCAGCCCCTGTATGCTGTCGAAGCTGCCGCCTAAATAAAGTATGTTGGAGGCCGAAAGCGATAAGGACATCACGCTCCCGTACACCCTCGGGTTCCAGGCGGTGAACTGGCCGGTGCTTTCATCAAACGCGGCAACATGACCTTTTTCCACACCGAACATGCATGGAAATTCCCCGCCCGCGTAAACCGTGTTGCCGGTAACGCAGATCGTTCTGACCTTCCCACCGGCCGATGGATACCAGCTTGTCGCCACCCCGAAGGTGTCAATACAGGCAAAGTTATGACGGGGCATTCCGCCCAGGCTGGTGAATTTCCCGCCTATGTAGATCCTGTTCTTCCTCTTGTCAGCGAATATAGACCATACGCTCCCGTTACAGTTGGCCGTAAAGGTGGATGGTAACGGGGCGGTGCTGCCCAGGCTCATCTCGGCAAATCCTTTGATGGGGACAGCATTGATAAAAAGAAAATCACCTCCTATATATATAGTATTGGATACGGCCGCCAGCGATTCGCCATACCTTCCACCGCTGCTGGTAGAAGTTCCGCCCGGGATGGGGGGCATTATTCCCGAGATGGCCCTGACGGCCCCGCTCACATTCGGGTTCCACGCGGTTACGGTCTGGTTGACCAATTCTATCGCGGCAATGCGCTGCCTGTTGCTGCTGCCGATCAATGTGAAAGCTCCGCCAACCACCAGCGAGTTGCTTGCCGGATTATAATACAGGGCGTAAACCGCCCCGTTGGTGGTATTGGCGTTGGTAAAATCAGTGCCTGTTCTTCCGGATGATACCACAGCCAGGTTCTTGCAGTTGTTTCCATTAACGGTAGTAAAGCTGCCCCCGACAAAAAGTTTATTGTTCGCGTACTCTATGGCGTATACCGGCCCGTTGAAGTTCGGTGTCCAGGTCGTGAACACTTGTTGCTTCAGGGCGTTAAGCTGAGCGGCATTGTTCACCGGGATGCCATCTATGTAATGAAAATCACCGCCAATGTACACGTAGGGGTTGACGCCATAGGCCGCGGGTACGGTCTTTATCGCGTATACCGGTCCGTCAGGGCTCAGGTCGATGGGATAAACGCTTCCATCGCCTTTGATCCGGGCAAAGTTCTTTCTTGCAAGGCCCCCAACCGTTTTGAACTTGCCGCCTATGTACCATCCGCCCCGGTAATCGGATGCGATGGCATACACGGGCCCGTCAACTTTCGGAAAGTTATCGATGGCGGGCGTGGCGGCTGAATCGAGCGGGACCGCAAAACCGGTAGAACGGCCCACGTAATCAAAATCGCCTCCCAGATAAAGGGTGTTGCCGCTCTTCACCATGGCATTCACCGGCCCGTTGGTGATCCACAGCGAAGTGTCGAGATACTGGGCGTGAGCGCCAAGGCAGATACAGATGCCGAGTACGAAAATGATCTTTTTCACAGGTAAATTTCTCCAAATGTAAGCTTTTTGCCTAACAAGTTATTTAATTGAAAATGACTACATTTGAAGCCATGCGCAAAGCTGTTTTCATATTCGCGGCCGCAGGGCTTTTACTGCAGTCGTGCAAGAACGATTTCGAGGTGAACGAGCCCTGGCGCGAGACCATGGTAGTAGTTGGCCTGCTCAACGCGGCCGATACCGCGCATTATATTAAGATCAATAAGGCTTACCTGGGCGAGGGCAACGCGCTGGTGATGGCAGGCGAGTTCGATTCAATTAATTATACCGACAACGAGATCGATGCCCGGCTGGAGCGCTGGAAGAACGGGGTGCTCATGCAAACCCTGCCCCTGTACCGCGATACACTCATACCCAAGGACACGGGAGTGTTCGCCTCACCGCTGCAGATCCTGTACAAGACCAGCTCGCCCATCTTACAGGATGGGAGCAGCTATAAACTGATCATCAATAATGAGAACAGCGGCAAGGTGGTTACTTCAGAGACCCCAATCGTGCAGAATATCTCTGTCAATACGCCCAATCCTAACCAGACCATCAACCTGGTTGGGGTCAATCCCTACAGCACCAAGTTCTATACAGCGGCCGAAGGAAAGAAATACGAAGTGGTGGTTCGTTTCCACTATACCGAGAAGCTGATCTTCGACACTACGCAGCAGGAGCGCAAGCATGTGGATATTTTCCTGGGAACGTACGAGGCCGCGGATCTTTCAGGAGGTCAGTTGATCGAATCCAGTGTGACGCCCGAAGTGTTTTATAAAACGATAGGCAATAACGTTCAGCCCAACGGCAATGTGAACCTGTATTACAACAGCCTGGAGTTCATTTACTCGGCTGCTGCCGAAGTTTTCGTTATTTATATGGATGTGGCGCAGACCCAATCGGCCACTTTTGGCGAGATGCCTTTCTTTACCAATATCAGCGATGGGGTGGGGCTGTTCTCCAGCCGGTTCAATAAATACGTGAACAACGTAAGGCTCAGCGCGGCCTCCTACGATTCGCTGCGCTTTGGGCAGTATACCGTGCACCAGGGCTGGCGCTGATCAGCGCAGGATGGCTTTTGCCGTAAGCACCTTTTCTTTTGTAACTATTCTTACCAGGTAGATGCCGGGAGGGAAAGCGCTGAGGTCTATTTGCTGCAGCCGTAAGGGATGGGCGAGAGAGAGAACCTGGATTCCTGCCGCATTGTACACTTCCATCATCTCCGCCCCGATCGGGCCGTACAGAAAGAATGTTCCCTCTGAGGGATTGGGATACAGCGTTATGGCATCGTTCACCGTGCCGCTTTCCGTCCAGCCGGTGGTGATCTGGCTGCTGATACCGGCCAGGCAGGGATGGTAAATGCTGCCGGCAAAATCAAACAGGCCGCCCGCGAAATTCCTGTTCCCCGCTTTGTAAACGCAAGTCACCGTATTGTCGGTGCCGGGGTTCCAAGGGCTGAGCGTATCCGTAACCAGGCTGATCTGCGCCAGGCGGTAATAATCCATGCCTGATACGGTAGTAAAATCTCCTCCTATGAACAGCGTGTCGCCCGAAAGGTGCATGGCTCGTACTGCATTGTTCGCATCAGGATCGAATGCGGTGCAGGAGGCAATGGCGGTATCGAGCCCGGCAAGGCGGTTGCGGCTTTGCCCGGCAATGGTGGTAAACAACCCAGCGGCCAGCAGTTTTCCCTGGTAAAGTATGAGGGAATAAACGGCATGGTTTGCATTGGGGTTCCATAAGGCGGGCATGCCGCTGGCCGAGTCGATGCAGGCAATACGGTTGCGGCCGATGCCTCTTACCATCGTAAAAAAACCTCCGGCAAATATCTTGTCTCCGCTGGCTACAATGGTATTCACCGTGCCGTTGGCATCGGCCAGCCAGTTGGTGACCGAATCTCCGCTTATGCTGATGCAGGCGATATTGGACCGGGGTTTGCCATCCGCACTGCTGAACAGGCCGCCTACATACATCAGGTTATTGTTGCAGTCAATGGCGCGCACCATGCCGTCAAAACTGACGGAGAAAGGCAGCACGTTGCCCGTTGCGATATCTACGGCAGCGATCCGGTTGCGGGGCTGGCCGCCAACGGATGTAAAATATCCGCCCGTATATAAGGTGGTGCCGTTCAGGTAAAAGGTCATAACCGCGCTGTTGGCCGAAGGGTTCCATGAAGTTGCGCTGCCCAGGCTCAGGTCGATGGCCGCCAGGTTGTTGCGGTCCACACCGCCCATGCTGGCGAATGCCCCTCCCGCGTATACCTTATTACCATAGCCGGCCAGGGCATAAACGGTACTGCTTGCGTGCGGATCCCACGAAGTGCAGGAGCCCGATGAAAATGAAAGAGCGCCTATCTTCTTTCTCGGCTGCCCGCCCAGCAAAGTGAACTCTCCAGCACAGTAAACGGTGCTGTCGGATGCGTAAATGGCAAGAACGTCATCGTTGGCCCCGGGATTCCACGGTAAGAGTGCGGCAGTGCTTGCATCAATGGCCACCAGGCGCTGGCGCGGATAAAAACCCAGGTTGGTGAACTTACCGCCCGCATAGATCACATTGTTCGTATAAAAAATGGAATTTACGCTGCCATTGGCCCCCGGTGGCGCCCAATTCAGCAGTGAGCCGTTGCCGAAGGTGGAGAAAGCGGCCAGTTTTCCTCTTGAAGAGGTATTGACTATATTGAAATCACCGCAAACGAAAAGTATATCGCCAGGGGCCATGACCATTTTGCGCACCATTACATCGATGTTGAAATTAAAATTCACGTTGGTGTTCATCGGGTAGCCCAGCACATAACCATAGGAGGTATCGACCTTTGCCCAGGTAATTGCGCTGCGCGCCCCCTATAAAGGTAAAGGCACCGCACAAATACACATGCGAGCCTCCGGAACTCACTGTTATATCATGCACAGCGCTGTCCGGATCGGGCCTCCAGTAATGGCCTATCTGGTTGTCGGGGTGAAGCACGGGCATTCCGGTGACCGGATCTATTTCTGCGGCATAAGGAAGAGAATTATTGCCCACAGAAGTGAAATCACCGCCAATATAAAGCCTTCCTTTTGCCTGAAAGGTTGTACTTGAATCTTTTAAGAAGAGACATCTTACAGCTCCGTTAATGTTAGGGGTAAATTGCATATCAACCTGTCCATTCGGCAGAATGTGTGCCAGGTTCTTTTGTGCCACGTTACCGACATAATCAAAGGTCCCGCCTATGTACCATCCGCCATTGGTATCTGCAATCACCGCGTAAACGGTTCCGTCCACTTTAGGATAAGGATAGACCGGGTTGCCCGTAAGCGTATCGAGCGGCACACCGTGCCCGGTGCTGGGCCCCACATCGTCAAAGCTCCCGCCTATATAAAGGTTATTGCCCTGGTGCACCATGGCGTTCACCGGTCCGTTGGTGATCCACATCCCGGTGTCAACGACCTGGGCATGATAAAAAGCCGGGAGGAGTAGAAAAAAGAAAGAAGTGAAAGATTTATTTGCCATGCATAAAGGTATTCTACCGCTGGGGATGGCAATAATTCCATTCAAAGATAAGATTTTGCCGCTGAAAATTAAATTGATACTTTTGCCGGCAGTCCCCGCTGATTAACATCTCTTAACATCGTGAGAACTAAATTTTTACTTGGCGCATTGACCGCAGGATTGATCTTCAGTTCCTGCTCGAACGATTTTGACGTGACCGAAGAATGGAAGGAGACCATGGTCATCGTGGGCCTGCTCAACCAGAGCGATTCGGTACAGTACATCAAGATCAATAAGGCCTACCTGGGCGAGGGCGATGCCCTGGTTATGGGGGGTGTTTACGATTCCATCAACTATGCCAATTCGCTCACCGTAGTGCTGAACGAGATCACCAATAATGTAGTGACCAACAGCTTCACGCTGGTGCGCGATACGGGTACCGTCAAGCCGGCCGGGATATTTGCCTATCCCAACCAGGTGCTGTATAAGACCAGTGCGGTGCTCAACGAGAACAAGGAATACGAGCTGGTGGTGACCAACAACGAGTCGCAGAGCATAGCCCGGGCGCGTACCAGGCTGGTGCGCAACTTCCTGGTCATACAGCCTACCGGTACGCAGACCATTAACTTTACCAATCCCAATTTCCCCTTCCGCATACAATGGAACTCAGCGGTTGACGGCCGGCTGTACAACCTGCGCATACGCTTTTATTATTATGAGCAGAACAAGATCACCCTTGCCGTTACCGACAAATATCTCGACTGGTACTTTACCGATAGAAGGGCCAGCACCCTGGCCGGTGGAGAGCCTATGGAGATCAATTTCCCTGGCGAACAGTTTTACCAGTTCGTGCAGAGCCGCCTCGACCCCAACGACAGCGTGTGGCGCCATCCGGGCAAGAGCGCCAATGTGAACCAGATGCTCGATTTCGTGCTTACCGTGGCGGGGGAAGAGTTTGCCACCTATATGGAAGTGGCGGCACCCTCAACCACCATACTGCAGGAAAAACCCATCTATACCAATATCGAAGGGGGCATAGGCATCTTTTCATCGCGCTATACCCAGAAAAGCGCGGCATTGTACGGCAAAAAAATGACCGACCCTTCGGTCGATTCGCTTTACGCTGGACAATACACGTACGACCTGGGATTTTGTTCCCCGGTCTCTACTAGCCCCTATTTCTGCCAGTAAAGCAGGTTTTTTATTCATTTTTCGGCTGGCATGACCAAAGGGCTCTAAAGCCCTGTAAATCTGCCTTAATGTCACCCTCCTGCGGGCTTTAAACCCTGTCATTTTTGGTATTTGTGCCATATTTGCTTCCCCCCTGGCGATGGCATAATGATTGACCGCCTTTTACCGACACGAAACCAAAAGAACAAGAACCTTAAAAACGAATAACAATGGGTAAGATAATTGGAATTGACCTGGGTACCACCAATAGCTGCGTAGCGGTTATGGAAGGGAACGAGCCGGTGGTGATCCCTAACTCAGAAGGCAAGCGTACCACGCCCTCGGTAGTCGCCTTTGTAAAGGATGGCGAACGTAAAGTGGGCGATCCGGCCAAGCGCCAGGCCATTACCAACCCCAAGAACACTATTTACTCGATCAAGCGTTTTATGGGCCATACCTGGGATGAGGTGCAGGGTGAACTCAAGCGCGTGCCCTACAGCGTGGTGAAAGGCGATAACAACCAGCCCCGCATCGTGATCGATGACCGCAAGTACTCTCCCCAGGAGATATCGGCCATGATACTGCAGAAGATGAAGAAGACCGCTGAGGATTTCCTGGGACATGAGGTGACCGAGGCGGTGATCACCGTTCCGGCCTATTTCAACGATTCGCAGCGCCAGGCCACCAAGGAGGCGGGCGAGATAGCCGGCCTTAAGGTAAAGCGCATCATCAACGAGCCTACCGCGGCCGCGCTGGCCTACGGCCTGGACAAGCGCAACAAGGATATGAAGATCGTGGTGTTCGACTGCGGTGGCGGCACGCATGACGTATCGGTGCTCGAGCTGGGCGATGGCGTGTTCGAAGTGAAATCCACCGATGGGGATACCCACCTGGGCGGTGACGATTTCGACCACAAGATCATCGACTGGCTGGTGCAGGAGTTCAAGGAAGAGAACGGTGTGGACCTGACCAAGGACCCCATGGCCCTGCAGCGCCTGAAAGAGGCCGCTGAAAAGGCCAAGATCGAGCTCTCCAGCTCCACCTCTACGGAGATCAACCTGCCGTACATCATGCCGGTTGACGGTATTCCCAAGCACCTGGTGCGCACGCTGAGCCGCGCCAAGTTCGAGCAACTGGTGCATGACCTGATCCAGCGTACCATCGATCCCTGTAAGTCGGCTTTGAAGAATGCCGGCCTGACCGTAAAGGATATTGACGAGATCATTCTCGTGGGCGGCTCTACCCGCATCCCCGCCATCGTGGATGCCGTGCAGAAGTTCTTCGGCAAGGCGCCTTCGAAAGGCGTGAACCCCGATGAGGTGGTGGCCATTGGTGCCGCTATACAGGGCGGTGTGCTGACCGGTGAGGTGAAGGATGTGCTCCTGCTGGATGTTACCCCGCTTTCGCTGGGCATCGAGACCATGGGAGGCGTGTTCACCAAGCTCATCGAGGCGAACACCACCATTCCCACCAAGAAATCAGAAACATTCACTACCGCGGCCGATAACCAGCCCAGCGTGCAGATCGTGGTGTTCCAGGGCGAACGCCCCATGGCGCGCGACAACCGCAAGCTGGGCGAGTTCAACCTGGACGGCATTCCTCCCGCACCGCGCGGCATGCCCCAGATCGAAGTGACCTTTGATATAGACGCCAACGGTATACTGAACGTAAGCGCGAAGGATAAGGGCACCGGCAAGGCGCATAACATACGCATCGAGGCCAAGAGCGGGCTTACCGATGAGGAGATCAAGCGCATGAAGAAGGAAGCCGAGGCTAATGCCGAGGCCGATAAAAAGGCCCGCGAGCATGCCGACAAGCTGAACGCGGCCGACTCGCTGATCTTCTCGAGCGAGAAGCAGCTCAAGGACTATGGCGACAAGCTTTCTGCCGATAAGAAGGAGAACACCCAGAAGGCCCTGAGCGAGCTCAAGGACGCGCATAAAGAGAAGGACCTGCCGCGTATCGAGAAAGCCATGGAAACGCTGAATACCGCATGGCAGGCTGCAAGTGAAGAGATATACAAAGCGGCCAACGAGCAGCAGCAACAGCAGCAGGGTCCCCAGGGTAACGGTCAGCAGACCACCGAGAATAAGGACGGAGAGGTAACTGACGTTGACTTTGAGGAAGTGAAGGATGATAAGAAGAAGTAAGTTGACAGTATGCAATAAACAATAGACAAAGTCCCGGTTAAGGCCGGGACTTTTGTTTAAAATAAAAATCAGAGATTTTTAAAATTCCAGGCTATCCGGATTACGCGCATAAGATGCGACCGGTAAATAGCAGAAATGGCTGAGATGAACCTTTTTTTAAATATAAGACGAAAGCTCCTCTACCTCGCTTTCCTTCTCCTTGCCGGAGTAGTGCCCGTTTATTACCATCACAAAAGAAAGAAGCGTGATCGCGAGCAGGTTAATAAGGAAGCGCAGAAGCCCTGGGATACCCCGCAATTAGTAAAGAACGAAAAAGCGGAAGAGCTTTGATCGAAGAGTAATTAATGACCAGGCCCGGCAAAGCCGGGCCTGGTCGCAGTGTTACAGTTTGATGATCCTCCTCGTTTGCGCATACATCCCTTCGCGCAAGGCGCTGTAAAAATAAATACCTGCAGGTAGGTCGGAGAGGTCTATCTCGGCCCGGTTACCCGATGGGTCGAGTACCACGCTCTTCACTACGAGGCCTGTTACACTTGTAAACCGGATCTCATCCGCCCCGCTGTATTCCACGGTCACCTTATCCATGCAGGGATTAGGATAGAGCAGGGAAGAAGCTTTTACCGCAGGATCATCTATCCCGGAGGCCGTAACCGTAAAGCCGCCCACCATGCCTACCGTTTGGTGAAGCGTGCATACATAGCCGTAATTGCCGGCCACGGTAATGGTATACGAGAAGGTTCCGCTGGCCTGGGTAGGCGAGGCAAAGGAAACGGCACCGGTAGGTATGGTCACGCTGGTCACGTTGTGGGCCATGCTGCCCGTCCAGCTCCAGACTACTACATCGCCTGTTACGGCCGAGAAGGAGGCCGGGGTGAAGACATTGTCACTAACCGTCACGTTGATGGTAGCAGCCTGCGATGCTGATACGGCAATAACTAAAAGGGAAAGGGCGTAGATCTTTTTCATGGGATAAATGGTTTGGGTTGAACGTAAATCGTATCCGAATTTACCCTTTCCCTGCCCCAGCGTCAAGACCTTGAGATCGCTTTTATTACGCGTACGTAGTTTAACTACCTGTTTTCCTGGTTATTTCTGCAAGACAAGTTTAGTGATGGAGCTTATTAAGCCGCTTGACCATCATCCTTTCCCCGACCGCGGGTTGTTCTTATACGACTTATCGCCTTTCTGCACGGGAGGGGGGTGAATGAAACCTATGGTGAATCCCCAGGTAAAGGTAAGCGGGAAATCTTTTCCGAAATAGGTATGGCTGAACCTGCGCACATCAAAATAATCGTAATAACCGGTGTTCGCGGGTGTGTTGCCTATGGTGCGCGTGCTTTCCAGCGCATAGCCGAAACCGATGTAATAACCTATGGTGATGGCGTTGCCGTAAATGTTCTGCCTGCCATAGATCAGGTTGATCACCAGCGACTGGTATTTCTTCTGCCAGTTGATCGTGCCCATGCCTCCTCCGCTCGGTCCCGTGTAACCGGTATCCAGGGCGTAATTGGCGCTCATGGCATGCAGCATGGCTTCGATCTGGAAATAGCGCCCTTTGAGCGGATGCGCTATGCGCCCGCCCTCCACTTCTATATCGGACGAGTTGCCCAGCAGGAACTTGGGCCCGCCCCGCACGTAAAAACCGCGGGGCCTGGTCTTGCGAACACCGTAAATGGCGTTGCTTGCATTGCTGTTGCCGGTCACCCCTATGCCAATGATGCCGAAGCCCGCCTCGTAATTAAAGCCCGGCCTGTTCATCCATTCGTACGAGAACGCCACGTAATTGAACAGCGGGGAAAAGAAATGGAATTTGGCATTGGAGGTTTTGTTGATAATGGTTTGGTTCGATGTGCTGTAGGGATCGGGTTTATACTCATACACGATCTGTCCGTCTATCTTCACCTGTTTGATCTCTTTTTTCTTCAGGCTCATGACCGGGCCATCGGGGTTATTGTAGAGCTTGAAGCTGACCTCATCGCTTCCCATCTCGATCACTTTCACCTTCAGCGAGCTGCCGTCCATCTTCACGATAAGGTCCTCGGGATCCTTTTTGTTGTCGATCACCACCTGGTCGCCTACCTTGAGCGTGCGTATATCCTCCCTGGCTATGCTGATCACCGGGCCGTCAGGGTCTGAGAACAGCCTGAACTTAACCTCGTTGGTACCGATCTCGATCACCTTTACCTTTAAGGTGGTGCCGTCTGTCTTAACCAGCACATCCTCTTTGTCGTCCTTGGGCTTGGGCTCGTCCTTTTCATCGATGATCACCTGTCCGCTTACCACCACCTTTTTCACCTCCGATTTTTTGATCACGATAACCGGTGCGTCAGGCGCGGCAGATGCTTTGAACTTGATCTCCTCGGTGCCGATCTCGGTGATCTTCACTTTCAGCACGTCACCGTTCTTTTTCACAATGGTGTCCTGCGCCAGCGCCAGGCCAGCGGCTGAAAAGAGCACGATAATAAGCACGATCAGTTTTTTCATGATAAAGGGGCGTTAGTGTCGGGGAATGCAATGGCAAATGTAGCAAAACCGGGTCAAAGCTCAGCAAAAAGGATGCCAATGGGTATAGGGGACGGGCCGGCAATGGGGGTTGACCGGGAAGCGGATCCGTCCCGGTTTTAAAGGCTGCTTTTTCTTTATTATGTTTGTTAGAATATGGAGAGTATCATGGCCCGTCCACTGAAGGCTTTTTTGCGCCTTATCACCGTACTTTTCTTTTCGGCACTGCCGCTGTGCCCGGCCGTTGCGGGGCAGACCCCCATCGATTCGCTGCGCAAGGTAGCAAGCCAGAAATCGGATACCGCGCTGATCAACCTGCTGAACAGGATATCGCATGAGTTCAGGAATACCGACAGCGATTCCATGCTGGCCTATGCACAGCGGGCTCTCGCCCTGGCTGAAAAAGCGAACTTTAAAACGGGTATCGCTGACGCCTATAACAACCTGGGCGTGCATTACCAGAACATGAGCGACCTGGCCAAAGCCATGGAGTATTATACCCGGGCCCTGAAAGTATGCGATGAGATCGGCTGGCGCAGGAAAATGATCTCCATCAATATCAATATCGGCAATATTTTCTTCGAACAGGGAGATATAAAGAATTCGCGCAAGTATTATACTGACGCGCTCCGGGTTGCGGAGGAGCTGGGCTTCAAGGAGGCGCAGGCCAACTGCATACATAACCTGGCCGGCTGCTATTTCATGGAAGGCAAGTACGATTCGTGCTTCATGATGCTGAAAGCCAATATCGGGCTCAACCTCGATATGGGCCGTATGGAGGAAGTGGCGCATGCGCTGGGCAATATGGGCGCTTTGTACGGGGACCTGAAGCGCTATGACGAGGCCAAACTCTACATGGACAGCGCCATCGCCATGAAAATAAAGCTGCGCGATGTGCAGGGGGTGGCCTCGTCCATCTCGGAGCTGGGGCAGGTGTACGCGCAGAAAGGCGATTATAAAAAGGCCTTCGAGCTGTTCAGGGCTGCGCTCGATACCGCCAACCGCATCAAGAGCCGGAACATCGTGATGGATATTTACAAGGACATGGCTATGGCCTATTCGCTGAAGAAGGATTTTGAAAACGCCTTCAAGTACCAGACCATGCGCCTGGAGCTGAAGGATAGCCTGTTTACGGCCGACTTCAGCAGGCAGATCGCGGAGATGCAGGCCAAGTACGATTCGGAAAAAAAGGATAAGGAGCTGGTGATGAAGGACGCGGAGCTGCAGAGGCAGCAAGCCGAGTCGAGGCAGAACTTTATCCTGCTGGTGGCTTTCGGCATCGGCTTCCTGCTGATGATCTTGCTGGCCGTTATCATTTTCAGGGGCTATCGCGAAAAGCAGAAGGCCAACGTGCAGTTGGCCGAGCAGAAGGCGATTATAGAAGAGAAGAACAAGGATATCACGGACAGCATCAATTACGCGCAGAAGATACAGGAGGCCATCCTGCCCAAGGAAAACGAGCTTTCGGCTATTTTCGGGGATTCGTTCGTGCTGTTCAGGCCGCGCGATATCGTAAGCGGTGATTTTTACTGGGTGGAGCAGAAGCAGGACCACGTGCTGTTCGCTGCCGCTGACTGTACGGGCCATGGCGTGCCTGGCGCCCTGATGAGCATGATAGGCAGCAGCAAGCTGCACGAGGTGGTGAACGAGAAGAATATCAACAACCCTTCCGATGTATTGAAAGAACTGGATAAGCAGGTGGTGCAGGCGCTGAAACAAAAGGACGGGGAAAGCCGTGACGGGATGGACATCGCCTTTGTGGAGCTGAGCAGGAACGGAAAGCTGCTTCGTTTTTCCGGAGCCAACCGGCCGCTTTACATTATCCGCAACGGTGAGCTCACCGAGCTGCCGGGCAATAAGCTGCCTATCGGTGGGCATGTTGAAGGAGAAAAGCAATTCGGGCATCACCGGTTCGACCTGTTGCACGGTGACTGTATCTATGCCTTCAGTGACGGCTACTGCGACCAGTTTGGCGGAGAAAAGGGGAAAAAGCTGATGACCAAACACTTCAAGTCGCTGCTGCTGTCGATATGGAGCCTTCCCATGAAGGAGCAGATGGACCGCCTGGCGGAAGGCCTGAACCGCTGGAAGGGAGGCTATGAACAGGTGGATGATATACTGGTGATCGGGATAAGGGTGTAGGAAATGTGAAATATGAAATGTGAGATATGAAACGTGAAATGTGAGATGGGAAATATGAAATATGAGATATGAAATAGAGGATATGAGAGAAATAAGGGATATGAAAGGAGGAGGCCTGCGGCAATGAAAAGGTCGTCTATTGCAGCGAATTACAACCTGCCCCGGCCTGTTGGCCTGGGGCTAAAGCTCAGGGTGATCTATTCCGGTTTTTTTGCGCTGTTCGGAACCATCTTCCTTTTGACGGGGCTTTTTGTCCTGGTCAGCATGGCCCCACTCACCGATTTTTCATTCATTACCGACCTGGACGGGGAGCGGGCCGCCAGCATAGCCGCCATAACGGCAGCGCAGCGGACGGGCGAAGTGGAGAATGGCGCTCACATTATGAAGTACGATTACACGTTCACCGCGGCCGATGGAAAGAAATACAGCGGGGCGTCTTATTATCCAGGTGACCTGGCGCTGCAGCCCGGTGATTCCGTAACCGTGGAGTACTCCATTCCGCGCCCGCAATCCTCGCGCATAGCGGGCCTCCGGAAGGCTCCCCTGAGCTTTACCATATTCCTAATCCTCCTCCTTTTTCCTGTTACCGGCATCATCACGCTCGCAGTTGCGCTTCGCAAAGGGTTTCGCACCATTCACCTGCTGCGGTACGGGCTCCTGACCACGGGCAGGGTCACCGGCAGGGAAGCGACCAGCATGCGGGTTAACAGGCGCACGGTGTATAAGGTGTTCTTCGAGTTCACGGGCGCTGACGGCATGAAGCACAAAACCATCGTGCATACGCACGATATCGGCCGCGTTACCGATGAGCGCGAAGAAAAGCTCGTTTTCGACACCAGTAATCCGCAGCATGCCGTGCTGCTGGATGCCCTGCCAAAGGCAGTGCGGAAAGCGTTCGACCGGCTTGAAGGAACGGCCTGATTGGCGGCCTCTTTTCTTTTTCTTATGTTTGTTTGGTGCGAAAACGGCTGAAACCGATAGTTCTTTCCTGCGTGCTGCTCATTGCCTGTACGGCAGTACGCCCGCAAAATAGCTCCACGTATAACCTGCTCGGGGCCTGCAATGGCGATAAAAGCTGCCTGCTGGCCTCTTTGCAGGCCGCCCGCGACAACCTGAAAGCCGGTAACCAGCAGGAAGCCCTGGCGCTGATCTACAAGCTCCTTCCCGAGATAACAAAAAGCGGGGATACCCTTCTTCAGGTCTCTCTTTCCGAGCTGCAGGGAAATTATTTCCTGGCGCGCGACTCGGTTCGCAAGGGGATCAACTATCTCCTGCAGGCGCTCAGGCTGGCCGACCTCAGCGGTAACGACAGCCTGAAAGGCGCGGTTCATTTTTCGCTGGGCTACGCCAATTACAATACGGGCAATATCACCGCGGTGATCGAGCATATGGAAAAGGCCGCCTTCCATTTCAAGAACTCCAATTATCCCGAACGCGTGGCGCGCGCTGAGCTGCTGATGGGCAACGTGCAGATGTCGTTCAAGCATTACGATGAGGCGCTGAAGTTCTACCAGCGTGCCCTGTCCTATTGGGAGAGCGTAAAGGACCGGAAGCAGATAGCCGTGCTGTACAATAATATTTCGCTGGTGCATATGGATAAGGGCGATACCGCTGAGGCGATGAGCGGCTTCCGCAACAGCTATAGCCTGCGCGAGGCCATCGGTGATACGCTGGGCATGGGCCAGGTCATGAATAACATAGGTACGCTGTATTTCAACCTGGGCGATTATGCCAGGGCCTATGACTATTTTGTAAAGGGTTATAACCTGCGGGTGATCGCCAACATAAACGCATCGGGACTGGCTGAGTCGAAGATCAACATGGGCAAGGCCCTGTTGCGGTCGGGCCGCCTGGCCGAAGCGGAACAGCACCTGCGTACAGCGCTGGCCACAGCCCGCGAGCTCAATAGACCCGAACTGCAGCGCAGGGCGCTCCAGTACCTGAAGGAATTGCTGGCCAAAACGGGGCGTTTTGCCGAGGCCTACAAGCTGCAGGAGGAATATGCCCTGCTCACCGACAGCCTGTTCAGCCTGCAGAAGCGGGATGAAACGCTGAAGCTGGGCGTACAGTACGAGTACGAGAACCAGATGCGCGAAGACAGCATCCGCACGGCTGAAAAGGAAAAGCAGCAGGTGCTGGAAAGACAGAAGGAGCGGGAGCTGCAAAAGGAAAAGGACAAGCGGCAGATGCTTTTCGTGGCAGCGCTCGCGGCCGTGCTGCTGTTCATGGCGGTGATCGCCTTCATCCTGTACAGGAGCAACAACCAGAAGAAAGCGGCCAACCGGACCATTTCCGAGCAAAAAGACGAGCTGGAGATGAAGCAGCGCGAGATCAGGGACAGCATTACCTATGCCCGCAGGATACAACAGGCACTGCTGCCGGCAGAGAACGAGATCCTCCAGGCCTTCCCCGATTCGTTTATACTTTTCCTGCCGCGCGATATCATCAGCGGTGATTTTTACTGGGCCCGCAGCCTGGACGGCAGGCTTTACCTGGCGGCTGCCGACTGTACCGGCCATGGCGTGCCGGGAGCCCTCATGAGCATGCTGGGTATTTCTTACCTCAACGAGATACTTCGCGAAAAGGGCGACAAAGGCCCGGCACGCATGCTCGATGAGCTCCACCGAAAGGTAGTGACCACGCTCAACCGCGATCATGCGAACCGACAGTTGCTTGACGGCATGGACATAGCCCTGCTATGCCTCGACAGGCAGCGTAACATGCTTACCTTCTCGCTGGCCAGCCGGCCCCTGCTCATTGTATCGGGAGGAGAGCCTAAGGCCCGCAAGGGCGAGCGTTCTTCTATTGGCGGCCTTCGCGAGCTGGAGAACCCTTTCGGGCAAATGACCGTTTCTCTGCGCAAGGGCGACTGTATTTACCTTTTCTCTGACGGCTATGGCGACCAGTTCGGGGGGCCGAATGGAAAGAAATATAAGACCCGCAGGCTGCAGGAAAAGCTGCTGGCCCTGCATCACCTGCCCATGGAAGAGCAGAAAAAGGAGCTGCATAAGGAGCTGGAGGACTGGAAGACCGGCCTGGAGCAGGTAGACGATGTGCTGGTGATCGGTATACGGGTCTGAACGGCCTAAACAGGCGTAGAGCCGCTTTCCTCTTTGGGTTTCTGGTTGATCACACGCGTAAAGAAATAAATGGGAGCGGCAATCAGGCTGACAAAAATGAAGAGCAGTATCCACATGGTGCGCTGGCTGCTGTCGAGGCTCTTGTCGTTCACCGCGTGTATCACGTACACGATGATCTGGGTGAGCGAAAGCAGCGAGGAAAGCAGGATGCCGAAGAACATGGGCATGATGGCTTCCATGATCTGCCTCGGGTTGGGCTCCTCGTAACGGCTTTCGGGGATCACTTCAAGTATCATGTTGACCATGCTTACCGCGAAATAGATCCCCATGATGAAAGGAAGGAAGGCCAGTATGCCCATGAATGTTTTTTGAGTGCTGCTCATGATCCGGGATATTTATTCAAAAGTAAATCATTTTTCCTTAAGGATATCCCTGAAGCGCTGCACGAACTCTTCGGTGTACAACTGATAGCAGCGGATGTGCGGCCCTTTTATTTCCCATAGCTCTTTGGGCTCCTTCGCCTTTTCATACAGCTCTTTGCTCATGAAAAAAGGCACTTCCTGGTCTTCGGTACTGTGGATAAAAAGCTTGGGTATGCCGATCTGTTCCACCACCTCGATCGCATCGTATTTGGAAGGCACGAACCAGCGCGTAAGGAACTTAGGGGCGCGGTATTGCTTTTTGCCCGCCCATTCCGCTATCTGCTCATGCCCGGAAAAGGCGCCTTCGGTGACAAGGGCGGCCAGCTCGCTTTGCTTTTGCGCGGCCACCACCACGGCAAGGTGCCCTCCCAGCGACTGCCCGAAGAGGATGATCTTCTGCCCGGCCACATCGGGCCGGCCGCGGAGATAGCGCAGGGCCGCCAGGCCGTCTTCCAGCACATGCTCCTGCGACACTTTGCCTTCCGATTTCCCGAATTCGCGGTAATCGAATACAAAGCACTGGAAACCGGCCTCAGCCAGGGGCATGAGGGACTGGAACTGGTAACCCACGTTGCCCGCGTTGCCGTGAAAGAGCAGCACGGTGGCCAGCGGCTCCACGTCCTTCAGCGAGCGGATGAGCCAGCCGTGAAGCCTGCTGCTGTCGGCCGTTTTGAAGTATGCATTCTCGTACATGCAGCGCGTGCTGTCGGGATAGTGGCGGATCGTTTTTTCGGGGTGGTAGAAGAAAGCCGAAGTGCTGCAGGAGTTGTGCGAGCAAACGACCAGCAGGGTAAGGGAAAGGAGGAAAATGATGCCGGGAAGCCGCTTTTTCATGGTAAAAATAAAGTTAAAAAGAAAAGGGGGAATGGCCCGGAGCGGGCATAAAATAATTTTTGGAAAAAAGATGCAGGGGATAAAATATTT
>JBFLYZ010000044.1:0-31340 GCA_040756415.1 Bacteroidota bacterium
ATCATCGCCTTTTCTTACCTTTGGCCCGATTACTATGGCCGCAAAACGAACACTGGTGCTCAACGCCCTGCAGGTGGAACAAAAGATCAGCCGCATGGCCTATGAGATCTACGAGAACAACTACGAGGAAAAGGAGGTTATTGTTGCAGGTATAGCCCCGCACGGCTTTGTCCTGGGCAAACGTATAGCCGCTATCCTGGAAAAGATATCTCCTATCCGCACCAAATTGATCGAGATCAAACTGAATAAAGACGACCCTTTCGATACCAGGGCCCAAACGAAAGTGCCTGACAAGGAGATCAGGGATAAGGTCATCATCCTGGTGGACGATGTGCTTAACTCCGGCAAAACCCTTATATACGGGGTCAAGCTATTCATGAACGTACCGGTGAAGAAAATAATAACGGCTGTACTGGTCGACCGTAACCATACCCGCTACCCTGTCAAAGCCGACTATGTGGGCCTTTCGCTGAGCACTACCCTGCAGGAGCATATTTCGGTGGAGCTAAGCGAAAAGGGGAAGGATGCCGTATACCTGCAATAAGCCCTATTTTAAGGCTTCATTCCTTAAGAAACCGGCCAGCTCATCCGGCTTAAGGTCCTTCGCCTTCACTTTATACTGGGCCTTCAGGTAAAAAGGCTCCCGTTTTTCCAGGCTGCTGTGAATGAAATCCGCCAGTTCACGGCCTTTTTTCCCTTCCAGGAGCGGGCGCGTTTGCGCCTGAGTGCCGAGGCGGTCGAAGAGTCCCTCAGCGCTCATCTTGAGATAGACCGTAATGCCATGACCGTTCATCAGGTCCATGCTGTCGTAGAAACAGGGGGTTCCGCCACCCGTGGCGAGAACAAAATCATCCTTTTCGAGCAGGCTTTTCAGGCAATTGTATTCCAGTTCGCGAAAGCGCGCTTCTCCCTCGGCCGCGAAGATCCCGGAAATGGTTCGCCCGCAGCGTTCTTCAAGGCAGGCGTCCAGGTCAATGAATCGCAGGCCCAATATGGAGGCAAGCTCCCTGCCCGTGGTGGACTTGCCGCTGCCCATAAAGCCGATAAGAAATATCCGCATCAGTTCGGGAAGATCATAAGCCGGTTCTCGTTGCCGTCATTCAGCACACCGTAATTTACCGAAACCAGCTTGTTATTCTCAAAATAAAGATCGACCAGGGCATCGTCAAAGCTGATCCGCCTTTCGCCCCATTCGTGCACCTCGCTGTCTATATCTTTGTACCCCTTGCTTTTGAACAGGTCGATGATCTCCGTCTCGGAAAGCATAAATACGGGCGTTTCCCAGATAGTGGCGGAACGGTTATCGATCTCCACGCAGGTGAACCTGTAGTCAACATTCTCATCAAAAAAAAGAGAAAAGCCCTTTTTCCAGTAGTGCCATACCTCCGTTTTATACTCCCCGTCACCGCTTTCAATGGTCTCCGTTTCATCAGGCTTGCCGAAAGCCGACTGGGCGTCCTGCCTGGTCTTTCCGAACAAGAGATCATTGATGCCTACATGGGGTTTTATTTCCAACGCGATCTTATCTGCCATGCTTTAAAGTTAGAATTTTTTCGCCTTACTGTTTTGTTATACTGAAAGCCGGGAAAGCCATTTATTTTTTCCAAAAAGGGCTTTGCATAACAAAAAATGCTTATATATTTGCACCCGTTTTACATAAAAAGTGTGAATCGATTCCGTAGCTCAGCTGGTAGAGCATTACACTTTTAATGTAAGGGTCCTGGGTTCGAATCCCAGCGGGATCACGGGTAAACCGTAAAAAGCCTCGCAGTAATGCGGGGCTTTTGTCTTTTGGCAGCGCCAAAGGCTTGCCCCGGAAGGCGGGCAACTGAGGATATTATTCCACAGATACAGCCGCCTCCTGCCGGTACGGGCTGTGCCTGCGCACATTGGGCACTGGCATAGTTTTTTCTCTTTATCCGAAAAAGGAGCATGGAAAAGGCGAAAGAGAATAAGAAGCAACCTGAAAAAGATCAATCATCAACACGATATAACAATGAGAAACGGGACAAAAGTGATCCTGGCCCTCTTGGTAATGAGGAGCAGGATGGGGAGGAGATTTATGATGACACTGGGGAGGGCGCTCTTACGGAGGAGGATAGAGAGGCTCTTGGTCCAATAGACCTGAGCATGAACGGTGGCGATGACGAGCTGCTGAAACACCGTGTGCATCCGGTCGATTTCAGCGGCAGCGACCTGGATGTTCCGGGAAGCGAGAACGATGACGCCAGCGAGGAGATCGGGTCGGAAGACGAAGAGAATAATTCGTACAGCCTGAGCGATAATAACGATGATAAAACGGACTGACCAGGGCGGTAAGTCTCAGTACTCGGGCTGAACCGGCTTGTTCTGCATGATGCGGTCGATCTTCTGCATAACCTCCGCACTCAGCAATGGAAGGGTATCCAGGGCCTTGAGGTTCTCCTTTAACTGTTCGGTCCTGGAGGCGCCCAGGATGACCGTAGATACATGGGGATTACGCAGGCACCAGGCCAGGGAGAGCAGGGTGGTGGAAGTGCCTATTTTTTCGGCCAGGGCGGTGACCTGCCGCACTTTCCCGATTTTTTCCTCCATCAGTATGCGGTTCTTCAGCCAGTCGAGCCCTTCGATGAACAGCCGGGTATCTTTTGGCTTTTTGCTGTTGTATTTGCCGGTCAGCAGGCCGGAGGCCAGCGGAGACCATATGGTGGTTCCCAATCCATGATAGCGGAAAAGATGAAGGTACTCTTTCTCCATCTTTTCGCGCTGGAAGAGGTTGTACTCCGGCTGCTCCATGGTAGGTGGGATGAGGTGATGCTTTTCCGCTACCAGGTAAGCTTCCATCAGTTCTGAAGCGCTCCATTCGGAGGTGCCCCAATACAGTATTTTACCCTGCTGGATGAGGGTGTTCATGGCCCACACTGTTTCCTCTATGGGGGTGTTTTTATCCGGGCGATGGCAGAAATAAAGGTCCACGTAATCCAACTGCAGCCTTTTCAGCGATGCCTCGCAGCCCTCGATGATGTGTTTACGGCTCAACCCGGTCTGGTTAGGAAGCCTGCGGCCGTCACCGAAAAACACCTTGGTGGAGATCACATACGAGGTGCGATCCCATTTCTTCTTTTTCAGCACCTTGCCCATGACCGTTTCTGCGCCCCCGCGCGAATAGATCTCGGCATTATCGAAGAAATTGATGCCCGAGTCATAGGCCATGCTCATAAGCTTATCGGCCATAGTATCGGCTACCTGCTTGCCGAAAGTAAGCCATGAGCCGAGCGAGAGCGCGCTCACCTGTAATCCCGATCGTCCTAACCTGCGGTATTCCATGCTATTTTTTCTTGGTTTGCTTCCATGTTCTGTAACCGCCTTTTTGCTTGCGTTTGCCAACCGGTCTTGTGAGCGCCTCGCACTCCTTCAGCCCGTTCAGGCAGTCAGCGGTAAGTCTCTGGTAAATTCGCGTACCCTGGGTCTTCCAGCCGAGCATTTTATCTGAAACGTCCTTTACTATCCGGGCGGGATTACCCACCACCACTTTTCTTCCCGGGACCTTCATCCCTTCCGTCAGCAGGGATAAGGCGCCAATGATGCACTCATTGCCGATCACCACATGGTCCATGATAACGGCATTCATCCCTACCAGTACATCCTTTCCTATGGTGGCCCCGTGGATGATGGCCCCGTGGCCGATGTGGGCGCCTTTCTTTAATCGTACCGTAACACCGGGAAACATATGAATGATGCAATTCTCCTGTATGTTGCATCCGTCCTCGATGATGATCTCACCGAAATCGCCACGGATGGCCGCCCCGGAGCCCACGAACACATTCCTGCCTATTTTCACATTACCGGTGACCGCAGCCAGCGGATGGATGAAGCTGGAGGGATGTACAACCGGCCTGTAACCTTTGAACTCGTAGATCATACTTTTTCAATGATGGCGGCATACCCCTGTCCAACCCCCACGCACATGGTCACCAGGGCATATTTTTTATTCTGCTCATGAAGTTCGATGGCGGCCGTGTTCAGCAGGCGCGCACCGCTCATGCCGAGCGGATGCCCTAAGGCAATGGCCCCTCCGTTGGGGTTGAGCCGGGGATCGTTATCGGCAAGTCCCCAGGCGCGCGTACAGGCCAGCACCTGCGCGGCAAAGGCCTCATTGAGCTCGATCAGGTCCATATCGCTCATCCTGAGACCGGCTTTTTTCAGGGCCTTGCTGCTGGCCCCTACAGGGCCTATGCCCATGATACGGGGCTCCACACCGGCAACACCGCTGGCCACGATCCTGGCCAGGGGCTTAAGCCCAAATCTTTTTATCGTATCCTCCGATGCCAGCAACAGGGCGGCAGCGCCATCATTCAGCCCCGATGCGTTGCCGGCCGTCACCGTTCCATCCTTTTTAAAGGCCGGCCTGAGCTTCGACAACAGCTCCAGGGTCGTATCGGGCTTTACGAACTCATCCTGTTCGAACAGCTTCGGATCGCCTTTTTTCTGAGGTATTTCCACGCCTGCGATCTCCTTTTTAAAGCGTCCTTTTTTCTGGGCGGCCGATGCTTTTTGCTGCGACCATAAAGCGAACTTGTCCTGGTCTTCTCTCGATATCTTGTCGCGCTCGCTCAGGTTCTCCGCTGTTTCGCCCATGCCGTCAGCGCCATACTGATCTTTCATTTTGGGATTGATGAACCGCCAGCCAAAACTGGAATCGAACATCTGCGCGTCACGGCCAAAAGGGGTGGAGGTTTTGGAGATGACCCAGGGGCCGCGCGTCATGTTTTCCACTCCGCCAGCTATGATCAGCTCCGCATCACCGGTCATGATCGCCCGGGCACCGGCAATGGCGGCAGAAAGCCCTGAAGCGCACAGGCGGTTGACGGTCTCTCCCGGCACCGAGGAGGGCAGACCTGCGAGCAGCAGGGCCATGCGCGCCACGTTCCGGTTATCCTCACCGGCCTGGTTGGCGCAGCCCAGTATCACGTCATCTATGGCCTCCGGATCGACCGAGGGATTTCTCTTCATCAGCTCTTTCAGCGCCACCGCGGCCAGGTCATCTGTCCTGATGACTGAAAGTGAGCCGCCAAAATTCCCGATCGGGGTGCGTATGCCGTTTATAATGTATACAGGCTTCATCGCTTCGTTCATTATTTATTGATTTCTTCCGGGAACCACTCCTTTGAGGTTCTATATACGGTTCCCTTAAAAAAGGCAACATTTTCGCCCTTTTGATTTTTGATCTCGATGAGGTAAGTGCCGGTTTTATTGGTGAGCGATAACTCCCTGGCTTCGCAGGTCAGCACATCGCCAACATTCACGGCAACAGGAAATGAAATGGAGCATTCGAGCGCCACGCTCAGCCTGCCGTAAGCGTTGGAGGCAAAGGCCAGGGCGCTGTCGGCAAAAGAGAAGCAGATCCCGCCATGAGCGATCCCGAAGCCGTTAACCATCTCTTCCCTGATCTTCATCTTTAAAATGCAATGCCCGGGCTCGGAAAGCACTTTTTCAATGCCCAGCCACCGGCTGAATTTGTCGCCAGCCAGCATTTTGTCGACCACCTTATTGGCCAGATCTTTATTCATGCGAACAGTTCTTTTTGTTTCAAGGCCCCTTCGAACCCGAGCAGCCATTTTTTCTTGTCCAGTCCGCC
Organism: Bacteroidota bacterium; assembly: GCA_040756415.1. Taxonomy (GTDB): domain Bacteria; phylum Bacteroidota; class Bacteroidia; order JADZBD01; family JADZBD01; genus JBFLYZ01. The sequence continues at coordinate 5,618 of JBFLYZ010000044.1, forward strand.
ACCGTAGCCCACCAGCGTGCCGTCAGAGCCGATCACCCGGTGGCAGGGAACGATTATGGAAACGGGGTTGCTGCCGTTGGCCCTTCCTGCCGCGCGTATGACCTTTTCATCGCCCAGCCTGCGGGCGAGCTGAAGATAGGAAATGGTATTCCCGAAAGGGATATTCAACAGCTCGTTCCAAACCTTTTTCTGGAATTCCGTGCCCTGAAGGTCGAGCGGAACGGAAAAAACGGTGCGTGTCTTATCAAAATACCCGCGCACCTGCCGCTCCGCTTCTTTTAACAAGGCCGATGCCCGCTCAGGCTTACTCTTCCCGCGTGTAAAGTACAACGAGCAGAGGCCCTTGACGGTGGCGCACAGTTCTATCCACCCCACCGGAGAGGAAAAATAGCTGCGGTATACAAGTTGTTCTTCCAAATCTTATTCGTAAAATTTTCTCTTTCCTTCGCGCACCATTTTGCGGAGCTGCACGCTGGCGCGATAGCGGTCCTCGCCATATTCAGCGTAAAGCCGGTCCATGGTCTGCAGGCAGAATTCGATCCCCTTCTCATCCGCCCACTTCAGCAGGCCCTTGGGGTAATTCACTCCTTTTGTCATGGCCAGGTCTATATCCTCTTTTGCAGCCACACCATAGTACAGGGCATCCGCGGCCTCATTGATGAGCATGACCAATACCCGCCAGCAGATATTTTCTCCCAGCGTGATGTCCTTTAAGGGTTCAGGCATAGGCCGGGAATAATCGTAATAGCCCCTGCCCGTTTTTTTACCGAAGAGCCTGGCCTCAAAAAGGCGTTTCTGCGTGAGCGAGGGCTTATACTTCGGGTCGAAGAAGAACTGCTTCCACACGGTCTCGGTCACGGTATAGTTCACATCGTTGCCGATCAGGTCCATCAGCTCGAATGGCCCCATTTTAAAGCCTCCGAATTCCTTCATGGCCCAGTCGATGGTAGCGAAACCCTGTCCCTGCTGACCCACAAAGCCCTCTTCGTAAATGCGAATGGCCTCGCTATAGAATGGCCGGGCCACCCGGTTCACGATAAATCCCGGGGTGTCTTTGGCGATCACGGGTACCTTCTTCCACTTTTCCATCAGCGACTTTGCCCTGGCGGGCAGGGCGGCATCTGTAAAGGAAGAAGGGATGATCTCCACCAGGGGCAGGAGGGGGGCCGGGTTGAAAAAATGTATGCCGATAACCCTTGCAGGCTGCGCACAAGCCGATGCGATGGCCGTTACCGGCAGCGAAGAGGTGTTGGTGGCCAGCACGCAGTCACCGGTAACTATGGCTTCAAGTTCAGAAAAGACCTTTTGTTTTACCTGCAGGTCCTCGATAATGGCCTCGATCACCAGGCCGCAGCCGCTGAACTCCCCGAGATCGGATGCAAAGCGTATACGTGAAAGAACGGCATTCGCCTCTTCTGCCCGCATCTTGCCTTTTTCGGCCAGCTTTTTAAGGGTAGCGTCAAGGCTAGCCTTTGCCTTCTGAAGCGCGGCCGTGCTGCTGTCATACAGCACCACGTTCTCTCCAGCGGCAGCAGCCACCTGGGCGATGCCGCTGCCCATAGCTCCCGAGCCGATCACACCGATCGTATTTGTTTTCTGCAGGCTTATCATATTCATTCTCCCCTGAAAACGGGTTTTCTTTTTTCAAGAAAAGCTTTCACGCCTTCCCGGTAATCGTAGCTGTCGGCTGCATTGACCTGCTCGATGCCTTCCTGCACGAGCTGCTCAGCCAGCGGGTTGGTCATGCTCTTGTTAAGCAGGCGCTTGGTGAGCCCTATGCCTTTGGTCGGCATTTCCGATAAGGTAGCCGCTATGGCCAGCGCTTCCTCCTGCAGCCGGGCGTCATCGTATACCTTGTAGATCATGCCCATTTGCAGGGCCTCCTGCGCTGGAACCTTATCGCCCAGCATCATCAGTGCCGAGGCTTTTCCGAATCCGACCAGGCGGGGAAGGAAAAAGGTTCCGCCACTGTCGGGTATCAGCCCTATCCTGGAAAATGCCTGCACAAAATAGGCCGAAGATGCCGCTATCACCACATCGCAGGCCAGGGCAATATTGGCTCCAGCGCCTGCCGCAGCGCCATTTACAGCGCAAACAACAGGCTTCTCGATCTCGCGGATACGCGTAATAATGGGATTGTAATGCTCGAGAACTATATTTTTCAGGCCGGGGCCTTGGGGGTCCAGCGCCTCGGCCAGGTCCTGCCCGGCATGAAAGGCCTTGCCTTCGCCTGTAATGTATATGCAGCGCACATTTTTATCCTCTGCCGCCTGGTCCAGGGCCTGCTGCATCTGCAGCGCCATTTCGCGGATAAAGCTGTTGTATTTCTCCGGCCGGTTGAGGATGATCTTAAATACCTTACCCGTTATGCCGGTTTTTATATACTCCATATAATTTTTGCTAATATTGTTAGGGAATTCAAGCACCTAAAATTAGCAAAAACACCTTCGTCAAATGAAAAAGCCGCTTTTATTTTTAGCCTCCATCTTTCTGACGTTCACCCTGTGCAGGGCCACGGTGTGGCAGGTGGGACCCAGCCAGGCCTATACGCTGCCCAGCCAGGTATCGACCCTGGTACAGAACGGTGATACGGTGAACATCGATGCGGGCAATTACCAATCGGATGTATGCCGCTGGACGGCCAGCAACCTTCTCCTGCGCGGTATCGGAGGCTACGCCCACCTTGAATCGAATGGCCTGAGCTGGGGCGACAAAGCCATCTGGGTGATACAGGGCAATAACGTGACCGTGGAATGGATCGAATTCTCTGAATGCACATCCACCTCGCAGAACGGGGCGGGTATTCGCGGGGAAGGCCTTAACCTGACCGTGCGCAATTGCTATTTTCACAATAACGAGAACGGCATTCTCATAGGCGCCTACAGCCCCTGCAAGTACGTGATCGAATACAGCGAGTTCGCCTACAACGGCTTTGGCGATGGTTACTCGCACAACCTGTATATCGGCAACATCGATACGCTGATCTTCCGGTATAACTATTCTCATCACTGCAACATAGGGCAGGAGCTCAAGAGCCGCGCGAAGGTGAATTATATATTGTACAACCGCTTCAGCAACGAGTCCAGCGGCAATGCCAGCCGCGAGATCGACCTGCCCAACGGAGGTATGGCCATTGTGATGGGGAACATCATCCAGCAGGGCGTAAACGGAACGAATTCGAACCTGGTGGGATATGGAATGGAAGGGCTGAGCAATCCCGCACCGCATAACCTGTATCTCATCAACAATACGCTGGTCAATGAGAAAACGGTGGGGAGCTTTGTGGCTGTGAATTCGGGCACCAACCTATACAAAGGATACAATAACATTTTTGCGGGAGGAGGATCGCTGCTTTCGGGCGCACCGCAAACGCTCGATACTTCGGGGAACAAATATTATTCGCTGATCGGCTCGGCCGGATTTGTGAACAGTGGCGCATATGATTACCGGCTGCTTTCTGGTTCAACGGCCATCAATGCGGGGGTAGCGGCCGGAAGCGCCAGTAACGGTTATTCGCTGACGCCAGCATATGAATACGTACACCCGGCCGGCCGGATAACCAGGGGCCTGATCAGCACGATCGATGCCGGGGCGCATGAGTTCGGCCTTTCTACAGGAGAGCTGAGCTTTGCGGAGGATGAAATAGTGTTTTTCAAAGATGGCCAGCACCTGGTGATCATGGCGGGCGAGCAGATCAACCATGTAAGTATTTACGCCCTTTCGGGCGCGATGGCCTACCGTTCGGCTTACCCTTCCCTGATACCGCTTACGGGATTAAGGAGCGGCATCTACATCGTATACCTGGAACTCGAATCAGGAAGGAAGCTGTCACGGAAGATCTTCCTTTAGATACACTTGAAATAATCGAAAGGCTCATGGCAGTCGAGGCACTTGTACAGGGCCTTGCAGGCCGTTGAGCCGAATTGCGAAACCATCTCGGTACGGGTGGAGCCGCAGCGCGGACAGGCAATTATCTTTTTCTTTCCCATCAGCACGTTCTTATCAGAACTGGTCTTTTCGGGCGGGGCTATACCGAAAGCCCTGAGCTTTTCCTTTGCTTCTTCGGTCATCCAGTCGGTGGTCCAGGCGGGCGAGTAGACCAGGTTGATTCTGAACTTACTGATACCGGCCTTATCCATTTCTTCGCGGATCTGGTCTTCTATCATTTTCATGGCCGGGCAGCCCGAATAGGTGGGAGTGATATCGATCACTACCGCATCGCCCTCCATCCTTACATCGCGAAGCACGCCCAGCTCACGGATCGTGATCACCGGTATCTCCGGGTCTGGAATTGCGGAAAGGAGTTTAAAGATATTGTCCCTGCTGTAGGCGGTCTTTTTTACCATTTGACACCAGGATGGGTCCTGTGCAGATGCTGCATTTCAGCCAGCAGGTAGCCGAGATGCTCGGTATGTCTGCCTTCGCGCGATCCGCGCTGCATGAATACATTGTCAGGGCGCTGGAGGGTAGCTGCGGCCAAGACCTCATCCACCTTCTGGTTCCATTTTGTTTTTACGCCCCGCAGGTCTACAGCGACCTTTTCCCTGAGCAGGATATCGTCCACTTCGTTCATTTCGAACAGCTCGTCCGTAAACCGCCAGAGCTCATGGATAGCGCGCTGCATACGCTGGTGGCTCTCTTCGGTGCCATCGCCCAGGCGCTCGGTCCAGGCCGAGCTGTGGCGCAGGTGATAGGTCGCCTCCTTATGCGCCTTGGCCGCTATGCCGGCAAGGGTATGGTCGGCCGATTTCCTGAGCTCATCATAGAAATAAAAGTCAAACGTATCGGTCAGGAACTGGCGCGCGATGGTGAAGGCATAATCACCGTTGGGCTGTTCGGCCAGAAGCGTATTGTAAAAATCGCGGTCGTTCCGCAGGTAGGCCAGGTCGTCTTCCGTACGGCCTTTACCCTCTACCTGGGCTGCATATTGCAGCAAAGCATTGGCCTGCCCGAGCAAATCCAGGGCCATATTGCACAGGGCCATTTCCTCTTCGAGCATAGGTCCGCGACCCGTCCATTCCGATAAGCGATGTCCGAGTACAAGGTTATTGTCGGCTATGCGTAGGATATACTTAAAGAGGGCTTCCTGCTTATTCATTTTTAATTACGGATAACAACTTGGTGAAACGGTTCTGGTTTTTCTCACATGTGCGAAACGCCTTCCGGTACGTTATAGAACGTAGGATGGCGGTATATCTTGTCATTGGCCGGATCGAAGAAGGGGCCGATATCCTCGGGCGATGAGGCCACGATATACTGCGCGGGCACCACCCAGAGGGCGGTTCCCTCGTTCCTGCGGCCATAGAGGTCGCGCGCGTTCTGCAGCGCGATTTCGCGGTCGTGTCCATGCACATTGCCGCAATGCACGAAGGGCTGTCCGGGCTTCTTTTGCACGAACACCTCCCAAACCAATCCCTGATTATCTTTTATATTGCTCATACCTTATAGTTGTTAAGCTGCAACCGCCTTCCTTTTTTCGGCATAGGCCTGCAGGGCCTCGCGCACCCATTTGCCGTCCTCATGGGCCTTGATACGGGTCCCCAGTCGCTCTTTATTGCAGGGGCCGTTGCCGTGAATGACATTATTGAACTCTTCCCAGTTGGGCTTGCCGAAATCATAGCCCTTTTTCGTCTCGTTCCATTTCAGGTCCTTGTCGGGTATGGTCAAACCGATCAGTTCGGCCTGGGGAACGGTTATGTTCACAAAACGCTGGCGAAGCTGGTCGTTGCTCTCGCGTTTGATCTTCCATTTGATGGCGTTGGCCGAGTTGGGGGATTCGGCATCGGGCGGACCGAACATCATCAGCGTGGGCCACCACCACCGGTTGAGCGCATCCTGGGCCATGGCCTTCTGCTCAGGCGAGCCTTTGGCCAGCACACACATGATCTCGTAGCCCTGGCGCTGGTGAAAACTTTCTTCCTTGCAGATCCTAACCATGGCGCGCGCATAAGGCCCGTACGATGTGCGCTGCAGCATCACCTGGTTCATGATGGCCGCTCCGTCAACCAACCAGCCTATGGCGCCAATGTCGGCCCAGGTAAGCGTGGGGTAGTTGAAGATAGATGAATACTTCGCCTTGCCGGTGTATAATTGCTGAAGCAGCTCATCGCGCGATATGCCCAGGGTCTCGCAGGCGCTGTAGAGATACAGACCATGCCCGGCCTCGTCCTGCACTTTGGCCAGCAGCACGATCTTCCTGCGCAGGCTGGGAGCGCGGGTGATCCAGTTCCCCTCGGGTAGCATACCTATGATCTCTGAATGGGCATGCTGGGATACCTGCCGGATGAGGTGCTTGCGGTAGTTATCGGGCATCCAGTCTTTGGGCTCGATATTCTCATTACGGGCCAGCTTAGCCTCGAAATTATCTTCCAATTGCTTGGTTTCCATCGTATTGATAAATGAAGAGGTTCAAATGTAGCTAGATTCTGAACAAAAAACTATGATCTGCTGCTTATTTTGGACTTAAAGATACACAAAAATACCGCAGGGCAGGAGGGCTTACCTGCTCCTGAATTTCTGCAGGGTCCGGTGAATGTATTTTTCGGTAGGCATAAGCGACTGCTGTATGCGCTTGGCATATTGAATGCTGTCCAGTATCTCTTTTTGCTTCTCTTCGACAAGACCTTTTTGAGCCTCAACGATGGCTTTCTGCTCTTCGATGATGCGTTTCTGCTTTTGAGTAAGCCTGAACCGGTTAAATATGAATATGGCGAATAACAGCACGAGCAGCAGGCCGCCCGCCACGGCATAGCTTACCACCTGCTGGCGTTTCTCTCTTTCGGCCGAAAGCTCAAGCTCCTTTCTGTGTTCGGCATCGGCCAGCGCTTTTTCCCTTTCAAATTCGCTGCTGGCCTCCAGCCTTCCGATCTCTTTGCTGCGTTCATCATTGAACAGGCTGTCCTTGGCCGAAATATACTTTTTATAGTGCTCAAGGGCCAGCGAATGCCTGCCGGTAAGTTCATAAACCATACTTAATCCTTTTTCAAACTCCATCATCAGTTGTACGATACCCAGCTCGTAGCTGATCTCCAGCGATCGCTTGAAACTTTGTTCCGCCAGGTCATATTTTTGCAGCCTCATGTAAAGATCGCCCGTGTTCCCGTGATTAATGGCCAGGTCGCGCCTGGAGCCTATCTCCTCGAACAACTTTATGGCCTGTTGAATATACAGCAGCGCTTTTTCCATCTGGCCGGTCTCTTTATAAATATTCGCGATGTTCCCGAGCCGTATGCCTTTCCCTCGTTTGTTGCCGGTTTCTTCGTCTATTTCCATCGCTTTCGTCAGGTACTCGAGCGTTATGGAAAAATATTTTTCCTTCTCCTGTCCCTCCGGGGCATTGATGGCCATTGATTGATACACATTGGCGATATTGCCCAGGGTGCTGGCCTGTAGCGGTTTGTTGCCCGTTTTTTCGGTGATCTGAAGCGCTCTCACGTAATGTTCCAGGGCCAGCTTCAGTTCCCCCTGTTCCCTGTAAATGATCCCGATATTGACCAGGTGCCGGGTAATCCCGTTATCGTTTGCCAGTTTTTCGTCAATGGCCAGCGCCATAAAAAAGTATTTCAATGCCAGCGGGTAATTGCCCTGGTCGGAATACAATACGCCCATGGTGCCGAGCGTTTTCGATTCCTGTTCACGGTAGAACAGGCTGTCCTTGCCTTTGGCTGCCAGGCCCTGCGAAACGGCAAGCGATCGCTCAAAATAGGAGAGCGCCTGTACATAATCTCCCTTTCGGTACAGGAACAGCCCGGTGTAATGGTTGCCTTGCGCCATGCCTTTGCTCCAGTTTAGTTTTTGCGAAAGCTCAAGCGCCTTGGCGCACCAGTACAGGGCGCTGTCAGGAACCGTGTTCTGGTATTCCAGCGAAAGAAGCAAAATGGTTTTGACCTTGCCGGTATCGGCTGCCGCGCTTTGCGCAGCTTTTCTTAGGGAATCGAGCCTGGTCATGGCTGGCGACCGCGCCTGAAAAAGGAACAAGCCCAGGATCAGGCAGAGTAGCCGGGTGTGAGTCATTGTTCAAATACATAAAAACAGAGAAACAGGCATGGGAAATATCAGCCTCCCGCTTTCTTGGCCTTATAGCCCTCGCCCAGTAAATATTTCAGCACCTTATCGCGGTGGTCGCCCTGCAGCAGTATCTCCCGGTTCTTGACCGTACCGCCAACCCCGCATTTCTGCTTGAGCGCTTTTGAAAGCGACTCGATAATGGCCCCGTCACCGTAAAAGCCGGTTATCCTCGTCACCGTCTTGCCGCCACCCAGCCGGTCGAGCCAGATCCGGAGATCGTGCTGCGGGATATGGCCCGGCACTTCTTTTTCATCCTCCGGCACTTCACGTTTGAAATTAGGGTTGGTGGAATAAACTATTTCTGACCTGTTCTTATTTTTATTGCTCATCAGTGCTGAATAACGATCTTCTTTGTTTCGCTGCCTGCCTGCAAGAAGTAGACTCCGCCAGGCAATTGGCCCAGCTCAATACGGTTATCGCCTGCCGCTAACTGCCACGAGCCCACTTGCTCGCCAAGCGCGTTAAAGAGCAGGGCCTGGCATTCTTTCTCAATACCGCTTACCGTCACCTGGCCGCTTGCAGGATTAGGATACAGGTTGAGCGATGCCGGCTCAAACTCCGGCACCCCGGTCGGATTAAGCAGGCCCACTTTCATTCCGTTACCGAAACTGCTTACCCACATCTCGTTGGGGTTATACGGGTTGAAGAACACGCGCTCCGGCTGGCGGAAAGGATAGCTCATCACCTGCGCGAAGGCGGGCGTGCCTGAATTGATGTTGCTGCTCATCCACAATCCCTGGTATTCGGTGGTAATGAATACCTGGTTGGGATTGCCCGGGTTGAACGTGCAGGAGGTAACACGGTCGAGCAGGGACCCGGTGAGCTTTGTCCAGGTGCTGCCCCGGTTGGTTGTTTTATACAATCCGCCCAATCCGTTGGGAGGCCCGCCCCATCCGCTAAAAACGCATACGTACCAGGTGTTCTGGAGCGGGTCGTTGGGATCGACCACGATATCTTTGGTCCAGTATTTCATCCCGGCATGCGACACATCCGTCCAGGAATTGGTATTGGGGTTATAAATGAAGCAACCCGAGCTGGGTGTAAAAACAGTAGTCCTTCTTCCGGAGTAGGTGGCCACCAGGTTCCCATCGTTGAGCACCACCAGGCTGGCCGGGTGTTTCTCGGTGGCAGGCGGATCGGGGAGAAGGGTCCAGGTGGAACCGGCCAGGTTGTTCAGGTCATCGCAGCGGTACACACCGCCAACGCCATTCCCCCCGTTATAATGGATCACGCTGGCATAGGCCCTGTTCGGGTTATTGGGATCGAGGGCGATCCAGAACACGGGATGGTTGAAGAAGTGCAGTTGCGACCATGTGGCCCCGTTGTTAGCGGAGTACAGGATCTTACCCTGCGCGTCACTGGCATCGAGCAGGGCATCGGTAAGTCGCGTGCTCTGGTACATATCGTGGATATTGGAAGTGGCCATATACAGTATGCCGTTAGTTCCCTGCACGATACGGTACGATGTATTGGCGGTATGCCCTGTGTAATCGAAGGACCATTCATTGCCTCCGTCAACCGAGCGTATGCCCCTTATATCCGAATAGCAGGCCCACATAGCGCTGCTGTTTATCCAGTGCACCTGCCAGCAGGTGGTATTCTCGATACCTATGGAATTGTAACTCTGATAGGGCGGTGTGGGTGAATTGGCCGGGTGCTGGTCAGCAACGTTGACATAGGCCTGCTGCCAGCCGGTGCCGCCATCATTGGATTTATGCACAAAGCCGAAATCCCCGAATATGAGCACATCTTTATCGGTGGCGCACACATCAAATCCGAAAGGGCATTCTCCATAGCTCCAGCCCCTGTCTCCGCCCTGGCCGCTCCAGCCGGTGATGATGTTCTGGTTATTGGCTGTAATAAAGGTATTGATCCAGCTTGCGCCCGCATTGGTGGTCTTGAGCACGATGGGCACTGAATTGGTATTGCTGCCGGCCAGGTAAACGGTGCTGATATCGTTCTCCGCCATATCGATGAACATGGGATAATCGCTGGCCGTGATACCGGTCATTTTAGGCACCCAGTTACCCGATCCGTAATCACATGAATATACGCCCCGGTAAAAACCCCAGTAATCGCTGCCTACCACGCCTACATATACATCGTTCACATCGGCCGTCATGCAGAAGAAGCGGGTGGTGGATCCCACCCTGCCCGCGCAAAAGCTCCATATGCGCTCGTTGGCCGGCAGGCCGGTGAGCGGGGCTATCGTCCACGTAGCGCCTCCGTTCGCAGACACCAGCACACCGTCATTTGTCCCGATATAAATGTTATTTCCGTCAAAGAACACGCCTCCCACCACGTTGCCGCTGCCCGTAAGCGCGGTGTGTATCTGCGTAAAGCTGGCGCCCCCGTTACCGGAAAAATGGATCTGGCCGTAATAGGAAATGATTACGCGGGCGGAATTATTGTAATCAGCATGGATGGTGTATGTATCTTCATTGGGATCGGGGTTGCCCGACAGGGTATTCCATGTAAACCCGTTATCGGTGCTTGTTACCGGGGTGCCTATATCGTTGATATAGCTGATGGAGTAGAGCAGGCCGGGAGTGGAGGTATAGCACACCTTCGAGCTGTGTCCGCCCATGAACTCGGTAAAATGCACCTGTGAATAACTGAGGCCGAAATTGGTGGTATGAAAAAGCTCGCTCATGTCGCAGGCGATATAGTACTCGCTGCTGTTACCCGGGTTGATGCTGGGAGAAAACAGGGCGCCACCGCCACCTATTCCGCGCGGGGCCCAGGTGGCGGGCTGAGCAGGGCAGAGCGTGAACCCGAAAAGAAAGCTTAAAATGAGTATACTTTTTTTCATGGAGCGCGATTTCTAACGAAGTTAAGGATTTTAAAGACGTACAAAAAAACGGTACGGCAGCCTGGCGTCCTTTCCCGCATAATCAACGCCAATCCGCGGGCCTGCGGTGATCTCGTCATCCATGACCAGCACGCCCCGGTCTTCCAGCCATATCTCGTTGCCCAGCAGCGAAACCCCGGTATGGCGGGTAGTTATTCCCAGCGCCTGCGATACGGTGCCGGGGCCGCCAGCCGTTTTTGCATGCAACACCGTTTGCTTTCTTCTCTCCAGAATGGTCTCTATGCCGATCTCGGGCTTGACGGCCCGGATTAAAACCGCATGCGGAACGTCCGGCTTATTGGTAACGATATTAAACAGGTGATGTATTCCGTAACAGAGATACACGTAGGCCGTTCCGCCTTCGCTATACATGACCTCGGTGCGTTTTGTCCTCCTGCCCCCGTAGGCATGCGAGGCGCGATCGGTCACGCCCGCATAGGCTTCTGTCTCCGTGATGATGCCACCGGTAAGCCGGCCTTCAAAGCGCGTAAACAGGTATTTCCCCAGCAGCTCCCTGCTGACCAGCACCACATCGCTGCGGGTATAAAACTCCTTTTCCAGCTTCATTTTTCAGTCAGGCACAGCTTGTTCATCGCATCGTAATGCACTTCATGGTTATCCATCAGCCACTGCACCACTTTCAGCACTTTCTCTTCCCGGTGGTCGGGGATATGCTCCACCAGCTCTTTCAGCGTGAGGGTATGCATCGTGAGCATGTTCACGATCTCTTCCATGATCTGTTCGAACTCTTCGTGCGTAAATGTCCTTCTTTTTCTTTCCAGGCATACATCGCAATGCCCGCAATCCTGCGCTTCCGTTTCTCCGAAGTAGGCCAGCAGGGCGCGGCTGCGGCACAAATGGCTTTGCCCTGCATAATGGATCATCGCGTTCACGCGTTCCTCCGCTTTTTTCTTTCTCTCGCTGTAGATCTCTTTCGACAGCCGCAGATCTTTCGGGTTTTCGGTTTGCCGCAGAAAAATGATCCTGGGAAGATCGGTCTGGGGCTGGTAGCTCAGCAGGTCCAGCTTTTGAAAATACAAGAGCAGCTTCACCACATCGTCCACGCCCAGGCCGCTCCGCCTGGCCAGCTCCGGTTCGCTGATCCTGACGAACTCATCGAAAAGTCCGGAGTAGGAGCGCAGCATTAGTTTGAGGAACTCGTCATATTTAGGGTTGGCTACCTGGAACTTATAAAGCTCATCGCGGTGAACGCAAAAATGCACACGCGAAGGCTGGTGGATAGCTTCGGTTAGGGAGAGGGCGCCTTCCTTTTCCAGCAACTTCAGCGAATTGAATGCCGTTGCAGCGTTCAACTGGTATGTTTCGCAGAACAGGCTGATGTCGAAATCAAAGCTGCTGCCCTCCCCGGTGCCGATGGCGAGGTGAAAATAATTGATCAGCGCCTGGTAAACGCGCCTGATCTCTTCCGGATCAGGGAAGCTCTTTTGCACGTACGTTTCCAGCTCCGAGCGGTCGCTTTCGTTATAGAGCAGAACGGCATAGGCTTTTTTGCCGTCCCGTCCCGCCCGGCCTGCTTCCTGGAAATAAGCCTCAGGACAATCCGGGGGGTCGAGGTGCGCGACAAACCGTACGTCCGGCTTGTCGATCCCCATGCCGAAGGCATTGGTGCAAACGATCACGCGTGTTTTGTTCTCCATCCACCTGGCCTGCCTGGAGTCGCGCTGGATGGGGCTGAGGCCCGCATGATAATGATCGGCAATCACATTGTTGGCGTTCAGGAAATCGGCCACCTGTTTCGTGCGTTTGCGGTTACGCGTATACACGATGCCCGTGCCGCTGATGTTCCTGCATATTTTCAGCAGGCGCTGGAGCTTATCTTCAGCGTTCAGCACCACGTAGGCCAGGTTGCCGCGCGCGAAGCTCCTCTTCAGCACGTTCCTGCTCCTGAACAACAGCTTATCCTGAATGTCTTCCACCACCTGCGGAACGGCCGTAGCGGTAAGCGCCAGCACGGGTACGCCCGGCAGCAGCTCGCGCAGCTCGGCTAGCCTGAGGTAGCTCGGCCTGAAATCATAGCCCCATTGCGAGAGGCAGTGCGCCTCGTCCACGGTCAGCAAACACACCTTCATTTTTTTGACGCGGGCCCTGAAAATATCCGTGCCCAGGCGCTCGGGCGAGACGTACAGGAACTTGTAATTGCCGTAAACGCAGTTATCGAGCGCGATATCGATCTCCTTCCTGCTCATGGCCGATGTGACCGCTACCGCTTTGATCTCCCTGCGCTGGAGGTTCTCCACCTGGTCTTTCATGAGAGCAATGAGCGGGGATATGACAATACACACGCCTTCCTGCGCGAGCGTGGGCACCTGGAAACAAATGCTTTTGCCTCCCCCCGTAGGAAGAAGGGCCAGGGTATCCTCCTTTCTCAATACAGCGCGGATGATCTCTTCCTGTAATGGCCGGAAGGCATCATACCCCCAGTACTTCTTGAGCAGTTCGTGAATGAGCACAGTGTAACGAAGTTAGGAAAATAGCCCGGATCAGGAGACCGGCTCCAGGCCCAGCTCCTTTCCCTTCATCAGCATGAACTCGAAGGCCTTTTCATAGTTGTTGGGGATCAGGCCATCGAGAATGGCTTCCCGTACAGCGTCCTTGATGATGCCTACGGTTTTGCTGGGAGGAATGCCGAAGGTCTTCATGACGATCTCACCGGTGATGGGAGGCTGCCAGTTGCGTATCTTGTCCTTTTCTTCCACCTCTTTCAGCTTTTCCCTTACCAGCCTGAAATTCTTCAGGTACCGCTTCACCTTTTCGGGGTTCTTGGAGGTGATGTCGGCCTCGCAAAGCGCCATGAGGTCATCAATATCATCTCCCGCCTCGAAGAGCAGGCGCCTGATGGCCGAATCGGTGACCTCGCTTTTGGCCAGGGCGATAGGGCGGAGGTGGAGCAGGACGAGCTTTTGCACGTATTTCATTTTTTCATTCAGCGGAAGCTTCAGCTCCGCGAATATCTTTGGCACCATGCGCGCTCCCTTATCCTCATGCCCGTGAAATGTCCAGCCATGGCCTTCCTCGAAGCGTTTGGTCTGGGGCTTGGCGATATCGTGCAGCACAGCGGCCCAGCGCAGCCACAGGTCATCGGTGTGCCGTGATATATTGTCCAGCACCTCGAGCGTATGGTAAAAATTATCCTTATGGCCTTTCCCTTCCATATGCTCTACGCCCTGCAGCAGCACCAGTTGCGGAAAGATATGGTGCAGCAGGCCGGAATCGAACAGGAGCTTAAAGCCGGCCGATGGAACAGGGGAGAGGATGATCTTGTTCAGCTCATCGGTGATCCGCTCCTTTGAAACGATGCGTATGCGTTCGCGGTTCTTTGCGATGGAATCGAACGATCTCTTTTCTATTTTAAAGCCGAGCTGCGAAGCGAAGCGTATGGCCCGCATCATGCGGAGGGGATCATCGGAATAGGTCGTATCGGGGTCGAGCGGAGTGCGAATGATCCTTGCGTCCAGGTCCTTCAGGCCGCCAAAAGGATCGAGCAGTTGGCCGTAGTTGCTCCCCGAAAGTGAAATGGCAAGGGCGTTGATGGTAAAATCCCTCCTGTTCTGGTCATCCTGCAGGGTGCCATTCTCCACGGCCGGCTTGCGCGAACTGCGGTCGTACGATTCTTTGCGGGCGCCCACGAACTCCAGGTCATAATCCCCGTACCTGATCTGCGCGGTGCCAAAATTTTTGAACACCGCCACCTTGTACGGTTCTCCCAGCTTCTCCTTGACCTTCAGGGCCAGTTCTATTCCGGAACCCACGCATACAAAATCAATATCCTTGCAGGGCCGCTGAAGCAGGACGTCACGCACCCACCCGCCTATGACATAAGCCTCTATGCCCATTTCCCGCGCGCAGGCGGAAACGATACTGAAAACCGGGTGAGTGATGAGCTCTTTCATTTGCGTATGATCTTTATTTCGCCATTAGCTCCCAACTTAATGATAGACGAAGGCCTGGCCTGCTTTTGCTCCGCTTGTCTCCAGTTCACCACATGATCGACCGAACGGACGATGTCCGGGTGGATATCGCGAAAGCTGGCAGGCGCGGGTTCACCACTCCTGTTCGCAGAAGTGGATACTACCGGCCTGCCGAACTGATGAATTAAGCGGCCGCAGAATTCATCGGCCGGTATACGCACCGCAACACTGCCGTTCTCGCCCAGCACGGCAGGCGCCAGGTTGATGCCGGTATCGTAAATGATGGTAAGGGGCGAGGCGGATTGCCCGATGAGGTCGCGGGCAATGGCCGGGACATCATACACGTATTTCTGCAGCATGCGCTCATCGCTCACCAGTATGATAAAGCTTTTGGAGTCGGGCCTGTTCTTGATCAGGCATATCTTTTCAACCGCATCCTGCCGGGTCGCATCGCATCCCAGTCCCCAGATGGTATCGGTAGGATAGAGGATGGTGCCGCCAGCCCGCAGCACTTCGATCGTTTTTTTTATCTCGTTCTCCATCATGTTCCCTGGTACACGTGCATGAGCTGAGCGGCAATCCGTTCGGGGGCGAAGCCCAGAGCGTGCGCATATCCGGCCTCGGCCATCCTTGATCTTCTTTCGGGCGAGGCCAGGATAGCGTTGATCTCCGCTGCCAGCTCTTCCGCGTTCATCGGGTCTATATAGCTGCTGTGCGGACCGCCCGCCTCCGCGAAGCAGCCTCCACGCGTGGTGATAACAGGCACCCGGCTGGTCAGCGCCTCGAGCACAGGAATGCCGAAGCCCTCGAAAACAGAAGGGTAAATAAAAAGCTCGGCTCCCCGGTAAATGGCCGGCAGCTCTTCATTATTGACCTGGTCGGGCAGGAATATACGCGGCCCGAGCCCATATTCTTTTATCAAAGCGGCTACTTCGCTGAAATAGCCTTTTTTCTTTCCTACCGCCACGAGCGGAACGTCCTTTACCTCCCTTAGCGCTTTCACGACCGTGAGCAGGTTCTTTCTTTCTTCTATCGTCCCCACGTAGAGCAGGTAGCGTTCGGGCAGTTTGTACTTTTCCCGTATCCGGGCCGCCTCCGCGGCAGCGGGAGGTGAGTAAAACGCTTCGTTACAGCTCTGGTAGATCACTTTTATTTTCTTCTCAGGTATGCCGTAGAACTCCTGCAGGTCGCTTGCGGTCTGCCTGCTTACCGCCAGGATAAGGTCGGCCGCTGCACAGGCCTTCCTGAACTTCTTATCGTAAATTTTCCGGTCGAGCGCGGGATAGAGCTCAGGATAGCGCAGGAAAATAAGGTCGTGGATCGTGACGATCTTCTTGCCACTGAACTTATGGATGTTGAAGGGCAGCTCATTGCTCAGGCCGTGATATACACCGGCCTGCGCCTGGTTGAGCAGCGGGGTAATGCCGTAGGAGCGCCAGCGCCCTCCCAGCTTTTTATCTATGAAATTATCGGGCGTGATCACGGAAACATTTTTTCGCTGGCCCAATGAGCGCGAAAAAGAGATGTCGCTGCGTTTGGTGGTATACAGCAGGTAATCATGCCCGGGAAAATAGCGGAACAGGGAGCTGAGCAAATTGCGCGAATAGTTTCCCAGGCCGCTTTGGTTCAGGAATGCACGTTTTGCGTCAAATCCTATTTTCATGGCAATTACACCGCTACGTCATAATCGCGCAGCGCGTTGTTGAGCGAGGTCTTCAGGTCGGTGCTCTCCTTTCTCTTTCCGATAATAAGCGCGCAGTTCACATTGTATTCGCCCGCGGCAAATTTTTTCGAATACGACCCGGGTATTACCACCGAGCGGGCCGGAACAAGGCCTTTATATTCCTTTGGAGCGGCTTCCGTCACATCGATGATCCGGGTCGACATGGTCAGCACCACATTGGCTCCCAGTACGGCCTGCTTTTCCACGCGCACGCCTTCCACTACGATGCAGCGCGAACCGATAAAGCAGCCATCCTCGATAATGACGGGCGCGGCCTGCACGGGTTCCAGCACACCGCCAATCCCCACTCCTCCGCTCAGGTGAACGTCCTTTCCTATCTGGGCGCATGATCCCACCGTGGCCCAGGTATCCACCATGGTGCCGCTATCGACATAGGCACCGATATTGACATAGCTGGGCATCATGATCACGCCTTTGGCCAGGTAGGCGCCATAACGGGCCACCGCATGCGGAACCACCCTGACCCCCAGTTTAGCATAATCCGATTTGAGCTTCATTTTGTCATGAAACTCCAGGGGACCCGCATGCAGGGTTTCCATACCCTGAATGGGAAAGTAGAGTATGACCGCCTTTTTCACCCACTCGTTCACCTGCCAGCCGCCCTCTTTCGGTTCGGCTACCCGCAAAACTCCCTTATCCAGGCGTTCGATGACTTCGCGTATGGCATCCTGGGTCTGCTTTTCTTTGAGCAGCTCGCGGTTGTTCCAGGCCGATTCGATGATGTTCTGCATAATGCTGTTTAATGCGGCAAAGATAATCATTGCTTTATTTTATGGTCTAATGGTTATCTTTGCGCGAATGGGAAGGATCATGGCTATTGATTATGGCAGCAAGCGGGTTGGGATAGCCGTTACCGACCCCGGGCGGATCATAGCCAGCGGCCTGACCACCGTGCACGCGAAGGATGTGATGGAGTTCCTGAAAAGCTATTTTGAAAAGGAGGCGGTGGAAATAATCGTGGTGGGCGAGCCCAAAGGACTGAATAACAAAAAAGACGAGGTTTCGGCCGCGGCCGACCGGTTCTCGAAAGAGCTGGGCAGGAAATTCCCGGACAAGATCATCGAGCGGCTGGACGAGCGTTTTACTTCGAAGATCGCATCGCGCACGCTCATTGAGAGCGGGCTGAAAAAAAAAGACCGGCAGAACAAGGCGCTGGTGGACGAGATCAGCGCAACGCTGATCCTGCAGGATTACTTAGAACGAATTAAAAAATGATACTACCGATTGTAGCCTATGGTGACCCGGTGCTGAGAAAAGTAGCGGTCAATATCGATAAGGATTATCCCGGCCTGAAAGAGCTTATTGCCGATATGTACGAAACCATGTACGAGGCAAAGGGAGTGGGATTGGCAGCGCCCCAGGTGGGGAAGTCGATCCGCCTGTTCATTGTAGACGCCAGGCCTTTTTCGGAAGACAAGGATGATGAAGGCAAACCCATACCTGAATACGAGGCGCTGAAGGATTTCAAGAAAGTATTTATCAACGCCCGGATCGTGGAGGAGGAAGGGGAGGACTGGCCTTTCAATGAAGGCTGCCTGAGCATACCTACCATACGCGAAGACGTGGAACGGAGAGAAGTGGTCCATATCGAATACCTGGACGAAGACTTTAAAAAGCACAAAGAGACCTATGACGGCATTGCCGCCCGTATCATTCAGCATGAATACGACCATATAGAAGGAAAACTGTTCGTAGACCGTATCAGCGCGCTGCGCAAGCGCATGCTGAAAGGCAAGCTGGCCGATATTTCAAAAGGCAAAGTGGATGTAGCGTACAAAATGCGTTTCCCTGTACTCAAATAAGCTCTATGAGAACCTATCTGACCTGCCTCCTTATTCCTGCCGCAGCGCTGTTCTCTTCCTGCTCCTCTCCATCAGCGGCCGAGCTGGAAGCGGAGCGAAAGCAGCATGAGAAGGACTCGCTGCACAAGTTGGTAAAGCACCTCGACTCGCTGGTCTATTACAACCGCAAGGGAGATAAAGTGGACCTGAAGGTTTCCAATTCGGCCGTAAAGTCGCACCTGGCCTATGCGGAGCGGTATCCCGGTGAGAAAGACGCTGCCCTTTACCTGTTCAGGGCGAGCGATGTGGCCATCAATGACCTGAACCAGCCGGCCCTTTCGGTTAAGATACTGGAGGACCTGGTCAGGAGATACCCTGATTTCAAAGAATTGCCCATCTGCTATTTCCAGCTCGGCACCACCTACGACAACCGGCTGCAGGATACGGCCAAGACAAGGATGTATTATGATCTTTTTCTCGAAAAGTATCCCAATCACGAGCTGGCGCCCCAGGTAAGAACGCTAAAGACGCTGGTGGGAAAGAATATTGACGATATTATCAGGGATGGAAAGGGGAAGTGATTTCAGGCCACCCATTGCCCGTTCAAGAACCTGTAGAAAAAATACACCTGTAAGCCCGAGTTCAGGGCCAGGCAGAGGATGAATGCCGCGCGTGAGAGCGCTGGCCTGCCGCTGCCGATCAACAAAAAAAGCGAGAGAAAGCCGGAGGTGAGGGCGAACCAGCCCAGGACCTGTATGTGCTTATAGCTTCCCAGCATGAGCCAGAACAGAAAGGTCATAAAAAAGAAAATAAAGACCTGTTTCAGGCTGAACTCATTGCGGAGTACCAAATAATACAAGGCCATGAGGAAAAAAGGAGTAGCAAAGACGAACCTGTTCAGGCTGAACAGGCTCCCTCCGCGGATCAGAAAAATCAGCAGGGCTATACCGCTCAGGTACAGGATGGAGAAAAGCACCTCCCTGGGCAAGGTGCGGATGCGGCCTTTGATGCACAGGAAAAGGAAGGCTAGCCCGGCAACAAAGCCAGCCAGTAATGCCGTTCCGTCAAGCCTAACGATCTTATCCCCGCCCCAGGATGTCAGCGGGAATTCAGGCCAGCCAGGGTTATTGCCCCAGGCCTTCTGCGCTTCGAAAAATGAGGTAAAGCTGCCGGTAAAAGCATACTGATATGTTAATGCGATTGCCATCCCCGCAAGAGAAAACATAACCGGCAGGAGCATTCGGGCAAACGATGGCCTGGTCAGACCCGCAGAGCAAAGCTCCGTTATGATGATGGCGGGTATGAGAACGGTGGTGACCGGGCGCGCCATGCCGCAAAGCATAAAGCCCAGGCAGAGGAGAGGGGTGTTGTTTTTATGATACCCCGCCAGCACGGCCAGGGAAGCAATAAAAAAAACCGCTTCGCTGTAGGGCAGGAACATGAAGATCAGGCTGGGAACGGAAGCCGAAAGAAGCAAGAGCCTCGTGGTCCACCCCCATACCGCCCCGGCAAAGGCCAGGGAGACCATAAAGAGCAGGCCGTTCAGGATGGATATCCCCACAGGTCCGAGAGCCGATAGTTTCCAGATAAGCGGAAACAAGGGGAAGAAGGCTGAAGTATAAATGTCTTCGTATCCGTGCTCAGCGATCTTCAGGTAGTGCTGCGCATCCCAGTTCAGAAGTGAAGAGCCCGTGAGCAGACCGGTCTTTCCAAAGCCGTTCGATGCCAGGTAAAAAACCAATAGCAGGGCGGAGTAGTAAAAAAACAGGACGGAAAAGTTCTTAAACGCGCTTCGGAGAGTGCCGTGCATAAGCTGTACTAGTCAAGAAACACGAATTTTCCCCTGGAAAGCACATGGTTGTCCTGGTCAAGGAAAGTGTACAGATAGGTCCCCGGGCTTAAATCCCCCCTGTGTAAAACAAAGTTGTTCTGATCGCTGATTACCGACATTACTTCTTTGCCAAGCATATCGGTGACAAAGAACGTTATTTTTTTATTGGAAGAATTAATATAAGGATGCGATATGGTAATGTGCTCCTGTGCCGGGTTGGGATACAGCGAGGCCGCCTGTTCATCGGGCAGGATGGACGGGAGCCCTACAGCGCAACTGATCGTATCGCTGTAATTGGCTATGGACAGGGTGTAGTTCATGACGATGGTATCGCGTTTCACGTAAACGGTGTAAATATCCTCGTTGCCCTGGCCGTAAGAGGTGGTTGTGCCAGCGAACAGCAAACCTCCGTCAATGGTCCTTATCACGCTGTAACCTTCCTCGTCACCGCTGCCCCCGAAAGCGGGGCCTGCCATCCACCATCCGTTGGCGTCAAGGCGCATCATATAAAGGCCTTTGCCGCCCGAGCCGCATGCGCTGCATCTGCCCGAAACGGCATAGCCATTGTCGGGGGTTTGAACCACATCCCTAGTTACCACATTGTTTATCCTGCTCCATGTTTCATTAGCCAGGTTATCGATCTTCACAATATACGACTGCTCATTTCCCGTATTCAGGCTGTCGGTCATCCCTACCAGGATAAACCCACCGTCAGAGGTGGTATCTAAACCGAGGCCGTAATCGGCCCTTGTGCTTCCATAGGTCCTCGTTTGGAAAGCATTTCCGTAGCTGTCCAGGAGCAGCAGGTAAAAATCCCTGTTTCCGGCACCAAAGCTTTGCGTTTCCCCGATCATTGCGAAGGCCGTATCGCTGAACAACATGATCTTGCTGCCCAGGTCGTCCGCAGCGCCACCGTATGTTTTGGTCCACACCGTATTGCCGTTCTTATCCAATCGCACCGCGTACGCGTCTTTTCCGCCATTGCCGAAGCTGTACGTTTCTCCGCATACCACAAAGCCGCTGTCACCGGTTTGCGCGATCGAGTAAATGAAATCCCAGTTGCTGCCGCCCAAGGTACGGCTCCAGATGATATTTCCCCAGGAATTGATCCTGACAATGTAGCCATCGTAGCCTCCGTTGCCAAAGCTATTGGTGAATCCCGCAAGGGCATAGCCCCCGTCAAAGGTGCTGACGAGAGACCGGCCCTTTTCAGAGCCTGCACCGCCATAGGCGCGCGACCACCTGACCGTACGGTCGGCCCCCGTTTTGATGAAATACATATCGTTCAAGCCCAGGCATTCATTATTGCTGGTCCCGATGATGGCGAAGCCGCTATCCGCGGTTTGGGTCATATCGCCAAAATCCTCAGAGAAAGGAGTGCCGTAATTATACACCCAGGCCGTATCGGGCTGAGCATGTAATACAGCAGACAGGCTGATGAGCAGAATGGCAGTCAGTGAACGCTGCATCTGTTTTGCATTGTTAGGTAAATGTACTAATAATTCAACTATTTTTACTTTCGCAAGCAAACCCGCACGAATGGATTTAAAATCGATATACAGGTTCCTTTCCCCGCGCTACCAGAAGCTGTTCAATGAGTATCCCGTTGAGTTCAGGCCCCGCTACGGCCACGGAAAACCGGCCAATGCAGGCCTTCAGGCCCTAATCGAGGCCAATCGTGCCGAATATAAAGACCGCCTTTCCTTCATTCTCTCCCTGAAAGACCCTATTCAGCAGATAAGACCCGCGGAAAAGGAAAGCGATCCGGCCCAGCCGGCATGGAACAACGGTTTTTTGCCCGGGCTCGACATTGCCGCGCTGTATGCGTTCATGAAGTTTTTCTCGCCCCGTCTCTACGTTGAGATCGGCTCGGGTAATTCCACCAAGGTGGCCAGGAAAGCGATCCGGGATTTTGGCCTGGCCACCAAGATCTGTTCGATCGATCCTTTTCCCAGGGCGGAGATCGATTCGCTGGCCGATAAGGTCATACGCCAGCCGCTGGAAAGCATGGCCGATCTCTCGTTTGTTGATGAGCTTCAGCCCAACGATATCCTGTTCATCGACAATTCGCACAGGAGCTTTCCCAACTCGGATGTAACGGTATGCTTCCTGGAATTACTGCCCCGGCTCAGGCCCGGAGTGGTGGTGCATATTCACGATATCTATCTTCCTTACGATTACCCGCAGTTCATGTGCGATCGCTTTTACAACGAGCAATACCTGCTGGCCTGCTACCTGCTCGGGGGAACGCAGGTAAAGACCATTATGCCGAACTATTTCGTTAGCGAGGATAAAGAGCTGTCGGGCCTCCTTGCGCCATTATGGGAGCACCTGAACCTGCAGGGCGTTGAAAGGCATGGAGGGTCGTACTGGATGGTCAGGTGTTAGATGCTGGATATTGGATGTTAGAGGTTGGATCTTGGATCTTGGATGTTGGACGAACATCAACTGACTAGTTTTCCGTTTCCAGGTGATAAAGTGTTAATCCCGCAATAGGCGTTTCGATCACCTTGTCCAGCGTCACTCCTTTTTCTTCGGCCACCCTTCTCAATATATTGCTGAAATAATATCCTACCGAGCCAGCGCAACCCATTTTCACTTCTTTATACTTAGGGTATTTGCAGATATGCTTATCGAAAAAGTCGCGGAAACAGGAGGCGACCAGGTTACTGCAATACGGCTCGTCCAGCTTTTGAAAGATGTATCTGGTAAAGGAGGCCAGGTAGCGGTTGGGGAAAGGCTGTTTGTAAACAGCATCCAGTATCTCGGCCCGCCCGATCTTGAACCGCTCGTAAAAGCCGGCAGCCAGGTGCCCCGGAAGCTCTCCGCTTAGGTAAGCCGAAATAAACAGCTTGCCGATCACGGCCCCGCTGCCTTCATCGCCCAGGATAAAGCCGAGCGAAGGAATATTCTCCTTTATCTCCCTTCCATCGTAGTAGCAGGAATTGGAGCCGGTTCCCAGTATGGCCGCTATGCCTTCCTGCCTGCCGCAAAGCGCCCGCGCTGCCCCCAGCAGGTCGTGCTCCACCTCAACCCTGGATCCGGGAAAAACCTGGCTGAGCGCATCGGAAACGATCCTTTTTTTGTCTTCGGTGCCGCAGCCCGCCCCATAGAAGTATATTGCCGGCTCATGCCCGCCAAGATGCACTGAAAGATGAGGGAGAAGGGAGGAGCGGAGCTCACCGGCAATGGCACCGGTGGAAACGAAGTAGGGATTAAAGCCGATAGTGGAGAACTGCAGGATGTTCTTCTTTTCAGTTATCAGTCTCCAGTCGGTCTTGGTAGAGCCGCTGTCGGCAACAAGTAGCATACGCGGATATTTCCGCTAAAGATAAAAACTAAGGACCGTTTCAGGCTAAAAGGATAAGGATTTTGTCGCCAGCCAGTTTGACCGGGAAGGAGCGGAGCTTTTCCTTTGCCGGTCCGGCCTTTACATTGCCTTCCATGTCGAATTCAGCGCCATGCGAGCTGCACAGTATGCGCGAAGTGGTAGGGGAAAGCGGATTGGCATTATGGGTACATTGCATATAAAGGGCCGTAAACGCGTTATCCGGCTTCCTGATCAGAAGGATATCGTATTCCAGCTTGCTGGTACGCAGGAGCAGCACATTGCTATCTTTCGGGAACGAGAGCAGGTCTACCTCTATCTTTCCGTCCTGCTCATAGGCTTTGATCACGGAAAGGGTGGAGCAGGACTGCAGCGATGATACCGCAGCCCCGGCTCCAATGGCCATGCATGCAAAGCAGCTTTTCCGTATAAAGTCCCTTCTGTCCATTTTCAGAACCAGATGCCTATTCCCAGGTTGATGTAGTTTTTAGGCTTATCACCGTCTTTGGCGGTGGAGAATGTCTGATAATCGGCTTTAATGACCGAGCCCTGCGACATTTTATATCCCAGTCCTATTGTAATATTGGACCGGTTGTACGCATCGTTTCTCAACGAATCGATGTAGTACCCTGCATGCGTGTCGTACGACTCGTAACGCGCAAAAATAACCAATTTATCTTCTGTCTTCTTATATGTTTCAAGCAGGTTGTAACCCAGCTCAGCATAAAATCCGTTCATGGCCGAACCGAGGTCCTTTCCCGTGAACCTGTTGTATTTCTCCGTGTTCGACAGGTTAGCCAGGATGTATTGCCCCCTGAGCTCGATGCCCTTCCACTGGTAGCGCAGGTCAAAGCCCATCATCATAATGCCCACCACCGATGAATCGGCCCTTTTCTGAGCGTAATCGAGCGAATCTTCCAGCCACAGGCCCTCGTAGAGCTTCGACTCGCTTTCGCCAAAGTAGCCGGCTACGCCTATTTTAAGGCCCGGTACTCCGTAATAATCGAGCTTGGCCGAAAAGTCGGGCGAGGTCATGTACGACTTGCTGCCCTTTTGCCTGCCCCCACGGAGCCCGCTGCTGCCGCTGAACTTGCCGCCTCCGTCATAGCCGCTGAAACCGTTCACCGCGTACAACTGGTATTTAAGAGAGATCGCGTCAAACTTACCCGTGATGCCCAGGCCGATCTCCCTCCAGGTGGTGGGTACGATATTGGCATCGATCTGCGGGCGCAGCACACCGTTGAAGGTGGTCGGCTCGTGGTATTCGCTGATGATACCCATGGGTATGACCATGAGACCGGCACGGAAGTCGATCCACTGGCGGATGTGATAATTGATAAAGGCCTGCTCCACATATAATTCGCTCACGTGCTCGAATTCCACTTCGCTCACGAAATGCGTACGCTTATTGAACTTGTAGCCCATGAACATGACCAGCCGGTTTACATCCAGGAAAGCGTTGTGGCGAGCGGTGTCACCGACCTGTTTGGTGAAATCCACGTGTCCATAAGCTCCTATGGTGAGGTTATTATCGCCCGTAGCCTGAACGATCTTGTTCACCGCGTTCAGGGGTTCGTTGCTGACGCTGTCGGTCTGAGCCGCCATCATTCCAGTGGCAGCGATGAATAAGGAAAGTGTTAGATTTTTTTTCATAGTGTTTTACTTAGGCTTATTGTTGGTTTATCTGTAGAAGGTGCAGTCCCCGCGTGCCTGTTACCAATACCCGCAGAACAGAGCGGGAACCGCACTTGTTCAATCCGCATTTTTCATAAGTATCTCATTAATCTCAAGCGAAATGATGCCGCACTGGACCAGGTCGTTCAGCATCTCCAGTTCCGCCTTACCCAGGAGCACCTTTACCTCCTCAGCGCTGGTCTGAAGGAACATGGGCCGCTCTTCTGCCTCCAGGCAGCTTTGTACCTGCTCATTAAAATCATCGGTCAATCGCGCAAGCGAATAAAACTTTTCGCGCGAGAGAGAAAGGCATATATTGCCGAAGCTGAGCTGCAGACGATCGCAGTTGCGGCAGCTACTCAGGCAGCCAAATTCATTCTGATGCAGGGTCTGGTAGCGGCACATCTCAGCTACTTTTGATTTTTGCCAGTTTACTTATATCCAGGCCCTGCTTAAGAATGGCCCTGGCCATGGGGTAGGAAAAGCCGGATAAAAGTTCCCGGGCCGTTTGATTATAG
>JBFLYZ010000045.1:0-30159 GCA_040756415.1 Bacteroidota bacterium
TCGCCTATAACTTTATAACATGGCAAAATATATACTCCATCGATTTCTTGTGATCGTTGCTGTGCTTGGCCTTTCCCAGGCCCTCACCGCGCAGGTGGTGATCAACGAGTACATGTGCTCGAACGAGACCCAGTTCCAGGATAACTACAGCAATTACCCCGATTGGGTGGAGTTGTATAACGCGGGAACCTCCGCGGTCAACCTCACCGGCTATCACCTGAGCGATAAGGCCGGCAATCCCACCAAGTGGCAGTTCCCGTCAGGGACCATTCCGGCTGGCGGCTACCTCAGGGTGTGGTGTTCGGGCAAGAACACCGTTTCAGGATCGAACTATCATTCCAATTTCAAGCTCACCCAGTGCAAGCCCGAAAAGATCGTGTTTGCTGACGCTGCCGGGGTCATCCTCGACTCGCTTACCCTGAAGCGCCACCAGCTCGGCCACTCCCGCGGCCGCACCACCGATGGGGCCAGCACCTGGAGCGTGTTCCTTACGCCCACGCCCAACGCATCCAACGCCAACCCGCAGCAGGAATACGCCACCGCCCCCATCATGAGCATTGGTGCGGGATTCTATACCGGCACGCAAACCGTCACCATTTCAACCCCCGATCCCAATATCACCATACGCTACACCACCGATGGCTCATTGCCTACCACCGGCTCTGCGGCCTACTCCGGCCCTATCTCCGTAAGCACCACCACGGTGATACGCGCGCGCTGCTACAGCAGCACGGCCACCATACCGGCCAGCTTTGTGACCAGCAATACCTATTTCATTGGCGTCAATCACACCGTTCCCGTGGTTTCGGTGTTTGGCGATCAGATCGATAACCTGCTCAACGGAAGCCAGCTCAACCCCGCCACCGGTTTCGAATATTTTGACAAGAACGGCACGTTCAAGACCGAAACATTCGGATCGGCCAACGAGCACGGCAACGATTCCTGGGCCTATTCGCAGCGGGGCTTCGACTTCATCTCGCGCGATGAATGGGGCTACAACTACGCGCTGATCGAGCCCTTTTTCTCGGGTTCGCCCCGTACCGAGTTCCAGCGCCTCATCATCAAGCCGGCCGCTAACGACAACTATCCTGACGGGCTGGGAGGCATGAACGGACCGGCCCACATCCGCGATGCCTACGTGCACACCCTTTCCGACCTGGCCGACCTGAAGCTGGACGAGCGCAGGTCGCTCTCCTGCGTGGTGTACATGAACGCCCAGTACTGGGGCGTTTACGAGATACGCGAAAAGGCCGATGACCTGGATTATACGGAGTACTATTACAACCAGGACGAGCCCTATGTCGAATACCTCAAGACCTGGGGCGGTACCTGGGAGGAGTTTACGCCCACGCCCGGCCAGGCGCAGAACGACTGGAACACTTTTGTCAATTTCGTTACCACCAACAATATGGCCCTGCCGGGCAACTGGGCCATTGTTGACGCGCAATACAACTGGAAAAGCCTGATCGACTACATGGTGCTCAATTCCTACGTGGTATGCTCCGACTGGCTGGACTGGAACACGGCCTGGTGGCGGGGGCTGGATACAGCCGGTGCCGCTGAGAAATGGAGGTACGTGCTGTGGGATATGGATGCCACCTTCGGCCACTACATCAACTACACCGGTGTGCCTACGCAAGCGCCTACCGCGGACCCCTGCAACCCCGAGGCGCTGGGCGATCCGGGCGGACAGGGACACGTTCCCATTCTCAACGCCCTGCTCAACAATCCTACGTTCGAGCAGTACTACATATCGCGCTTCATCGACCTGAACAATACGTACTTCAATTGCACTTACCTGATAGCCGTGCTCGACAGCATGATCCTCAACATCACGCCCGAGATGACCGCGCACTGCGCCAAATGGGGCGGTACCGTTTCGGGATGGCAGGCCAACGTGAATACGCTCAAATCGTGGATACAGCAGCGTTGCGCGGCCATCAACCAGGGACTGATCGACTGCTATACGCTGACCGGCCCGTATAATTTCACCGTGGATGTGAATCCCCCGGGAGCAGGGCGGGTAAAGGTCAACAGCATTACACCGACCAACTACGCGTATTCGGGCACCTACTTCGGTGGCATTGATATCATCCTGAAGGCAACGCCCAATACGGGTTATACTTTCTCGCATTACGAGATCGTGATGAACGCCACCTACAGTCCCGATACGCTGCTCGACAGCATGTCGGTGCGCATCACCCAGATCGATACGGTGATCGCGCATTTTCTTTCCACTACGCCACCGCCCCCTCCGCCTCCTCCACCGCCCCCGCCACCCGTTGAAGGCGAAGTGATGGTGCCATCGGGCTTTTCGCCCAATGGTGACGGGCAGAACGATATCCTGTTCGTGCTGGGAACCAATGTGGCCAAGTTCGAGCTGACCATTTATAACCGCTGGGGGCAGGTAGTTTTCCACACTACCGACCAAGGAGTGGGCTGGGACGGCACCTTTAAGGGAGAAAAGCTTAACCCGGGCGTATTCGCCTACAAGCTGTATTACCAGCAGTTTGACGGCACCGATGGGATGAAGAACGGGAACATTACCCTGATACGCTAAACAGGAAGGAAATGAAAAAGGTGAGAAGATGTCTATTAGTGGCGGCACTGCCTGCTGTCTTTTGCCAACTGCCAACCTTTTCTTCTGCGCAGGACATACATTTCTCGCAGTTCATGCAGGCCCCTTTGCAGATCAATCCTTCGCAGACGGGTTTTTACGAAGGGTTTTACCGGGGCTCCATCCACTACCGCAACCAGTGGAGCAGCATGGGGAAGGCCTACAGCACCGCGGGCGCGTCATTCGATATGCCCTTCAAGGTAAAACAGCGCAAGTCGTCCTATTTTGCCGCTGGGCTGTTTTTCTTTTCTGACAAGGCGGGCGATGCCGGTTTCGGCACCACCAACGTAGCGCTCAGCGGGGCGGGCATCGTGCCGCTCAGCCCGTACATGAAGATATCGGGCGGCATCAACGCGGCCTTTACGCAGCAGAGTGCCAATGTAAGCAAGCTCACCTTTGCCAACCAGTACACCGGCACGGGTTTCGACCCCAACATCAACAGCAACGAGAACGGGGCTTCCAATTCATTTACCTACATCGATGTGGGGGCCGGATTTTCGTTCCAGTATTCCAATGCCAAGAGCAATATCTCGCGCGATGACGTGTTCAGGATCAACCTGGGTATTGCGGGCTTTCACCTCAACCAGCCCAAACAGTCCTTCTTCAGCGGGGGAAGCAACCGTTTATTGCCCCGTTACGTGGGCCATGCCGATGCGCGTATCGATATCCCGGCCACTAAATTCTCGGTGGTGCCTTCTTTGCTCTACATGATGCAGGGGCCCAGTATGGAGCTGACGGTGGGAGCCGGTGCGCGTTACCGCCTCAAGAACGGCACCAAGATCACGGGCGCCTTCTCCGAAACGGCCATCTCCCTGGTATGTCATTATCGTTTGAAGGACGCGGTCATTCCGCAGATCTACTTTGAGTTCGGCAATATAGCGGGAGGCATCTCTTACGACCTGAACATTTCTTCCTACAAGGAGATATCCCACTTGAACGGGGGTTTTGAGATCTCCATCAAGTACATCAACCTGCTGGACGCGATATTTGAGAAGAGGATATAAAAACGGCTCCAAGGAGTAATGTCCTATAATCCAATTGTTTAAGCCTTCTCCCAATCAGACTTTTTTGGAGTTTTTGATTTAGCATAACTAGTTGACAATAAAGCCATTTTGGCCACATTCTTGGACTTTTCAACGGCTTTTCGGTATTTTTGGACGAAAGCTTAGTTATGGATTCGACTTTTTACCCTAAGTTTGCATCAACAGTACCCGTCACGCTTCCCGTAAGATCAGCGCACCAGGACGGGTCATTTTATTTATACCCCTCTATCTATTTCTGAATCGACCCTTTATGGAGTTCTTGAAAAAAGCCTTAAGCGTTGATGAGCAGATTAAGCAACTTCAAAGTCGCGGGATGCTTATAACTGATCTTGATAAAGCGAAAATGTATCTTGGCAATATCAGCTATTATAGATTGAGCGCGTACTGGTACACTTTTCTGAAAAACCCTAAAACAGATCATAAATTTCTTGAGGGTACTACTTTTGATCAAGCTCTTGATACTTACGTATTTGATAGAAGATTGCGCTTGTATATTTTCGATGAGATAGAAAGGATCGAAATCGCTTTGCGCACTACTATTATTCATAACTACTGCTTGGCATACGGCAATAACTGGTACGAGGATAAGACTCTGTTCAAAGGAAAAGACTCTTATTTTTATAAGTTCCAGCAAATATTGCTTGATGAAATGTCTAAAACAAGTGAGGTATTTATAAAACATTACCGGGGTAAATACACCAAACCCGCAAATCCTCCGGCATGGATGGCATTGGAACTTGCCTCTTTTGGCCAATTATCGATGCTTTTTAAGAATTTAAAACCCTGTACTGCAAGGAAGAATGTAGCTCAACACTTTGGATTAGACGAGGTGGTGCTAGAATCCTGGCTTGAAGCCTTAGCATATGCTAGGAATGCCTGTGCGCATCATATGCGATTGTGGAATCGCAAATTGCCACGGACACCGATCATACCGCATCACCCTAAATATGCTTGGCTTAAGGAATTACCCCCACCAGATAGAAGAAATTATATTTACCTATTAATATCGACTATTG
This sequence comes from Bacteroidota bacterium, assembly GCA_040756415.1. Lineage (GTDB taxonomy): Bacteria > Bacteroidota > Bacteroidia > JADZBD01 > JADZBD01 > JBFLYZ01. The sequence goes on from JBFLYZ010000045.1 coordinate 4,677, forward strand.
CTTATCTTCTTTCTGCAATTTCTCCTGGGAATAGTTTTGCAAGGAAAATTTCTGAGTTGCTAAAGAGATATCCTGCCTTGCCCAAGCATTATATGGGGTTTACTGCCAACTGGAGCGGGGAAAAGCTTTGGGAGGTAAAATAGTAAGAGATTGCTACTTTATTGTTCTAAATACAATTAACAATACCGTCTGCACTACACTGCTCGCAGTCCCGAAAAATAAATTCCAAGCCGAGCAGATATTGAAAAGGAGAAGGGCCTTCCATCCCCAGGAGGCGTTAAAGGCAAAACCGGCCGCGCAGATCAGCCCCGCGATACCGAAAATGAGAAAGACGGATTTCATGCCTGTTGACGTGGGATCGATACCCAGCTTCTCCACCAGCTTTGACCAGGGCCCCAGTTGCCCGGCATATTCTCCGCTCTGAGGGCGCAGGTAATCGCCCGTGACCAGGGCCCGCGTGCCGTCATAGGCCATGTAGCCCGCGTTCATGAAGGCAAGGAAGACAATGACCCATTTTAGAATAATAGCTGCCATGAGCCTGATTCAAAGGTTTTTATTCTCTGTGTGTTTTTCTCTGTTCTCCTGTCCAAGGGACTCCTTTGGAGTGGTTAAAAAATGAAACCGCAAAGGACACAAAGGAAGACGCAAAGGGCGCAGAGATAGTTAGTGCTTTACTTTCATTTCCGCCTCAATAATTGCCTTCAGCTTTTTCGCTTCCTGCTTGGTCATGCTGTGGCTGATCCACATTTTACCTCCGGGTATCTTCGCCATAACCGTAGGGGCCAGGATCAAGCGGTTGCCGAACACCATGGCCATCCTTTTGGTCAGCCATTTTTCAGTGGCTGAAGCCAGCTTCTCCCTTCCCGCATCGGTAAAGGTGATCTCCACCGCGTAGCCCGCATAGCCGGTCTTGACGACCTTCACCTTTTTGAAATCGCTTGCGTTTAAGGCCGGAGTAGGATAGATATTGACCGTATCCGAAGCATTGATGAGCTGAATGGTGCTGTCGTTCTTCTCGGCATCGTAATAGATGCCGGATGGGATGGATTTGTTCTGTGCGTGCAAAAGCAAGACGCAAAGGCTGAAGAAAATCAGTGCCGGAGCTTTCATAAAACGAATGTAAGGATTTACTTTATGCCGCGCGTAATATGGTTGAAGCGCAGCAGCAGCAGCACGGCCGCCACGGCCAGTCCCAGCGAAAGCCCGTACCAGATACCCGCGGGACCCAATCCGAAAGGGAAGGCCAGCAGGTAGCAGGCCGGTAATCCCACCACCCAGTATGCGATAAGGGTGATGCTGGTCGGTGTCCTGGTATCTTCCATGCCCCGCAAAGCGCCCAGGGCCACCACCTGCAGCCCGTCAAAAAGCTGGAACACGGCAGCGATGAGCAGGAGCACGGACGAGAGCTCCACTACTTTGGGGTTCACGCTGAACTGCCGGCTCAGGAACTCGTTCAGGGTAAGAAAGAGCAGGGCGAAAAAGAGCATGAAAGCGCTCACGATATGAAAACCGCTGAAGCCCGCCCTGCGCGCCTCCTGAAGGTTCTTCATTCCCACCTGGTTGCCCACCCGCACCGAGGTAGCCGCGCTCAGCCCGCTGGCGAACATATAGGTAAAGGCGGCCAGGCTCAGCGCGATCTGGTGAGCCGCCTGCTCGTCTTCCCCTATCCATCCCATAAACAGCACGGCAACGCTGAAAGCGCCTACCTCGAACACCCACTGCATGCCGGTCGACAGGCCTATGCCGAATATTTTTCTGCCCATGGCAGTGCTCAGCCTGATCTTCTTCATCTCCTGCCAGTACACGCGGAAGCGGGGCTGGTAGTAAACGTATCCGAACATCATCAGCGCCATGATCACGCGCGAGATAAAGCTGGCCCAGCAGGAACCCTGCAGCCCCATGGGCTCGAAGCCCCAGTGGCCGAAGATGAGCACCCAGTTGAAAAGGATGTTCAGCCCGTTGCCGACCAGGCTCACCACCATGGTGACCATGGTGAGCGAAAGGCCCTCGGCAAACTGCTTGAAGGTGAAGAACACGCTCAGGGGGATCATGCCCAGCATCATCACATTCAAAAAAGGCACGGCCAGCTCAGCCACTTTGGGCGACTGATCGAGGTAATAAAGCAGGGGAGAGGCAAAGAACAGCAGGATGAAAAGCAGCGCGTTTATGCCCAGGTTGATGTAAAAGGCGTTTTTCAGGGCGTTGGCCTTGGTCACGTTATCACCCGTACTGTCGGCTGCGGCAACAATGGGCGTCATGCCGTACGAAATGCCGATGCCGAACACCAGCACAAGTATATACAGGCTGTTGGCCAGGGCCACGGCCGCCTGGGCTTCGGTGCCGTCATAGCCCGCGAAAGAAGGATCTATCTTGCCTACCATCAGCGTATCCACCATGCCCACGAGTATATGCCCCAGGTTGCTCACACACACCGGAAGCGATAGCGCAAGGGTTTTGCGGTAATGTTCTTTATAGCTGAGGGCCTGCATAAGGGAGCGCAAAGATAAATTATTAGCATTAAGCAACTTATAGGGGCGTTTTGCGTCTTATAAGGTGAGATGCCGATCGCGCGGGTTTGTTAATTTTGCATTTTCAAAGCGCTCCTATGAAAAAAAACCTGGCCTTTCTTCTGTCAGTTCTTATGGGCGGCACCTTCGCCAATGCGCAGTCGCCTGCCTGCCCGGATGTGAATGGCGGCCCCGATGTAACAGTATGCGGGGGCTGCACCACCCTTAACGCCACCGTTCAGGGAACGGTAGGCACCAGCTCGTATACGGTAAGTTCCATTCCGTATAATCCTTTTTCCTATACCAGCGGCACGCCTATACTGATCGGTATAGACGATATCTGGTCGGATACCATCACGCTTCCGTTTTGCTTTGAGTTTTTCGGGAATACTTACACCAAGTGCGTGATCGGGTCGAACGGGGTGATCTCGTTCGATATCAATAACGCCAACCAGTACAATACCTGGCCCATCGCCAATGCCGTTCCCTCCACCAACCCGCCCGACCTGCTCAATTCCATCATGGGTCCCTGGCACGATATCGATCCCAGCGTGGGAGGGAGCATATACTGGCAGGTGCTGGGTACTGCTCCCTGCCGTACCCTCGTGGTATCCTGGACCCAGGTGCCCATGTTCAGTTGCAATAACCTGATCAACACGCAGCAGACGGTGTTATATGAGACCACCAACGTGATCGATGTGTTCATCCAGAACAAACCGGTTTGCAGCTCCTGGAACGCGGGCGCGGCCATAGAAGGCATACAGAATGCCACAGGTACCGTAGCCTATGTGGTGCCCGGCAGGAATTTTCCCAGCGTATGGACGGCCACTAACGATGCCTGGCGCTTCACGCCATCGGGAGCATCCAATTATACATTGACCTGGTTCCAGGGCACTACGCCCATAGGAAGTAACCCCTCTGTACAGGTATGTCCTACCGCTACCACTACCTATGTAGTGCAGGTAGTGAACCAGACCTGCAGCGGCCCGCTGACCGTTTCGGATACGGTGGTAGTAACAGTGGGCAGCGGCAATGTGAGCGTGAATGCTTCGGCCGGTGCTCCCTCCTGCAGCCCCAACAGCGGCAGCGCGGTGGCCACTGCCACGGGTACAGGGCCTTTTTCCTATTCCTGGTCGCCAGGAGGTCAGACCACGCAAACAGCAACGGGGCTTGCCCCCGGCACTTATACCGTGATCGTAGTGGACCAGTCGAACGGCTGCATGGCTACGGATACCGTATTGATCACGAGCGGAGTGCCGGTGAACCTTACGTCAAGCGGGACCAATACCATTTGCGCGGGCGAGCAGGCCTTTGTCACCGCAAGCGCCTCGGGCGGCACACCCGGGTATACCTATTCGTGGGCGCCAGGCGGATTTACCGGCTCGGGCGTGCTGGTAAGCCCTAGCGCAACCACAACCTATACCGTGTATGTTACCGATGCGGCCGGCTGCACTTCTTCTTCAACGGGTGTGGTCATAACCGTCAATCCCTCTCCGAACAGCTTGTTCGGCAGCAACCCCTCTTCATCCAGCCCTAATATAAATGTCGCGTTCACGGATAACTCCACCGTGACAACAGGCAGCATCGTTTCGTGGATGTGGTATTTTGGAGATGGAGCTACTTCCACCCTGCAAAATCCATCGCACAGCTATGCCGATCCCGGAACCTATACCGTATGCCTGGTGGTGACTTCCAGCAACGGCTGCGCGGATTCCACCTGCAGCGATTATTTTGTAGCGCCAGTGGATATCCTGGTGCCCAACGTGATCACGCCCAATGGTGACGGCAAGAACGACCTGCTGGTGTTCCAGAACCTGCTTTTTTACGAGAACTGTTACCTGCAGATATACAACCGCTGGGGAGCTTTGATCTATGAGGATGTGAACTATCGTAACACCTGGAACGCTGCCAATGTATCCGATGGCACGTATTACTTCGTGCTCAGCGTACCCGGCCTGAATGAGCCCAGGAAAGGCTATGTGCAGGTGCTGCGCGGGAAATAAATGCCCGTATTAACGTTTCAACTTATTACAGCTTTATCCTCACCTGCGCTTTGATCTCCGTTTTGGTATTGCCTTTTATTTCCGTTAAGGAGCCTTCGCTGATCACATCCTTGTTGCTGTAATAGGTCTGCGACCAGCGCAGCCAGAATTCCAGCCTGCGCGTAATGTCGTAGCTGAGCATCACATAAGTGCGGCTTCCCTTATAATAATAGGCAGGAATAGAATACACGCCCGGAATATCATTTTCATAAGCGTAAATGCGCGCATCGTAGCTGTCGGTATGAAACAGGGCGTAGCGCAGGGTGATGGCATAGGGCCTGCCCAGCTTTCTGAAGCTCAGGTCCTGGTAAATGAGAAAGCCCGTTTCCGTATTACCCGACCCGTTATCCCAGCACAGGTATTCGACCCGGTTCCTGAGCCTGAACGATGGGCTCAGCGTATAGGAGATGTTGAAACGGTAGCTGGTTTGCCGTACCGGGACTACGGGGTCCAGCGCATCGGGCACGCTGAGGTTGGCGTATTTGTTCTTCTGCTTCACCCGCACGTACAGGTCCAGCTTTTTAGAGGGGGTATAGTTTACCTGGGCCAGCCACTCATTGCCCTGCGAGGGGGCATCGACCTGGTACTTGAGCCAGGGAAAGCGGAAGTGGTCGTAATAGGCGTTGATGCTCAGGAATTCGGCCGGCCGGGCGGATATGCCTACGTAAATGCCCTGCTCATTGGCCGGTGTGGTGCTTTCGGCAAAAGCGTTAGCGAACAGGCTCTGGTAATTGCGCTGGTAGTGGCGATGCAGCAGGGAGAGCGACAGCCGCGGGTCCATCACGATCAGCATGCCGTTGAGAAAGGCCATGCCGGGATCGGCTCCGTCCGCCACGCTCAGGGCAGCCTCCCCGAAAAAATTGAAGTTCTTTATCACGATATTATAATCTGCGCTGAGGGCGCTGAGCATGCCGGAGGAAAAAGCGAACATATTGTACAGCTCGCTGTTGCGGGAATAGCCGGCATTGAAAGCAGAGCTCATCCCGGTAAGGCCCAGGCGGAGGCGCCTGCTTTTATACGAAAGGTTGCTGCCGAACACCGTTTGTTCGATCGCGTCTTTATCGGCCAGCTCGGAAGGGGTGCTGTGGTAGCCGCTTTCCTGAAGGGATGTTACCAGCAGCTCACCGTCTGCCAGCGTATCGCTGATGTTGGCGTCTATCCTGTTCTTCGAATAAAAAGCGGTCAGCTCCAGGGTTTGGAATCCAAGCGTGACGGCAGCGCCCCTGAAAAAGCGGTTCTCGTCCACCGAAGAGTAGGGCCGGATGCCAGGAGCGCTCTTTTTAATGTTCACCGCATCCCCTCCCTTGCCGTAAGCCAGTCCTGACCAGGTGTTGAGCCCCTGACCGAATCCCAGCGTATAATCGCCAATGGCCAGGGCGCGGACGAACTTCAGGTCGCGAACGAAAAGATGGGCTGAATAAAAATCAAAGCCCTGCTGCTGAGATCCGGTAAAGAACTCCTCGCCCGCATCTTTTTCGCCCGTAATGCCCCAGCTCACGGCATTGCTGTACGTAAAGCGGTAGCGCGCGTAGTACTTCTGCGGGCTGCCCAGGTACCTGGAATTGACGCTCGCACCGCTATCAGGAGCCGTAAAGCCCGTTTGCTGTTCCAATACCTGCTGGTAGCGGAACAGGAAAACATGCTTGCCGTCAGCCAGCATTTCTTTCAGGCTGAAATGGCGCGTATCGGCAGTTCCCGACACAAAAACATAAGGAAGTATTTTACGGATCGTTTCCAGGTCGAAGCCGGCTATGCTCTGCAGCTCATGTATGGTCAGCAGCTTGCCGTTCTTTTGAATATGCGCGAGCAGGTGGTTGACCTGTATCTCGCTGAGCAATCCCAGCTCCATCAGCTCGTCCTTGCCGGCCGAGTTCAGGTTGATCGGGCGTTCTCGGTAATAGCTCAGGTGCTCGGTCAGGTTGGTGTAGTCTGCGTCTTCGTTATTGAGGTTTTCCGCTACGTTCTCGATCTTTTGCTGAATATCGTCATCAATGCTATCCTGCGCCAGGGCCGGCCAGGAAGGCAGCAGCAAAAGGAGCAGGTATGCGCGGATGCGGCACATGATCAGTTAAAATCATAGCTCATGCCTACCTGGGGCGACAGGCCCAGCACAGCATGATACGATGACGAGAGGTCGAGGCGGAAGTTCTTCAGCGCCAGCCCCAGGCCGAAGCAGCTCAGCGAGGGATTAGTGGAGATGCCGGCACGCAGGTAAAGGGCTTCGACCACCTGGTATTCGCAGCCCGCCTTGAAAGCGGCTTTCTGCTCCATGTCCTTTTCCACCTCTACGGCTATAAAGACCTTTCGGGAGAATTCGTAATTCATGCCCAGGCGCATGATCGTAGGTATGCGCTCGCTGGCATGATCGGCAAAGCGGGTGCGCGTGATATTGTAAATATGCGTGCCTATGGTCAGTTGTTTGATCATCCTGAACTGCAGGCCTATCTCGCCTACCAGCGCGCTTTTGCTGCCGTAGTTATCGCCCAGCCTGGCCGAGATATGGCTCAGTTGTACGCCTGCCGCTATCTTTTCCCCGAAAGCCTTTCCATAAGCCAGCCCTATTTTGCTTTCGCTGTACAGGGAGTACCCGAAGGAGGAAAAGCTCAGCCCGAAACATCCGCCTTTTACAGGCACCGCCACCGCAGCGCTTTTCAGTCCGAGGGCGCTGAGCAGGAAACGCTGCTCGTAATACATGCCGGCCGAAATATGCTTCACAAAGCCCAGGCCAGCCTGGTTGTGCGTAGTGCTCCACACATCGCTGAGCGTAACCGAGGCGCTGCCCAGCGCGGCCGACCGGGAACCCGGGTAGGGGTTATCGGTTCCGGCAAGGGCCTGAACGGATAAGAAAGCGAAAAGAAGGGTCAGGCTTCGCTTCATGCTATTTATTATCGACCCTGAACTCGAACTGGTGCGATTTCAATTCATCGTTGGCCTTGAGTATTTTCTTTTTCAGCTCTACCTTGAACTCGGCTACCTGTTTGAGCAGTTGCTCATCGCCAGCGGCCAGCATCTGAACGGCCAGTATGCCAGCGTTCTGTCCCCCGTCTACGCCTACCGTAGCCACGGGAATGCCCGGGGGCATCTGTACGATGGAGAGCAGGGAATCCCAGCCATCCAGCGAGATGGGTGATCGGCAGGGTACTCCAATCACGGGGCAGGGCGTGAGTGCGGCTACCACACCGGGCAGGTGAGCTGCGCCACCGGCACCGGCAATGATCACCTTTATGCCGCGCGCGCTGGCGTTCTTCGCAAAGTCCATAACCTGCTCGGGAACGCGGTGGGCGGAAAGAGCGTTGATCTCAAAGGGCACCTTGAAACGGTCGAGTATCTTGGCGGCCTCCTGCATGACCGGCATATCGGAAGTGCTGCCCATGATAATGCTGACAATGGCTTTCATACTGTTTATCGTTTTTGAATTTTTTGCAGGGTAAAAATAAACGATTTACCCAGGGCAAACATTAAATTTTATTAACGGAAGCCAACATAAAAATTCATTAAATTCGGGGTCTTTATGTATACCGCAGTGGAAAAGATCATCCGCATCAAAGACAGGGATTTCAGGCTGGCCATTCCCTCGGCCAGGATACAGGAGCGGATAGGGGATATCGCGGACAGGATGAACAGCGAACTGCGGGATAAAGACCCCCTTTTCATCTCGGTGCTCAACGGAGCCTTTCTTTTCACGGCCGACCTGGTCAGGCGGCTGGATTTCAGTTGCGGGATCAGCTTTGTCAGGACCGCCTCGTACAGCGGAACGGCCAGCACGGGCAAAGTGCAGGAGCTGATCGGCATGAACGAGAACGTACAGGGGCGAACGGTGGTGATCATCGAAGATATCGTGGATTCAGGGCTTACCCTTGCCCGCCTGCATGAGGTGCTTTCGGCCAAAGCGCCCGCAGAGATACGCGTGGCTACCCTGCTGTTCAAGCCCCTGGCGTATAAGGGAAGGCTGAAGCCGGATTATGTGGGAATGGAAGTGCCCAACGATTTCCTGGTAGGGTACGGCCTGGATTACGATGGCCAGGGACGTAACCTCAATGATATTTACAGTGCGATCTAAAAACCAAGGTATATGCTGAATATAGTGTTGTTCGGTCCCCCCGGGGCGGGCAAAGGAACCCAATCCGCGAAGCTTATAGATAAGTACAAGCTGGTGCATCTTTCTACAGGCGATATGCTGCGTGCCGAAAAGCAGGCGCAAACCCCGCTGGGGCTGGAGGCCCAGCGGCTGATGGACCAGGGCATACTGGTTCCTGACGAGATGGTCATACAACTGATCAATAAAAAGCTGGACGAGAACCTGGACGCCCGGGGATTTATATTCGATGGTTTTCCGCGTACGGCCGCGCAGGCGCGCGCGCTGGACGTGCTGCTCGGGTCGCGCGGCACCGGCATTACCATGATGCTGGCCCTGGAGGTGGATGACGAAGAACTGACCAGGCGCATTCTGCTGCGCGGGAAGCAATCGGGCCGCGCTGACGACCAGGATGAGGCCATAGTCAGGAACCGGATACAGGAATACAACAACAAGACCGCCCCGCTCAAGGAGTACTATTCGGCACAGGGAAAGTTCCATTCGGTGAAGGGCACGGGAAGCATCGATGATATCTTCGGGGCGCTTTGCGCGGTGATCGACATAGTATATCCCGAACAGCAGCGCGAGTCGGCCTACGCGGAGATCAAAAAGGAGATAACCGAGGAGTTGAAGAAGGAGGAGCGGAAAGAGAAAAGAAAAGCCGGAGGCAACAAGGCAAAGGGTGCGGCCAGGCGGAAAAAGCCGGCCGGCAGCGCTGGCAAAAGAAAAAAGCCGGTGAAAAAATCCGCCAAGAAGAGAACGCCTAAGCCGGCAAAGAAAAAAATACCGAAACGGGCGCGGAAGAAAGGAAAGAAACCGGTCAGGCGCCTGCTTTCGGGCATCAGGAAAAGAGTATCGCGCGTAAAGAAAAACGCACCGAAAAAACGGCCGCAGCCCCGCGGCAGGAAAACCGCCAGGAAAAAGAGAAAATGAGCGATGGCCGAATCCAACTTCGTTGATTACGTCAAGATCTGCTGCCGCTCGGGCAAAGGCGGGGCCGGCTCGGCCCACCTGCTGCGTACGGCCATGACGGCCAAAGGCGGCCCTGATGGAGGAGACGGTGGAAGAGGAGGGCATGTGATCGCGCGGGGTAACAAGCAGCTTTGGACCTTGCTGCACCTGAAATACCGCAAGCACATCATCGCGGGCGATGGGGAGAACGGAGCCCGGCAGAACATGACCGGTGCTGACGGAAAGGACGAAGTGCTGGAAGTGCCGCTGGGCACCATTGTCAAGGATGCCGAAACGGAAGAAGTGCAGTGTGAAATAACGGAAGACGGGCAGGAGGTGATCATTACGCCAGGTGGGCGGGGAGGGCTGGGCAACTGGCATTTCAAATCGTCTACCAACCAAACGCCCCGCTATGCCCAGCCGGGCGAACCGGGTAAAAGCGAGTGGAAGATATTCGAGCTGAAGCTGCTGGCCGATGTAGGGCTGGTGGGTTTCCCCAATGCGGGAAAATCAACCTTGCTTTCGGTAGTATCGGCAGCAAAGCCGCAGATCGCCAATTATCCGTTCACCACGCTCGTCCCTAACCTGGGCATAGTGCGCTACCGCGAGGGCAGATCATTTGTCATGGCCGATATACCCGGCATCATCGAAGGTGCGCACGAAGGCAGGGGCCTGGGCCTGCGCTTCCTCAGGCACATCGAGCGTAATTCCATACTTCTTTTCCTGGTGCCCTGCGATACGGGCGATGTGGTGAAGGAATATAAGATCCTGCTGAACGAGCTGAAAGAGTTCAACCCCGAGCTGCTGGATAAAAAGCGTATACTTTCCGTTTCGAAGTGCGATATGCTGGACGAGGAGCTGGAAAAGGAATTGCGCAGGGAAGTGAAGAAGAAGTTCAGGGAAAAGGACGTGCCCGTTGTTTTCTTTTCATCGCATTCGGAAAAAGGCATTATGGAACTGAAAGACACGATCTGGAAACAGCTTCATTCCTGACCCCATGACGGAACTGCTCAGGAACATAGACGTTTCACTTTTTCTCTGGCTGAACGGGAAGCACAACGATCTGTTCGATACCGTGATGTACTGGGCCAGCCACAAGCTCTTCTGGATATGGTTCTATGTGATCCTGCTGGCGCTGGTGGCCGTTCGTCTCGGAAAAAAAACCTTCCTGGTCTTGCCGGCAGTGGCGCTGATGATCCTGCTCAGCGACCAGGGCTCAGGCCTCATCAAGCGATCGGTTCAACGCAAACGGCCCTGCCACAGCGAGCACCTGGCCGGCCGGGTGCATGTGAACGGCAGTTGCGGTGGCGCCTATGGTTTTGTATCATCGCATGCGGCCAACACCTTCGCGCTCGCCTTTTTCTTATCGTTACTGATAGGTAAGGCATACCGCTGGCTGCCCTACCTGCTGTTCGCCTGGGCCTTTTTTGTGTCTTACAGCCGTATCTATAACGGGGTGCATTATCCTGCCGATATACTGGGCGGGGCGGTGGTGGGAATGCTTTCGGCCTGGCTGGCTGCAAAGCTCTATTTTTACGCAAACATCAGGTTGACATCCGTATGGAAATGAAAGCTATCCTACTCGTATTTCTTGGTGGTGGCCTGGGCAGCCTGGCCCGGTACGGCATATCCCTCCTTGTCAAAACGGGCGTGCAGGGAGTCTTTCCCCTTGCCACCCTCTTGTCCAACATCATCAGTTGCATCGTGCTGGCTCTACTTGCCGGTTCGCTCGCGCACCGTGTCGCTGACAAGCCCGGCCTGGTCCTGTTCATGGTAGTGGGATTTTGCGGGGGCTTCAGCACGTTCTCTACCTTCAGCTTCGAGACCATCGAGCTGATCAGGAATGGCCATACCGCGTATGCGCTCGCCAATGTAGCCGTCAGTGTGATCGCCTGTTTGGGAGTTATCTATTTACTTGTCAAACCCGCCTCCGTATGAACAAACATTTCGTCCTCTTCATTGCCACTGTGTTTTCAGCTTCAGCCCTGGCGGCACAGGAAAAGCCCCTGCCCCCGAAAACAGCCAGCGCTCCCAAGCTGGTTGTGGGTATAGTGGTCGACCAGATGCGCGTGGATTACATTTACAAGTACTGGAGCAAGTACGGGAACGAGGGGTTTAAACGGCTGCTGAACGAGGGGTTCAATTGCAAGAACACCCATTATAATTATGTTCCCACCTATACCGGTCCCGGCCATGCGTCCATCTACACCGGAACCACTCCCGCCTACCACGGCATTGTTTCCAACGAATGGTATGACCGTGAAAAGAATAAAACGGTCTACTGCGCGCAGGACGATAATATAAGCGCAGTGGGAGGCAGCGCCAAGGCCGGAAGCATGTCGCCAAAGAACATGCTGTCAACCACTTTCTGCGATCAGCTCAAGCTCTCGAACAACCAGCAGTCGAAAGTGATCGGCATCGCCCTCAAAGACCGTGGCGCCATCCTGCCCGCGGGCCATTCGGCCAATGCCGCCTATTGGTTTGACGCCTCTACGGGCGACTGGATGAGCAGTACCTTTTATATGAAAGAACTGCCGAAATGGGTAAATGATTTTAACGGCAAGCAGGTGGCGGAGAATTACATCAGCAAGCCCTGGACCACCCTGCTGCCCATAGAACAGTATACCGAGAGTTATGCGGATGACAATATTTACGAAACCGTGCTGAAAGGTGAGACCAAGCCGGTGTTCCCGCACGATCTGCCCAAGATCGCCCCGATGAATGGGGGCGCGGGCATTATACGATGGACACCGTTCGGTAATTCCCTCACCAAGGACTTTGCCCTGGAAGCGATCAAGGCAGAGAACCTGGGTAAGGGCAAAGGCACCGATATCATCGCCATCAGCTTTTCATCTCCCGATTATATCGGCCATGCTTACGGCCCCCAGTCGGTAGAGATAGAGGATACCTACCTGCGCCTGGACAAGGATATGGCAGAGATATTGAAGTTCATCGATACCTGGGTGGGAAAGAACAACGCGCTTGTGTTCCTTACGGCCGACCACGCGGCAGTGGATAACCCGGCCTACCTGAACAGCCTGAAGATACCGGGAGGTTATTTCAGCGATAAGCAGCCCCTCGATTCGCTGAAAAAACATATGCTTGCAAAGTATTCTGACAGCCTTATCCTGAAATACGATAACCAGCAGATCTACCTTGATCATAAGGCCATAGAGAATAAGAAGCTGAACAGGGCCGAGGTGGAAAGCACCGTGGCCGATTTCATGCTCAGGTTCAGGGGAGTTGCTACGGTGGTTACGGCATCGTCACTAAAGAACACCTATTACGCAAGCGGCATGAATCAACTCATCCAGAACGGTTTTTATCCCAAGCGCTCGGGTGATGTGGCCATATGCTTCGAACCCGGGTGGGTAGAGTATGGGAATACGGGCACCACGCACGGATCGGGCTATACCTATGATACGCATGTGCCGCTGTTGTTTTACGGATGGAATATCAAGCCCGGGAGCAGCGCGCAGCGCGTTCATATCACCGATATTGCTCCCACCATCTGCATGATGCTCAATATCGGTTTGCCGAACGCCTGCACGGGCGAGCCTATACAGGCGCTGGTTAAGTAGTGGACCGTTACAATAAAATATTTACGCGCGCTGGCGGGGCGCTGCTCTGCCTGGCCCTGATCGCCTTTCACCTGCGCGCGGGCTTTATTCCCGGATGGAAGGACGTTAATTCGGATTTCCCGAACTACTACGTTGCTTCGCGCCTTGCCGCTGAAGGTCGTAATCTGGATAGTATTTATGACAATGCCTGGTTCAATGCCGAGATCCGCAAGCGGGGTATGGAGCAGGAGGGTAAGTTCACTCCTTTTCCTCCTTCCACGCTGGCGCTCATGCTGCCCTTTGTTTCGTTAGAGCCGCTTACAGCCCAAAGGATATGGCTGGTCATTAACCTGTTCTTTATCGTGGCCCTGGCCGCTATGATCAGGAAAATCACAGGGCTCTCTGCATGGTGGTCGCTCAACCTGCTCCTGCTTTCGGGCATGGCCCTGGCCAATAACCTCTACCTGGGACAGGTTTATGTGCTTATGCTTTTCCTGGCTTTCCTGGCCTGGACCCGGAGCGCAATGGCCAGTGGGGCCGTTTCCGGCTTCCTGCTCGGAACGGCCGCGGCCGTTAAATATTTTCCTGTCGTGTTCCTGCTGAAATACCTTGCCGAACGAAAGTGGAAGGCCTTGCTCTTCTTCCTGGCCGGTATCCTGCTGCTGTCGCTTCTTCCCCTGCTGTTGCATCCCGGCATCTACCGCGATTTTTTTCAGGCTGTTTTTGTGCCCCACCTGGCGGGCAGCATTGAGGGGCAATCCTTTTTTGCCTGGCAGTTCCAGTCATGGAACTCCCTGCTCGGCAACCTGTTCCTGGAAAACCCGGAAGGCAACCAGGTCATGGATTCCCATGCGGGGTTCCTGTTATCCAAGGTCTTTATTCATGTGTTCATAGCAGGAAGCGCCCTGTACTCGCTTTTCCGTTTCAGAAAGAATCCTCTCTTTTCGGATTGGGTCATAGTTGTGGTGCCCGCTGCGGCCCTGGCCCTGCTGCCCGCATCGGCCACCTATCATTTTCTTTTTCTGCTGCTACCCCTTGTCCTGCTGATCAACATGCTCAGGCAGGCTCAGCGTGACTCCGCCATGATCGTTACGGCCGGCCTTTTCAGCCTGATCGGCTTTGCGCCATTTCTGCTGGAACGCTTCGTGGATATGGAGGAGGTTTTTTTTCTCTTCCGGTATAGCCGCCTTTACCTCGTTACGGCTTTCTTTTTCTGGACGCTATGGTCAGGAAACCTGATCCTCAGGAGCCGGCTCCAGTAAGCGTTCGCATGCCTTCAGCACTTCTTCGGGGCTTATCTGCTTCATACAGGTATTGTCGCCCCTGCAGGGTGAGATCAACGAGGTATGCACGCAGGGGCTGCAGCTCACTTTCTTATAGATGACCGTGATGTGCGGAAGGGCCAGGTACTGGGCGGGTGCGCAGGGCCCGAAAAGGGCCACCGTATTTTTATTCATTGCGGCTGCCAGGTGCATGGGACCGGTATCGTTGGTAATGATCAGGGTACTCATGTGAAACAGGGTGACAAGCTCTGCGAAGCTGAGCTGGCCCGCGCTGTTGATCGCCTTTTTTCCCGCTTCAGGGTCCAGCAATCGTATCACCGACTGCGTGTAGCCGCGTTCAGCGCTGGAGCCGGTAAATACAAAAAAATGATCGGCATGCCGTAGGGCAAGCAGGCTGACCAGCCGCGCGAACTGCGCTGGAGGCCACCTGCGCTCTATGCGAAGATCGGATGCGTTCACGTTCACAACGATCAGTTTATCCGTGCCGGGCGGCAGGCGGAGCTTGCTGCGGATCCCATCAGGGTCTTCATGCCCTTTGATGAGGAACAGTTGCCTGCTGTGAGCGGGGTCGGAGAATTGCAGGTAGCTGTCCACAATCGGCCGCTCCGTATCGAAGTAGACCGAATTATCGTACAGGCGCGTTCTTTGCGCCTTTTTGTACAGCCCCGTTTTAAAACCCGCCCGGCTTAAGCGGCACAGAATGGCGCTGGTATTGGAGTATACTTCCAGGTCGATAAAAACATCCGCTTTTTCCCTGCGTACCTGCCGAAGCAGGCCCGGCAGCAGGGCGATAATTCGCGGGAAACCGCCCTCCTTCAAAAAAATGCCCCTGTCTATAAGGGGTATGGACCCTACCAGCGCGGTGTTCCTGGCTGACGTAACGAAAACAAGCTCGGCACCGGGATATGTTTTTTTCAGCGAGGCCAGAAGCGGGGTGATCTGGATGATGCTGCCCATGCCGTAGAACTTGCACAGCAGTATCTTAGCCGCCTTCACCGGCATGGCGGCCCGCTTTCCTGCGAACAGGGAGAGGAAGAAAATCATTATGCCTCCCGCCAGCCTGTCGGCCATTATTTTGTAAGCGGATATCATTTGTCAGGGCCTTGCGCCCAGCGCGGATAAAAACAGTATTATTGTTTAAGCTAAAATAACGTATTTAGACCACCGCTTGAGGCTAATTTCACGGAAATATTTTCCCGCTTTTGCTGCCGCATGTGTTCACTTCCTGCTGTCGCTGATCGGTATCCTGCACCATGAGATCTGGCTGGATGAGGCCCATCATTTCGTGCTGGCCCGCGACAGCGCTTCGCTGAATGAGCTTTTTCAGCATACCCGCTATGAGGGGCATCCCCTGCTCTGGAATTTCCTGCTTTTTGTGCTGACCCGTTTTACGCAGGATGTTTTTTATATGCAGCTCATGCACGTGCTGATCGCTTCTGCGGCTGTGTATGTATTTGCCGCATATGCTCCTTTCCGGTGGTGGCAAAAGCTGTGTGTCGTATTCGGCTATTTCTTCTTTTATGAATATGACCTGATCAGCAGGAATTATGCGCTGGCCCTTCTCCTGCTTATCTGCGTATGCGCTTTGCTGGCTGCGGATAAAAAAAGGTATTACCTCATCTTCGTCCTGTTGATCCTGCTGGCCTATACGCACCTGTTCGCGCTTTTCTGTGCGATCACGCTGTTCCTGTTTGTCCTTCGCGATTACAGCAGCCAAGCCGGTACGACTCGTTCTCTTCTGGCCGGAGCGCTCGCCCTGGCGTTCTGTTCGGGCGCCTTTTTGCAGGTGATCCCTCCTGAGGATAGCCCCTTCAGCACTGGTTCTGAGCTGGGCTTCTCAGTGCAGAAGGCCGCCATGGCCGTATCCGTTTATTTCAGGGGCCTGCTGCATTTCCCAAATCCTTCCGTACACCATTTCTGGAATACCAATTTAATTGCCGACCTGTCGGGAGAGCTGGCCGCGCTGCTAACCGTGCTGTTTTTCATTTATCCTTTTATTGTCCTTTACGACCGCACGATCGCCCTGAAGCTCTTCTATTATTCTACCTTTCCCATCGTACTATTCATTTATTTCTCTCCCATTACCACCGGGGTGCGGTATTTCGGCTTTGTATTCGTTATGTTCATCGTGTCTGTTTGGGTTAGCCGGATAAGAACTTTTGATGAGCACGGGTCATTGCGGGGATTAGGTCCATTTCTGGATAAAATAAGATCGCGGATCTCAGGGCCGGTTATAGCCCTTATTCTGGCAGTGCAGGCGGGAGCAGCCGTCTTTGCCTGGGTGCGGGAATACCGTTTTCCCTTTTCGGCAGCGAAAGAAGCTTCGGGCTATATACAGGCAGCGGGAATGAAAGATCACCCCGTGGCCGTGTGGGAAGATCAGTCGGCTCCCGCCCTGAGCGCGTATTTACAGCGCAAGGTCTATCTCCCTTCGCGGGATACGATGGGTAGTTTTTGCCTGTGGAATGAATTAGGGAGAGAACAGGATCCCAAGGAGCTGTTCGGCAGAATGGCCGTTCATTTGGAGAGAATAGGAAAAGATAAAATGGTTCTGGTCATGAGCCGCGCGATGAACATCGTGGAGGCAGGCGCGGCTACGGAGCATAAACTGGTAATCCGTTCTGAGAAAATAGTTGATAATGCTGTCATCAAGGCTGAAAATTGTTATGTTTATGTATTGGAAAAGGCAGAATGAAAAAGGTCGTGCTCTTCAATCCGCGCAGCGCCAGCAGCAAGCCCCGCATCCCTAATTCCATACTTGCGGTAGCGGCTTCTATTGAAGGGAAATACGATTATGTGATCGTTGACGGTAACCTGGAGCATGACCCGATAGGAAAAATAACGGCTTTGCTCGGCACGGGCGAATTCGGTTTCCTGGGATGTACGGTAATGCCGGGGCCGCAGCTTAAGCAGGCCATTCCTCTTGCCCGTAAAGTGCGCGGGCTCTTTCCGCAGGTAAAAACCATATGGGGAGGCTATTTTCCCTCCAGCCAGCCGGAGGCCGTGCTGAGCTCAGGTTATGTGGATGCCATCGTGAACGGCATGGGCGATAAGTGCTTTCCGCTGCTGCTGGATGCTTTTCGTCATGGCGCTGAGCTGGACGGGATACCCAATATCATTTTCCGCAAGGGCGAACGCATCGTACAAACAAAAAAAGACGATATCTACGATCCTGACGAGCTGCCGGCATTTCCCTACGAGAGGCTGAACTCGTTCTATCCCATCGGCCGTTACCTCGGCCGCACCTACCTGGGCTCCAAGACCATTGCCTACCATTCCAGCTTCGGCTGCCCGTTTACCTGCTCGTTCTGCGCGGTGGTGCCGGTTTACGAGGCGCGGTGGAAGGGCAGATCGGCCCGAAACATCTATGCTGACATCAAATACCTGAAGGATACCTATGGAGGCGATGCCATCGAGTTCCACGATAATAATTTCTTTGTCTCGGAGAAGCGTACCGTTGAATTTTCACATCTGATCCGTGGTGAGGGGATGAGCTGGTGGGGCGAAGGGCGTATCGACACCCTTGATCGTTACGATGATGGATCGCTCGGGCTCATGCGCGATTCGGGCTGCCGGATGATATTTTTTGGTGCCGAAACGGGCAGCGATGAGGTGTTGAGGAAGATGGACAAAGGAGGCACTCAGACCGGGGAGCAGATACTGCGGTTTGCCGGTCGCCTGCGCAGGTTCGGTATCATCCCGGAGTATTCTTTCGTGCTGGGCACTCCTGCCGAGACAGAAGAGCAGGTGGCGCGCCAGATCGATGCGGATATTGCGTTCATACGCAGGGTGAAGGAGGTGAACCCGGAAGCCGAGATCATCATCTACGTATACAGTCCTGTCCCTGTAAAAGGCTCGGAGATGTACGATAAGGTCCTGCGCTCGGGTTTCCGCTTTCCGGTGCGCCTGGAGGAATGGATAAGCCCGCAATGGGAAAAATTCGACCTGCGCAAGAACCCGCTAACGCCCTGGCTCACACCTGCCATGGTGAACAGGATACGCGACTTCGAAACCGTGCTCAATGGTTATTTCCCCACCGTTTCCGACCTACGTTTATCGGGGCTCAAGCGAAGCGTCATGAAGCGGATTGCCGCGCTGCGCTATAAATCCAATTTCAACAAGTATCCGCTCGAGATCAAGGCCCTGCAAAAGCTGTGGCGCTACCGCCAGCCGGAGATAGAAGGTTTTTAATGCGCGCGCTGCTTCGCTATATCAGCACCAGAACCTGGAAGAGATACCTCGAATGGTACCTGCGAAAGCCCAGGCGGTTTTCGTTTAAAGGGATGACGCTTATTATCGAACCCGGTGTATTCCATCCCGGTTTTTTTTACAGCACGCGTTTCCTGCTCGGTCATATTGCAGGGCTTGATCTCCAGGACAAGAAAGTGCTCGAGCTGGGATGCGGAAGCGGACTGATCGCCCTGTATGCGGCCGGGCAGAACGCGCGTGTAACGGCTTCCGATATCAGCCAAACGGCTGTCGGGGCACTGAGGAGAAACGCTGCGTCATGTAAAAGGAGCCTGAGCATCGTTCATTCCGATCTCTTTGCCGGGCTGCCCCGGCAGGAGTTCGACCTGATCATCGTCAACCCTCCGTATTACAAGGGCGTGCCCGCCAGCGAGGCCGAATATGCCTGGTACTGCGGGCCCGATCTTGCTTATTTCAGGAGGCTGTTCGCGGAAGCAGGAAGCTACATGCATGCAGGTAGCAGTATCGTAATGGTGCTTTCAGAGGCATGCGACATAGCGGGTATCAGGATGCTGGCCGAAGCGGCAGGCATGCGCATGGAGGAGGTTTCCGCGAAGCAGTTCCTCCTGGAAAAGAACTTCATTTATCACCTTAAAGTCGTATAGGCCAGTATCGTCAAATTATTATCTTTGGTGATATGCGTGAGCTGCTTGTGCCAGAAGGAAAATCGCCTGTGCTGGATGATGTTTCGTCCGCGGTCATCCGCACCCTTATCTACTTCGATGTTTTCCATTACCCGCTGAGCGCTGACGAGGTGTTTGCGAACTGCAGCGGCATCCGCCTTACCGAAACACAGGCCGCTGCTGCCCTCGGGGAATTGTGCGGAAGGGGCCTGGTCGGGAGAAAGGATGGTTATTATTTTTTGAAAGGCAAAGAGGCCATTGTGGAGCGCAGGATCAGCGGAAGCGTGCTGGCCGAAGAGTTCGCCATACGTGCCCGCAAATATCACCGGCTGATCAGTTCCTTTCCTTTTGTGCGCTGTGTATGCATATCCGGTTCTCTTTCCAAAGGCTATATGGACAAGAACAGCGATGTGGATTACTTCATCATCACTGCGCCCGGCAGGCTGTGGCTGAGCCGTACCCTGCTGGTGCTGTTCAAGAAGATATTCCTGTTCAACTCCAGAAAATATTTTTGCGTCAACTATTTCATCGATGAGGATTCGCTGGAGATCCCCGAAAAGAACCTGTTCACGGCAACCGAGCTCAGCTACCTGCTTCCCGTCTATAATTACGAGCTGTATAGCGCGCTGATCATGAAGAACGGCTGGTGCCGCGAGTTCTATCCCAACAAGCGCATTGTGCGCCACACCATGAACATACCCTACGGTAAGGGGCGGGGCAAGCGCCTGGCGGAGTGGCTGCTGGGCGGATGGCTGGGCGAGCGGCTGGACACCCTGTGCCTGAAGCTGACGCTGAAGCGATGGAAAAAAAAGTTCGGGTACCTGCCTGGCGAGGAGTTCGAGATCAACCTCCGCTCGCGGAAAAATATTTCCAAGCACCATCCGCAGGGCTTCCAGTTCCAGGTGCTGAGGCGCTTCGGTGAAGGGCAAAAGCTGTTCGAACAGGAGAGCGGAATGCTGTTATCTAAAACACAGTGATCGGATGAAAGTACTGATCACCCATTCGTATTTTCTGCGTTTTGATCCCAAGCAGTGGAAGCTGGGTCAGCCCTATCCGCCACTGGCTCCCTTGTTTGCGGCATCGCTGCTGCGCAGCAAGGGCTTCGACCCTGCTTTTTTCGATACCATGTTCTGCAGGGGCCCTGCAGAGATAGGGCCGGTGCTGAAAAAGGAGCGCCCGGACCTGCTCGTGATCTATGATGACGGCTTTAACTACCTGACCAAAATGTGCCTCACGAATATGAGGGAGGCCGCCTTCAGCATGGCCGGACTGGCTAAACAGGCGGGCATACGGGTAGCCGTCTCCAGCTCTGACGCAACCGACCACACGGAGAAGTACCTGGATAAGCAGGCCGATTTCATTATCCGGGGCGAAGCCGAGCATACCCTGGCTGAGCTGGCCTGTGAGCTGAGGTCGGGCGGTAGTTCATTCGATAAGATTGACGGGCTGGCGTATAGAAAAAACGGCATAACGGTTAAAACGGCCCCCCGGGAGATCATGCGCGAACTGGATGAGCTGCCTCTGCCGGCCTGGGACCTGATCGATATCGAACCTTACCGCAAGACCTGGCAGCGGCACAATGGTTATTTCTCGCTTAACTTCGTGACCACCAGGGGTTGTCCTTTCAAATGCAACTGGTGCGCCAAGCCCATTTACGGGAATCGCTACAATTCCCATTCGCCCGCTTACGTGGTCAGGGCCCTGAAGCAGTTGGTGGATAAGTACAGGCCCGATCATTTTTGGTTCAGCGATGATATTTTTGGCTTGAAGCCTAAATGGATCGGGGAGTTTGCTTCGCTGGTAAGGCAGGAAAAGCTCGGTATACGCTTTAAGATACAATCGCGGGTCGACCTGCTGCTGGAAGACGATAATATAGCCGCGCTTGCCCGGGCCGGCTGCGAAACGGTTTGGGTGGGAGCTGAAAGCGGCTCGCAAAAGATACTGGACGCGATGGAGAAAGGAACAAAGACAGAGCAGATCTACCGCGCAACCGCACTGCTGAAAAAGCACGGCATACGGCCCGCTTTTTTCATCCAGTTCGGCTACCCGGGAGAAACGCTGGAGGATATCGATCAGACCATGCGGATGCTGAAAGAGCTGCTCCCTGATGATATCGGCATTTCGGTATCCTATCCTTTGCCGGGAACCGGCTTTTACGAACGCGTGCGGAATGAGCTGAAGGAAAAAGCGAACTGGACGGATTCTGACGACCTGGCCCTGATGTTCCGCAGCACCTATTCGCCCCGCTTCTATAAGCAGCTTCACCGCTATGTGCACAAGAATTACCGGAAATACCAGGGCATCGATAATCTCAGGAAGCTGGTGAAAATGAAGATCGGTCCCGGCAGGGGCAACCTGCGCAGGGCCCTTGCTTCGTTCTATTTCATCCCGGCTTCGTATATTGAAAAACAAAAACTGGAGGCGTACAGGCATGATCAGGCAGGCTGAACTATTTGATGAGGCCGCAAAGGTGTACGATGCGGAGTTTACTCATTCGGCTATCGGCAAGCTGCAGCGCGGGCGGGTATGGCACTACCTGTCGGAATACCTGCCGCTGCGAAAGCTGAGCATACTGGAGGTGAACTGCGGAACCGGAGAGGATGCCATCTGGATGGCGCGCAAGGGCCATTCGGTCACGGCTACGGATATCTCGGCCGGCATGATCACCGTTTGCCAGGGTAAACAGATCATTTACGGGCTGAACAACCTGGTTTTCGAGAAGGCCGGTTTTTTTGATGTGGCCCATCTGTACATGGGGCGCAGGTTCGATGTGATCTTTTCCGATTTCGGGGGACTGAACTGCGTGGATGATGAAGAGCTGTTCGTGCTGTCAGGCCGTTTTTCTTCCCTGCTCTATGAAAAAGGCAAGCTGATCATCGTTGTCATGGGCCGGAAATGCCTCTGGGAGCAGCTCTACTTCCTGTCGCGCTTGTCGTTCAGCAAGGCCTTCCGCAGAAAGCGCAGGGCGGGCGTTTCGGCCAACATTGGCGGCAAGAGCATATTCACCCACTATTATTCGCCTTCCGATATCGAGGCCCTTTTCGGGGAGCATTTTAACGTGGTGCGCAAGCGGCCTGTCGGCTTTGCCATCCCGCCATCGTACATGGAAAAATTTTTCGAACGCAGGCCCCGCCTGCTGAACTTCCTCGGCCGGATGGAACGGTTCTTCGGAAACCTTTCTTTTCTCGCCAACCGGTCCGATCATTATATCATAGAGCTGGAGAAAAAATGAAGGTGCTGCTCACCCACGGCTATTTCCTGGAAGAAGACGTCAAAGAGCAGGAGATCATGCGGCCCTATCCTCCGCTCGGCCTGCTGTACATCTCCGCTTACCTGGAAAAGAACGGCTTTCCCTGCCGGGTCTTCGACAGCACGTTTGCCTCGTTCGGCCGGCTGAAGGCCTGCCTGGAGAACGAGCAGCCCGATCTGATCGGCATTTACGTGAACCTGATGACCAAGCTGAACGTGCTGCGCATCATGGAGTTTATCAGAAAGCACCCGCGGCTGAACGATAAAAAGATAGTGCTCGGTGGTCCCGAGGTGCGCAGCCACGCCCGTGAATTTTTGAGCCGCGGGGCGGATATCGTTGTGCTGGGGGAGGGAGAAGAGACCATGCTGGAGCTGCTCGGACATTTTTCGTCAGCGGCACCAAAACCGCTTTCCGCCATTACAGGCATCAGCTACCGTACCCCGGGCGGTGAATGGGTCACCACGCCTGAACGCGCCCTGATCAGCGCGGTCAGCAGCCTTCCCCTGCCTGACCGGGAAAAGATAGACCTGCCCCGCTACTTCCATGCCTGGAAGGCCCGGCACGGCTACAGCTCGCTGTCGGTAAGCACCATGCGCGGTTGTCCCTATACATGCAAATGGTGCAGCCGCTCGGTCTACGGGCTGAGTTACCGCAGGCGCGATCCCGCCCATGTGGCGGATGAGCTGCAGGAGCTCATGAGGGAATATCAGCCCGATATGTTCTGGTTCGTGGATGATGTGTTCACGATCAGCCACAAATGGCTTAAGGACTTTGCCAGCGAGCTAAACGCCAGGCGCCTGCGCATCCGTTATGAGTGCATTACGCGTGCCGACCGGATGAACGCGGAAGTGGTACGGCTGCTGAAAGAAAGCGGCTGCCACCGGGTTTGGATTGGCGCTGAGAGCGGTTCGCAAAAAGTACTGGATGCCATGGACAGGCGTGTGAAGGCCGGGCAGGTGAGGGAGATGATAGCGCTTTCAAAGCGGCACGGTATTGAGTCGGGCACCTTCATTATGCTGGGTTACCCGGGCGAAACGCAGGCGGATATAGAGACCACCATAGCTCACCTGAAGCTATCCAGGCCCGATATGTACACCATCACCCTGGCTTATCCCATAAAAGGCACTGCTTTTTACCAGGAAGTGGAGGACCGTTTCCTTGACCGGCTGGATTGGGATAAGAGCACCGACAGGGATATTGACTTCAAAAGGACCTATACCCGCAAATATTACGATCATGCCGTGCGCCTGGTGTACAACGAGGTGGAATTTTCAAGGAGCGGCAAGCTGAAGCACAAGCTTAAAGCCCTGCTTTCGAGGGGAGGGATGCTGCTGGAGCGGATGAGAGCTTAAATTGCTAATTTCGCACAGAGAAATCAGCCATGCGTATACAGGTTATTTCAGTCATCGTATTCTTTTGCTTATGGTCATGCGGTCAGCCGGGAGGCAGCGACAGGCAGGAAATAGCAAACGGGGATTCCGCTGCGGCCGATACCGTTGATGCTTTCAGCATTCGCTTCGGTGAAATGATCAGGGCCATGCAGGTGCAGGACGAAAAGAAAGTGGATAGCTTTATTTCTCCCCAGTACGGTTTGCTCATCATCGAATCGGAGGGCGCCATGCCCTATTTCCATATCCAATCGGGCAGCGATGCGAGCTTCCGCAACTGTTTTGAGAAGGTTTGCGGCATCACGGCCTATGACGGGGAGCTGAAAAAAGAGCGGCTGCCGGTGATCGATTGCGATAAAGAGAATTTTTACAGCAAAACGGGTTCTTTTGTGCAGGATACCAATAAGCTGGCCTCGAGCGAGATATGGAAATACGGGAACTTAAGCCCCGAGGACCAGAAGTTTGCGGAGAAGGCCATCATGAGCGTGGGAAAAACGGTGATCGTTACCAGCGGGCATACGTATTATTTCTCCTTTTACCGCGATCAATGGTACCTGACCATTATCGATGCCCGCAGGCCCTGCAACGCTTAATTCATCTGCTTTTCCTGGAACCTGATCCCGTTATCGGCCAGCTCTTTCAGCACGGGCGTATAGATCTCTTTCAGCACAGGTATCACCACACCGCGCGCTTTGATCTTTCCCTGCAGGATTAGCTTTACACAGATGGCCAGGGGCAGGCCCACGGTCTTGGCCATGGCGGTATAAACCTGGTCGTCACCGATCACCACCAGCGAGGATTTCACTTTTCTTATCTCCTTCTTTTTGTTGCGGGTCTCGAAGATGTGCTGCATCACGATCATGTCTTTGTCATGGGGCTTCAGCGCCCATTTCTCTTCCAGGAGCTCCTGCAGGATCTGCGCGGGGGTGGCGTTCTTGAGCGGAATCTTCCTGTCAGAGAAGATGCCCAGCCATTCAAGGCGGGAGAAGACCTCGGAGTTGCCGTGTATCTGGGCGGCCAGGTCGGCCGTGATGACCGGGTTCAGGCGGTGAATAAGCTGTTCCCAGGTAAGCTGGTCTGAATCGGGTATACTTTTGGTGTCATCGGTCAGCCCGAGCCGTATCAGTGCGTTCCAGGCCCTGCAAAAGCCGGGCATGCGCAGGGTGCCGCGCAGCAGGGTAGGGATCTCCTCCAATCCGTAGGGTTGGCGGTAAGACAGCGAGTCGCGGTTGGCATAGGCTTCAAAGCGGCCGTAACCGCTCACTTCAATGGTCTCGGTCTGCTCGAAAAGCTTTTCGTACGGAATGGTCTTCAGCGCGCCTTGTTCCAGGTATTGCGCATCGCCTCCCTGGCCGGCCAGCACCACGTTGCGCGGATTCCAGGAGAATTTGTAACCCCAGGGATTGTCATTGCTTTCGGGAGCCACCAGCCCCCCGCAATACGAGCGAAAGGAAAGGATCTCTTCGCCTGCTTTTTTGAAGCCATCGATCAGTTGCATGGCGCTCATGTGGTCTATGCCGGGATCGAGGCCCGCTTCGTTCAGAAAGATCAGCCCC
>JBFLYZ010000046.1:0-29737 GCA_040756415.1 Bacteroidota bacterium
TAATTAATTTTGTTTCCCCGTTAGGGATATGTCCAAAACGGTCCAGTTCTTATAAAAAAGTAATAAAAAGGGGTGAAAAGCGTTTAAAAACGACCTTTTTTGACCTTTATAAAGGAAAAACAGATATGAACGAATACGGAATTAGAGCTAAGGACGCCTCCATTGCACCGCTTGGACTGGCAAATGTGGAGGCAGCCTACTGGAATCTGAATGTTGCGGAATTAGTGGAAGAAACGATACTGAGGGGCGAGGGTGTGCTGACGGATACTGGCGCTCTGGCCGTAGATACCGGTGAATTCACCGGGCGCTCTCCCAAGGATAAGTTTGTAGTGTATGACGAAGTGACCAAAGACACGATCTGGTGGGGGGATGTCAACTTCAAGTTCGATGCGGCAAAGTTCGAAATACTGTACAACCGCCTGACCGCTTACCTTTCCGGCAAAGAAGTATATGTGCGGGACTCTTATGCCTGCGCGGATCCGAAATACAGGCTGAACATACGCGTGGTGACCGAAACACCCTGGTCGAACCTGTTCGCCAATAACCTTTTCCTTCGCCCGACCCGCGAGGAGATACTCGATTTCAAAGCCGACTGGCACATCATCTGCGCTCCCGGTTTCAAGGCCGACCCCAAAATTGACGGCACCCGCCAGCATAATTTCACCATAATGAACTTCACCCGCAAGGTGATCATCATTGGGGGCAGCGCCTATACGGGCGAGATCAAGAAAAGCATTTTCACCCTTCTTAATTATATACTGCCCCATGAAAAGGGCGTCTTGTCCATGCACTGCTCGGCCAATATCGGCAAGGCGGGCGATACAGCCATCTTCTTCGGTCTGTCCGGAACGGGCAAAACCACCCTTTCGGCCGATCCTGAGCGCGGCCTGATCGGTGATGACGAACATGGCTGGGCCGATAAGACCGTTTTCAATTTTGAGGGCGGCTGCTATGCCAAGTGCGTGAACCTGACCAAGGAAAAAGAACCCCAGATCTGGGAAGCCATCAAGTTTGGCGCGCTGATCGAGAACACCGAGTTCTTTGCGGATACCAACCAGGTGGATTTCGATAACATCAGCAAGACCGAGAACACCCGTGTGGCCTATCCCATCAGCTTTATCGATAATGCTGTCGAGCCTTCGGTAGGCGCCATACCCAAGAATATTTTTTTCCTGACCTGCGATGCGTACGGAGTGCTTCCTCCCATCAGCAGGCTTACTGCAGGCCAGGCCATGTATCATTTCATATCAGGCTATACCGCCAAGGTGGCCGGAACCGAGGTAGGCATTACAGAGCCCACGCTCACCTTCTCGGCCTGTTTCGGCAAAGCCTTTCTTCCCCTGCACCCGACCAAATATGCCGAGCTGCTGGGAAAAAAGCTAAGAGAGAACAAGGTCAACGTGTGGCTGGTGAATACCGGCTGGACGGGCGGTGCCTATGGCACAGGCAGCCGCATGAAGCTCTCCTATACACGGGCCATGATCACGGCCGCCCTGAACGGTGACCTGGATAAAGTAAAATATGAAACGCTTCCCGTGTTCGGGCTGCAGATGCCGGTAACATGCCCTCAGGTGCCTGCCGAGCTGCTCAACCCGCGCAATACCTGGAAAGATAAGGACGCGTATGACGCGAAGGCGAACCACCTGGCGGCCGCTTTCGTGAAGAATTTTGAACAGTATGCCAGTGCAGCAAACGATGAGATTACGGCAGCCGCCCCTAAAGTGGCTGTGAACGCTTAACGTTTTTTTGCCTGGTTTTTGGTAGAGGGCGGTCGGCTAACCGCCCTCTTTTTTTATCCCTTTATATTTGCCTGTTTATGCAGCTTTTTTTTGCTCCCGATATTGACAC
Source organism: Bacteroidota bacterium (assembly GCA_040756415.1). Classification (GTDB taxonomy): domain Bacteria; phylum Bacteroidota; class Bacteroidia; order JADZBD01; family JADZBD01; genus JBFLYZ01. The sequence continues at coordinate 1,849 of JBFLYZ010000046.1, forward strand.
GGACCCTGTTCTCCCTGAAGAAGAGGCCCGTCATGCGGTGGGCGTATTGCGCCTCAGGGCAGGCGATATGATCTCCATCGTTGATGGCAGGGGCGGCTTTTACCGGGCGGAGCTGGTGCAGGCCGATATCAGAAAATGCCAGGTCAGGATACTGGAGCAAAAAAGGGACTTTGGTAAAAGGCATCACTATCTCCATATCGCCTGCGCCCCTACCAAGAACATCGACCGTTATGAGTGGTTCCTGGAGAAAGCCACGGAAATGGGGATCGATGAGATCACTCCCCTGCTTTGCCACCGTTCCGAGCGGGATACGGTAAAAACAGAACGATTGAATAAGATACTGGTCTCGGCCATGAAGCAATCGGTGAAGGCTTACCTGCCCCGGCTCAATGAAATGAGCAGTTTCAAAGAACTGATAAGAACGGATTTCGGGGGCAGGAAATACCTAGCGCACTGCCAACCCGGTGAAAAATCCCTCTTGAAGGACGTATATGTCAAAGGCCAGGACGCGCTCGTGCTGGTCGGCCCGGAAGGAGACTTTACGGATGAGGAAGTGAAGGCGGCCGCGGCCAGCGGTTTTATCCAGGTCAGCCTGGGACCTTCGCGTCTCAGAACGGAAACCGCAGCGCTGGCCGCCTGCCATACGATCAACCTGATAAATCAGTAAATTTGTATTGATGAGAAGGTTCGTTCAACTTTTCGCTTTGTTTGTTCTGTGCGCTTCCTTTGGGCCAGCGCCTACTTACCAGATCGCATTGCTGAAGTACAGCGGGGGAGGCGACTGGTATTCCAACCTGGAGACATCGCTTCCCAATCTCATCAAGTTCTGTAATGATAACCTGAACGCCAACATCAACCCCGAGCAGGCTATAGTGGAGGTGGGCAGCCCGGATATTTACAATTATCCCTTCATCCATATGACGGGCCACGGGAACGTGGTGTTCAACGCCCAGGAGGTGGAGAACCTGCGCAACTACCTTATAGGCGGAGGTTTTCTGCATATCTCCGATAACTACGGCATGGATAAGTTCATCCGGCCACAGATGAAAAAGGTTTTTCCCGAGCTCGATTTCGTGGAGCTGCCCTTCTCGCATCCCATCTATCACCAGAAGTTCGATTTTCCCAACGGCTTGCCCAAGATACACGAGCACGATAAGGGCGACCCGAAGGGGTATGGTCTTATCTATAACGGCCGCCTGGTCTGCTTTTACGATTTTGAGTGCGACCTGGGCGATGGATGGGAGGATTTCGAGGTACACAAGGATTCGCCCGAGAAGCATGAGCAGGCCCTTAAGATGGGCGCCAACATCATCCAGTACGTGCTGATGGGCGGCAACGAGGCAAAGAAATAACCCTTTATTTATTATAAGCCACCGGCTTCCGCTTTCTTCGTGCGGCCATCCGGTTCATTTCTGAAAGTGAAAGCGATAATCCGCCATCGCTTTCATGATCACCTCCTTTGCTTCTTCCCTTCCGTATACGTTCGTGATCTCGCAGGTGCTTGCCTCACCGGGCAGGTTCTTGTACGTAAGAAAATAATGCCTCAGGCGGTTGACGTAATAGGCGGGGCAATCAGAGAGGTCCTTCCAGAGTTCGGCAAACTCATCGCCCTTCATCACGGCAATGATCTTGTCGTCCGCCTCGCCCTTGTCGAGCAGGCGAAATCCCCCTATCGGAATGGCTTTCAGCAGGATGTCGCCATGCGCAATGGTATGCTCGCTCAGCACGCAGATATCGAGCGGGTCGCCATCGCCTTTTGCCACCTGCTTTCCCGATCGGTCAGCGGCCAGGGCCGCAATGTTCTCAGCGCAATAGGTCTGCGGAATGAAACCATACAGGGAAGGCACTACATTGGAGAATTTCTGCGGCCGGTCTATCTTCAGGTATCCGCTTTGCTTGTCGATCTCGTACTTGATCGTATCGGTGGGAACGATCTCGATGAAAGCGGTGACCAGCTCAGGGGCTTCTTCGCCCGCGCTGATGCCGTGCCAGGGATGTGCTTTGAAGTGTGAAGGCATGTCAGAGGAATTTTTTAAGCAGTATATAGAACAGCACCAGGATGGGGAGGGAACCCAGGAAGAGCCACAGTATGGTGTATCCTTTAGGTTTCAGCAGCTCGCGCTCGGGAAAGGGGTCTTGTTCGCGCTCTTTGCCAAAGGCTTGTAAACCCAGGTTCTTTTCCAGGTAGTCCGCTTCTTCCGCAAAGGTCGACCGGTTGCTCACCACATACAGGTCCTGCTCCCCTTCGGCCGGTTTTTTCCGGCTCCGGCTGCAGAACTCAACCCCCGGCTCCCCGAAACGGGTATAGCGGGCATAAATGATCCATTCCTCGCCTTTAGCGAACGACATGCGGCAATCGCTGGAATCGTCAAAGCTCAGCCAGGCGTTTTTTCCCGATTTGCCCTTGTACAGCTCATGAATGGAAAACAACACCGTGCTCTTATGCACGGAATCGACCTTTCCTGTAAAAATAATATGGTATTCACCGGTCTGTTCTTTGCTGATCGTGCCGGCCGGGGAGCAATCGCAGGCAAAAGTGTTTGAAGCGAACAGGATAAGAGCTAAAAAGAGCAGGTGCCGCATTTTCAAAGCCCCTTCGTCAGGAATGATATGCTCTTTTCTATGGCGGTGTACATGATCTCATCGCTTTTGATAAAGGCCACCTGTTTGCGATAGGCGGAGATCATTTTTTCAAGGACCGCGGATGAGCGGAGCGGCCTGCGGAACTCCAGGGCCTGGGCCGCGGTGAAGAGCTCGATGGCCAGCACGCGCTGGGTATTCTCGATCACATCCATGCACTTCACGGCCGCGTTGGCGCCCATGCTTACGTGATCTTCCTGGCCGTTGGACGACACAATGGAATCCACCGATGCGGGAGTGCATAGCTGCTTGTTCCTGCTGACTATAGAGGCGGCCGTGTACTGGGGTATCATAAAGCCGCTGTTCAGCCCGGGCTCAGCCACCAGGAAGGGAGGCAGGCCCCGCTGGCCGGAGATGAGCAGGTAGGTCCTGCGCTCGGAGATGCTGGCCAGCTCGGCAATGGCAATAGCCAGGAAATCCAGGGTCAGCGCAAGGGGCTGTCCGTGGAAATTACCTCCGGAAATGATGCGGTCCGCTTCAGGAAAAACAGTAGGGTTATCGGTAACCGAGTTGACCTCCATCAGGATGGTCTTCAGTGCATAGTCGATCGCGCTCCATGACGCCCCGTGCACCTGCGGTACGCACCGGAAGGAATAGGGATCCTGCACATGCTGTTTTTTGCGGCTGATGATGGCGCTGCCTTCCAGGTGATCGCGTATTTCCTGCGCCACGAAAAGCTGGCCGATATGCGCGCGCACGGAATGGATGAGCACGTCAAAGGGATCGATGCGCCCGTCAAAGGCATCCAGCGAAAGGGCGGCAATCTTGTTGGCGGAGATAAGCAACTGCTGGGCCTGCATAACGCACCATACCGCGTAGGCGCCCATGAATTGTGTTCCGTTCAGCAGGGCAAGGGCTTCTTTGGAACGGAACTTAAGCGGCCTGAGCTTTATCTTTTTCAGGGCTGCGGCCGCGGGCACTTTTTGTCCTTCATAGTTCACTTCGCCTTCCCCGATAAGGGGCAGGCAGAGGTGGGCGAGGGGAGCCAGGTCGCCCGAAGCGCCCAGTGATCCCTGTTCGTAGACCACCGGCAATACATCGTTATTGAAGAGCGCTATCAGCGCCTCCACCGTTTCGGTTTGCACGCCCGAGTAACCGTAGCTCAGCGAGCGGATCTTCAGCAGCAGCATGAGCTTCACGATCTCGCGGGGTACCTCAGGGCCGGTGCCGCAGGCGTGGGAGCGGATCAGGTTCTCCTGCAGCTTTTCCAGGTCTTTTTCGGCTATGGTAGTATTGTGCAGCGAGCCGAAACCCGTATTGATGCCGTAGATCGGCTCCCTGATGTTCTTTAGCTTTTTGTCCAGGTACTCGCGGCAGCGTTCGATCTTTTTCCTGGCCGTGCCGGATAATGCCAGCTTCCGGCCCTCGCGAACGATCTCCCCGATGGTTTCAAAATCAAGTACCTTGTCAGGGTCTATTTTGTGCGTGCTCATTTCAATAGATGGATGATCTCTTCGATCTTCATTTTTTTCTGCTCCCCTGTGCCCATGTTCTTCAGGCCCAGCACCCCGCTCTGCATCTCATCGCTGCCCACCACCGCCACATAAGGGATCTGCTTTTTATTGGCGTAATCGAACTGCTTGCTGATCTTCTTCACCACATCGGGGTAGATCTCGGTATTGATGCCGGCCGCCCTTGCTTTTGCCGCAAGCGGGATGCAGAAATCGCGTTCCTTTTCACCGAAGTGCGCGAAAAGCAGTTTGGTCGTTTGTGACGTGTAGTCGATCTTGTCGAAAAGGTTCAGCTCGTTCATCACATCGAATATCCTGTCAATACCGAAAGAGATGCCCACCCCTGAAACATTAGGCAGGCCGAAAATGCCGGTCAGGTCATCGTAGCGGCCCCCACCGCAGATGCTGCCGATCTGCACATCGTTGGCTTTTACTTCGAAAATGGCGCCAGTATAGTAGTTAAGGCCGCGGGCCAGGGTGATGTCAAGAGAGATGTGAGATGTGAGATGTGAAATGTGAGACAGTGCCGAGAAAACGTATTCCAGCTCGTTAATCCCTTTCAGGCCGGTTTCTGATTCTGAAAGCAGGTTTGCAATGGAATTCAATTTTTCCTGATTTGTTCCTTGTAACCGAAACAGGGGCTTCAGCTTGTCAACAGCAGGCTTTGAAACTCCTTTCGCCAGCAGCTCTTCCATCACTTTTTCTTCTCCGATCTTGTCAAGTTTATCGATCGCGACCGTTATATCCACGATCCTGTCTTTTTCTCCTATCACTTCGGCAATCCCGGACAGGATCTTCCTGTTGTTGATCTTAATCGTGACCGAAACGCCAAGCCTGCCAAACACCTCATCGATCATTTGCGTCAGCTCGATCTCATTAAGCAGCGAATCGCTCCCGATCACATCCGCATCGCACTGGTAGAATTCCCTGTAGCGGCCTTTCTGGGGTTTGTCTGCCCGCCAAACGGGTTGTATCTGGTAGCGTTTGAAGGGAAAAGAGATCTGGCTCTGATACTGTACAACATAACGTGCGAAAGGAACTGTTAGATCATATCTCAAGCCTTTTTCAGAGACCATTAAAGCCAGTTGAGATGAAGTAATTTTTGTAAAATCTATAGTTTCACCGTGTTCTCTAATGACAAAATCCCAAAAGTCTCCACTATCAATAATTTTATATAAAAGCTTATCTCCTTCTTCACCATACTTTCCCATTAGAGTAGAGAGATTCTCCATGGCGGGCGTTTCTATGGGCTGGTAGCCGTAGCGCTGGAAAACGGTGCGTATGGTATCGAAAATATAATTCCTTCTCACCATCTCTACCGGTGAGAAATCGCGCGTGCCTCTGGGGATGGATGGTTTCTGGGCCATTATTCGATCACCAGTTTGCCGGGTACGATGGTTTTGCCTGCCCGGATCGCATACAGGTAGGTTCCTGCGGGAAGCCCGGGATTATAGAATGTGAAAAACAAGCGGAAGGTTTTACTGTACACCTCTTTTCCGCTCAGGTCATACAGGATAAAGTCGGCATAGCTGTCGAGGTTTTTAACAAAAATATCGGCCTTCAGTTGTACTGGATTAGGATAGATCCAAACGGTAATGATCTTATTCTGGTCTGTTACCGAGGTCATCGCTCCGGGATCGAACTCAAACCAGTCCTTTCTGGCAGAGGCGGCATCCAGGCCGGTACCCACGTAGCCTTTCGGGCCTATGGAAAAAGCCACGGTGCTCTGCCGGGGCGTGCCGCTGAAGCTGGCCATGGGAGTCCATGTATTCAGAGCAGGATCATATTCATAAAAATCCTGCAGCCAGGTAGTGGAATATCCTGTACCCAGGTATCCTTTGGCCCCTATGGAAAAACCGCAAGCGGAAAAGCGGGCCACCGTGCCTACGTTTGCCTTTTGCGTCCAGGTATTGCCCGCGGGGTCGTACTCCCAAAAGTCATTGCCCGTACCTGTGCCTATGTATCCCATCGAACCGATGGAGAAGCCTGCCGCATCGTTGCGCCCTCCACCGCCCACATTGGTCTTTTGGGTCCAGGTATCATTGGAAGGATCATATTCCCAAAAATCATCGAGTGGCGCGGTGCCGTATCCGGTGCCGATATATCCTTTGGTGCCGATGGCGAAACCCACTGCTGAGCTGCGTGCCGCTCCCGGCAGGTTGCTTTTCTGCGTCCAGGTGTTTGCCGCAGGATCATATTGCCAAAGGTCCTGTTTCGGGCTTCCATCATATCCGGTACCGATATATCCTTTTCCGCCTGTCGCAAATCCTGCGGCCAACTGGCGCGCTGCTCCCGCGAAATTGGCTTTCTGGGTCCAGGTATTCAGGGCGGGGTCGTATTCCCAAAAGTCGCTGGTATAGTTAAACGAAGCATCCAGGCCGGTACCAACATAGCCTTTAGCGCCTATAGAAAAGCCCACCGCTCCCCACCGGGCAGCACCGGTCAGGCTGGTTTTGGTCGTCCAGGTACCCTGGGCGGAAGAAGAGAGGGTCAGGGCGAAAAGAAAAGCGCAGGATATAAGGTCTCTTTTCATTGTACCGGCATAAAAGGCAAATATCGTATTTATAATCAAATCAGGTGCTCTTCACCAGCATGCCCGAAAGGCGCATGAGCTCGGTTTCGGCCACCTTGGTCTCATAGCGCGCGGTCACCAGCCGGGCCTGCGCATCCTCAAAGCTTTTCTGGGCCTCTTTCAGCTCGAGCGAGGTGACGTTGCCCAGCTTGAATCGTTCCAGGGCGATATCCACATTCTCCTTGGCCAGCTTGAAGTTCTCTTCTTCGAGGCTCAGCAGCTCCATGGCGTTCTTGAACAGGTTATAGGCGTTCAGTACCTCGCTTTCGATCACTGCTTTGGTGTCGGAATAATAAAGCTGCGAGCTCATGAGCTGGACCTCGGTATCCCTGATCTGCCTCGAAGTATTGCCCCCGTTAAAAATGGTCCAGGAGGCGGTCAGCCCAGCGTTGAAGCCCAGGTTCTGGTTGAAGAGGATGAAGCCGGCCTGGTTCTCGGTGCGCGAATAATTGTAGGCGGCATTCAGGCTCAGCCTGGGCATGCGCTGCGATTTGGCCTCTTTGAGCGTGTATTCAAAGGCCAGTATGTTCTGCTGCTGGAGCAGGAGCTGGTTGTTGCCTTTCAGCACGGTGCTTTTGATTTCGTCATACGTAGGGTTATAGCTGATGCTGATCTCGTTCTCCACCTCAAATTCGGTATCTGCGGGGCGGGCCAGCAGGGCGTTGAGGTTCGCTTTTAGTTCTTTCAGCGTATTCTTTTGCCTGAGCAGGTTCGATTTCTGCTCGTTCATGTCTACCTGGGCCTGCAGGTAATCGAGCTTGGAAGCCGATCCTATCTTCCATTTTGTTTCGGCTATCTTGATGCGCTCTTCATACAGGACGATCGAATTCTCGATGGCCTTGATGAGCTGCTTTTGCCTGACTAGGGAATAATACACGGTGGTAAGATCCGCTACCGTATTTTCCACCTCTATCTTCAGGCCCGTTACGCTCATATCATACAGGGTCTGCAGCTTATCATAGGTGGCGAACATCTTCAGGCCATCGAAAATGGTCCAGTTGAGCGCAACGCCCGCTGAGGTGCTGAACGAGCCGGCATCCTTTTTATCCACGTCCGTTCCGGTGCTGAACTGCTGCCTGGTATCGTTGCTGGCCCAGTTGGCCGATGCGCCCACGGTTACGGAGGGCAGCATGCCCGCATTGCCGTAGCTGGCGTCATTTTGCGCCACCTGGGTTTCATTCTTCGCGATCTGTATAGCGTAGTTGTTCTTCAGCACGATCTCTACCGCCTGCTGCAGCGTGAGCAGCTCCTGGGTAAATGCGGTCAGCGGCAGGAGGCACAGGAAAAGAAAATTACTCTTTTTCATGTTTTTTTTTCTTTTGATAGGTATTCTTTAAATGAATAAATGGCCGGAATAACGTAGAGCGTAAGCACCAGCGAAACCAGCAACCCCCCGATCACCACGATGCCCATTCCCATCCTGCTTTTGGCGCCCGCGCCCAGCGCGAGGGCGATGGGAAGCGCGCCCAGGGCGGTGGCAATGCTGGTCATGAGGATAGGGCGTAAACGGGCGGCAGCCGCCTCGCGAATAGACTCGTGTAGGCTTTTGCCTTTTTCCCTGATCTGGTTGGCGAACTCCACGATCAGGATGCCATTCTTGGTCACCAGCCCGATCAGCATGATGATGCCGATCTGGCTGAAGATGTTGAGCGTTTGATTGAAATACCAGAGCGACAACACGGCTCCCGCAATGGCCAGGGGAACGGTGAGCATGATGATGAACGGGTCGATGAAGCTTTCGAACTGCGCGGCCAGCACCAGGTAGATGAGCAGCAGGGCAAGCACAAAAGCAAAGAGGATATTAGAAGAGCTTTCCTCGAAATCGCGGGAAGGACCGGTGAGCGTGGTGGAGAAGGATTCGTCCAGTAACTTATCCGAGATCTCGCGCATCGCCTCGATGCCATCGCCAATGGTCTTGCCGGGAGCCAGGCCTGCCTGTACGGTTGCAGACTGGTACCGGTTGTAATGGTACAACTGCGGTGGACTGCTCAGCTCTTCTATTTTCACCACGTTATCCAGTTGTATCAGTTCTCCCTTGTTGTTGCGCACGTAAACGGATTGCAGGTCGAGCGGCTCATCGCGGTTCTGGCGGCTTACCTGCCCGATCACCTGGTACTGCTTGCCGTTCATGGTGAAATAGGCGAAGCGCTGCCCGCTCAGGGCGAACTGCAGGGTTTGGGCGATGTCTATCTCGGATACGCCCAGGGCATTGGCCTTTTCCCTGTCGGGCATGATATTGAGCTCAGGCTTATTGAACTTAAGGTTCACATCCACGCCCGTGAGTACGGGATGCCGTGATGCCTCTTCCATGAACTTTGGCAGCACCTCCTGTAGTTTTTGAAAATTAGGCGCCTGAAGCACGAATTGCACCGGCTGTCCCCCGCGCGGGCCACCGCCCGAAGAAATGGTCTGCTCCTGTATCACGAAAACGCGGGCCTCAGAATATTTCCGGGTAAGCCGGTTCACATGATCGGCCACCTCTTGCTGCGAGCGTTCCCTTTCCTCGGCATCTTTCAGCCGGAGGCGGATGAAGCCCGTGTTCACCGCGCCCGAGCCGGTGAATCCCGGTGCCGTAACCGTGAGCAAGACCTGTTTTTCGGGTATGGAATCATTGATCTCTTCGGTCAGCTTCAGGATAAAGCGGTCGGTATAGTCGTATGAGGCGCCCTCGGGCGCGGTCACCGATAGCCTCAGCCAGCCCCGGTCTTCGAGGGGCGCCAGCTCGGACTGAAGCAAGGATCCCACACCGAATATCGCGGCAATGGCGGTAAGGATGATGGGAATAGCGAGCCAGCGTTTCTTCAGGAAGTTATCGAGCGAGCGCCTGTAACCCGCTACCATATTCACGAAGAAGGGCTCCGTCATTTCATAAAAACGGCTTTTCCTGTTCGTCTTGCGGATAAGCCGGGCGTTGAGCATGGGGGTGAGGGTGAGCGAGACAAAGGCCGATATCAGCACCGCGGAAGCGATGACGATGCCGAATTCCTGGAACAGCTTGCCGACAAAACCTTCGAGGAATATGATAGGAAGGAAAACGGCTGCCAGGGTAACGGAGGTGGAGATGACCGCGAAAAAGATCTCGTTGGAGCCTTTGATCGCGGCCTCAACGGGCGATAGCCCTTCCTCCACCTTCTTGAAAATATTCTCGGTCACGACTATGCCATCGTCCACCACCAGGCCGGTGGCCAGCACGATGGCCAGCAGGGTGAGCACATTTACGGAGAAGCCCAGCAGGTACATGACGAAGAAAGCGCCCACCAGCGAAACGGGAATATCGATCAGCGGGCGGAAAGCGATCACCCAGTCGCGGAAGAAAAGGTAAATGATGGCGATCACCAGGATGATGGCGATGATCAGGGTTTCCTGCACCTCCTGTATGGATTTGCGGATAAAGCGCGTGTTGTCGAGGGCGATATCCACTTTGTAGTCGGCCGGAAGGTCTTTTTTGATCTGTTCGTAACGCTTGTAGAACTCATCGGAGATATCGATGTAGTTGGCGCCCGGCTGCGGCACGATGGCCAGCCCTATCATGGGCACGCCCGATTGCCGGAGAATGGTCTCCTCGTTCTCCGGCCCCAGCCGGGCCTCACCGATATCCTTGAGCCGTATAACGCGGCCGTTCTCGTTCTTAATGATCAGCTCGTTGAAATCTTCTTCTGTCGTCAGCCTGCCAACCACCTTTACGGCCAGCTCGGTGCTGTTGCCCGCGATCTTCCCCGAAGGCAGCTCGATGTTCTCGCGGTCGAGGGCCAGCTTCACATCCAAAGGCGTAAGCCCGTAAGCGGCCAGTTGTACCGGGTTGAGCCAGATGCGCATGGAATATTTCTTCTGCCCCCATATCTGTACGGTGCTCACCCCGGGTATGGTCTGCAGCCGCTGCGCGATCACGTTCTCCGCGTAGTCGCTTACCTCCAGGTGCGAACGGGTGTTGCTCTCGATGGTCATTGAGATGATCGCATCGGAGTTGGCGTCTGATTTCGTTACGGTGGGCATGCCATCGATGTCTTTCGGCAACTGACGTACGGCCTGAGAAACCTTATCGCGTACATCGTTGGCGGCCGCTTCGAGGTCTATGCCCAGCTCGAACTCAACGGTGATGGAGCTGGAACCCTGGTTGCTGGCAGAGGAAATGCTTCGTATGCCCGCAATGCCGTTAATGGCTTTTTCCAGCGGCTCGGTGATCTCCGCCTCGATCACATCGGCATTGGCCCCCGGGTAATTGGTGCGTACGGTAATGACAGGCGGGTCGATAGACGGGAATTCACGCACCCCGAGGAACCTGTACCCGATGAACCCGAACAGAATGATGATCAGGTTCATCACGATGGCCAGCACCGGGCGCCTGATACTTATGGTCGACAAACTGCTCATAAATCCTGCCCTTCTTTTGAGATTGGCTATTGCACTGAAGCGAACTTTAACATATTCCCGGCCCTCAGTTGCATGATCCCGGTAGTGATCACCGTATCGCCCGGCTGCAGGCCTTTCAGCACCTGTACCTTATCTTCCGTACGAACGCCTGTTTCAATGATGGACTCTTCGGCCTTGCCATTGCGGCTGATAAATACTTTCTGCCCCTTCAGGATGGGAATAACGGCCTCGGTAGGTATCATAATGGCGTTCTCGCTCCGTTCCAATGAGAATTCGATGCGGGCGAAAGAGCCAGGGAACAGCTTACCCGATCTGTTTGAGGTGAGGGCCCTTATCTGGATCGTCCGCGTGCTCACGTTGACCTTGGGCTCGATGGCGAGGATGCGGGCGGTATAGCGCTCAGGGCTGCCCTCTACGAAAAAGCTGATCGTATCGTTGGGCCCGACCAGGGAGGCATATTTCTCCGGGATGAAAAAATCGATCTTCAGCGGATCGGTCTGCTGTATGGAAGCGATGGAGGTGGACGTGTTCACGTACCCGCCTTCGCTGATGTTTTTCAGGCCTATGATGCCGCTGAAAGGAGCGGTGATCTGCGCCTTGGAGATCTGGGCCTGTACGATCTCGATATCGGCCTTAATGGAATTGAGCGAAGTCAGCGCGGCATCGTATTCCTCCTGGCTCACCGCGCTGATGACCAGCAGCTTTTTCTGCCTTGCTTCTTTTTCAGCGGCCAGTTTTTCCTCGAGCTGCAGCTTTTTGAGCTGGGCCTGCAGGTCCGCGTCATTGATCCTGACCAGTAGCTGGCCTTTGCTCACCTTGCTTCCTTCCTGGAAATAAATGCCGGTCACCTTGCCGGCCGTTTCGGGCACCAGGTTCACCTCTTCGTTGGCCAGCAGCGTGCCCGTTACGAATATCCTGTTCTCCAGCTTTTCGGGCTTAACGATATAGGCCGTTACGGTGGTTACCTGCGCCCTGCCCGGCCGGGGCCCGGCCTGCTGTGATTTTTTATCATCGAGGAAAAAGATCTTGATAAGCGCCAGTATCGCTATGGCAGCCAGTATGAATACGATCGTTTTTGCTTTCTTCATCACGCTTCTGTACGTAAATAAAAAGGGATTGAACCTGCTCAATCCCTTTTTACGATCCAAAGGGATAATGCTATTTCTTTAACTCGGTCAGCTCGGTCTTGCCCATGTATTTCCCGTTCTCCTTGTAACTCTCGGTCCGTACATTCCCCACTTCAGGGCTGAACCAGTTTACCGATTTCATCTTCACACCGAACATGGTCTTGGTCTCCACCTCCTCCGTTATTTTATAACATTCAAAGGTGCCTGCAGGTGTAGTAATCGATTCCTTGGCCTCCACTTTCCTGTTGGTGATATTGACCTGGAACGTCATGCCCATCGGCATGGGGCTGTTGCTGCCTTTAGGCTTGAAGCTCATTTTCATGGTCGCGTCCTTAAGGGTAGAGCCAACGGTGAGCGTTGACGGAAACTCCAGGTCGTTTCCCTCCATGGTCATCTCCATGTCCTTGTAGGCATCGGCTTGCTGCTGGGGCATCATCATGCGCATATCGATCATGATAGTGCCGCCTGAGCATTTCATAATGTACTCGGCCTTGCCGGTCGATTTGCCTTTTTTGTCGAAATACTCCGCACTGGCTGTAGCCGAAACGGTACCCCCGGTCTTTGTAACCTTGGAATAAACGGTCTTATGCGAGCCGGATACTTTATCGTTGTCATCGTACGAAGTGAATGTAACGGAGCTGCCTTCCTTAAAGAAGAGCATGGCATCGCATGCATCCGTAAAAGCGTATGCCGTTGTAAGAGCGGCAAGGCAAAGGGCGGAATAAATGATCTTTTTCATAATAAAGGAGATTAAGGGGTTAGACGGTTAACTTTTTATAACGGATACGCTTGGGCTCTGTATCGCCCAGGCGTTTTTTCTTGTTCTCTTCGTAATCGGAATAGCCTCCCTCGAACCAATACACCTGCGAGTCGCCTTCGAAGGCGAGGATATGGGTGCATACGCGGTCGAGGAACCAGCGGTCGTGCGAGATGATCACTGCGCAGCCCGCGAAATTCTCAAGGCCTTCTTCGAGCGCGCGGAGGGTGTTCACATCAAGGTCGTTAGTGGGCTCGTCAAGCAGCAGCACGTTCGCCTCCGATTTGAGCGTAAGGGCCAGGTGTAGCCTGTTGCGCTCTCCGCCAGAAAGCACTCCGCACTTTTTACCCTGGTCGGTGCCGCCAAAATTGAAACGCGATATATAGGCGCGCGCCACAATGGGTTTTCCGCCTACCATGATGTGCTCGGTGCCGCCACTGATCACTTCGTATACGGTCTTGTCCGGGTCGATATCGGTATGGGCCTGGTCCACGTAGCCGATCTTAACGGTAGGGCCGATCAGGAACTCTCCGCGATCGGGCTTCTCCTGGCCCATGATCATACGGAAAATGGTGGTTTTGCCGGCACCGTTCGGGCCGATGATGCCCACGATGCCTGCCGGTGGCAGCTTGAAGTTCAGGTCTTCGTACAGCAGCTTGTCGCCAAATGATTTGGATACGTGCACCGCTTCAATGACCTCGTTGCCCAGGCGCGGGCCGTTCGGGATAAAGATCTCCAGCTTTTCTTCCTTCGACTTTACATCCTCATTCAGCATCTTTTCATAGTTCTGAAGGCGCGCTTTCTGCTTGGCCTGCCTTCCCTTCGCGCCCTTGCGCACCCATTCCAGCTCGCGCTGCAGCGTCTTCTGGCGCTTGCTCTCGGTCTTTTCTTCCTGCAGCAGGCGTTCCTGTTTCTGCTCCAGCCACGAGGTGTAATTTCCTTTCCACGGAATTCCCTCCCCGCGGTCGAGCTCGAGGATCCAGCCGGCCACATTGTCGAGGAAATAGCGGTCGTGGGTAACGGCCAGCACGGTGCCCTTATAATTCTTCAGGTGCTGTTCCAGCCAGTCGACCGATTCGGCATCCAGGTGGTTGGTAGGCTCATCGAGCAGGAGGATATCGGGCTCCTGTATGAGCAGGCGGCAGAGGGCCACCCGTCTGCGCTCGCCACCCGAAAGGTTTTTAACGGGGGTGTCGCTCTCAGGGCAGCGCAGGGCATCCATGGCCTGTTCGAGGCGGTTGTCGAGGTTCCAGAGGTCGTGCTGCTCGATCAGGTCGTTGAGCTTGGCCTGGCGTTCAATGAGCTTGTTCATCTCCTCATCGCTCATGGGCTCAGCGAACTTATTGTTCACATCTTCATACTCTTTCAGTATGTCCACCATTTTCTGGGCGCCTTCGCGCACCACCTCGATAACCGTTTTTTTATTGTCGAGCTCCGGTTCCTGGTCCAGCATGCCAATCGAATAGCCGGGCGAATAATGAAGCTCGCCCTGGTAGTTCTTTTCCTTGCCGGCTATGATGCGCAGCAGGGTCGACTTCCCGGATCCGTTCAGGCCCAGTATGCCGATCTTGGCCCCGTAGTAGAACGATAAGTATATGTCTTTCAGTATGGTCTTGTTGGTGCTGAGCGTTTTGCTCACGTTCACCATAGAGAAAATGATCTGCCTGCCTTCTGACATGGTCCTGGTTTTAGGGATGCAAATATCGTAAAAATAGGGGTAATCCTAGATGGGAAAATAAAGTGGATGCCGCTGGTTGTATTTGTTCAGGTAAATGAAGGCCGACTCCTTTTTCTTCTTCTTGGACAAGGCGCTGTAGTCCTTGTACAGCTCCTCATCCCGTTTCAGAAAACCCTGCATATTGGTATAGTTGAACACGGCTATTTTCCCGGTCTCCATATCCATCATGAACTGCTCCATCTGGTATCCGTCACGCATATCGTAAGGGTTCTGCAGCGTAGGGTCGCCTCCCAGCACGATCTGCACGAAAGCGGTGAAATGGCAGAGGCTGCCGATGACCTGTATCTTGTAGAAATCGACCCCGTAGTTGATGTAAACGTTCCCGCTTGAGCTGTACCCCCACAGCTTGTGCGTATACACGGTGATCTGCTTGCCCGAGGTGTCGATAAAGGCGATCTGTGTTTTCTGCAGCTCTTTTTTAAAGAAATCGATCGCTGATTTATCGTACAGGCTCACGATCGAAGCTTTGGGAACAGGGTGATTGTTCCTGAAATCGCTGAAGCTCAGGTAAAGGCCTTCAGCGAACTCAAAATCCTTGCTGTACACTATCGAATCGGTCATCGCGCCCGAACGAAGGCAACAGCCCAGCAGCAACACGATACCGATCACTTTCCGCATGGTTACAAAATTACGAAAGAAAAGAGCAATTGCCCGATCCGTACATCCCGGCAGCGGCTTGTTTTTTGCATGGCCATTCGGTTCTCTGCCGATTTATCCGCTGAAATGACATTATCCGATATCATAAAAGAGCATATCAGGGAAAAGGGCCCTATTCCCTTCCGCGACTATATGGAAATGGCCCTGTACTACCCCTCTCTTGGGTATTACACCTCAAGCCGGAACAAGATCGGTACGGACGGAGATTACTATACCAGTGCGGAATTATCGCCCCTGTTCGGGGAACTGGTGGGGAAACAATTGGAGGAGATGTGGACCTTGCTCGGCCGGGAAGATTTCACCGTGGTGGAGTGCGGTGCCGGCAAGGGAACGTTGTGCCGGGATATTCTGGGCTACCTGAAGAACAACAGCGCCATGTACAGGCGGCTGAAGTATTGCATCGTGGAAAGAAGCCCCGTCACGCTGGCACATGAGCGTTCTTTGCCGGGCGCGGAGGTATGCCGGTACGGTTCCCTCAGTGAGCTGCCCCCGTTCACGGGCTGCGTTCTGTCGAACGAACTGATCGACAATTTCTCGGTGCACCGGGTGGTCATGAATAAGGAATTGATGGAGGTATATGTGGATCACCAGGATGCGTTCACGGAGGTGCTGCGCCCGGCTTCCGGTCAGTTGAAAGAATACCTGGCTGAGCTGAACATCAGCCTTCCTGAAGGTGCGCAGACGGAGATCAACCTGCAGGCGCTCGAATGGCTGCGTGATATATCTGCCGTGCTTAAAAAAGGATTTGTGCTCACCATCGATTACGGGTATTCAGCGCCCGAGATGAAGCGCTACGCGGGCAGGCAGGGCACTTTGCTTTGCTATCACCGGCACAGGATCAGCGACCGGCTGTACGAGAGCATTGGCGAGCAGGATATCACCGCGCATGTTAATTTCTCAGCGCTGAGGCATTGGGGCGACCGGAATGGCCTGAGCTGTTGCGGCTATACTGACCAGGCCCGATTTCTGCTGGCGCTGGGGCTGACCGATTGCCTGAGAAGGGAGGAGGCACGAGCCGGATCGCTGAAGGCTGCCACCACCCTTCGCATGATACATACCCTGCTCGTGGATATGGGCGGAAAGTTCAAAGTCTTTGCCCAGCAAAAGGGAGTAAGCCCCGCGGCCGGCCTTTCGGGCATGCAGTTCGCGACCAGGCGCCTGTAAAAACGATCCCCCGTCAGCCAGCAAGGCGAACGGGGGCATCATTGCGCACAATCGATCTATACGGGGATCACGGTTTTCGACAGGTCCCTGAAGGCATGGGTTATTTCGGACATGTTGCGGGTAGTGACCCGCTTGAATTCCTCCCATTTCTCCTTGCTTTCGTGCTTATACATTCCCAGTCGCACCTTCAGGGCTTTGTTCTTGCGCTCCAGCTCGGCCAGTTTCTCTTCATATTGCGCGTGAAGCTTTTTGCCTGCCGTTTTCATTTTTCTCTTCAGTTGCGCAATGCTGGCTTCGTTCTCGCTGATGATGGATTCGTATTCTTTTTTATACTTCAGCCAGTCCTGCTGAACGGTCCGCGCGTTGCGTTCGGCTTCGGCCAGCTCCCGCTTCGCAGCCTCAACCTTTCTCCTGGCGTTCTCCACCTTTCTTTCCGAAGGGCTCATGTAGGATACGATCTTTTCTGCGATCATCCCTTTGGCCGCTTCTATGATCCTCTTTGCTTTCATGGTAGTTTGTTTTTAATGATTAACGGTTAAATTATTTTGCATCGTCTTTGAAAAAATCCCTGATAGCGGTTTCCAGGTCGTTCATGTCCTTTTTGAACTCCTTTTTGAACTCCTCCCAGCCGGAATTGTCCCGGTCATAATCATAGGCGTTCAGCTTGCCCTTCAGATCGGCATTCTTCTGTTCCAGCTCGGCTATCCGCTTGGCATAACGTTCTTTTTTGCCGGCATCGGCAGTGGCCAAGCTTTTTTCCCGTAAGGCGGCTATCTCGTTCTCGTTTTCGCGTATCTGCTCCTCGGCATCTGCCTTGAAATCGAGGTATTCCTGGCGGGCCTTTTCTCTGGCATCTTCCACATCGTGCTGTTCTTTCCTGACGCGCTCATCGGCATCCTGCATGCGCTGTTCGGCCGTTTCCTGGCAGGCAGCCAGCACGAGGATGGGCGCCAGGGCAAAAAAGAATGATCTGATCGTTTTCATTTTTTAAAGATTTTCAGATAAATTATTTATTGTCCTTAAAGAGGTCCTGGATAGCTTTCCCCAGCTCATCCATATCACGGTTGAACTCCTCCTTGAACTCTTCCCATTTCATGCCGCCTTCTTTTTTGTATTCGTCCAGCTTTTTGCGCATCTCCTTATTGCGTTCTTCCAGCGTGGTCACCGTTTTGTTGTATTTGTTCCTGAGCTTTTCGTCCGATTTTTCCATTTTTTCGCGGAAGTTATCCAGCCGGCTTTCATTCTCTTTCAGCTTTTGCTCGGATGTGGTGCGGAACTCTTCCCATTCGGTATCAACATTCGTATGGTCGCGCACTCCCTGCCGCGTTATGGCCGTGTCGGTATTCTGGTCGGCATCCCGCAAGCGCTCGTTTTCGGAGCGTACCCCGTCACGGCCGGCATCCCTGCAGGAAACCAGTGTGCCGGCCGAGAGCAGGCCGGCTAATGCCAGTGTGAACAACTGATTTGCTTTCATGGTATTGATTGATGGTTTGACATACTCGTTTATAGTGGCTTTTGTCCCCGTATGATGCGAAGCAACACTGCTATCAGCGCGATGACCAATAAGATGTGAATGATGCCTCCCGCATTATAGCCGAGAAAACCGATCGCCCATACGATAACCAGTATAACAGCGATATAGTAAAGCAGATTCTCCATTGCAGACGTAAGTTGGTTGCTGGGGTCTTTGCCAATATCGTTCCGGAAGCATAACAGAGTGAGATCTAGGGGGATTGGCAGGCAATAAGAGAATAAACCTGCCCAAATTGAGAAAACAAATTCTCATTTCAGGAATTTATACGCGCGTGGTGAAGAACAGGCGCACCACCAGCCAAATGGCGAATATGGATGAGATGACGAACAGGA
Organism: Bacteroidota bacterium; assembly: GCA_040756415.1. Classification (GTDB taxonomy): domain Bacteria; phylum Bacteroidota; class Bacteroidia; order JADZBD01; family JADZBD01; genus JBFLYZ01. The sequence continues at coordinate 20,192 of JBFLYZ010000046.1, forward strand.
AATTAGAAAATGCCGAGGGCGTTCCCCAGATATTCATGATGATGGCACCGGTGAACATGAAGCCCACCACCAGGCCGGTAGCCAGCCTTCTTCCGAGCCCGCGCATGGTGGAGCGGAACAGGTCTTCGTTGCTTACTTTGATCTCTATGGTGAGCTTGCCCTGCTTGGCCTTATCCAGTATCTCGCTCATCTCGCCCGGGAACTCTTTTACCAGCGTAATATAGTTCTTGACCGTTTCGACCAATGTGCCGGATATGGCTTTCAGGGAATATTGCTGGCGGATCAGGTTCTCAGCGTAAGGGCGTATGTATTTGGCCAGCGACATTTCGCTGCGCAGGTTGTAGCCCAGCTTCTCCATCGAGGCAATGGCTTTCAGGAGAAGATAAATGCTGCTGGGTATCTTCAGCTCGAAGCGAAGAATGATCTTGACGCATTCGTCAAGGATCTCCGAGAAGCGAACGCTCTCGAGATGCATGGAACCGTAGCGGTTCAGCATTTCCTGCACCCGGAATTCCAGGTCTTCCTTTTCCTTGAAGAACCGGGCGTTGCTCAGGTCGAGAAGGGCCTTGCTGATGGTTTGCGCGTTGCGGAAGGCCAGGCCCTGTGTGAAATTGGCCAGGAATTCCATATGCGAGGGCTTAAGGGCTCCCACCATCCCGAAATCGATGAGCGCCACCCGGTTGTTTTCCTGGATGAACAGGTTCCCGGCATGCATATCGGCATGAAAAAAGCCGTGCTCGAACACCATTTTCAGGAAGATGTTGATACCGTTCTCCGCTACGATCTTGGGGTCGCGGCCCCAGCGCTCCAGCTTCGATGCGCTCTCGGGCGTGATGCCTTCCATGAACTCCATGACCAGCAGCCGGTGCGTACAGAGGTCCATATGCACTACGGGTATGCGGCAATAGGGCACATTCATGAACATTTCGGAAAACCGTATGGCATTACCGGCCTCGTGCAGGTAATTGAGTTCACGCATCATGGTCTCACCGAACTCTTTTACGAATCCGCTGATGTTGACCACAACCAGCTCGGGATATTCCTGCGATAACTTGTCAGCAAGGTAGTTGAGCAGTTTCAGGTCGAGATCGATCTTTTCGCGGATAACGGGCCGCTGTATCTTGACCACTACTTTCTCTCCGTTATGGAGAACGCCCATGTACACCTGGCCGATGGACGCTGAGCCGATGCATTGGGGCTCTATGTACCTGAAGTAGGTCTCAATGGGTGCGCCCAGCTCCTTTTCGATCAGCTCGCGTGCAAGGTCATGATCAAAGGGCTCGGCCGTGGATTGCAGCTTTTTGAGCTCCACGCGGAACTTTTCCGAGATGATATCCGGCCGGTCAGCCAGTATCTGTCCGAACTTGACGAAGGTGGGCCCCAGCCGTTCAAGCATCATGCGCAAGCGCATGTGAACCGGCTGTACGCTGCCATTGACCTTGTACTTTCGCGGGATAAAGCGCGAGGTGAACTTCCTTTTGCTGAGCCAGTTGATCCAGAAATACCCCAGCAGCACGTAAATAATGCCCAGTCCGCGTACGGTACGCAGGTAGTAAGAGGGTAGTTTTAGCAGTTTAAACATCCGGATCTTTTTTCCTGAGCTGCTTTAGTTCCGTTACCAGTTCGCTGATCACCTTATTGAGTTCGGCAAGGTCCTCTTTGCTCGCAAGATCGCTTTGAGCGGCAAATTGGCTGACCGTCCGCCTGATGTTCATGGTGTCTTTCATGTCTTCCAGGCAGGCGGCCAGTATACGGGCGAGTTTCTCTGCCCGGGCCGGGTCGTAGTTGTATTGCTCAATGGTTCCGGCCACCCGGCTGATAAAGGATTCACGATCGGAGAGGCTGGCGATGATACCCCAGCGCAGTAGCGTGTTAAACAGTACGTTCATAGTTTATATCAGGTTAGTTCATGCGGCCGGCAAATCGCGTTCCGGTAAAGCGGCCCATTCGGAAGTTGCGTACTGCCCTCGCGAGATCCTTCCCGTTTTGGCACGAAGAATTCCCTTTCCGGGACAAAACAGAATACATTCAGTCGTAAAAACAGCACATCATCATTCCCAATAAGCTGGCAACAGCCATAGCCAATACGATCATTCTCTTTCTCATCCGCTCCCTCCCTGATCAGCAACAGAAGCCCGTGTTCCCGTTCTTTTAATTGCTGGTCAATACATCGCCAATCGTTACTTCTTCCTTGACCAGGCCGCTGACCGCTATATCCGCCTGCTCACCGGCCTTTGCTTCCGTAACGGGTTTTCCCGCCATCTGAATGTCGGTTACGGTTACCTGCTTCAGGGCCTGGTCGCCCCGGTTCCTTCTCAGCGTCAATACATCACCTTTGCGGATAATGCCCGAATCGACCATTCCTACGGCAACCAGGCTTCCGTTCATTTTCAGTACGTCCATAATGGTCAGAATATTCTGGCTTCCCGAAACCGGGTTTCCCATGGTGTCGGCTGGCGGTTCCTGGGGCCCGTCATCCCTCCGCGAGAAATATTTCGCAGCCCAGATAAGGCCCGCGACCGCGAGCACTCCCAATATGATAAAGGCAAACATCAGCATGGCAAATAGTTTTTACATCCCTGTTACTCTGTTTCGTTCACCCCGGTACAATGCGTTTTATCCTTTCCGGGCTTCAATGGCTCCTCGTTCTTGGCTTTGGACTGTACCAGGTTGCCGTCCTTGTCTATGCAATCCCCGTCTTTAAGAAGGATCCTCGTTCCGTCCTTTTTAACAAGGGTGCCGTCCGTTTTGATCTCTGTTCCGTTGGCCAGTGTCACTTCGTGTGTGATGTGTTTTCCATCGGCCTGTATGGTCATAATGCCGTCCTTGAAAACGGCACAGTATTTCTGTACGCTGTCACCGCGGTGATGAATGTCCTGTGCCAGGCCTCTAAGACTGCCCAGGCAAAATGCCAGTATAATGAATAGCGTTCTCATGATCGTTCCTTTATAACAAAGTTACTGACCCCTTCTGGCGGCTTGGTCGATTTTAGGTCAGCGCGAAAAAAACAGGGCTATTCACCTGTTTTCAGAGGAGGAAAGATGACAGGCCGGAAGGGGCAATGCTGAGAAGTTTTTTTGCTCAGCGGATACACCAGGTTCAACAGGATAGTGGCCGATCGTGCAGCGCCTGGCAGGATTTGCCCTGATGCTGATTCAATCGTGCGGGAACGATGCCATGGGAAAGCGCGCGCATACCGGGAAGGATATAGATGAATATTATATGTCTCATGATACGGAAAAGGTTCATGAGCCGTGCAGTGCCGATACCGCTCGCGGAAAGTAAGTAATGACCGGCCGCATTTTTTGCCTTCCTGACGAAATTTGGAGGCCATGCGCGTATGACGGCAGTAATTTTACGGTGTAAATCACATGCAGATCAGTAAAAATTCAATAAGTATCAATTAACGTAACAAGGAGGAAAAATGAAAAAAGCAATTTGGATAGCAGGTATGGCAGCGGCCATGTTTTTTGGCAGCCCGATGACCCTGTCGGCCCAGGTAACAGATACCACCACCACGGGCGATCCCTCGAAGCAGGGCGGTGACAAGACCACTATGCCCCAGCAGGGCGGAAACCAGGAGGATAAGACCAAGCAGGGAGATCAGAACAAGCAATACGATCAGACCAGGCAGGAGGATAAATCCAAACAAGGTAAACAAACCTCACAGACCGGGAACTGGGAAAAAGTGCAAAGCGGCACCTGGATGGGGCACGATAACACTTCCTACAGGCTGAACACGAACGATTTCACATTGTCTTCGTCCGTGGATGGAAACACCTTCAGCCCGGTTGACGATGGCGTGTGGCATGATATGGACGGCAACTGGTTCCGTATCAAGGATAAAAAATTAATGATGTCAGATGACGAGGGTAAGACCTGGAAGGACGTAAAAGAAGGAAAGTGGCGCGGAGCCGATGGCAATTGGTATAAGTTCGACAAGAACTGGTCGCTCATGATGATGAAGGATAAAAAAACCAAAGAACCGTATAAGCAGGAGTAGGTTGGAGTGAAGTTGGAGTTTGTGGTTTTTTGGTGTACCGGCTGCTGTTCTTCTGAATGGCAGCCGGTTTTTTTGCTGCCGTGGTGAAGGCATTTCGCATCCTTGTTGTATCTTTAGGCAGAGAGCCCCAGGAAATGCCCGATACGATAGATTATACCACAGTTTATGAAGATATTGACCTGCTGATCCGGAAGGCGCTGGAAAGCATGGGTACGGATATCCGGCTTTCGTTCGAGCTTGCGGAAAAAGCCCACGCAGAATCGCTGAGCCGGGCTTACCGGAAGGGGATCGCCCAGAGCCTGATGGTGATGGGACGATGCTACGAGCGCGTATCGGATTACCTCAATGCCCTCGAAAAGTCGCTGGAGGCACTGGAGCTGTTTACCGGCCTGGGGGATAAAAAGGGTGAATCGGACTGCCTGAACACCCTTGGCGGAGTATACAATTACCTGGGGGACCACCAAAGGCGGCTGGAGATCAACCTGCGCACCCTGGAGCTGAGAAGGGAGGCGGGGGACAAGAGCGGTGAGATCGGCTCGCTGAACAATATTGGCGATACATATATTAAGCTGGGGCAATACGAAAAGGCTCTCGAAACCTTTTACGCCTGCCTGTCCTATCCCGACCTGTCGGACCGTAACCGTACCATACTGCTGCATAACATCGGAGAGACTTTTTTCTTCATGGGCGACCTGAAAAAAGCGGAAGAATACCTCAGCGAGGGGATGAGTTGGGCTCAGCGAACGGGGTATCGAACGATTGAATGCGTGGCGAATAATTTCCTGGCCGAGATAAGGATCGGTCAAGGCGATCATACTTCCGCCCTGGCCCTGCTCACCGCTGCATTGGCCATTGGTAACGAGCTGGGTATAAAAGACGAGCTGTTCTCCACTTACCGCTTGCTTTCCGTGGCGCATGAGGCCCTGGGCAGCACGGAAGAGGCCTTCAGGTATTATAAGCTGTTTCATTCCGTGAAGGAAGAGTTATATAATGAATCGAGCATCCAGAAGATAAAGAACATCCAGTTCAGGTATGAGACCAAAGACCTGCGAAAGGAAAAAGAGGCCGAGCGCGACAAGAACCGCCAGTTGCGGCAGGCCTACGAGCGCATAGAAGAGCAGAACAAGATCATTGTTCAGGCGAATACCGCCATTACCGACAGTATACGTTACGCCAAACGGCTGCAGGAGGCCATCCTACCTCCCGCCCGGCTGTTCAGCCAGCTCTTGCCCGACTCGTTCGTCTTTTATCGCCCGAAGGATATTGTGAGCGGTGATTTTTACTGGCTCGAGCGCTGGGGAAATCAAATTCTTGTAGCCGCGGTCGATTGTACCGGGCACGGGGTGCCGGGAGCCTTTATGAGCATTATCGGCTACACCCAGCTTAACCGGATCGTGAACGAGCTGGGCATTTCCCGCCCCTCGCTTATCCTGAATGCGCTGAACAAAAGCGTGAGCGCTCTTCTCCGCCATGGCCATGACCACTCGCAGATGAAAGACGGCATGGATATCTCGCTGATCGCGATAGAGCCCGGGCAGAGAACGGTGCAGTATGCGGGAGCCTTTAACGCGCTTTACCTGGTGCGCGATGGAAAGCTCGTGATCATACCGGCAGACCGTTTCCCCGTAGGGCAGTACCATGCCGGGGATATCCGCAACTTCACCAACCACGAGTTACAGTTGAATGCCGGTGACCGGCTTTACCTGTTCACCGATGGGTTTGCCGACCAGTTTGGAGGAAGCAGGAAAAAGAAGTTCAAGCAGCGGCAGTTGCAGGAAGAGCTGCTGCTGCTCAGCCACCTGCCTATGAACGAGCAGGGGCTTGCGCTGGAACGGGTGTTTGATAATTGGAAGGGCGGGCTCGAACAGGTGGACGATGTGCTGGTGATAGGTATCGGGCTATGAATTCTTACAGTTGATCTTTTTTTGCCTTATAATACCGCAGCATCTGTCCGAAATCGAAACCCATGCTGAGCCCGTTCACCGCTTTGGCGATACGGCCGGCTTTCGTTACTTCCGTCTTGGCGCTTTCTATCCATTTCGAAAAATAGTTCTGGTGGCCGGGCGATAAGCTCCTGAAGAAGGCCAACGCCTTCGGCTCATCTTCCAGGCAGGTCAGAAAATCGGCATCCATCCTGTAACCGGTATCGTCCGCTTCCAGGCTCACCGTCACCGTGTCTCCTTTCTGCTTGCGCAGGCCTTTCCGCATGGTCCCGTTCACCGGCAAAATAAAGTCTCCTTCTCCCATAGGCAGCAGCGCTGCCCGGCTGATGGGAAAGTTATCCAGCCTGCCTTTTACGCGAAAAGATTTTTTATTGCCAGGCTTCAGCTTCTGGGCCAGATGCGAAGGGATCGCTATATAGGTCCAGCCGGTCTTCTCTCCCTGTTTGCCGAAGCGCTGCAATATGGCCTTGAACCGGATCATATGCCCTTTCTTTGCCTTACTGCTTCGAACACAATGATGGCGCAACTGGTGGAAACATTCAGCGAATCGATCTTGCCCAGCATGGGTATTTTGATCTGTTCGGCAGCACTGAGCCATTTCTCCGAAAGCCCGGTAGCTTCGGTGCCCATTACGATGGCGCTGGGCTCAGCGAGCGGCACTTCGGTATAATAACGGGTGGCCGTTAGCGCGGCTGCCCAGGGCCTGATGTTCTTTTTTTTCAGCCAGTTCAGCACTTCGGCTGTACTTGCGGTTACGGTGGGTACGGTAAATACGCAGCCCACGCTCGAACGTATGCAGTTGGGGTTATAGATGTCGGTGGCGGGATCGCAAACGATCACCGCATCGGCATGCGCTGCATCGGCTGTGCGCAGAATGGCGCCCAGGTTACCGGGTTTTTCCACCGCCTCGAGCACAATGATCAGCGGCACGGCAGAAAGGCGCAGGTCATCGAGGGTCAGATGCTTTGCGCGCGCAAGGGCGATTAGTCCATCGGAGTTTTCGCGGTAAGCGATCTTTTCAAAGATAGAACGGGTGATAGGCAACTGGTTCGGAAGATCGCTGGATCCAGCGATCTCGGGGCAAAGGAACACGGTAACCAGCTCATATCCCGCCTGCCTGGCCAGCATTATTTCTTTTTTCCCTTCAATCACGATAAGGCCCTGCGCTTTCCGCTCCGCTGCTTTTTCGCGCAGGCGGACCAGGTTCCTGATCTTCGGGTTGGAAGCCGATGAGATACTTTCCTTCATACGACCTCCAAAAATAACTAATTTTGAAGGCGGTGAAGAATTACCTCTCGCTTATCAAGTTCAGCCATACGGTATTTGCGATGCCTTTCGCCATCATCGGTTTTTTCCTGGCGCTCAGGGAAAGCCCGGTCGACTGGAAGCTGTTCGTATTGGTGGTGCTCTGCATGGTTTTCGCGCGAAGCGCGGCCATGGCCTTCAACCGCTATGTCGACAGGGCCTATGACGCCCTGAACAAGCGGACCGCTGTGCGCGAGATCCCCGCAGGTGTTATCAGCGCGCGTCATGCGCTTTTCTTTGTGATCCTGAACAGCGTGCTGTTCATCGCCACCGCTTTTTTCATCAACCGCCTGTGTTTTATGCTGTCGCCCGTAGCCCTGCTGGTCATACTCGGGTATAGCTATACCAAGCGCTTTACCGCGCTTTGCCACCTGGTGCTCGGCCTGGGTCTTTCCCTGGCTCCCATAGGCGCCTACCTGGCTGTAACGGGCCGGTTCGATCTGCTTCCCCTGCTTTACTCCTTTGCGGTGCTGTTCTGGGTAAGCGGCTTCGATATCATCTATGCCCTGCAGGATGAGGAGTTCGATCGTTCGCAGCGGCTGCGGTCCATCCCGGCAGCCCTGGGAAAGCGGGCCGCACTGTCAGTATCCGTATTGCTGCATGCGCTTGCAGGAGCCCTTATTCTTTTTGCTGGATATTATGCGCAGTTCGATCTGTGGTACTGGGTGGGCGCGGGCGTGTTCATCGGTCTCCTGATCTACCAGCATACCCTGGTCAAACCCCACGATCTGAGTCGCGTGAACCTGGCCTTTATGACCACCAACGGGATGGCCAGCGTCATTTTCTCGGTTTTTTTCATGCTCGAACTTTATCTCTGATGAGCAGGCTGCGCGTGCTGTCAAGGCGTTTAATCAGGTGGTCGCTCGTTCTGGGGGGCCTGCTCGCAGTGGCCGTGGCGCTCAGCAACTGGTGGATCATCAGCTCAGCGCGCGGCAGGTTGTTCTCCGATGCGGATAAGATCCCCTTCAGGCCGGTGGGCCTGGTGCTGGGGGCGAACAAGACCGCTGGCGGTGGCATTAACCTGTATTTCAAATACAGGATAGAAGCCGCGGCCGCCCTCTTCAGGGCCGGCAAGATAAAGCACATTATTGTGAGCGGTGATAATCATATCCGGGAATACGATGAGGCTACCGATATGATGAAAGCCCTGGTGGAGCTGGGAATACCCGATTCATGCATCACGCTCGATTATGCGGGATTCAGGACCCTTGATTCGGTGGTGCGGTGTAAGAAAGTATTCGGCCAGGATGCCATAACGATCATTTCGCAGGAGTTCCATAACCAGCGTGCGCTGTTCATCGCTTCCGGCTACGGCATGGATGCGGTGGCATACAATGCCCAAGACGTGCCGGCCAGGTATTCGTTCAAAACGGATATGCGGGAGTATTTCGCCAAGTTCAAGGCGGTGCTCGACCTTTACGTGCTGCATACTTCGCCCAGGTTCCTGGGCGAGAAAGTAGAGGTCAGGATCAATTGATCTTATCCTTTGCGGCTTTTTTCTTCGCTGCCGTCTTCCTTCGCATACGCATGTTCAGCATCTCGACCAGGAAAGCGAAGGCCATGGACGAGTAAACGTACTGTTTGGGAACATGCACATCAAAGGATTCCATCACCAGCAGGGCCCCGATCATGAGCAGGAAGGCGAGGGCCAGCATTTTCAGCGTGGGATGTGCGTTGATGAAATCGCTCACTTTTTCAGCGAATACGAACATGATGATCATTGAAATGATGACGGCAATGATCATGATCAGCACCCCGTCAACGATCCCCACAGCGGTCAGGATGGAATCGAAAGAGAAAACGATATCGATCAGCACGATCTGCATGATGACTGCCGAAACGGTTGCCAGCTTCTTTTTCTCGGTTTTTTCTTCCTCGGAATCATCGGCCTCATCCATTTTCTCGTGAATTTCGGATGTGGTCTTGGCCAGCAGGAACACCCCGCCAGCAAAAAGAATGATATCCCTTCCGCTGAAACCATGGCCGAAAATGGTAAACAGGTCGGTTTTCAGGCTGATGATCCAGGTGATGGCAAAGAGCAGGCCCACGCGCATGAGCAGGGCCAGGATCAGGCCAATGGAGCGGGCCTTGCGCTGGTCTTCCTTGTCGCGCAGCTTGCCCGCAATGATGGAAATGAAAATGATATTGTCTATGCCCAGCACGATCTCGAGCAGGGTGAGGGTAAGCAGGCTGAGTACCCCGTCAAGGGTAGCCAGGTGCGCCAACTGTTCTGAAAAGCTATCCATAATGGCTAAAAAAATACTGCGCCAAATTACCCATTAAGTTTTATTCAGC
>JBFLYZ010000047.1:0-29554 GCA_040756415.1 Bacteroidota bacterium
AATGATTTTCTTTTGGACCGTGCCCGGCCGATCTTAGCGCTATCAAATCCTGACCCGCAATGAGAAAACGTGTTATCATTATCATCAGCAGCCTGCTCTACGCCCTGAGCGGCATGGCGCAGAACGAGACCAAAAGATGGTACTTCGGCCGGAATGTAGGCCTCGACTTTACCGGTGGCCCTCCCGTAGTGACCACCACCAGCAGCATGAACACCACAGAGGGCTGCACCAGCATTTCCGATGCCAGCGGCAACCTGCTGTTCTACACCCTGGGCGACACGGTATGGAACGCCAATCACCAGATGATGCCCAATGGCGACAGCCTGCTGGGGCACTGGAGCAGCACCCAGTCGGCACTCATCGTCAAAAAGCCGGGCAGCGCCACGCAATACTATATTTTCTGCACCGGTGGCCAGGCAGGGTTCCTGGGCGGATACTCCGGTCTTTCTTATTCTGTCGTGGACATGGCCTTGCAGTCGGGGCTGGGCGATGTAATCAGCAAGAACAACCTGCTTTTACCCAATACCTGCGAGAAACTTACCGCTACCCTGCACTGCAACGGCACCGATGCATGGGTAATGGTGCATGAGTTCGGCACCAACGCGTTCTATGCGTACCCGGTCACCAGCTCGGGTGTAGGCGCTCCGGTGGTTACCAATATCGGGCCCATTATGGCTACCGGATTCGGCAACGCCACCACCCTCGGCCAGATGAAATTCTCACCCAACGGCCGTAAGCTGGCCACCGTTACCTACGCCTTCCAGATCCCTTCCTGCCTGCTCGACTTCGACCCCTCGACCGGCATACTTTCCAACCCCATCAATATACCCATGAACGGCTATGGGGTGGAGTTCTCTCCCGATGGCACCAAGCTCTATTTTGCCGCCCAGCAGATCAGCACCACCAACTGGGGCGTTTACCAGTTCGACCTCTGCGCGCCTAACATCCCCGCCTCGCAGGTGCTCGTCAGCAATAATCCTTATGAAGACGTACAGAGCCTGCAGCTTGCCCCGGACGACAAAATATACGTTGCCCGCTGGAACAGCTTCGGCCCGGGCTATAACCTGGCCCTGGCCTGCATCAACAGCCCCGATGTGCAGGGCCTGGCCTGCACTTATGTTGACAGCGCCATTTACCTGAATGGCAGGGAAAGCGGATTCGGGCTGCCGGGATTCGTGACCAGTTTTTTTTACCATCCACCGCAGTTCACCTCCACCACGGTGTGCCTCTACGATACCACCTGGTTCACGATCAGGTGCAATACCGATATATGGGATTCGGTTCGATGGAACTTTAACGATCCGCCCAGCGGGATCAATAACACCTCCGCTTCGGTTAATCCCGGCCATATTTTCACCGCGCCCGGAAATTACAACGTGCAGCTCATCGTGTATTTCGAATGCCGGACCGATACGGTGTACAATGTGGTAACGGTCAATGCGCCACCCGCGCTTTCCCTCTCGGCCAACGATACCATCTGTACGGGCAATTCCGCCACGCTTACCGCCACGGGCAACTCGGTCAGCTATAGCTGGACACCTTCCACCGGCCTGAACACCACCACCGGCTCAGCGGTAACGGCCTCACCCACATCAAGCATTACGTATAACGTGATCGGCACGAGCGCGGCAGGCTGCATGGATACGGCTTCCGTCAGCGTGACCGTGGTCGCCCCTCCCCTTGCAGCGGTGAGCGGAAACACCACCATCTGCAGCGGCAACAGCGCCACCCTTACCGGCTCGGGTGGACCCCTTTTCTCCTGGAGCAATGGCGCCACTACCGCATCCATCACCGTAAACCCTACGGTTACTACCACCTATACCTTGACCGTGAGCAACAGCGGTTGCAGCGACACGGCTGCCTTCACCCTTACCGTGGTCAGCGGGGTGAATGCCGCCATTATGGGAACCAATACCATCTGCACCGGCAGCAGCGCCACGCTCACCGGTTCGGGGCTGGGAAGCTACAGTTGGAGCACGGGCGCCACCACCACCGCCATAAACGTTTCGCCAACGGCCACCACCACCTATACGCTGATCGTTACCAGCGGCACCTGTGCCGATACCGCCAGCTTTACGGTTACAGTGGTTCCTCCGCCCAGCGTCAGCATCAGCGGCAACAGCCCTGTTTGCCCGGGAAGCACCACCACGCTCTCGGCCAGCGGGGCTGCATCCTATAGTTGGAGCTCGGGGGCCACCACGCAATCGGTGAACATTACTCCCACAGCCACCACAACCTATACCGTTATCGGCTCGAACGGGGTTTGCACCGACACCGCTTCGATCACGATCAATACGCTTAACGCGCCCGCAGCGAACGCTGGCAACGATGCCACCATTTCCATCGGGAATTACACCACGCTGAGCGGAAGCGGAGGCGGAACATACAACTGGAGCCCAGCCACCGGCCTGAGCTGCACCGCCTGCCCCAACCCAACGGCCAGTCCCACAGCAACCACCACGTATTATCTTACCGTAACCGATGCCAACGGCTGCCAGAATACGGATACCGTTACCGTTTACGTTTCGCTGAACTGCAACGCGGCCGAAGGCGAGATATTCATACCGGATGTGTTCTCTCCCAATCATGACGGGAATAACGATGTGCTGTACGTCAGGGGCGGTGGAATGAAAAGTATCGCGTTCAGCGTGTACGACCGCTGGGGTAACAGAGTATTCGAGAGCAGCAGCCAGGATATGGGATGGGACGGCACTTTCAAAGGAAAAGAGCTGGATCCGGGAGTATATATCTACGTGCTGACCGTTACCTGCTATTCGGATGAGGATTTCATATTCAAAGGCAATATCACCCTGCTCCGCTAACCGACACATAAAAAACCCAACTTATATTCTATCAGAACCATGAGAACAAAAAGAACCCTGCTGGCATTCGCGACAAGCTGCCTCGCATTCTTTTCACAAGCACAGGACATACACTTTTCCCAGATCAATGAAACGCCTTTGCTGATCAACCCGGCCAACGCGGGCCTGGGCTGCGATATGCGCGCCATACTCAACTACCGCACGCAGTGGAGCAGCGTTACCACGCCTTATAAGACCTTTGCCGCCTCGTACGAGATGAAGCTGCTGAAAAAAAAGCCGAAAGGGAACCTGGGGCTGGGCGTTTACGCGTTTAACGATAAGGCCGGCACCTCTAACCTGTCGACCTCGCAGTTCACGCTGGCCTTTTCAGGCATGATCAGCCTCGACAAGAGCAATACCCTTTCCGCGGGCATATCGGGCGGCTACAACCAGCGCAGTTGTACCACGGCCGGCCTGAAATGGGACAGCCAGTATGACGGAACGGGATACAACTCTTCGCTCGGAACGAACGAGAGTTTCACGGATGCCCGCTTCGGCTACGCGGATTTCAACGCGGGAATTCAGTGGAGCTACGGGCAGGGCGAACGTTACATCACGGCCAAGGATGAGATCAAGATGAACGCTGGCGTATCCTTCCATCACTTTAACAGGCCCGAGCAGGTGTTCTACGCATCGGGCGAGCGGCTGAACAGCCGCATCACCGCGCATGGCGGATGTATTTTCGGGATCAGCAATACCAACGTGTTTGTGGCGCCCAGCTTTATCTATCACCGGCAGGGCACGCAAACCGAGACCATGGCCGGCTCTATGCTCAAGTTCCGCGTTTCGGAAGATTCGAAATATACTGGCTTTAAGAAGGGAGCCTCTTTTTCCCTGGGCGGATTTTACCGGGTGAGGGATGCTTTTGTCGCGGTAGCGCAGTTCGAACTGGGGCAATATTCGATAGCCATGAGCTACGATATCAATGTTTCATCGCTCACCCAGGCCAGCAAAGGGCGAGGTGGCTTTGAGATCAGCCTGCGCTTTGTGAACCCTAACCCATACGTATTCAAATCGGCTTCGAGGATGTAAGCGCGGAAAGGCCCCCCTATTCCGGCCGGCCGCCTTTTAAAGTATAGTCGCGGTCGTCCGCTGCCTCGCTATTGAACATATCGCTTTCTGAAAGCATGCGATGAAGCTTCTCCAGTCCTTCCTGGTTTTGCGGGGCTTCCAGGAATAAGCCGCCCCAGGTATCGCGCGAGAGGCGGAACGGGCCCAGGTCGGAGTGCAACTGCCAGCATATCTCATCGTTTGCCCATATATCCTCCTGCGAGACCACCTGCAGCCTGACCGGGGCGAGCACGGCCGAGAGCGCGGCCAGGAGAGGATCGCTGGCAGTGCCCCATCCGAACTCGATCATCATCTCCATGCCCCCGTAAGCGGGACGGTATTTATAGGTATAGCGCTTCTCCTCCATTATTATGCATTCAAATCTAATGAATTCCATTTGTATCCGCGAGCGCTTAAAAAAGCTACCTTTGCACTTGTTCCGATTTACCTGCTTAGGTGTTGAGGAGAATTAATACGAGATGAAGTGAACTTCAGTGAATTCCATTTTGAGCCCCAGCTTGCTGAAGGGCTCAGCTACATGAACTTTAAGGACGCCACCCCCGTGCAGCAGCAGGCCATACCGCTGATCATGCAGGGACGCGACCTCATTGCCTGCGCGCAAACCGGAACGGGAAAGACCGCAGCCTACCTGCTTCCCGTTCTGAACAATATCATCAAGAGCGGCAGCAAAGGCATCAATACGCTGGTGATCGTGCCTACGCGCGAGCTGGCCCTGCAGATCGACCAGCAGCTCGAGGGCTTTAGCTATTTCGTGGGCATCAGCCACCGGGCCATATTCGGAGGCAGCGATGGGATCGTGTTCGAAAGCGAGAAGCGCTCGCTCACCGAAGGGGCCGATGTGCTGATCGCAACCCCCGGCAGGCTGATGGCCCACCTGGCCATGGGCTACGTGAAATTCGATACCCTGAAGCACCTGATACTTGACGAGGCCGACCGCATGCTCGACATGGGCTTTGTGGACGATATCATGAAGATCATCTCGTACCTGCCCAAGCAGCGGCAAACGCTTATGTTCAGCGCCACCATGCCGCACAAGATACGCGAGCTGGCGCATAAGATATTGCATCAGCCGGAGCAGATCAACATCGCGGTGAGCAAACCAGCCGAAGGCATACTTCAGGCCGCTTACCTTACCTATGACCAGCAAAAAACCCCTTTGCTGAAAGAGCTGGTGGCCGGCAAGGATATCGACAGCGTTATCGTGTTCGCCTCTACCAAGCAGAAGGTGAAGAACCTGGAGCGCGAGCTGGTGCAGAAGGGCGTGAGAGCCCGCGCCATTCACTCCGACCTGGAGCAAAGCGAGCGCGAGAACGTGATGCTCGACTTCAAGCACCGCAAGTTTCCCGTATTGGTGGCTACTGACATCGTTTCGCGCGGTATCGACATAGAAGGAATAGGGCTGGTGGTGAACTACGATGTGCCGGGCGATGCCGAGGATTATGTGCACCGCATCGGCCGCACGGCCCGTGCCGACCGCACGGGAGTGGCCATTACCTTTATCAATGAGCCCGATATTCCCAAATTCTTCCGCATCGAGCGCCTGCTGGAAAAAGAAGTGAAAAAACTGCCTCTTCCCATCGACCTGGGCCAGGGGCCGGCCTACGACCCTTCATCGCACAGCAAACAGCAGCGCAGGAGCGGTGGAGGTTTCCGCAAGAAAGGCTTCAGCCGAAACAAAAGAAAATAATCCTTTGATACAGGCCGGGTATGTTCCCCTCAACCAGAAGATCTTTACATCTGTCCGTTTTCCTCGGCCAGGCGTATAGCATCAATGGTGTTGCGGGCCTGAAGCTTGGCCAGTATATTCTCCCTGTGCTTTTCTATGGTATGTACGCTCCTGCACAGCAGCTCAGCGATCTGCCTGCTGGTCATTCCCCGTTTGAGAAGGCGCAGTATCTCCGTTTCGCGCGCGGTCAGCCGCACCGTGTTCACAGTCATGTTTCGTGCAATTGGCGGGCGCGCTGTAACAACGAAAAAAAACCGCAAATAGTATATAGGCCGGCCACGTACGGAATTTGTAACTTGCAGCTATGCTGCGCATATCCATCCTGATCATCTTGCTCAATTCAGCAATAGAATTGCGGGGGCAGGATAATGAAATACGAAGAGCCGCATCACCGGGAATAGGATTTGGCTTTTTGCTGACCAAACCCAACAAACTCGATTTTAATTTAAATTATCATTGGGTCAAGTACGTCTATAACGGCAAATTCGACTATTACCACATCAGCGGACTTTTTGCCGGTGTGAACAGCCACAGGCTGAACAATAGCCTATATATTGGTCAGCAGGCCGGAGCCTATTACCATTTTTTTATCTGGGAAATGACGCTGCGATCCGCAATCACCTTTGAAAGTAACCTGAAAGGCGATAAGCGAATAGGGGCCGAGGCCGGCCTGGGGTGGATGTGCCTCTTTGTTTATTACGGTTATTACTACCCTCTCGGCAGTATTGAGCATCCTTCAGTGCAGGCCAACCGGCTGGGCATCCGGATCATTCTCAACCCGGCCGGAATAAAAGCCACGCCCTGGAATTAAAAAATACGGCAAAAGCCGCAGGTAAATACGCTTTATGCCGTATGGCGTCCTTACAGTCCCTGGCTACTTTTGCCACCGGGTGCCGGGCAGCAGGGAGTTTAAAAACGAGAGCGCGTTTTTGGCCCTAGCCGTTTCCGGCACTCTTCTTCTTTTCTCATTTCTTTGTGACTTTTTCCTTTAGCGTTATCGTATTAAAAACTCATACTATGAGAAACGCTTACTATTCCTCCTGCTCATCCATTTTGCCGTCAGTACCGGGCCTTCAGGGAAAAAGGCCAACTACCGTCCATGCACCAAATCAGCATACGCCAGTAACTCCTTCCAGGGAAACGGGATCGGCAAGCAGAACGTACTTACAGCATACAATCAGACATGCAGTGGTTATCCCGGGCGATTTCGCTTTTACCCGCCTCGTTCAACTGTGATGCGAAAGGGAAGATTGTGCTCGCGCTCTTTACTCCAGTTAAAAACTTTTATCTGCTCAACAGCACAGGTTTTGACAAAATGAACATTTCAGAAGGCATGGCATATAATTTTCAGATGAAGGATATGAGCAACGAGATCAAAGCAGCAAGGATCTGGCGGATTACCTGAACTTGAATTCCTGACCGTTTACGGAGCAATGAAATAACTTCGTAATCGGCCTTCCTGCACCACACAGGATCCATTGGTAAACTGAAGAGAAGTACGAACCATTCCAACGTTTTCAGCATATTGAAAGTCATGGATATCATACGGTCCAACGCAATTATCCCATACTCCATCCAGCTTTTCCCAAACATAGGCTGCATTTAATGTTCGGAAGGTGCCCACAGGCACCGTTACTACTTCACCGATATCCCTCATTACCCTGTATTTCTTTACCTGGCCCATATTGCTCATGTAAAGAGTATCGGTAAAGTTGGTGGCTGAAAACGAAATGCCTCCCCACGGATTAACCAGGTAGCCTGCAGAATCCCTCCAATACTCCCTAAAAGGCTGGGAAGCGAAGTACCAGGTACCTACCCTTATCGCAAAGGTATCATTCCCGATGATGGTATCACCCGCTATATAAACGCTATCAGTAAGGCCTATTGGCCATTCATTTCCCAAAGTATCCACCGAATACCAGTCGTAAACCCAATAACTGCCAACAGACATTGGAGTATAATCAGGAACGACCGATCGTGGCTCAAGTATTGGCTTGTCTTTTGAACAGGAATAGAGCAAGATCAAAACTACTCCCGTCCCCCGGAAAAATTTACTCATGACGAGTGGTTTACGCCACTATAACGGCATTTTCAGCGTTTTATTGCTTCGAAGAAGTACAAGAAAGGAAATCATTGGAAAATACCTGCCCATCAATCATATCAGCGCATCAGTACATCAACACATCAATAATCGGCACATCATCTCATCAACACTTCAATACATTAACCAATCTGCACATCAACTCATCTGCACATCAACTCATCTACACATCAACCAATCTGCACATCAACCAATCTGCACATCAACCAATCTGCACATCAACTCATCTGCACATCAACCAATCTGCACATCAACTCATCTGCACATCAACCAATCTGCACATCAACTCATCTGCACATCAACCAATCTGCACATCAACTCATCTGCACATCTGCACATCACTTATTCAGCTCCGCGAACACCTTATCCGCCTTAAACTTTTTCGCCTTCTTGCCCACCCGCCTGATCTTGACGCTGTACATGATATCGCCCTGCACGATGCTGCTTACCACCTCCTGTCCCTGTACCACATGCCCGAACACCGCATGCTTGCCGTCCAGCCAGGGTGTGGCCACCAGCGTAATGAAGAACTGGCTTCCGTTGGTATTGGGGCCGGCATTGGCCATCGAGAGTATGCCCGGGCCCGTATGCTTCAGGTCAGGATGGATCTCGTC
Source organism: Bacteroidota bacterium (assembly GCA_040756415.1). Classification (GTDB taxonomy): domain Bacteria; phylum Bacteroidota; class Bacteroidia; order JADZBD01; family JADZBD01; genus JBFLYZ01. Next base: position 8,374 of record JBFLYZ010000047.1, read on the forward strand.
CTTGAACTTGTAGCCCGGCCCGCCCGTGCCGTTGCCTGCCGGGTCACCGCCCTGTATCATAAAGTCCTGCTGACCCATGGATTTGCTGATCACCCGGTGGAACTTCAGGCTATCGTAAAAGGGTTTGCCCAGCGGGCGAAAAGTGTTCTTGATCTTACCTTCGGCCAGGCCAACGAAATTAGCCACGGTAAGCGGGGCCTTTTCAAACTCCAGTTGCAGGAGTATCTTTCCCTTGTTGGTGTTGATCTCGGCATATAGCCCATCCGGAAGCTTTTCTTTCTTACCAAAAGAAGCCGGAAAGATAACGGCTAATACACCCAGTGTAAAAATCAATATTCGTTTCATAGATTTTTTATTAAAACTACTCATTCCTTTTCCTTATTCCACTATTTCCTTATTCCCTTATTCCCCTATTTCCCTATTTCCTTATCCCCACTTCCTCACGCATAAACGATCTTCGCGTCAAAGCTATCTTCCGTGCAGTTCTGCATATCCAGTTCCCAGCCCGGGGGGAAAGGAGGTTCGATCAGGCAGCCGCGGAGAATATACGGATAGGTTTCAGCGTAGGTCTGTATCTGTCCCGGGCTGATCCGCCTGTATATATAGGAGCGGTGCAGCTTGCTGGGGTGACTGATGCCGGCAGCGGCCATCAGCTCCACCGCGCTCTTCACCGTTTCGTTATGAAAATTCTTCACCCGGATCTTTTTGTCGTTCACATCCAGCCCGCTGGCCAGCCTTTGATCCTGCGTGGCCACGCCCGTGGGGCATTTGTTCGTGTTGCATTCCAGGGCCTGTATGCATCCCAGGGCCAGCATCATGGCGCGCGCGCTGTTGCACATATCCGCCCCGAGGGAAAGGTTCTTCACCAGGTCGAAGCCGGTAGCCACCTTACCCGAGGCGATGATCTTGATATGCCGCTTGAGCGCAAACCCGTTGAGCGCATCGTAAACGAATGCAACCGCATCACGCAGGGGCATACCCACGTGATTGGAGAATTCAAGCGGGGCGGCACCCGTACCGCCTTCTCCCCCATCCACCGTAATGAAATCGGGCATGATGCCCGTTTTGACTATGGCCTTGCAGATGGCCAGGAACTGGCTCTTGCGCCCTACACACAGCTTGAAGCCTACCGGCTTGCCGCCCGAGAGATCCCTGAGCTTTTTGATGAAGTGCAGCAGCTCGATAGGCGTTTTAAATGCCGTGTGATAAGGGGGCGAGTTCACATCCTTGCCCATCTCCACCAAACGTATCTTCGCGATTTCGGCCGTTACCTTTTTGGCCGGCAGTATGCCCCCGTGGCCCGGCTTCGCCCCCTGCGAAAGCTTGATCTCGATCATCTTCACGTTCGGTATGACCGCGCGCTCAGCAAAAGCCTCGTAATTGAACGTACCGTCCTTGTTACGGCAGCCGAAGTACCCGGTGCCGATCTGCCAGATGATGTCACCGCCCGGCTCCAGGTGATAGGGGCTCAAGCCGCCCTCGCCCGTATTATGCGCGAAACCGCCCAGCCTGGCGCCATGGTTGAGGGCCAGGATAGCGTTCTTGCTGAGCGAACCGAAGCTCATAGCCGAAATATTATAAATGCTGGCGGCATAGGGCTGCTTGCAGTCCGGTCCGCCCACATTCACGCGGGGGTTATGATCCAGTTCGTGATGCGAAAGCGGGGTGATGCTGTGGTTAAGCCATTCATAGCCGGTATCATATACATTGAGCTGAGTGCCGAAAGGAGTGGTATCGGTCACTTTTTTTGCGCGCTGGTAGATCACGTTCCTGTTCAGGCGGCTGAAGGGCGCCCCATCCGTATCCGATTCGATGAAGTACTGGTAGATCTTGGGACGCATCCACTCGGCCCAGTAGCGCATACGCCCGATAACGGGGAAGTTCCTGCGTATGGTCTGGCTCGGCTGTATGATGTCAATGATCCCGATCAGCATGATGGGGCCGGTGATCACAGCGCTCCAGATAGCGGGAGGCCAGTAATAGGCGGCTGCGGCCGTGGCGCCTATGATCAGCAGGCAGATCAGGTAGAATTTTCTCATGTTCCTTCAGTTTTTTCTCTGAGGCACTAAGATAACAAATTACCCTTAGCCTCAAAGAACCGGGCAGCTTTTTTATACGTATATGAACGCATGAAGACACTCCTTTGCCTGGTGGCCGCCAGCGCGGTGGTCTCCACCTGCCTGCGCAAGGCCGGGGCTGACGACACCATCAATTACCTTCCCCTGGGCGACTCCTATACCATTTGCGAGGGCGCCAAAACGGAAGAATCATGGCCGGTGATCCTTACCGATAACCTGAATAAAAACAACATTAAGGTCAGTCTCATAGCCAATCCCGCCCGCACCGGCTATACTACGCAAAACCTGATCGATAAAGAGTTGCCCCTGCTGGAAAAATCAAACGTGGATTTCGTAACGCTTTGCATTGGCGTGAACGACTGGGTGCGCGGGGCCGACAGCGCTGCCTTTCACAAGAACCTGGCATACATACTCGATGCGGTGAAAAGCAAGATATCGGATCCCAGGCGTATTCTCCTGCTTACGATCCCCGATTTTTCGGCCGCTCCACAGGGAAAACTGTATTCAAAGGGCCGCGATATCTCAAAAGGCCTGAGCCAATTCAACGGCATCATCCTTTACGAAGCCGGCAAGCGTGGCCTTAAAACGGTCGACCTGTTCGGCCTTTCGCAGGAGATGAAGAATGATCTTACGCTGGTGGCTGCTGACGGGCTTCACCCTTCGGCCAAAGAGTACGCGATCTGGGAAAAGAAGATATTCCCGGTAGCACTGGAGCTGCTAAAGGATTGATCAGTCGATATCCTTCATCTTCGAAGCCAGCATGTTGAAGAAATTGGTCAGCGGCTTCTCCACCATCATTTTCAGCATGGGGTTCAGCTCTGCTTCGAATACAAGCTGGCCGATGGTCTTATTGGGCGAACTTTCGTTCAGGATCACGTTCAGGGTGAAATCGAAAGGAACTTTCCCGTTCGAGTTGATCCGAATCTTGGAATGAGGCGCCTTTTCAACTATTCTCATGCCTATAGTGGCCATGCCGTTGATCACGAACGAGCATTCATCTTCCGTTGAGGTCCAGTTGGTGACCTGAGGCGGCATCAGGCTCTTGAAGTTATTGAAATTGCTCAGGTAAGTAAAGAGCTTTTCCGCTGAATTAGCAATCTCCTGTTTCTCGCTTTCTATCCTTGTCATCACTTTTTGCTTTTCCATTCTGCCGGGTTATCCCTCCAGGCCTTCAGGGTTTCTATTTCGCTTTCACTGATGTAGTTTGCCTTGAGCGCCTGCTGGATCAGTATCTCGTAGTTACAGAGCGCTTCCAGCTTGCATTTGGCTTTTTTGAAATTGTCCGAAGCGGTCTTAAAGCCGTAGCTGAATATGGCCACCATGCCTTTCACTTCCACGCCCGCCCCGCGCAGGGCCTCCACCGCTTTCAGGCTGCTGCCACCGGTCGACACCAGGTCCTCCAGCACGATAGCCGACTGGCCTTTCTCCACCACGCCCTCGATCATGTTCGTGAGCCCGTGCGACTTGGCCTCCGAGCGCACATAGATCATGGGCAGCCCCAGCTCGTGCGCTACCAGCGCGGCATGCGCTATGCCGCCCGTGGCCACACCGGCAACCACATCGGGCTTGCCGAATTTTTCGGTGATCACGTTCACGAATTGCTGCCGGATAAAGGTCCTGATCTTGGGATAGGATAAGGTCTTGCGGTTATCGCAGTAAATAGGCGATTTCCACCCCGATGCCCAGGTAAAAGGCTGCTTGGGCTGAAGTTTTACGGCTTTGATTTGTAACAAATATTCCGCAATTTTAAGCGCGGATTCGGTGTGCGTTGTCATCGGGTTGCAAAGATAAAGTTTATTACCTCTGCTCTGTTCCCTCATGTATAATATTTATTTCGGAAATAAATGCATTTCACTCACCGCTGATTCTGAAAAGATTAAGATGGAGGAAGGCGTGTGCTACATGACCTTCGACAGTCCGCGCTCGCTGAAAATGGCTATCAGCACCCTGGAAAACAACAGTATTGCCGATAAATTCATCATTGCGCATGACAACCTGCCCGAGCTGTTCGCCTGCTTCAGCTCGCTGTTCAGGAACATATCTGCTGCCGGTGGGCTGGTGAGAAACCCCGGAGGCGATTGCCTGCTCATCCTGCGCCATGGCAAATGGGACCTTCCGAAAGGGAAAATGGAAAAGGGAGAAGAGCCTCAGGCGGCCGCCCTCCGCGAAGTGAGCGAAGAGTGCGGGCTCGGAGAATTGACCGTGATCCGCCCGCTTCCCGATACGTACCATGTTTATATTCAAAACGGGGAACATATCCTGAAGACCACGCACTGGTACGAAATGATGTGCAGCGATACCCGGCAGCCGGTTCCGCAGTTGGAAGAAGGTATCACCGAGGTGAAGTGGACAGATAAGTCGCGGGCCAGGCGGCTGCTTTGCGATTCGTACGCATCGCTGCGCGATCTGGCCCTGAAGGTGCTTTAACGCCTGAAAAATCCGATCAGGTCGGTGGAAGGAATATTTTCGTTTACGCCCAGCTCCCGGAGCAGGGTGATGAGCTGGCCACGGTGATAGCTGCTGTGGTTCATACAGTGCATCACTATCTCCCATCCCTTATTGGTCCACGCGCGGCCCTTGCTGTCGTTGTACCTCAGCTCCGAATGAAAAAAATCCTCGCCTTTCGCCCTCGTAAAATTGGCGAACTCGAGCGAGGTGCCGGTGAATTCCGTTATGCCGGGTGATTTGAACCGGGCCGTTGGCGGCCATGTCCAGGCTTTGCCCTCCATGCGCGACAGCCATACGATCTCCGCATCCCATATATGGTGTACGGTCCTCCTCAGTGTAGGGAAGCTGCTTTTCAGCTCCGCATCGAGCAGCTCCGGGTCGAGCGCGGCCAGCCGTTCGGCCATACGCCTGTTGGCCCACAGATTATAACCGGTGTATGTTTCCAGGAGGTGTTTCATCAGTCCCACCCGGAGGCCAGCACGTCAACAATGTGCATGCACCGGATGTTCATGTTCTGCTTTTGGGCGTACGCGCTCATGTGCATAAGGCAGGAACTGTCGGTAGATATGATGTACTCGGCCTGTACATCAGCCGCATTCTTTATCTTCTGCTCCGCCATCCCTACTGAGATCGGTTCGAACTTGACCGTAAAGGTTCCGCCAAAGCCGCAGCACACATCCGTATCTTTCATTTCGCGCAATTCCAGCCCGCGTACCTTTTCCAGCAACTGGCGCGGCTCGCGCTTGACGCCATATTCGCGCAGGGCGGCACAGGAATCGTGGTACGTGGCCACGCCTTTCAGTGTCGCCCCCAGGTCGGTTATCTTGAGCACGTTCACCATGAAATCGGTGAACTCGTAGATGTTCTTCTGAACGCTTTTGCACTCGTTATGCAGCACCGAATTGTGGAACATCTTGGAATAATAGTTCTTCACGAAGCCCACGCAGGAGGCCGAAGGCGATACGATATACCGTTCGTTCTGGAACTCCGTAATGAACTTTTCCCCCACTTCCTTGCACTCGTCCCAATAACCCGCGTTGAAGGCAGGCTGGCCGCAGCAGGTCTGTTCGGTATTGTAGTTTACCGCGCAGCCTACCCGCTCCAGGATCTTGACCATATTGAAACCGGTTTGCGGGAAGATCTGGTCGATGAAGCAGGGTATGAAGATGTCTACGATCATATGCGGGCTATGCGGCTACGAATTTACAAATATGAAAGACTCACCTGACATTTTTTGATTTGGGAATCGTCAACAATAAAATAAACCCAACAACGAAATAGGTGATCAGCGCCAGGATGGAATTGCGTATGCTGCCCGTTACGTGCTCGATATACCCGAACAAAAAGGTGCCGATAACGATGCCGATCTTTTCGCTCACGTCATAGAAAGAGAAATACGAAGCATGATCTTCCGTTTCTTCCGGGAGCAGCTTTGAATAGGTGGACCGCGAAAGCGCCTGTATGCCTCCCATGACCAGTCCCACCGATGCGGCAATGATATAGAAATGAACGGGGGTGTAAACGAACAGGTAGGTGCCCGCGCAAACGGCTATCCAGATGAAAATAGCCACTCCCAGGGCCTTCAGGTTGCCGAACAGGGAGGAGAGCTTTGAAAAAAGGAAAGACCCGGCCACTCCCAGGAACTGGATCAGCAGGATGCTGATGATCAGGTCCACATCCTCCAGGCCCTGTATCTCCTTTTTGGCGAAGATCACGGCCATCAGCATCACGGTCTGAACGCCCATGCTGTACACGAAGAAGGAGGACAGGAAGCGCTTCAGCCTGGGCTGGGTGCGGGTTTCTTTGAATACCAGCCAAAGCTCCCTGAAACCTTTCATGACCAGGTTGCCTTCCGGTTTGTGTCCGAACACATTATGCGGAAGCACCGAGAAAGGTATCTGCGCAAAGGCGATCCACCATACCGCCACGGTAACAAAGCACCAGCGCACATCTACTTCCAGCACTTTGAGCATCACCAGGTTGATGATCAGCAGAAGGGCGCTGCCGGCATAGCCCATGGCAAAACCGCGGGCGCTCACCCGGTCCTGGTCTTCCACATGGGCGATCTCGGGCAAAAAGGCATTGTAAAATACCAGGCTGCCGTTAAAACCTATGCTGGCCAACATGACCCAGAGCAGGCTCAGCGGCATATTGGAGGTATCGAAGAAGTAAAGCATGGCGCATGAAAAAGCGCCCAGGTAGCAGAAGATCTGCATGAAGCGTTTCTTCTTCCCGGCATAATCCGCTATCCCCGACAAGGCGGGCGATACCAGCGACACCAGCAGGAAGGAAAGAGAAATGGTATAGGAGTACAGCTCCGAGCTGCTCAGCGTCATCCCGAAAATACCCACCTTTCCACCCAGGTCGCTCTCGGTCACATTTTCGTAAAAGATGGGGAATATGGCCGAGGTAATGACCAGTGGATAAACCGAATTGGCCCAGTCATAGAAGGTCCATGCGCGGATGGTTCTCTTGTCGCCTTTGATTAGCACTATACAAATAAAGGAAAATTACCTGAAGTATGCTACAGGTGCGGCATTCAGAACCTGAATTCCTTCACCGTATCCACAAAGCACCTCACCTTATCCTTCTCGATATCGGGATAAAGCCCATGCCCCAGGTTGGCGATGTGATGCAGCGGGCCGAAGGCCCGAAGCATCTTCTCGGTTTCTTTTTTGATCGTTTTGAGATCGGAATAAAGCAGGCATGGATCAGCATTTCCCTGCAGGGCCTTGTTCCACCCGATCAGCTCGCGCGATTCGGATATGTCCATGGTCCAGTCGAGCCCGATCACGCAGCAACTGGTCTGCCCCAGGGCCGCGCGCGCGAAATAAGCGTCTTTGGCGAATACAGTTACGGGCACCTGCTTCGACAGGGCATCGCATATCCGGGCTATATAGGGCAGAGCAAAGGTGCTGTACATTTCTGGCGAAAGCACGCCCGCCCAGCTATCAAAGAGCTGTACCAGGTCAGCGCCCGCTTTGACCTGGGCATGCAGGTAAGCGATCGTGCTCCGGGTGATCTTTTCGAGCAAGGCATGCGAAAGCGCGGGTTCGGTATAGAGCATGCGCTTGGCGCGCGAAAAGGTCTTGCTGCCGCTGCCTTCGGTCATATAGGCAAAAATGGTCCAGGGCGCCCCGGCAAAACCGATCAGCGGCACACGGCCGTCCAGCTCCCTCTTGGCAAGCCGGATCGCATCCATGACATAGGCCAGGTCGCCTTCCTCCGCTATCTTCAGCCTGTCGGCATCGGCCTGCGAGCGAACCGTATTCTCGAACCAGGGCCCTTTCGCTTCTATCATTTTATAAGGCAGGCCCATGGCCTCGGGTATTACCAGTATATCGGAAAAGATAATGGCAGCGTCAACGCCCAGCAGGTCTACCGGCTGAACGGTCACCTCAGCGGCCAGCTCAGGGTCCTTCACGAACGAGATAAAATCACCGGCCCGTTCACGCACCTTCCTGTATTCGGGCAACACCCTTCCGGCCTGGCGCATGAGCCATACCGGTGTGCGCTCGGTCTTCTCGCACCGGGCGGCACGCAGCAAAAGGTCGTTCTTTAACGCAGCGCCCACAATCAGAAATATTTTTTATAGATCTCCGTATCCTTGAACTTCTGGTACGGCCTGGGCGTTTTGAACCGGAAACGGTAGCCAAAAGTGAACTCGCCTGAAATGAACTGCTGGTCGATCTTGATCTTATCCGTGTAGAAATAGTTATAATCAATGACGTTAGCGATGCGGATAAAGAAATTGCGGTTATTGAAGCCCAGTGATGCCCTCCAGTCACCGGCCAGCGAAGGCTGCCAGATCGATAGCGACCCATCGCCCGAAAAAGTGGTGTACTGGCGGTGCTGCATCTCCAGCCCCAGGCTGAGCAGGAAATTGAAGTAAAAGCGTTTCCACAATACCAGGTTGGCCGAATAACCGCAGCCCCCGCTCATCCCGAACACCTTCATCTTGTTCATGTCGTTCCACACGCTGCCGTAAAAATGCTGGATCGGCCTGGGGATGATGGAGCTGTCGGCTGTCATGTTATACCCGTACACGTTCCCCACCAGCAAAAAGGTGCCGGCCGTTTTCAACTGCCTGGCGGTATTGGCATAAGCAGAGCTAAGCGAGAACCGCTTTTTGTTGAACATGTAGAACACCTTTGTTTTAAGGGTAAATATCTTCATCGAAGGGTTCTGGTAATAGCGGGTCGAATCCGAATAGGCCGAATCGTACACCGGTGAGTGGATATCGTAAAACCCTTTATACCGCTTGATGCTGTTCTCTATCCTGAAACCCCGTGTATTGAAATTCAGGGAATAGGAATAGTAGGTGCTCTTCCCCACCTTGGACTCGGGCTGGGCGGAAACGGTCTTATAACTGAACCCAAACCCGATGATGTCGTAATCTACGCTGATGCCCGAAGCATTGTTGGCATCCGCAAAATAATTGATAAGCGAATGCTTTCCAGGGAAGGTATCCGGGGTCACCATCTGGTTGATCTTGATATCATAATGGCGGCTCGACTGGTAAAGGGCGATCACCAGGCGTTCGGGATATTTGCGGATGTAATTGGTGTCATAATTATAGGTCTTTACCGGCTTAAGGGAATCCCCGGGAGCGATCGCCTTTCCCGCCACGGGCAGGAAAAAAGCCGCAATAAGAAAAATCCTGAAATATCCCATTTCTCCGAAATTGACAAAACCGGTCTTCCGGGCCCTTACAACTGATTGCCGGCCGGCAGGTTCGCGCGTATGATGTTGAGCGCGCCTCCCGCTTTGAACCATTCGATCTGCTGGGCATTATACGAATGGTTGGCCTTAATGATCTCATGATCGCCCGTCTTGTGGTGCAGCACCAGGTTGAGGTGTTTGCCTGGCGTGAACCCGGTCAGGCCGATCACATCGATGGTATCATCTTCCTGTATCTTGTCGTAATCGTTCTTGTCGGCAAAGGTCAGCGCCAGCATGCCCTGCTTCTTCAGGTTGGTCTCATGGATACGGGCAAATGACTTCACCAGCACCACGCGCACGCCCAGGTGACGGGGCTCCATGGCCGCGTGCTCGCGCGAAGAGCCCTCGCCATAGTTCTCATCGCCCACCACGATCGAGCCGATTCCGGCAGCCTTATACGCGCGCTGCACCTTCGGCACGCTGTCGTACTCACCCGTGAGCTGGTTCTTCACGCTGTCGGCCTTGTCATTGAAGGCATTGATGGCCCCGATCAGCATATTATTGGAAATATTATCGAGGTGGCCGCGGTATTTCAGCCAGGGGCCCGCCATGGAAATATGGTCGGTAGTGCATTTTCCCTTGGCCTTGATGAGCAGCCTCAGCCCGATCAGGTCCGTGCCTTCCCAGGCCGGGAAAGGATCCAGCAACTGAAGGCGTTCGGAGCTGGGCTTGACCTGAACCTGAACAAAAGTGCCGTCCTGCGCAGGTTCCTGGTATCCCGCATCCTTCACGTCAAAACCTTTCCTGGGCAGTTCATCGCCCGAGGGAGGGTCGAGTTTTACCTTTTTACCTTCCTCATTCACCAGCTCGTCCGTTATCGGGTTAAAGGTGAGATCGCCCGCTATGGCCAGCGCGGTCACCAGCTCGGGCGAGGCCACGAAAGCCATGGTGTTGGGATTTCCGTCCGCGCGCTTGGCAAAATTGCGGTTGAAAGAGTGAACGATGGTGTTCTTTTCCTTTTTCTCGGCCCCCACCCTGTCCCACATACCTATGCAGGGCCCGCATGCGTTGGCAAATACCGTAGCTCCTATCTTATTGAACAGATCGATAAAGCCATCGCGCTCGATGGTATAGCGCACCTGTTCCGATCCGGGAGTAATGGTAAACTGCGATTTCGGTTTTAATTTTTTATCTACCGCCTGCCTGGCCAGCGATGCCGCGCGCGAAATATCCTCATAAGAGGAGTTGGTGCAGGAACCGATCAGGCCAACCTGTATGTTGGTGGGCCAGCCGTTCTTGGCGGCCTCTTCTTTCATCTTTGAGATGGGCGTTGCCAGGTCGGGAGTAAAGGGGCCGTTCAGGTGCGGCTCCAACTCGCTCAGGTTGATCTCGATCACCTCATCGAAATAGGCTGAGGGATTGGCATACACTTCCGGATCGGCAGTAAGGTGTTCTTTGATCTTATTGGCCATCACCGCCACATCGGCCCGGCCGGTGGCTTTCAGGTAACGCTCCATGGACTCGTCATACCCGAAGGTAGAGGTAGTTGCACCGACCTCCGCGCCCATATTGCAAATGGTGCCCTTCCCGGTGCAGGAAAGCGACATGGCCCCTTCGCCAAAATATTCAAGTATTTTATCCGTGCCCCCCTTAACGGTGAGTATGCCGGCTACTTTCAGGATCACATCCTTGGCCGAGGCCCATCCGTTCAGCTTGCCGGTGAGCCTGATCCCCACCAGCCTGGGCATTTTCAGCTCCCAGGGCAGGCCGGCCATCACATCGCAGGCATCGGCACCGCCTACACCAATGGCGATCATACCCAGCCCGCCAGCGTTCACGGTATGCGAATCGGTGCCGATCATCATCCCGCCCGGGAAAGCGTAATTCTCAAGCACTACCTGGTGAATGATGCCCGCACCCGGTTTCCAGAAGCCTATGCCGTACTTATTGGAGACCGAAGACAGGAAATTATATACTTCTTCATTGACCTTTACCGCCTGGGCCAGGTCTTTCTGTGAATTATCCTTGGCCACGATAAGGTGATCGCAATGAACGGTGCTGGGCACGGCCACCTTCTTTCTTCCGGCCTGCATGAACTGCAATAGGGCCATCTGGGCAGTGGCGTCCTGCATGGCCACCCGGTCGGGGCTGAAATCCACGTACGATTTTCCGCGCTCATATGGCTTCAGGGGCAGTTTATCCGCCAGGTGGGCGTAGAGTATCTTCTCCGTCAGGGTCATAGGCCGTCCGGTGAGCTTGCGGGCCATCGCGATCTTGCCGGGCAGCTCCTCGTACACCTTCTTGATCATGTCAATGTCGAATGCCATTTCTTTCAGGGATTTTTACAGGTTGGATTTTCTGTGTTTTCTCGTTACGAAATTAGTAAATTAATAAGTGGATGATCAGGCGGATGCCTGAAAATTTATTTAGCCGGGCGCCAGCGCCCGTACAAGGCTAAACTTTGTAATTTTACAGAAATGAACTCGATCGTAATTGAGAACATACGCATGGCTTTGCGCTCGATACGAAGCCAGATGTTACGAACGGTTCTCACCATCCTCATCATCGCCATCGGCATCACTTCCCTTGTAGGAACCCTGTCGGCCATTGACGCGATGAAGAACTCCATCAACAGCAATTTCACCAGCATGGGGGCAAACACCTTCACCATCCGCAACCGCGAGATGGGCGTGCGGCTGGGGCGGGGCGGCAAAAAACCCAAAAAATACAGGCAGATCACCTATACCGAGGCCATGCGTTTTATCGAAGAGTATAAGTATCCCTCCATCGCATCGGTATCGACCATGGCCAGCATGACGGCCACGCTCAAATTCGGGTCGGAAAAGAGCAACCCGAACATACAGGTGATGGGCGGTGATGTCAATTACGTACAATCGTCCGGTTACGAGATAGAAAAAGGAAGGAACTTTTCCGAGCAGGAGGTGATCAACGGCTCGCACGTGGTGATCATTGGCAGGGATATCGTCAGCATCCTGTTCAAGAAAGGCGAAAAGCCGCTCGACCAGATCATTACTATAGGAAGCGGCAAGTACAAGGTGATCGGTGTGCTCAAAGAGAAGGGTAATTCCATGGGCTTTGGCGGTGATAAGATCTGCATGCTTCCGCTGACGAACGTGCGGCAGAATTTTCCACGGCCGAACATGTCGTTCACGCTGAGCGTGGTGGCCCGCAACCCCATCGAGATGGAAGTAGCCATTGGCGAAGCGCGCGGGCTCATGCGCAAGATCAGGCAGGTGCCGCTGGGAGAAGAAGACAACTTCGATATCATGAAGAGCGATAACCTGGCCAATATGGTGATCGAAATGATGAGCAATGCCACCCTGGGAGCTACGGTGATCGGTATCATTACCCTGCTGGGAGCGGCCATCGGCCTGATGAACATCATGCTGGTATCGGTTACGGAGCGTACCCGCGAGATCGGCATACGAAAAGCGCTGGGCGCTACACGGAGGCTGATACGCAACCAGTTCCTGGCCGAGGCGGTGGTGATCTGCCAGTTGGGCGGCCTGGCCGGCATACTGCTGGGCGTGGCGGTGGGCATAGCGGTGTCGTTCTCCATGGGATCAGGGTTTTTTATCCCCTGGGCCTGGATAGGCCTTGGCATACTGATCTGCTTTATCGTGGGATTGCTATCGGGCATTTACCCGGCTGCCAAGGCGGCACGGCTTGACCCTATCGAGGCTTTGCGTTTTGAGTGATACGGGCCCCCCGGGGGCGCTTTCTCCCGGACGGAGAAGGAAATGAAATGATGGATAAGACCAATAGAAATATTCCCCTGCTTATCATCAACGCAACTGCGATCCTGTGCTTCTGCGTGTGGGAGTTTTATCTGTTCCTGTATTCCTTGCCGCTGCTGGCCGAGCTGCTGGTAGCACCGGCCCGGGTCGCCCTTCATTTATCATTGTATTGCCTCATCGTTGCAGCCGCCCTGGGGCTCATTAATTTCATATTTACCAGGTTCGTGGTCCGCTCTTACAGCGCGATGCGCCTGCTCAGGCTGTTCGCTGCAGAGCTGCTGCTTTGCCTGGCCTATACCGCTGTGCTTACCTGGTATTTTCACCAGCGATATGTGAATGAGGTAAAGCAACTGTGGGGAAATTGAAGGGCAGTTTTTCTATACGCTCCACAGGCCGGGAAACTCCCGGCTGCAAATAACCGCCAGGGGGGGTGGCTATTTCTCCCGCGCTGCTCTTCAACGCCCGTAAAGGCGAAGGGCTTCGACATAAACTAAAAAACCCCGCACTGCTGCGGGGTTTCCAGGCTGCCTGAAGGCAGATGTTATTCGCTTCTTGCTTTACTCGCCAACCACCTCGAAGTTCACGTTGGCAACTACTTCCTTATACAGCTTTACTTTAGCGGTATAGGTTCCAACGGTCTTGATGGCATCGTTGTTGAACGTGATATTCTTACGGTCGATCGAGTAGCCGAGCTTGCTGAGGGCCTCGGCAAGCTGGATCGCGTTTACCGATCCGAATATCTTGCCGCTCTCGCCCACTTTCGCGCCCACTTTCACCACCTGGTTGGCCAGCTTGTCGGCAGTGGCCTGCGCCTCTTTCTTGAGCTTCTCTTCCTTGTGCGCGCGCTGCTTGAGCGTTTCGGCCAGCTCTTTTTTCTTCGCATCGTCAGCCATAATGGCCAGCCCGCGCGGGATCAGGAAATTGCGGGCGTAACCCGGTTTTACCTTTACGAGCTCATCCTTGTCGCCCAGGTGCTTTACGTCTTGTTTGAGTATTACTTCCATGATATACCTCCTCGATTATTTAAGCAAGTCGGCAACATACGGCATGAGAGCGATATGGCGCGCGCGCTTGACTGCTTGTGAAACCTTACGCTGATATTTCACCGAAGTTCCGGTGAGCCTGCGGGGCAGTATCTTGCCCTGCTCGTTAACGAACTTCAGGAGGAAATCAGGATCTTTATAGTCGATGTATTTGATACCGGCCTTCTTGAAGCGGCAGTATTTCTTCTTCTTCACCTCAACGGTAGGCGGGTTCAGGTATCTTATTTCTGATGTGTTCTCAGCCATTTTTTTCTTTTTTGTGATTTGACATTAAGCCGTTGCCTTTTCTTTCTCGGGCTTGTTGGCGTTCTTCGCTTTGTTCCTGCGCTTCTCGGCATAGGCCAGGGCGTACTTGTCGAGGGCAACGGTGAGGTAGCGCAGCAAACGCTCATCGCGCTTGTATTCCACCTCCAGCGTGCTTACGGCAGTGCCCGGGGCATCGAACTGGATGAGATGATAGAACCCTGTGCTTTTCTTCTGGATAGGGTAAGCCAGTTTGCGCAAGCCCCAGTCCTCTTCGTGGACGATCTTGGCGCCTAAGTCGGCAAGTAGCTTTTTGTACTTGCTTACCGTCTCCTTTGCCTGTTCATCAGACAAAACGGGAGTCATAATGAAGACGGTTTCATAACTTTTCAGCATTGTTTTTATCTATTTTTTAGTTAATAATTTATCCCCTTTTTCTTAAGGGGCCACGAAGATAATAAAAAGGAACAGAATGACAAAAAATCCGAAAATGGGAAGTCTAAAAATACTTTTATTTAATTGCCTGTAAATGTGTAGCTTACGTCTTTAAAAGAACCTGTCATGTCCCATCAGCGCATAAGGAAGCGGCTGTATTTTAAATGGTCCGAATTCGGCAATGGAAAAAAATTCCTCGAGATAGTTCTCGATAAAGAGCCGCTTTACGTCTATCTGGGCTTCAAATACCCGGCTTATGTGACCCTTTTCGGATATTTTCCTGTGGCTGAAACGCACACCCTCGCATACGAGGAATATGCGCTGAAAAGACAAACCGCACTACCCGATAACAGGATACAATTGTACGTATGCGATCAATGCGGGGATATTTACTGCACCTCCATAACGGCAGAACTTATCGATCGGGGCGATGAGGTAGCATGGGCCGATATTGCCAAGCAGAATGAGCCCGGGCACTTGTCGGAACTGATCGGTGTGGATGATATTGTCTTTGAAAAAGAGCAGTATTTAGCGGAACTGAGCCGCATAAAGAACATGCATGCCCGCTGACTTTCAGCAATCTTACTATCTTCGCATCCCTTTCCGGGAGATAGCCAATGAGAATAGGGATTAAGCTTACTATCGCGTTCTTTCTGATTGCTTTTGCAAGCATGCTGGTGATCAGTCTTATCTCCTATAACAGAGCCAAAATATCGCTGGAGAAAGAAGCCTTTAACAAGCTGACGGCCGTACGCGAAATGAAAGCCGTGCAGATCGAGGATTATTTCACCGAGATCTCCGACCTGATCATTACGCTTGCAGAAACGCCCAATACCGTTCGCTCGCTCAAGCGCTTTAAGAGCAGCTTCGATTCCATCAACATCCACCTGGGCATCGATAAGACCTCGATGGAAAAGATCGACCGCGAGCTGGACGCCTATTTCAATGAAGAATACCTCAGGCGCCTGAACCGGAACCTGGGCAAGAAAGCCACGCTCGAACAGGAATCTTCTTCTGATGAGCGCACCCGTATCCTCCAGCATTTATATATCGCCTCGAACGATTACCCTGTCGGGGAAAAGCATAAGCTCGATTTCGCGGGCGACAAAAGCGGCTACAGCAGCGCGCACAAATCGTTTCACCCGCGCATGCGCAGATACCTCGAGCGCTTTGGGTTCTATGACATCTTCCTGGTCGATTCGGACGGCAATATCGTTTACACGGTGTTCAAAGAAGTGGATTTCGGCACTTCACTGTACACCGGCCCCTTCAGGGAGACCAACCTGGCCCAGGCTTTCCGCGAGGCCAACCTGGCCAGCAGCAAGAACTTTGTGAAGCTGGTCGATTTCCGCACCTACCATCCTTCCTACAACGCGCACGCTTCGTTCATGGCCTGTCCCGTGTTCGATGGGGAGGAAAAGATAGGCGTGCTTGTCTTCCAGATGCCCATCGACCGCATCAACGATATCATGACCAGCAAGCATCAGTGGAGCAAGGTGGGGCTGGGCGGCAGCGGTGAAACCTATATCGTAGGCGAGGATTACACCCTGCGCAACCAGTCGCGCTTCCTGATCGAGGACAGCGCCAACTATTTCAACATGATACGCGGGATCGGCACACCGGAAGAGACTATCGAAAAAATGCGCGCCTTCAACAGCTCCATCGGGCTGCAGGAAGTAAAAACTCCCGGCACGATCGATGCCCTGAACCGCAATTCGGGCGAAAAGATCTTTCCCGACTACCGCGGTGTGCCGGTGCTCTCGTCCTATAAACCGCTTAAAATACCCGGTATGAACTGGGTCATCATGAGCGAGATCGATGAGGCCGAAGCTTTCGCCAGCGTGCATACCCTGCGCAACCAGGTCATCATCGCTTTCGCGGCCTTCCTCGTGGTGGTTATTTCCACCTCGATCATTGTTTCGCGCAAAATGACCCGGCCGCTTAACATACTCACGTACGATGCCATGGAGCTGGCCAAAGGCAACTTTGACGTAGAGATCAATATCAAGCGCAAAGACGAGATCGGGGTGCTGGCCAGCAGCTTCAGAAAAATGCAGATCTCCATACGCAACCTGGTCGAAGAGCTCAAGCACATCAACCAGAACCTGGAGAACAAAGTGGTGGAACGCACGCAGGAGATCCACCGCCAGAAAGAGATGGTGGAGGAAAAGAACAGGGAGATACTGGACTCCATTAATTACGCCAAACGCCTGCAGGGCGCCATCCTGCCTCCCATAGAAAAAGTAAAAGAGCACCTTCCTCACAGCTTTATCCTGTTCAAGCCCAAGGATATCATCTCGGGCGATTTTTACTGGATGCAAAAAGTGGCAGGCTTCCGTTCAGGGGCCGGCCGTAACGAGAGCGGGGAGATCATCCTGATTGCCGCGGTCGATTGCACGGGCCATGGCGTGCCGGGCGCTATGGTAAGCGTAGTGGGCGCCAATAGCCTCGACCGCTGCGTTAAGGAGTTCGGCCTGCGCAAGCCGGCCGACATCATGGATAAGCTCAACGACCTGGTGACGGAGACCTTCGAGACCCGCGATGGAGAAGTGCGTGATGGGATGGATATGACCCTCTGCTCTATCGACCTGAAACAGGGAAAGCTGGAGTTCGCTGGCGCCAACAACCCGCTCTGGATCGTGCGCAACGGTGCCAAAGAGATAGAGGAGATAAAGTCCGACAAACAGCCAATTGGAAAATTCGAGTTCCGCAAGCCCTTCACCAACCATCAGCTTCAGCTAAGCAAGGGCGATTGTATTTACCTGTTCAGCGATGGCTATGCCGACCAGTTTGGCGGGCCCAAGGGAAAAAAGTTCAAATACAAAACGCTGAAAGAGCTGCTGGTGAACGTACACGAAAAAAGCATGGAAGAACAACTGAAAGCGCTCGATGAAACCTTCGAGGCCTGGAAAGGAGACCTGCTGCAGGTGGATGATGTGTGCGTGATAGGAATAAAGGTATGAAATGTGAAATATGAGATGTGAAAGGGCAGAATCAAGCAACCGGTAACATGTAACAAGAAACCAGAACCAATGAAAAACATACTCATTACGGGCGGGAACGGCACGATAGGCAGGGCCCTGGCCGAAAAGCTCAGGCAGAAAGGGAATAAGGTCTTCCGGGTGGACGTGTCGCACAGCGAGAACGAGGTGGGCTTTTCGCTGCGTACGGACGTGCCTCATCCCGATTATGCCCGCTGCGATGTAGGTGAATACCGGCAGATCGAGCGCGTGTTCGAAACCTGCGGGCCCTTTGATTACGTTTACCACTGTGCCGCAGAGTTCGGGCGCTGGAACGGTGAGGATTTCTATGAAAGCCTCTGGCGCACCAACGTAATCGGCACCAAGAACATCATACGCCTGCAGGAACGCTACAAGTTCAAATTGATCCACTTCTCCTCTTCCGAGGTCTATGGCGACTGGCCGAACGTGATGGTGGAGACCGTAATGGACGAGAACGAGATCAAGCAGATGAACGATTACGCCATGACCAAGTGGGTGAACGAGATGCAGATCCGCAACTCAGCCTCGCAGTTCGGAACCGAATCGGTGATCGTTCGTATTTTCAACACCTATGGACCGGGGGAATATTACAGCCCTTACCGCTCGGTGAACTGCCGCTTCATTTACTGCGCCCTGGCGGGTATCCCCTGGCTGGTGTTCAAGGGCTATTCGCGCACTTCCACCTACCTGGCCGATTCCATTCATACCCTTTCCAACATCGTGGACAACTTCAGGCCGGGAGAGGTTTACAACATCAGCGGGAACGAAGAGCATACTATCGAAGAGTTTTCCGATCTGGTGGTGCGGCTCACGGGCGCCTCGCCCAAACTGGTGGAATACCGCGACAGCGAAATACTCACCACGCGCTTCAAGAAGGTCGACAATTCAAAGGCCGTGCGCGACCTGGGCCACCAAACCAGCGTTTCGCTCGAAAAAGGCGTTGAGCTTACCATCGACTGGATGCGCAAAGTGTATGGTTTCAAGTGAAGGCCACGCAGGCCTTCAGGTCTTCCATCATCTTCTTTCCATCGAAGTTTTCACGGAAATAGCTCTTATATTCTTCCCCGGAAAAGTCATTTATCCAGTTTCGGAATTCCGCCTCGCTCCTTTCAAGGCTGAAAGCCAGTTTCCTCCTTTCCAATTCTTTCAGCTCGGATAAAGAAGAAATGTACCCGATCATGGGCAGGCCCAGTCGCCCGTACAGCGCCAGCTTGGTGCTGACGGAAAAACGCAGGCGGTCCTCCGCCAGGTCATCGAAGAAAAAGACAGCCAGATCACAATGGGCGGCATGTTGAGCTATTTCGTTGTCCGGAACGGTTCCTCCCTTTTTCAATCGTATGTTGCCGGCCTGGCTGAGTTCAGCTTCAAAACCTTGTGTAAAAGCGGGATTGCCCAAGACCAGGATCTCGAACTCAGCGGAGAATGCGCTCAGCTTCCTGACCAGTCTCACCCAGCAGGCATTACTGTGCGAAGAGCCAGCGAACAGCAGGCTATACGTGTCTTTCTGCCGCGGGACCTTTACCTGTATTTTCTCCGCTTCCACCCCCCTTCTGAACACGATACCGCGCGCTCCGAATTCCTTCTGGTATTCTTCCAGCATATGCTTGCCGATGAAGTCGGAAGAATCCACCCGCGAGAATATCCTTTTGAAATAATCGTTGGTGGTCGAACTGATCCTTTTATAGCGCTTATAGTAATTCCTGGAGTCATCATGCACCGATACATGGATCTTATTCTTTATGTTGATCCTGCACAGCTCGTGGGCAAAAGGGATCATCTTATTATCGAGAATGATCCAGACCACATCTCCGGGAGGTAAATGCTTCGCGAAACTCCGGGCCAGGGCCGGCATGCCGCGGAAATAGTAATAATGGTCCAGGAGCGTATAAAGAAATCTGCGCTTGCGCAGGATGTGAATGGGTTCACAGGCCACATGCTGCCTTACCCACTGCTCTGTGTCATTCGTCTCATCAAACTCATCCAGGTAATGCCATTTCAGGTCAAACCTGCCTTTCATCTCCTTCAATACATCGCGCACTATGGCTCCCCCGCCAAAGAAGCTGTTGCAGGCGAAAAAAGTGAACAGGTGCAGGGTGGGTTTGCTCATGCTTTTCTGAATACGATCAATGCATGGTCCTTACCGCAATTGTAAATGGGCGACAGCTCCCAGCGTGAGGCCCTATTGAGTACAGGAATCATTTTAAGCAGGCTCGAAAGAAACGATCCGGGTTTCAATCGGAACTGCCTGTACGCGGATAAGTAAACCTTTTGTTTCATTCTTTCTTTCATCGAGACCTCATAATGGCTCATGTTCAGGTACCGCTCCAATTTCAATCCGGTTCGTTGAGCCAGGAATTCAGCATGCCTTCGATTGAGCATCTGTAAATGTCCGAAAATGCGCATATACCAGAACTCGGCCAGCAGTTCGGGCGGCTTCACGGCATCGCTGTCGCCTGTACTGAGGATCAGTATTCCTCCCGGGGCCAGCTTCGCGGCAAGCAGGCTCATGGTATCAAGAGGCTGAGGCAAGTGCTCGAACACATCGGTCATCACAATGGCCTGGAAATGGCTCTCATATCCTTTCTTCAATTCCCCGTCCGTTATGATCTTTATCCCACGGCCAGCCGCCTGCCTGGCCGCTTCCGCATTGGGCTCCGTACCATAACACTTATAATCCTTCCCTAATTGACCAAGTATTCTGCCGGCTCCGCATCCCAGGTCGAGCAGGCAGGCATTTACCGGCAGCCCTTTCAGTAAAGCAATGATGCATTTATCCGTAGGATACAAAGTATCCCGGTCATAGGAGCTAAAGGGAAGCTTTTCATAATATTCATTCAGTGTTTTTTCGTCAGCGGTATGTGATTTGAAGCACAGAGAGCAATCCTGGCACCGAAGAACTGCATAAGAAGGATGAAGAAACTGCATCTGGCCTGCGCTCGCGCTGAAATCCTTAACTGCCTTTGCAAGGGAAATTGATATTCCTGATCCGCAGGCCGGGCAGTCCTTTACTTCTTTCATCCTCAGCAAAAGTATTTATAATCCGGATCGTATAAAAGTTTACAGAATTTTGTAGTTTAGAGCTGCCACCTTATTGCTCATGAATAAGTTTGTTTTGTTCCTTTTTTTAGTCATAATAGTTTCGTCATGTACAGACAAACCCGATGTTTATAATGCCAGGCGCTTTACCTTCACGAAAAAGAAGATCAAACCCTTATTGTTCAATGATTCGCTATTCTTTCAATTCTTAAGGTGCGTTGCAACCACAGAAAAGGCAGAGTTGATCTACAAAAGTCAAAGACGGGTCGAAAAGGACGAAAGCACCTACTGGATCGACACAGTTTATGTTCATATTCAAGACAAGAAAACCATATTAACCATTATTGACACTTTTCCTCTGCTTGTTTATGTTAAAGGCCCTATTCAGCAGGTCAACTTTTTGCCCTATGCCAATTTAATTTTTAAATGCAACGGGCAAGAAACTTTGACCTTTATGTGGAACAACTTTAGCCGCG
>JBFLYZ010000048.1:0-29319 GCA_040756415.1 Bacteroidota bacterium
ACCAATCCTAGCTTGCGTAGTGCATTGTTTTCACCTCTTCAGTCTACAGATGAGGCTCTGGGCAGCATGGTTGAAACTGCCGTCTATGCTCAATGGCTGCATCGTGACTGGTTCACACCTTGGTACGCTAGGTGGAGTGTAGGACAATTTCAAGGAGAAGTGGACATGGTAGGCCTTGATGACAAAAAATTTAAACCTTTATGGGCGTTAGAAATAAAATGGAGTAATCGTTTTTTCGAAAAACCAGAAGAGCTAAAGAGTTTATTGCAATTCTGTGAAAAAAACAATTTAAAATCTGCGCTAGTAACTACTATAGACAAAGAAGGATCTATCGAGAAGAATGGCATTTTACTTAATTTCATCCCTTCTGCAATGTATAGCTATGTGGTAGGAGTAAAAACACTTGAGCAGAAAAAAAGTAGGGGCAAATAAATTATTTCTTTCATACGCTCATGCTCCGACTCATACTTTCTTCGGCCTGTTATGGTTTTCAGCAGAGCTCGTAAATGAGGCCTCCTGCTCGCTGGCTTTAGCTTCCGGCCTCATTTACTCGTCCCTAGCTACTTGTCCCCTTTGGAGCTCGCAGATGAGACCTCTGGTCTCATCTATTCGTCCCCCTATTATTGATTTCATAGGAACTCATGAATGCGCCCTGCTTATTCCGCAGGATTATGCTCTGGGCGCATTTACTCGCAACCTATTATAGTTTTCTGCGGATCTCGTGAATGAGGCTGCTTACACACTAGCTTTCCCTTCGGGCCTCATTTGTGGGAAAAACAGCACATCCTGTATAGAAGGTGAGTTGGTCATGAGCATACAAAGCCGGTCTATACCTATGCCTATACCCGAGGTAGGCGGCATGCCGTACTCAAGGGCCCGGAGGAAATCATAATCTATGTACATGGCTTCCTCATCACCCCGTTCCATGAGCCTGGCCTGCTCCTCGAAACGGGCGCGCTGGTCAATGGGGTCGTTCAGCTCGGTATAGGCGTTGGCCACCTCCTTGCCGTTGATCATCAGCTCAAAACGCTCCACCAGCCCCGGCTTGCTGCGGTGCTTCTTGGTGAGGGGGCTCATCTCTACCGGGTAATCGATAATGAAGGTAGGCTGTATGAACTTAGCCTCGCACTTCTCGCTGAATATCTCATCGATAAGCTTACCCTTGCCCATGGATTTCTCGGTATGTATGCCCAGCTTTTTGCAGGTATCGCGCAGGGCGTCCTCGTTCATGCCGCTTACATCTACGCCCGTTTCTTCCTTTATCGCGTCAAATAAAGCAATCCTCCTGAACGGGGCTTTGAAGTTAATGGTATTATCTCCCACCGTTACGCCCGTAGATCCGTGCAGAGCGATAGCCACCCGCTCCAGCATGCGCTCGGTGAAATCCATCATCCAGAAATAATCCTTGTACGCCACGTAAAATTCAAGGATGGTGAACTCGGGATTGTGCGTGCGGTCCATACCCTCGTTGCGGAAATTGCGCGAGAACTCGTACACGAAATCGTATCCGCCTACGATCAGGCGCTTGAGGTAAAGCTCGTTGGCTATACGCAGGTAAAACGGCACGTCCAGGGCGTTATGGTGCGTCACAAAAGGCCTGGCTGCCGCGCCTCCCGGTATGTTCTGCAGCACGGGGGTATCCACCTCCAGGGCCTTGTGCTCGTTCAGAAAGTCGCGCATGGCCTTGATCATGAGCGTGCGCTTCACAAAGGTATCCTTCACCTGCGGGTTCACCACCAGGTCGGCATAGCGCTGCCGGTAGCGGAACTCGGGATCGGTCACCTCATCGTGCGCCTTGCCTTCGGCATCCAGCTTCACGATGGGCAGGGGCTTGAGGGTCTTGCAGAGCAGCTTGAGGGAATTGGCGTGTATGGATATCTCGCCCACCTTGGTAGTGAACACAAATCCCCTGATGCCGATAATATCCCCTATATCGAGCAGCTTTTTGAACACCACATCGTACAGGCTCTTGTCCTCGCCCGGGCAGATGTCATCGCGCCTTACGTAGACCTGTATCCTGCCCGATGAATCCTGAAGAGAAACAAAGCAGGCCTTGCCCATGTCGCGCAGGGTCATGATGCGCCCGGCAATGCTTACATCCTTAAAATCCCCGCTTTCGGGCTTGTATTTTTCCCTGATCTCTTTAGCGGTGACATTTATTTCAAATAGTTCGGGGGGATAGGGGTCAATCCCCATTTTGATAAGCTCATCGAGCTTTTGCCTGCGCTGTATTTCCTGTTCCGAAAGCATGGTTACGAATAAACGGATCTGTTACGAATGTTACGAAAAAACGAATAGGATGCGAATATACGAATTAGCCGAAGTACGCGCTCTGTGCTCTCAGAGCAATGTGCGGTTAAAACTTTGCACCGCAGAGGGCGCGGATTTTCACAGGTTTTATGGTTATACGGCAAGCCTTGAAGCTTTCCTCAATTCTTCGTAAATTCGCGTTCCCTTTGCAAAAAACCGAAAAGCGAGGGCGGGTAAACCTATGAGAACCCTTATTGAAAATTTCCCCAAACAACTGGCCGAGGCCATGCAGATAGGCGCTGCGGCCAAGCTTAGCGCCCACAGCAAAAAGATACGGAACGTATATATAGCAGGCCTGGGCGGCTCGGGCATAGGCGGCAGCATCGTGAGCGAGCTGGCCTCTGACGAATCCCTGGTGCCCGTTACCGTGGGCAAAGGCTATTTCATACCCGGGTTCGTGAGCGATGAGACCCTGTTCATCGCGTCCTCCTATTCCGGCAATACCGAAGAGACCCTGGCCTGCCTGGAGCAGGCGATCAGGCGCAAGGCCAAGATCGTTTGCATCACCTCGGGCGGCAAAGTGGCTGAAATTGCCAAAGAGCATCAGCTCGACCTCATCCTGGTGCCGGGGGGCATGCCCCCGCGCTCCTGCCTGGGCTATTCGCTTACGCAACTGCTTTTCGTGCTCGAGCACAACAGCATCATACGGGGCGGCTTCAGGGGCCAGCTCGAAAGCGCCATCGAACTGATCGGATCGGAAAAGGAGAGCATACTCTCCGAGGCAAAGGAGGTGGCGGCCCGGCTCAAAGGCAAAACGCCTGTGATCTACTGCACCACCAACAACGAAGGCATAGCCATACGTTTCCGCCAGCAGCTCAACGAAAACTCCAAGATACTCTGCTGGCACCAGGTGATACCCGAAATGAACCACAACGAGCTGGTGGGCTGGACCGAGAAGCACGATGAGCTGCACGTGATCATTTTCCGCGACCGCGATGAGTACGAGCGCAACAATACCCGCATCGAGATCAACAAAAAGGTGATCTCGAAATACGCGCCCGTTACCGAGATTTGGTCAAAAGGAAGGTCGGCCATAGAAAAGGCCGTTTACCTCATTCACCTGGGCGACTGGATATCCCTCTTCCTGGCCGAGGCCAGGGGCGTGGATGCCGTGGAGGTGAACGTGATCAATCACCTGAAATCAGAGCTGGCCAAAACGTGAACAAGGTCTTTTTCCGCGATCTGGGACTGATCGACTATAAGCAAGCCTGGGACAGGCAGGAGGAGCTCTTCCAGGAAGTGACCGCGCAAAAGCTGGAGAAGCGCAATGCTCCCGGCTCCGTGCTCCAGACCCCTGGCTACCTCCTGTTCTGCGAACACCCGCACGTGTACACCCTCGGCAAAACGGGCGATGAAAAGCATCTGCTCCTCAGCGAAGCCCAGCTCAGGGAAAAGCAGGCCGCCTATTACCGCATCAACCGCGGTGGCGATATCACCTACCACGGCCCCGGCCAGATCGTAGGCTATCCCATCCTGGACCTGGATAACTTCTTTACCGATATTCATAAGTACCTGCGCTACCTGGAAGAAGTGATCATACTGACCCTGAAAGAGTACGGCCTGCAGGGCGAGCGCTATCCGGGTTATACCGGGGTGTGGCTTGATGCCGCCCGGCCGCAAAAGGCCCGCAAGATCTGCGCCATGGGCGTGCGCACCAGCCGCTGGATCACCATGCACGGCTGGGCCCTGAACGTGAACACCGATGTGTCGTATTTCAGCAATATCATTCCCTGCGGCATTAACGACAAGGCCGTTACCTCCATGGAAAAAGAGCTGGGGCATAAGGTAGACCCCGAAGCGGTTAAGCTGAAGCTGAAAAAACATTTCTCGGAGCTCTTCGAGTGCGAGCTGCTCTCCTGAACTTTTCCTCCTTTAATCCGTAAAACGTATTTATGAAGCCCCTTTTAAAGTTCCTTAAGTTTCTGGGTAAAGCATTGCTGGTCATCCTGGTAGCGCTCAACCTCTTCATCATCTTTACCGGGCGCTTTTACCTTTATAAGGGCGTCTGGAACACCTACCTCAAGGGGCGGAGCGGCCCGGCCATAGACGAATACCAGATCTTTCACAACCGCAAAGTGGAAAGCGGCCAGCCTCAGGAGTGGCCCGTGGGCAGCGACTACAACCGTAAAAAGATATCGGACGCTCACCGCCAGGACTTCGAGCGGATGAAGACCATCGCCTACCTGGTGATCAAGGACGACAGCATACGCTACGAGGAGTACTGGGACGGCTTCAGCGACACCTCGCACACCAATTCGTTCTCGGTGGCCAAGACCATCGTGAGCGTGCTTACCGGCTGCGCGATAGCCGAAGGAAAAATCAAATCGGTAGACCAGCCCGTAGGCGATTTCCTGCCCGAGTACAGGAGCGCGGAAAGCGCTGGCCTGACCGTGCGCCACCTGCTCACCATGAGCTCGGCCATCGACTGGGACGAGAATTACGCCAATCCCCTGGCCTACCCGGCCCAGGCCTATTACGGCACCGACCTGAAAAAGCTGAACGCGAAATACAAGGTAGCCGGCCCCTGCGGGAAGAATTTCGAATACCGCAGCGGCAATACCCAGGTGCTGGGCTTCCTGCTCGAACAGGCCACGGGCATGAGCCTGAGCCGGTACGCCTCAGAAAAACTGTGGAAGCCGCTGGGAGCCAAACATCCCGCCTACTGGAGCCTGGACCACGAGAACGGGCATGAAAAGGCCTACTGCTGCTTCAACTCCAATGTCCGCGACTTCGCGCGCATAGGCCAGCTTTACCTGGATAGCGGGCGCTGGAAAGGAAAACAGATCGTTCCGGAGGACTATGTATTGGAAAGCATAAAGCCGGCCCCCCTGGTCTGCGATGGCCAGCCAAACAAAAAGTACGGCTATTCCTGGTGGCTGCTGCCGGACTATCTGCCGGCCGGCAAAACGGGCAAGGGCTACGATATTTTCTATGCCCGGGGCATCTTGGGCCAGTATGTCATCCAGGTCCCCGATAAGAACATGGTCATTGTACGCCTGGGAGCCAAGCGCGAGCTGGGCCGCCTGGAGCACCCGCAGGACCTGTTCTGGTATATTGATGCCGCGCTTGAGATGTATTCCGAATAAGGCCGCAATTTCGTATTAACGCAGCTTTTCCGGCCTAAGTCCTTGATTCCTATAGACTGTTGCCTGTTGATAAAATCCCGCCCTAACGGTTCCCTAACGGATCGTGAGAAAGGGCCTTTTTAACCGCTTTTGGCTGTTTTTGCTTGCCTCTGACTATCACGCGCAAGAAGCGCCCGCTGGAAAGAAATTGAGGGGGTTTGCGTGGCTTTATAGGGCTTAGTATTTCAGGTGAAGATATGCTTTGTTTTTTCTCCTGGTAAAGCCACAAATATTTTTAATCTATGTGGCGTTCTTCGATTTGTTTTTCAGAAAAACGGTGAGTTCCTTAAATGCCTCAACTTCCGCTTTTAAACGTTCAACCTCCTTATAGGCATCGGTGTAATAACGAAAAAAATCAAACTCCAGCACCTCAGATACTTTTTTTAACAGATCGGTATCTATGGATTGCATCCCAAAAATATTATACACGTGCTGGCGGGTTTTTCCAACCCTTTTTGCAAATTCAGTAAGATGCATTCCTTTTTGTATAAATATTTCTTCTATTTTTTTACCAATATGAAGTTTAGCCTTAATAGCTTTAAAGCTGCCCTTATTGCTTTCTTTACCCTTGCTTTTCTTGCTCATAATTCAGAAATTCTTATCCGATTATCGAATGACAATTTTTTGGGTAAAAACTTCATTTTCATTTCTCAAGATAAGATGATATAAACCCTTAGCTTTATTAGAAAGATCAAGTTTGGTTTGGGGTTGCTCGATTTTCTTAGCGTAGACCAATTCACCCAGGGAGTTGTATATTTCTAATTCTCCGTTTTCTGCTTCGATTGTGAAAATTCCAAATGAAGGGTTAGGAAAAATATTGCTTTGTAATACGGTGGGATCATCTATTCCCATCGGCTCTACCCACCTTGCAAGAAAATTTATTGCCTGTCCTCCAGCTAAAGTGAAATCGCCTCCTACTAAAAGCTCAGAGTTTATTTCGGCAAGAGTTAAAACCGGATTATTCGTGCCGCTACCCATAGCTGACCAAGAATTACCGTTCCAATTTGCGATGTTGCTTGCTATCGTAGCACCCATTTTGGTAAATGAACCGCCTACAAATAGTTTCCCGTTATATTCTTCCATATCATAGATGCCATAAAAAAATGGAGAGTTAATCGCTGTGATACCGCCCCCAACACTTTGCCAGGCCAATCCATTATATTTAACTATACCCCTTGTTCCGGGAATACCATCGAATGCGGGAAAGGTACCACCTACATAGACTTCATTATTATAAACTGCAATGCTCTTGCCGCCCTGATTGGCAAGTTGGTAGGTAAAAGTTCCATCATATCGTATTATACAGGTGTTTGTACAGATGTATAAATCCGAACCCAAAACCTCAAGGTCATTTACAGCACCATTGATTGCAATGGCCGGATAAATCCATTGCGTACCATTCCATTTGGCAAGATAATAAATGGTTTGCCCATTTACTTTTGTAAAATCTCCACCTATAAATAATTGCCCGTTGAATACAGCCATTGCACGCACAGTGTTATTTACGCCCCCGGAAAGGGAAAGCCATTGAGAACCGTTCCACCGTGCTACATTATTAGCTGGTACTCCACCAGCCAAATTAAATTTTCCCCCGACATACCATTCATTATTGTACACAGCGGAAGCCATGATCCCATAGTTTGAGCCTACGTTAATTCCCGAACCTACGGAATCGTAGTCATTCTGGAACCATTTACCGGCATGATGAACGCCCAAGCCTCTCAGCGTATCAAAGCACCCACCGAAATAGATCGTTGCGTTTTGCTGGTCTTCTGCAATAGTCCAAACATTGCTTGTGAACTCGTTCCCGACACCTAATGGCGACCAGATTTGCGCTCTTATTAAAGCAGCTATAAAGAACTGTGCGAGAATTAATTTGGTTTTCATATTACTAAATTAAGCCACGCGCGCACGCTGAAGAAATCTTTTTCTTCATTCAATATACATATCCCATCAATTTGTCCAACCAGCGCAATAGCTGATTTTGAGGATTTTATATCCAGCAATTTTATACATTTCTAACGAATTATTGTTACATCACCTTTAAGAAGATAATCTATTCCATTATAACTTCCCTTCAGGTAAAAGAAGAATGCTGTGCCATTCATTCTCTGTCCCTTGAAGTTTCCATCCCAACCTTGAGCAAGATCATTAGTTTTAAAAACAAGTTCGCCAATTCTGTCATATACGGCAAATTCAAAATTTTCAAGCTGCACATCACTTCGGGCATATAATATATCATTCTGCCCATCTCCATTTGGAGAAAAGGCACTCGGAACAAAAATAGTTGCTCCTGTCGGCTGAGGGAGAGGTATAGTATCAGAGCATAGATAAACTGAAACATCATCAATATAATAATATGCAGTGCCACATAATGACCAATCCAGGCATGTAGTATCGGTATTGTTATCGTCTCTAAAATTTCCTATGGTTATAAACCTTTCTCCACCACTTGCTGTAAAATACCCAGAAACTTTAACCCAACTTATTTTATTATTTAAGCTATTTGACACGATGTTTTCAACTTGAGGCACAAATGGCAAATTAGTGGTGTTGTTTATATAGAAGCTGTCTGAAAAATAAGCACCTATGGTATTGCTACTCGTATTAAAGCTATCTGCAAGAGAAACATAAAACTCAACACAATACTTCTCACCTTGCATTAATGAATCTGACAATTTACCAGATATATACTCTCTATGATTGGATAAGTTGACTACATAAGTTATTACACCTCCATAAGCAGTTCCGGTTCTGGCGGGTTGAAAGCCCAACGAATTTTGTGGTACTGAAATCGAGGAATTATTTGTACATGAATTAAAATAGTCGGAGGAGGCAGGGGTTGGTTTAAACCAATATCTTGCATAAACAACCTGATCTAATCCATAGGGACAAGCAACAGTATCCTCTAAGCTTGGATTTAAGACAAGATTTGTTTGGCTCTTACCATTCAGGTAAAAGAATAGCAGCAACCCCAACACTACAAACCCGCTCCGCATTTTACTTTTTAAACTCCTACTCCTTAATTACGATCAATTTTCCCGAATTTTCAGGTTTACCGTTTATATTAATACTGAAAATATAAATTCCTCCATTTAATACTGATGTATCAACCGAGACACTATTCTCGTCAGGCTTTAGTGCCACACTAATCAGTTTCTTGCCAAGCAAATCATAGATTTCAAATACTCCCTGCTCGCCTTCAACAAGACTATAATCGTAATACACGAGTCCGGTTGTAGGATTAGGATAAACGGTACTTTCTACAGCCAAGTTCGCATTCGTCTGATCCTGCTGCGTCCTAAAGCCGGTATTGGCTACCGGATCGAATTTCAGCATAACACGGGCCGAATAAACAGCATCGCCATTGGTGACCGGGTCCTGACTGGCAATACTCAGCAGCGTAACTGAATCCGCTGAGGTGAACCACCACTGGCCGTTTGCCCATGTATTCAAATAGATTGAGTTAACAGTTTTTCGATTCTGCTCGATCAGAGTTTGAGGACTAAAACTGTTATTCAGGTTCGTAGCCTGCGGGGTATTTCCGCTTGCGATGTTATCGTTTATGTTCTCAATGGTTCCGATGCAGTCATTAGCGCATTGCTGATAGAAACTCTGATACAGGCCATCATTCGGAACGTTCAACTGCAAGGCTCCGGGGTTCTGCCTGAAATAACGATAAGTCCGTAGCTTATCCCAAAACTTATTCTCAATACTATCTATACTAAATGACTTTTGATTATTTACAATTATTCCAAGGAGAGAGTCCCTGTCCTGTGGGCTTAATTGCTGAAGCAGAACAAGACCGCATATATCGGCAGAACCAACACCTATATTCGTGACATTCAAATTACCAATTAAGGAAGCAGCATATGGGTTAGGGTTACAGCTTCCACCAATACAGTTTGGAAAAGTGGTACGATAATTAAAGCGAACTAATGGAGACTGTATCACGACACTTCCGCCTAATCTTTCCTGCGGAATACTAACAGGTGTAAACCATAAGTTATGCTGGGAAATCTGATTGAAAATCTGAATCTGATTATTGATGTTAGCGTTATTGAAGAATATTCCATTCCAGTTACCGCGCAGCTCATTACAAACCAACCATGTCAGTGGAGCGCAGGCACCATCAACATAAATTCCGCTTCCGGTAAATCGCAGGATGTTTTCGCTTATAAGGGCATTTGTGCTGTTTTCTACGCTTATACCGCGCAGCGTAGTTACCATAGATTGCGTTGCATTACCACCGCTTCCCCTTGATATTATATTTTCATCTACAGTCAGAAAATCACATCCGGCAATTCTTATACCTGCGTGGATAAAGGTGTATGCGGTTACCGGTTTTAAGAAGCCCACCCTGTTCTGGAAAACAAGACTATTGCCTCCGCTTATATTTATCAGGTAAATCCCGGTTTGGGTTCGCTGAATGTTATTGAAGTTTGCCGTAAGCATGACCGGGCCGGAGGCCACATTACCAACAAAGATCCCCGTTCCATTCTGATTTACGGAATTTTGCAGAATGTTGTTATTGTTTATCGTTAGGCTGCTGTTGTAAACATCCGTACAGCTTATGGCCCCTGCAAAATCAATGGTCGGCTGTAAAAACCTGTTACCGTTGATGAGCATGGTTTTTCCCGGAGCGTTCTGTACGAATATTCCGTAAAAGCGGGAATCGGTAAAAAGGTTGTTCTGTATATCCAGGTCGTGTTCATTGATGACTGCGATTCCGGTTGAAACTAGATTAAACTGGCAACGGTTGTTGGTTCCAAAGCCGCCTACCCGTAGAGCCTGATTGATATAAACAAGTCCGGTTTTGGTTCCCAGGGCCCAGATACCTACTCCGCTTGCTACATTCAGGTTGGGAATAAAATTAATGTTCAGGAAGCGGTTATGCAGGAAAGTGCTGTTAGATACTTTTACATAAGCCCCTATATCAACATTGCTGAAAAGATTAAAATTGGCAAGCAAGGTGGTATCTCCAATTACAATACCGGCCACCGTATCAATTTCAATTCCTATATGTGTCCGGTTATTGTTTGGCGGCAGGGCCGGAATAGCCGGAATAAATCCGCTTACTGTGGTAAAGGTTGTTCGCGACACAAAACCCGGATGAGGCCCAAAGGGATAGGATTTTACCCAAATACCTTTGAAATTATCCCGCAGTATCGAGCCGTTTGTAACCCTGAACAAGCCAGCGTTTAATGAAACAATGGCGTTACGGGCCTGCCGCATAGTAGTATTGTTACAGTAGAGCGCAGCTTTATTCTGGTTTATATAAACCCCGTCCCACATATAGCCGCATGCGGCCCGCAACGTATCATTGGTCAGGATCAGGGTATCGTTGATGGCAATGACAGCGTTTCCGGCAAGGGTAACGTTCTGACAATTTAAAAACTCAAATTTTGTGTCAATGGTAAATGTTCCGTTAATAATTATTGGAAGTGTAGGTTGTAGTGTCAGGTTAAGCTGATAACCATTGGTAACGAATGTTGAATACATCTGCAATACCTGAGAGGCTGTCTGGTTTTCAATACAAATCTGTGCGGACATATTGCAATCGCAGCATGGCGGAAAATAAGCTGTATCTGAAACCTCACATCCATTTGTATCTACCCCGGTAACTATAACGTATGTATTCGTAGCGTTTGGATTCGTCCAGGCAATTGTAACTGTATCGTTCGTATTACTTCCGATGAATACTCCGTTATTGGTTTGCCAACTTATAGGCGGGTAAATATTTGAAACTAGCAGGGTCGTTGTATCACAGATCGTGGCTCCTAAAGGCACAACTATAGAGGGCTGAATAGGCGGGGGAATAATAATTACGTCTGTATAAGAATAAGTATTTCCGTATATGTCCGTTATCGTTAGCGTCACGTTGTATTGGCCGAATGTCGAATAGGCATAAACAACTGAATCCAGATAGGCCGAATAACTGAATAAAGGACTTCCATCACCGAAATCCCATTGCCAAGCAGTTATATACTGCGCACATAGGCTTGAATCATAAAAAATTACCGTTTTACACTCGTTGTGCCAAGCAAAATATGGGTCGGGATAGGTTACATAAATTGTGTCTGTTATGGTGTCTTTGCACCAACCTGATCCTGCAATCAACGAAACAATATGCTGGCCTGAATCTAAAAGCGGGGTAAAATTTGAAGGAAAGCAGATGATCGTGTCACAGAAGACCTGATTGCAAGAGTAAGAAACTCCATCAACAATCCACTCTAAGGCAGCAGGATCATTGGGTGAGCTTGTGCTTACAAAGCAAATTGTATCTCCGTAGCATTGAGGAGAAGGAATTGCAAAAAAGGAAGCCGAAGGCGGGGCTACAACATTTACAGAAAAAGTATTTGAAGCAAAGCACCCTGCGCTGCAATCTATTCCATTAATCGGACAGGTTGAAGCTGTTACAGTAAAGTTGCCAATGGTATTGTATGTAACAGTATAGGAGGCCGAAATTGGTAATGTGCCTGAGCTGGTTGGGATTCCTCCCGGAGATTGAAAGGCTACCGTTGGGTTTGGCCCGCAAACCTGGAGAAAAAAATAGGCATTTGAATCCAAAGGGGAAAAAGATAAGAAGTAGGTTATTGTCGTTCCTACGCAAATGTTTAGAAAGGGAGCGCAATCAGTAGGATTGTTACAGCATACCGTGTCCAGGCCATCGGTAGCGCAAAGCGCCAGTGGGGTTGTTGTAGGGGGTTGCGCCTCAGATACAATCACAAAAATAAGAAGTGTTAAAAGAACAAAAAGCTTTTTCATGGGATAGTTTTTAGAGGTAAAACAAAATTAGACTAATAGTTCACTTTTCCAAAATATTTATTGAGCAATTATATACATATCTGACTACTCAAAAAATTATCTCACGGGCCGCCTTTCGGTTTTTCTTCCGGTAGGGCTTTGCTTTGCGGTAAATGGTCGCCAGTTCCTTGTGTGTCAATTCCAGCCGTTCTTCGCCTGCCAGCCGGAATGAAATTTTATCTTCATCAATGACCGCTTTAAGTTCGGGGCTCAAAATGACTTCTCTTGTAGTTTCCTTTTCCATTTTTTTGCTTGAATTAAGGCCAGCAGCCCCGCTGTGTGGTTGGGGCTACCGGCCTGTTCTCTCTCATTGTGAGAACTTATTTTTTTTAGGCTTACGCTGCATTAGTTCTTCATATATAGCGAGGAGTTTTTCGGTGCTTGTCTGCTCCAGCGCGCTTATATATGACCACAGATCCCTATGTATAATCGCCTCCTCCTGGGCGGTGAATAATCCCTCCTCGTTTACCATTTCAAATTTAATTCGCTCTATTAATTCCTCCCTTTCCATAGATGATTTAGCGTGGGCTTAATGGTAATTCGTCTTGTGATAATAAAAAACGACAATCCTTACCGTAAACGGCAACTTAAATTCCCTCTTTTTTGCCATAAGCTTTATCTAATCCATTGACTATCCATAATCTACGGGCCGATTCAAAGGGTAACTTATTTGCAGTTTTCATAACAATTCAAACCGTGAATTAAATCAATCCGGGCGTCCGATCCAGCGACAAGTTAACCCACAAAGCGACATTCGACAATACCATTTTAAGTGGCCCGATCCTGTTTATCTCATTTGAAACCAAGTAATTAGGCACATTTTGTGGCGACATTCGCACTGGGCTATAAAAAAACGTACTGCCTTATTAAAAAAAAAACGACACTTTGCGCCCGTTGTAACATTCGGCCCTATAGGGAAACGATTGTCTTTCCGATCTGTAATTCCTCCAATTTCCCCTCTGAAAACACCCTTAACCAGACGAGGGCAAAATGTAACACTCGGCATGATTGCAAATATAAAAAATATATACTGGTTTATATATGCGGTTTTGCATATAATATCCAACTGCTTCTTTTGCTGCATGAAATCAAAGCAAAAGAAGAAGGCTACTTCCCCGGATATGATCGCACTCGGAAAGCGAATGAAGGAATTAAGAATTAAAGCCGGGCATAAGAGCCATGAAACTTTCGCATATCAATTTGAAATTAATCGCGTACTGTATGGAGACTACGAGGCCGGAAAGGGCAACATTACATATAAGAACCTGATGAAAATAATTCGTGGGTTAGGTGTAAGCGTAAAAGAGTTTTTCAGCGAAGGTTTTGAATGATCCCATCTTGGCAAGGTCAGCAGCTTCTGTTAAGAGCCGTTGTTATTAACGGTGAGCATAGCTGCATCTTTGAAGCTAAATGGTATTGGGGAAATGAGAGGCAAACCCATAAAGCGATTTATTTCTATCAGATTGATTCGACCTTTCCTCCTCTTGGCAGGCCAAGCCCCGATGACCTGAAACATCTTTTAAGAACGTATAACAAGTGGAACACTAAGTGGCCTGACGATGAGCCGGATATTTTTGACTGGATTATTGATAGGATTAGGGAGTTTTACGGGGAAGACTCGAATATTTACGTTACGCATGGAATAAAACGCCCCTCTAATTAGGAGGGGCGTTTCTGTACTTCTTAACCTCTTTGTTTTCTTCAGCTTTCGGCAGATCCATGACCACAGGTTTATCCGAATAACGGTTCTTCTCGATGGCCGCCTGCCCGTCCCTCACCTTAACCACGATATCCGGCATGTGCCGCCAGCCCTGCTTGCCGTGAAAATCCCCGCTCTTGATGGACTGTAACACCACGATAAAGGCGCAACCTGGGCGCGACTCCCGCAGACGCATCACGTCAGCGAAATCGATCCCGTTGGCCGTTGCCGAATCAATAAAAATAAAATCGTAGTTCTCCAGCGGTGGAGCCTTTTCCAGCGAAGGGGTAAAATGAAGCTGGTTTAGCTTGTCCGCCTTCACCCGCTGGATGACCTGCTTGATGGATTCGGAATTATATTGCTCGGTCGAAACATACAGTACATTCCCGAAATTCTCGCTCAGGTACTTGGCAAAGCCCACGCAAAAGCTGGTTTTACCCTGCCACGGAGGGCCGTAGACCAGCATCCAAAAGTTCCGCTCCGGCTGGGCCAGCAGATCTCCGTAATAACCCCTAAAGGGCAGGGTGTCGAACTCGGCCTGCGCCATTTCCTTTGCCGTCATTACTTCGGTTTTTTTTAATTCAGGGTCTTCATCGCTAATCCTGTCTTCCTCCTGCTCAGGAAAATCAAATCCCTCTAAGCCGTCATAATCGGAGTTAAAGAAAGCCGGCCCCGCCCTCTTGGGCTATGATCCCATTCAAGCCGCTCAAGGTTGTTGCCGGTATTTTCAAACTCGTTTTATGCTTGAGTGAATAGGTGATCGCATCACGGGCCTTTTCCACCTTATCGTAATACTTGTCACTTTCGGTGATGAGCCTGCGGTTAGCCATAAAGACCAGCGTGGTCGCCAGCTTTTCGAGCGGTTCCTTCAGCTCGCGCCACGGCCTGCCGATCAGGCTGACGAAGCGTTTAAGAAAGGCGACCGAGGGCCGAATCTTTTGCGACCCGGCAATAGCTTTGATCCGCGCTACGAAGTCGGCTTTAGGCTTTATCTCAATGTATTTTCCTTTGCCGCGCTCGTAATGGGATATAGCGATGCCTTGAATCTGGTCGATCTCTTTGGAATAAGGATCACCCTTGCGGATTCGCCTTTCATGTATAGCCTTTTGCAAGGACTTGATGAAGGTCAGAACGCGCTTTGCTTCTACCTCTTTGCCGACCATGTTCTTAAACCTGCGTATGAACTTGACAGGCTCGGCAATTATCTCGACCTTTTCGGCTGTGTCTTTCTTTGCCTTTTTCGCCTTTCGTGCTTTCTTTTCCGGTTTTTCCTGGACTTTTTTCTTAGGAGCTTTGCCTCTCTTTGTTCTTCCAAGTCCTTCTAATTGCTCTATCAACTCTTCCATTGCTTTAGCGATATGTTATGATTAACTCCAGAATGCGGGCGATCAGGAAAGCCGGATGCGGTGATCCGTCCAGCCCCGAAAGCGCCCCTGCGCTCTCATCAAAGTTCCACGTAATGACTTCCGTTTTCTGCTTGTGCTTTGAGTTAGCGGTATTGTTGGCCGCTACCTTCAAAACGATCCCGCGCTGCCGCCATTTGTTCTTTTTAGTGTACTTGCCCAGCAATTCGGAAGGGTAGCTGGTTAACACGAACTTTCCTTTTATGCCTGAAAGCTGTTCCAGCAGGCTCTTAAACTTTTCTTCGGTGTATCCCGAATAAAAGCCCATGTCCGAATTGAAATAAGGCGGGTCGATAAAAAAGAGCGTATCAGGCGTATCGTACCGCTTGATGATCTTTTGCAGGTCATCGTTTTCGATGGTCACGGTTTCCAAACGCTGGGCGAAAACTCCCGCCTCGCGCTCGATCCTGTCACGCTTGTTTTTCAAATTGACCTCCCGCTCCCCGTTATGGTCAAAACCAAAGGACTGCGGGCTGTGCGCGAATCCCATTGTACAGCCCGCCCAGGCGGCCCATGCCCGGTCTATGTCCGAATAGTCGTGCGGGGAAAAGAAAATTTCCTTTGCCCGCTGAAACTCCGAGCGGCTGTAGGGCGTACCGACCACTTTTCGGATGAACTCCGGCTGCTTGGTCTTCAAAACCCTGAAAAAAGCGACTATGTTGCCGTTAATGTCATTAATGACCTCCTTACGGTGCTTGGGCAAGGCAAAGGTCATTTGCGCCCCGCCCGCGCAGGGTTCCACGTAACGTACCGGGTCGGCTGCATAGATGAGCGGTAATATGTATTTGACCAGCCTTGCCTTTCCTCCGTAGATGTTCAGCGGGGATTTAAGCAAGGGTTTTAGTTCCATTCCCTTCATGCACACCCTTATTCCATTATGAGGGAAAAAGTTCCGGCCATGCCCAGCACAAGGCAGGTCACAACGATGGCCGCCTGCCTGCGCTGGGCCCTTTCAACTTCCCGCAGGTCGATGAGCGTATAGGTAAAGCGATTGCCGTACAGCTCGCGGTGCTGGGCTGCCAGCTTCATGAGCGTATTAAAATCCTCTACGTTGGCCAAGACCTGACACCCTGCCGAATGCTTGTCAACCACCTTTGTCGTCCCGACCGCGCTTGCATGGTGTATGTTTATACCAAAGTACCCGGTAGAACGCACCGGGGACGAAAAATCAAGCACCGCATCGCGGTTATAGTCCCGAAGGATCGTCACCGGGCCGCCCCGCTGCACCAGCGCGTTATACTTGCCCAGGTGCAAGCCGATGATATAGGCGTTGACGTACTGCCCCTCGGCCAGTATCGCGGTTCCCTGCGGCTGAATCGGGTTGTTGAGCCAATAGGTTCCCGGATCGGTCGTGGCGTCCCATACATGGGTAATCGTTTCGCCTTTGTCGTCTTTGTAAAACACCACGATACGGTCATCAAAAGCATTAGGCGTTGTGCCGGGTGATCGTATGCCAACTATGTTCAGCTCGTAAGGCCGCTCATAGAGCTTATAGCCCTTTTTGTTGAAAATACTTTTAAGGGCAGCAATAAGCCCTCGTCCGGTTCCCCTATGTAAATCCATGTACCGTCCTCCTGCTCTTCGTAATCCTGCCAGTACTGCGTTTGCGTAGCGTACAGGCCCAACCATTGAACTACATCGAATCCGGGATTTTTGTCCCGATTGCTTTGCTCTTCGTACATGAAGTCCGCGCCCACGACAATGGCCTGCGGGAAAATCCTTCTGAGTTCCTGTATCTTCTCATACAGGCGATGCCATTGCAGGGGATTGCGCGTGTCGGCAGGCCGCCCGCTGCGGTCAAGGCCGCCCACGTAAGCCAGATGGTAGCATAGCTCGTTCTCCGGACAGGCGTTATTGGCTGCATGGTTATAGCCCAATAGCCGAACGAAATACCCGAATTGATCCACCATGCCGTGAAAGACAGGCCGCTGGCCTGCCATGTTTCTTTTAATGCTTTCTGCATCCGCTTCCTGCGGGCTTTGTGTGCAATGCACCACAATGAATTTTACCTCGCGCTTCATGATTTGAGAGTTTTTATTTCGGCTTTTCTATAAAAGCGAAGCCGAATCGCTTTTTTCTAACATCTAACCTCCAACATCCATTTAGGCATACTTTACATGGCTGGTCACTACATTCAGGCGAAAACCGTCAACGGTGTCAAAAACCGTAATGCCGCCTGCGCTGCTGACCTCGTAGCCTAAAATCGTATTGCCTCCGACCTGTACCAGGTGCCGGGCATCGCGCCATACTTTGGTAGGCCGCACGGTAACGATGGCCTTTCGCAAACCCGATACCCCGGTGGGTATAGTCCACTTACCGTCCTTCTTTTCAAGGCCCATCGTAGTGAAAGCGATGGCGAGCTGGTCTTTCTGCTCTGCCTGTGAAAAAGTGCTGAGCAGGCCCGTGACGATGGTTGTGCTTACCCCACCCAGCCGCTTAGCCTTGAATTTCTCGTTCACCGTCACGTATTCCGAAGGATTTTTGATCTGCTGCAAAGAGGCCATTGCCGCCTTAAAATCCTTTTTCTGCGCTGCGGCAAATAGGTTGCTGGCAATTGTTTGCGGATCAACGGCTGTGAGGGCCTTAAACTGGTCTTCGGTGATCTCGGCAGGAAGTCCCTTATTTAAAAGCGCGGCCTGCGTCTCATCCCCGAAATACCCCGTAGCCCCGCTCTTGATGATGCCGGGATACTTTGCAAGTAAGGTCTGCTGGAGCAGCTTTACCTTGTCCCCGCGTGAACCCTTGCGTAAGGGAAAATCGCTGACGGGTTTCTTCGTTCCGGTGGAGCTGGACCCGCCCGATCCCGGAAGCGGGGCAGGGGTGGTGCCGGGCTGTATCTCGGTTTCCGGCTGTTCTTCCAAAAGCCTGCTGGTATCTTCACCCGGTTTGTTGCTGCGCCTTGTCAGGGCATAGAAACCAATACCCAGCGCACTCAGGGAAAACAATCCTATAAAGACGCGCTTAGGCGTCAGCCACTTTTTCTGCTCCATTTTTCTTTCGGTTAATGATATACTTAGCCTGCTCCTGTTCTTCCTCATCCAACTGGCCTTTGAGGTATTCGGTCAGGCTTTCGTAGCCTGCGAGTTTTTCGCTGGCAATAGCTTTGCTTAAAACCGTATAGCCATTATAGTCGGGTACTTCCCAAAGCACCGCGTAAATAGCGTCTTCATCCGTTGACCATGACCCGGCTGCAGCCCGGAGCCTGCGCTTCCAGTCCTCCAGCAATCCATAGCTTGGCGCGTCCCCTTTTTTGCGGGGCTTGCCCGAAATGATATTCTTGACCGTTTGCAGTTCTTCAGATTCCAGGTCGCTCCGCAGGGCCTCGTCCAGCGTTTCCCCGTAGGCATCCTTATACATCTTGATGATCTTACCGGCCTGTTCCTGGGTTTGTATATCGGAAAAGGCTTCGTAGACTTTTTGCTCATCGGTTCCCGCGCCTGTAAGGGCAACGTCTATCTTTTCAACAAGGCTGGCAAGGCTCTTGTCGTAAAGCGCGTTTTTCAATATGCTTTGCGACCTGCGCCTGCGGATAACACGACCGCCAACGTAAAGGCTTATGCCTCCTAAAAGAAGCACGGCTGTACCAATGACCAGCGTGTTTTTCACGGTCGGATTGACACCGCTCCAAAAACCTCCTTGCGCTACTTCCTGCCCTGCCATTGCTCGTTTACTTTTTTAAACCTAAAAATCTCCGTGCCCAGTCCAGCTTGTGCGGCTCGTTCTTAATTACCCACGCCAGCTTTTCCATTTCTTCGGTCGTCAGACCCGAGAAAATCACCGCAGCCGCTTTAGCCTTACGGCTGGCCAATTCAATGGTCGGGGCTGCGATCTGTATTTCATACTCGTAAGTCGGCATCTTCTTGTCCTCCCTTCATTGGTATGTAATAGGCGAATCGTCCGAATCGTCTTCCAGCGGCTCGTCTTCGCCAGTCTGCTTTTCATTTTCTTGCTCTGCGGGCTGCTCGGTGGTCGGCTGCACCTCTTCTTCCTTTTCAGCTTCTTCCTCCTGGGCGCGCTGCCTCTTATCCCGCATCTCCTTTGCCCGCTTGAGCATGGCGGCTATCTCCTGTTTGGATTTGATCTGCTCTTGCAGCCATTCCTTAACAGGTACGATCAGCTCTTTATGATCTTTAATCAAGTAGACCAGCGCAAGGCATTGCTGAAACTCGATCTCTGAATAGTATTTTTTCAGCGTCCGCAGTACTTTGAGCAGTTCGGCAGTTTCAGGGTCTTCCTTGATCTCGCTTTTGGGCTTTATCGTTACTTCCTCTTTGGGGCCTTCAAGTGTTTCCGGCTGCTTGTCCTGTGACTTAGGCAGCAGGCCGGCCAGCGATTCAAGGACAGAACCATTGCCCAGTAGGTCGGGAAATTTCGTGACCAGCGTGGACACAAAATTTCCGATGTATTCCAACGTCCCCTTGTCCTTAACCTTATTCTGCTGGACACGAAGCTGCGCGATGAATACATCCACTTCCTTTACAAACTTTTCTTTCCTTGCCAGCTCCTCTTTAAGCCGCTCGTTCTCACGGGTGAGGTATTCGTTGTCGCTCTCCAGCTTGGCATACCTGCGTATTTCCTCCTTATCAAGTCCCGCAAGGGCTTGCGTGTTTTGGATCTCCTGTCTTTTCTCTTTGGCAGGACTTGTATAGCCGTTTACCAGCAGGGTAAACGTGTCCCCTGACTTGTCTCCGTAATAGCAGATGAAAGCCACTTTTTTGGTTTCATCGTTCACATGGTCACGGAAGGAATCAAACAGGGACAGGTCACGCGAACGGGAAACAATAGCAAGCCCATCTATCTTGACGGTATAGGAAAAGTCCTCCCGGCTTTTGATGCTGTTTTCTATAGCTGCCCGAACCAGCGCGATATGCTGCTCCGAATATTTGAGTTCCTCGTACATGACTTTATTTCTTTACTGCACTCATCATTTTCTCGATCTCGTCCAGCAAACCCGCAACATCACCTGCGGCCTTGAGGTGCTGGATGATTGTCTGCTCGATCTCTTTCTTGGGGACGATCATGATAAGACTGTCCCCTGCATCCAGCACCTTTGCCTGTTTTACCGTTTCAATGTCCTCGGCCTTTCGCCCTGCTTTAAGCTGCTTGTTTTCCGCATCCAGCGTTTTGACCAGCTTGATCCATTGCTGCTCGGAATCAATGAAGGCGTTAATCAGCTTCCTGAGCTTCCAGTTGGCAACACGGCACAGGCGGTTTTCGCGCGAAAGAGAGCTTATCCGCGCCAGCCGCTTGGCATGGGCCTGCAAATCGAACTCATAGGCGCATTCCAGCGATCCGTCCGGGCGGTAGATAAAAAAGTTGATCCGGCTGGCCTGCGGGTAACGGTAGTTCAGAAAATCCGAGAAAGGATCAAGGCTCCCGGTCTTGGCCACTATTTCCACACCATCGGCCTCGATACGATAATACCTGCGCTCTCCATTCCTTATGCTCTGTTTCAGGAAAGAGAAAATCTCTCCGATGTTTTCTACGTTAAAATCAGGACGCTTCATTTCTTTTTCTTTTTTGATTTGACTTCGGGCGTTATCACAATAAAATCAAGGAAGACCGGGCTGGCCGTTGCATTGGACACCTTGATCTTTCCGGTATGCTCATAAGTTTGCTCGTTCAGCGTAGGATCAACCCAATCCCAAATCCCGCTGTCGGATTCCACGCGCACGAATGACCCGGCACCGCCCCCGTATTCCAGCCGGACGGTCAGGTATAAAAATTCGGTCTCGACCAAAAAGTAATACTGGCCGTATGCCCTTAGCGTAATAGTTTCGCCCGCCTTGATGACAAGGGAGCGATAGGCAAGCGTGTAATTCTTTACGCCCAATTCCTTCATCCTGAAAGGAGCATGGGCCAGCACATATTCAGTCCTCATGTCTGTAAGTCACGTACACCGAAAGCGTATAATCCTTTATAAGCGCATTCCCCTGAAACTTGCACAGCAGCAGCCAGGTCTTTGCGCTGGCGTTAATGATCTGCGGGCCGGGTTTTTTCCCGGTCTCGAAGGCGGCCAGTTTTTTGTCAACTGTTCCGGGCGGTAATATGTCCGGCAGCTTGGCCAGCGCATCTTCGCAGCGCACGTCCATTTCACACAGCAGCACCCCTTCGCGTTCGATCCGAAGCCGCCCCACCTGGTAATGGCCGGGCGGTATGACGCCACCGGGGCCGGGGCCAGCTTCAAAGACCTTTTCAGGTGAAGCGGTCGCGGCAAGGCTCACGATCCGGCCAGCATCATCGGGCAGGTGTATCAAAAACCTGCGGGTTTCGCCTTCAATGGTGATACGCTCCTGATGGATATGCACTCGCTTATTCATGTTTCGGATTCTTTTTCACCGCGCACGTAAAACGATACCCGGTAGGCCGCAAAAACCGCGTTGGGGTTATCGCTGTCCGTGTAGCTGACCTTTATCTTGCCGTTCAGCACTTCGATCCGGCCCACCTCATAAAACCGCTGGTTAGGCCGCACGTTGATACCGCTCATGAGCAGCTTACTTTCGTAGTTGTCCGGAAAATATTCTTTGCCGTTGAACTCGATCTTTTGCGCCCCCCGGTAGTAAAGCTGGTCGTCCCTGTCGCTGGTCAGAAGTATGCCCGTTATGCAGCGCACTTCCTTGTCCAGTTCAAATTCCTCGT
This sequence comes from Bacteroidota bacterium, assembly GCA_040756415.1. GTDB lineage: Bacteria > Bacteroidota > Bacteroidia > JADZBD01 > JADZBD01 > JBFLYZ01. The sequence goes on from JBFLYZ010000048.1 coordinate 21,984, forward strand.
TGTATGTTTCGTTGGCTGAGGTGACAGCCAGGTCGAATCGTTTGAAATACGGAAACATCTTTTTTCTTTTTAAGGATAGCGGGACGGACTTTCTTCATCCGCCCCGCACATCCTGTTGCCCAACCCCTCAATCAAACCACAAACTGTAAACTCCAAACTCTAACTTCCAACCTCCGTTAAGGCGTGGTAATCGTTCCGTGCAGGGCCATGAACAGGTAGCTGTTGGCAGCGATACCCGTAGTGGTGCCCAGCTCCACGGTCAGTTCGATGGCCACATCGTCCTGAATAAGCCGGGGATTGGCCAGCTTGTAATAGCCCAGCGGCACGTTGTGGTTTGCCTCCGTGGCGAACACCCGGTTCCCGGTGCCTTCGGGAACGATGATCTTCTTATTGGCCTTGAGCGAGAATTCGCCCAGCGCAATGGCAGGGAAACTTTCGATCTTGCCATAAGTGGCGCTCATGGCCTCGTCCTCGCTTGCGCCTGCTGCCGTGCCTGCCAGCATAATGATGCCCGATACCAGCAGCACCGCGTTCTTGGGCAGCTTGCCTTCACTCAGCGAGCGCAGCCCGATCTTGCGCGTGTCCTGCGGCTCGAACATTTTGATGGTCTTGCTTGACAGAGGCTTGATCGCGTAGACAAGCGTGTCGGCAAGGCGCAGGTCGCCTTTCTTGAGCTGCTCCTTCACGTGGCCGGGCAGTTCCACGAAATGCTTTTCCATTTCAGCCCGGCTGCCCTTGCTGGGAATAGGAGGGGCAGCGAGCTTTTGGATGATCTTGGCTTTCTTTACCGGGTTCTTGATCTTGGCAAGCGCACCGAGCAGTTCCTCGGTCATGCCGTTTTCGTCTACACCGAACAGCGCACCCGCGTTGTTGTACTCGCTGTTCTCGATTCCTTCCAGATTCAACATGGTTTTCTTTTTTTGGTTTTTTCAGGCAAGGCGGTAGCCGGGGCAGACATTTTGTTGTCTGCCCTGGGCGCACTTTGCCGCTTTGTTTTTTGCTTTAGTAAATCCGCTCGCTGCCGTCCAGGTCGCCTTCTTCTTCGTCCTGCGCGTAGGGGATTTCTCCTATGCTTCCTTTGTTTTCTTTTTCAGGCTTTTTTTCAAACTCGATGGCGGCCTGCTCCACCTGCTGTTCGATCTCGTCCAGCTTTTGCGGGTTCAGGCCGGATTTTTCGGCAAGGAAAATGTCCACTTCCTCAAGTCCGCTTATCGCTTTCTGCTGCTCGCCCTGCTGTACGCTCTCCTCCTGCTTGGTCTCGTCCTTGAAGAACTTGTCCAGGTACAGGCGGTATTTCAGGTCGCTGACGATCTCCGAGAAAGGCTTTCGTTCAGCCCCTTCACCCAAGCCCTCCACCGTATCGCTTTGGGCAAATGCACCTCCGAGCATCAGGCCGAAGCCGAAGGCTACGGCAGGGCTTTCCCCGTGATACACCCGCGATTCATCTTTAAAAAGCGGATTGATCCCGCTAAGGGCCGGGCGGTTATCATCATCGTCCAGCTTGCTGTAGTATTTCTGTTCCCTTGCGATGGTCTCATGCAGGGAATGGAATTTGCCCAGCGTGAAAGCTGCCAGCCCGGCCAAAAGCGATGCCCGGCCCATCTTTCGCCCGATGTACCAGCCCGCAAAACCGCTGGCAAGGTCAAGCAGCATGGGCAAGGCGATTTCTTTTCCCTGCTCCTTGAGGCTTTGCCTGAGCATCTCCAACCGCTCCACATATTCCTTTTCTTCTTTTGTCAGTGCCATTTTGCAATGGTTTTTTATTCGTTAAATTCTTAATCCGACAGCGGCACATGCCGCACCTGCTCACGCTCCTGCGAATCATCTTCCTGCTTGCGCGGGGCGCGGGTCGTGCGCTGCTGCACTACCGTGCGCTGCTCGATCTGCGGCTGCTCCTTATTACGCGTGGCCAGCTTATAGCCGCCATAGATCACCGCCATCGTCAGCAGGGCACCGAAGGCCGCTTTGCCGGGATTGGCTTTGGCCCATTCCATAGGGTTGTCAAAAAAGCCCGGTGCCTTATCCTCATCGCCTGCGCTGTCCGTAGTGTCTTGCGTGTCGCGCTCGCTGCTTCCCGGGCCTGGCTCCTCCTGGTCAGGGCTTGAAGGCGGTACTTCGGGTGCGGTGATCTGCTCGCCCGAATCTTGTGGGTTCTCGCTATTGGGCGTACCCTCTTTGAGCGATCCTATCTCTTTAAGCAGGGCCGCGATAGCCGCCAATGCTGCCGATGAGGCGGTAATGGCCGCTGTTTCGATCACGCCTAAGCCTGACAGGGCTTCGCGCTCGTACAGGTCATTACCGATAATATCGCGCAGCGTTTGTTCTTCCTGTGGTTCAAAGGGAGGGCCGCTTACTTCCTTGCCCTTGTTACCCTTGCCCGTCAGGATGGCTTCACGCAGGTTTTCGGGCTGGCCCCCGGCCCCGTAAAAAATTTTCTCCAGCTTCTCGCGTATCTTCAGGGCCTTGGCCCACCGCCCCATGTTCAGCCCTTTCTTTTTGGCCTCTGCCGCGCTCAGGTACGTCCATTTGAGCCGCCCGGCCACGTTCATAAGGTTTAGCTTCATCGAAGCCAGCAGGCCCGTGCGAAGCAGTACCGTGGCCGGGTTCACCTTATTGGTAGCGTGGACGGCCTTTTTGATCGCGCTGCCGACCTTTTTTCCTGCCTTTTGCAGCAGTTTGAGCTTGCCCAGCTCTCCCATCGTTTCTTCCTCCCTGAAAAATTCGTCATCTGAATCGTCAAGGCCGTCTAAGTATTCCAAGTCCATCGCGTGGTCTTCTTTTTCGCTGTATGGTTCTTCATAATTAAAATGCTCGGTCACGCAGTCCATAATGATGGAGCGGCCATTGGGCAGCATCACCACCGGGTAGATATGCTGAAAATTCGGCCCCCGGTACTTGGCGATGCGGTTGACGATCTCAAAAGGCCATCCCGTTATCCTGCGGACATTGCATAGCACGTTGTCGATAAAGCCCGTCATGCAATCGCAATCGCCTTTTGCATCGGCTACCAGCCTGCGCGCGCTTCGCACCTGCTCTTTGAAGGTCTCATCCTTCACATACCGGATATGGTCATACACCCATTGCCAAATATTCCGGCAGGTGTCCTCCAGCGTTGGCCCTACCATGTAGGGAGCAAAGCGGGCGGTCTGCCATAAGGTGCGGCTTACCATTTTTGGTATAAAGCGCAGCGTATGTTGTAATCCCGCGTTGCGCTTAACGGTCTTATCCTGTCCCCTTGCTTTGGGGAAGAAGTGCAGCCACGGGCTTATGTCTTTTAATTTGCGTCCCTTTGCCGCTTCGCCTGCCTTGCCCAGCCAGTCGTCCATCAGGTCTTTTCTTTTAAAAGCACGATCTCCTCTTTCCACGATACCTTGTGCTTATACACCCCGAAAGCCAGGTGCGCGTAGGTGGTTGTCACCGCTACCAGCTTGAATCCCGCCTTGCCGTTTTTCAGGTTGGTCAGGAATTCCAATCCCAGCTTAAGCACCGATCCCAGCGGTATGTGAAGGAAAAGCGGTTCAAGCTGCTTTTCTTCCCCGGCTTTGAGCAGCACCACTTCATCCACGGCCTGCGTTGTGCCGATCACCCCGCCCTTTCCCGATTGAAGCTGCACGAAGGGGAACGAGAACTTAAAATCCGTCTTGGAGGGATTTTTCAGTTTAACATCCAAGCGTATATCGAGTCCCTTTAACTTAATTGCGTGTATCGCTCCGCGCACTTCGGTCTGCACCGTATCGGCTTCTTTCTTTAAGTGCCGGGCGTAGGCGAACGCGCCTACACCTCCGGCTGCAAGCAATTCGATTATCATGGCCGTCCGGGTTCTTGTTCGTTTCTTCTTTCTGCTTTCTTTTCTTCGGATGCCCTTCTTGCCCGGTACTTATCAGCCAGTATCTGAAAGGTCAGCCATATCACCCCACCGATCAAAGTCTTGATCGTGTAGTAAACAAGCGTCTCATCCGGTTTAGCTGCCAGTACGTTGAAAACAGCCCCGAACACAAAGGCGTTCCACGTATCGGACAGGCGTACTTGCGTATTCATGGTGTAAAGTTCCGACAGCGGCTCAGGGCCATTGGGATGATTTGTCCTGATCTGTCCCGTTTTGTCTTTTTCAGGGACAAGCTGGGTCACTTGTTCCCTTTTTTGGGACAAGCTGGCCCGTTTTGTCCTTGCCGCTTTTATTTATTCTTCGATGGGATAGCCGTCCGTCAGGGTCATTTGCCCGTCTGTTTTGAGCATCACATACACTCTGTGCAGCGTTTGACACATGACCTCTGCGGTAATGACCTGCGAGGTCTTGGGATCGCGGTAGCGCATAAAATCCTGCGGGGTGAGGATGCGCTTTGTTTCTTCTCCCAACGCCTTTACAAAGACCTTTGCGAACTCGCTGCATATATCCCGCTTGCCCGTTACCTCAACGATGCGATTCCTGGGCGGCAGGCCAAAGAGCCTGCGTAGCTTGTCGCCCGTCTTGTACCATGCGATCTTGGGCAGCAGCAGGAAGTCGTATTTTATCCCCTGTTCGCCACGGGACAGGGCCTCGTCCAAAGCATGACAGATGTCCTCGTTTTTATGCAGATACCGGATAATCGAAAAGTCCTCGTAGCCTTTTATGCGTTCGCTCATAAAGCGAGGCTGCACTCCGTCCGCGTTGCTGTCAATAAGCATCACGCGCGTTGTGGTCGCGTTGCTCATGATAAAGCCTACGCCCACGTGGTTGTAGTACGATTCGTCAAAGAACCGGATCGTGCGGGCCAGCAGATGGCTGCCCCGGAACAGCACGACAAAAGCAGTTACTTTGTTTGCGACAAGAAAGTCCCGGACTATCTTGTATTTTGCCTCGATAGTTTTCATTTTTTTGATTATTGAACCTGTAATGTTCTAAGCTGTCTTGCGTAGTTGGCACAAACGCTCCACCGCTTCGCGCTCGATCTCAGGGCGCGTTTTCACCGGATGCGCTGTAAGCCATGCGTCCACTTCGGTGCGTTTGAAATAAAGCGGCTTGCCCTGCTTATAATGCGGGATGATCTTTTTGCTGGTAAGCCTGTATAGGTGCGATTCAGATAGTCCTGTGTAAATGGCGGTTTCCGAAAAGGTGAGCGTTTCCTTCTGCGAAAGGACAGCCATTTGCAGCAGCTTCTTTAGCTGCTCCAGTTCGCTTTGTAATAATTTCTTTAGCTGTTGAAATTCTCCCTGCTGCTCCACCAGCTTTTGCATGACCTGTAAAAACAGGTCTTCGTTCTGCCCTTCCATCCTTCTTGCGATTTCACACCGCTAAGTTGCAACCGCGCCAATACCTCAAAGGGACTTTTTGTACCGCTTAGGCCGGGCCTGTCCCGATTTGTCCCTTTTTGTCTCGATTTGTCCTTTTTGGGGTCAACCTGGGTCTGTTTGTCGCGCAACCGCAAGGGCCTTTGCGCGTATTATTACAGTAAACAAAAAGCATGAACCAAAAATCTACTCATGGTAAAAGAAATAGCAAAAGACAGCTTCGCCAAAGGGTACGACTACCAGCAGGCGGGCAGGTTAGTTGATCGCGCTGCCCAGCGGCTCTTTACGCGCTGGCAGGAAACTGTTAAACAAGAAAAATCCCAGGAGGAGGCAATATTGAAAAAGCTAAAAATGATTGCCGATTACATAAAGGTGACCATGTGCGAGGGGTACATGACGGATCTCCTGCTGGTGTACATGGGGTGCAGGAGCGCAGACAGGCCGTTGGGGGAGGCGTTGGGGAATATGGAAGAAGTGCGGGTTCACCTGCTCCGGCAAATGCAATACGCAGGAAAAACGGCCTATCTGCTCCAAGCCCCTTCGCAGTACATTTTTGACCAGCGGCCCGGCACTAAGCTAAAGTACCTGATGCGTTTTGCCATAGCCCGGCAGACGGCCCAGCTTCTCTACAACCGTCTTTGCGATCTACGGGGTAAGCCTGAAAGGATGGAATTAGTGGGGTTCCCGGCAATGGTGGTCAATACGCTGCTTGCGATAGTGGCCGGGGCTGTTTAGGTGTGATTTTAGGGGTTCTTTGGCGTCTTAATTAGGGGTAGGGGCGAAAGGATATTTGTCAGGAGTGGTTGTTTTTCGTTCACGGATGGCCTTCGGGTGGTGTCTGCTTGGTCTTGGGTTGGTGTCCGGGACGCCCCCGCTTGGTCTCCGGGTGGTCTTTGGCTGGTGTCCTGTTGGCCCCCGGCTGGCCCTGCGATGGTGGTAGACGCATAGGCAGCAAGTGGACAGGTATATTTTTTACATTTTTTGGGATAACTTTTAAGGGGGCTGGGGCCGTATAACGGGTGATTTTTTGGAATAAAATGTACTTTTTTATGCTTTCCTGCGTTATGAGTATAGGTATGGAATGCTGGTAAAAGAAAGGTGCGATCTAAAATCTACCGCCCGTTTGGAGCCGCACCTGGAGTTTACATCCCCGCAAAACGCAAACTGTATGTAACCATGTTACCGGAAATACCCGACCATCTTGTACTGCCCAGGTCATTGGTCAATTTACCGCAGCTCGCAAATATGTACGGCAGGAATCCCAAGACTTTCCGGAGGATTCTTGATCGCTTGAAGGTATGGGACTATATCGGGGATCGCTGCTGTAATGATTTTACTCCGAAACAGCAGCTTGTTATCTTCTACTTGTTCACCCCGCCTGAAAAATATTATAACGGCTATATGTGGTTGGAAAAAAACGGCTATATGAAGGAAATACTAATGGAGCATGGGTTGATGGATAAGAATGGCAACCCATGCAAAAGGTAATAAAATAGATATGTTAACTGAGTTTGGGGTATTGAATAAAGAAGGAAATATGGTAGAATCCATTAATAAAAGCAAATAAATTTATTACCTGGGGATAGTTTGGAATTCAAAAGGAACATATACCATAAAATCCTTTGCTTTAAAAACCGAAAAGAATTTCTTGAATTCCGATAGATTCTTCCATTTATCAACATCCTGCTTTTCTAAGTAGTTCTCAAATCCAGCCCAATCTCCAAATAAGTCTCTTGGGAACGTGCTTACTGAATAGCTTTTTTCTTTAAATCCTTCGGCCTGAACCCAGGAAACTAAGAAACCATCGAGGTCCTTTTCCATAAAATCTTGTAAGATATTTTTTGCTTCCAGCGGTATGGTCTCTTGTGATGTGTAAGTGCTATTCCCTTTTGGAATCCATTCGGTTTCCTTACAATCATGAAATAATCTATAAACCTGATTATTTAGTGTCTTCTGTTCCTTACAATATTTATTAAAGTACTCAAGACAAATTTTGTTTAGTTCCTTTTTTTGAAGAGGGAAAGAGTCACGATGGCTATGATTTATATGACGAGCTAAGTCAGCCTCA
>JBFLYZ010000049.1:0-28996 GCA_040756415.1 Bacteroidota bacterium
AAGCTATAACCCGTAACGAGGCCTTTGATCCCGTGCAAACGCATATTATCATTATCCACAAATTAAGCGATATCCAGAAACGACTGGAGGCCCTGGAAGAGAAGAAAAAATAGCTGGGTGCTTTAGAAACAACCTTACTCCTCTTCCTCCACCGTATTCCCCGACTCATCGATGGTGATGATCTTGCCCTTATACTTGACAATGGCCGTTTTGATCTTCACGATCTTGTTATTGGAGGTATTGATCACCTCTTCGTCCTTGAACTCGCTGCAGTATTCGTACTTGCAGGGGATGATCTCCTGCCCGGTATCGTCCATATAGCCCCATTTGCCGCTGCGCATCGCCTGGTGCAGGCTGTTACGCGAAGTGATGATCTCCTCGTAATCGAAGGGTATGGTCTCGTTGCCGTTCAGGTCTATTCCCCCGAATTTGCCGTTCCTCTGCAGGAGAAGCGAAGGCCCCAGCACAGGCAGTTGGAAGAGGCCATCCTGAAGAAAATAGCCCGGGCAGTTGCCCGATTTCACATCGCATCCCGGCTGCTTGTTATCGGGCAGGTAATAATAAAAAGTGCCGGCAGCCGTCTTCTCCACGTAGGGCAGGTCGTAAACGATCTTGGTCGCTTCCTTCCCCGTTTTATTAACCAGCCCCCATTTGCCCTTCAGGCTCACCAGCGCGAAGCAACTGTCCCAGCCTATGCTGTTATCGTTCGCGGGCGCCCATGGAATGGCCAGGTCGTATTTGAATGGCGTAAGCTGCCCGCTATCCTGCCGGAAGACCGCCCATTTGACCCCATCGCACAGCGTGAAAACGTAAGAATTACATTCATACGACATCAGCGTGTACCCTTCTTTCTTTTCTCCCTTCACCGTATCCGGAGCCAGTGAAGAATTTTTGCTGATCATATCCCATGTGAGGCCGTTGAAGCCGGTAAACTCTCCCGGGTAGAACTGCCCGGAAGCCAGCAGCCTGAACTTGCCTTTGGAATAATAGATCCGGTACGTGCACTGGCAGAAAGCGCAAAAAGAAACAAAGCAAAGGAAAGAGAGCGAGAGGATATGTCTCATGGCCGTGTAAACAAATTTAAAAAAGATATTTTACTCCGAGTAGACCGCCTTTACCCGGTCGCGCAGGTTGTACTGCGAGCTCATCACCTCGCCATAGGCTCCCGTGGTGCGCAGCGCGAAGATATCGCCCCGCCTGGTTTCGGGAAGCATCACCGCCTTGCCGAAACAATCGGAGCTTTCGCAGATGGGGCCTACCACATCGTAGCGAAGCGACTGGTGATCGGGCTGCGAGGGCTTCTGCGCGGAGAGATTCTCGATCTTGTGATACGACTGGTAGAGCGCTGGACGGATCAGCTCAGTCATACCGGCATCCAGTATCACGAAACTGGTGTTCACGCCTTTTTTAACGAACAGCACCTTCGAGATCAGGCTGCCACACTGCGCCACCACCGCCCGCCCCAGCTCAAAATGCAGCTTTTGCCCCGGACGCAGCTCGAGAAATTCCTTGAAAAGCGAAAAGTAAGCAGCGAAATCAGGGATGGCATGTTTATCGGGCTCATGGTAATCCACCCCCAGACCTCCGCCTACATTGATGTGCTGCAGGGCTATCTTATGGCTCACGAACCAGCTTTGTATCTCGTTGGCGCGCAGGCAAAGCGATTTGAAAGCATTAAGATCCGTAATCTGGGAGCCGATATGAAAGTGTATACCGATGATCTTCACATGTTTCAGCTCCTGTGTACGCTTCACTACGTTATCGAGCTCCCACAGGTTAATGCCGAACTTGTTCTCCTCAAGACCCGTGGTAATGTATTTGTGCGTATTGGCATTCACATTCGGGTTGATGCGCAGCGCGATGGGGGCGATCTTGTTCTTTTTCTGCGACAGCTCATCGATTACTTCGATCTCCTGTAAGCTCTCGCAGTTGAAACAGAAGATATCACGGTCCAGCGCCACATTGATCTCTTCATCGCTCTTCCCTACTCCCGCGAATACGATATGTGAAAATTTATGCTGCCGGGCCCTCGCCACCTCGTTGCCGCTCACGCAGTCGGCACCCAATCCGCTGGCCGCGATCAGCTCCAGCAGCCTGTCGTTCGAGTTCGCCTTCATGGCGTAATGCACGATGTAGCCGTATCGCTCCGATTCCTTCTTCAATGCGGCAAGCGTGCGCCTGAGCAGATCCAGGTCGTAATAGTAGAATGGGGTAGGAACCAAACCTATTTTGCCGATGTCGATCATAAGTTGAACAGTCCTTTGTTCAGCGCCACCAGCGCCTCCCTTTTATGCTTTGTATCCACAAGCACGGAAACATTGTTCTCGCTGCCCCCGTAAGAGATCATCCGCAGGGGGATGTTACGCAGCGCATCGAATATCTTGCCGGCCACACCCTGCTTCTCGGCCGAAAAACTGCCTACGATGCAAACAATGGTCTGGTCCTTGTCCACCTCCACCGTTCCGAACGCATTCAGCTCGCGTACGATCGCATCGAGGTTCTTCGCGTTATCGATGGTCAGCGATACGGCCACCTCGGAGGTGGTGATCATATCGATAGGCGTCTTGTACCGCTCAAAGACCTCGAACACGTTGCGCAGGAAACCGTAGGCCAGCAGCATCCGCCCGGAACGTATATTAATGGCGGTGATCCCATCTTTGGCCGCTATGGCCGTTATCCGGTCACCGGGACCTTTTTCCGCGATGAGCGTACCCTTTGCCTTCGGCTCCATGGTATTGAGCAGGCGCACGGGCACTTTTCTCTTCTGGGCGGGCAGCACGCAGGTGGGATGAAGTATTTTGGCGCCAAAATAGGCCAGTTCGGCCGCTTCATCGAACGACAGCTCGGTAACGGGAAAGGTCTTATCCACCACGCGCGGATCGTTATTGTGCATGCCATCGATATCGGTCCAGATCTGGATCTCTTCCGATCGCAGGGCAGCACCGATCAGCGTGGCCGTGTAGTCGCTTCCGCCCCGCTTGAGGTTATCCACCTCGCCAAATGCGTTGCGGCAGATGTATCCCTGCGTGATAAACAGTTTGCGGCCTTCGTTTTTCTTCAGCTCGGCCTGCAGGTTCTCCTCGATGAAGCCCAGGTCCGGCTCATCGTTCTCATCGATACGCATGAAGTTCAGAGCGGGCAGCAGCACCGAGTCCACACCGATCTCCTCGAGATAATAATGCTCCAGGGCGGTCGACAGCAGTTCGCCCTGGGCCAGGATGGCCTTCTCTTCGTTAGCAGTGAACAGGTCGAGCGTAAAGGAGCGTATAAAGTCGAAATGATACCTGATCAGCTCCTGTCCTTTCCTCAGGGTGCTTTCCCTGGCGTACAGCTCGCGGATGACCGCCTCGTATTTCTTCTCCAGCGCATCGGTGAGCTGCCTGGCCCTGTCGTGCTCTTTCGCATACAGGGCGCTGGCGATCTCGACCAGGGCGTTGGTCGTGCCGCTCATGGCGGAAAGCACCACGATCTTGGGCCGGTCATCCGCGATGAGCGGAACCAGCTTTTTCATCCGCTCCGCGGAACCTACTGAAGTGCCTCCGAACTTTAAGACGATCATCTTTAACAATTATTAACATTTGAAAGCCGACAAATTTATATAAATGCCCTACACCCGCGTGAAAAAATGCTAATTTTGACAGCCAAACGGCAACATCCCGCCTGAGTAATTGACGCACGAAGATCTGAACGCATATGTTCCCGCTTCTCATTAAGGAGATCCGTTCCTTCTTAAGCTCGCTGATCGGCTATATCGCCATCTGCGTTTTCCTGCTCCTGCTCGGCCTGTTCATGTGGGTGCTGCAAATGGACAGCAACGTGCTGGCCAACGGTTTCGCCAGCATCGATCCGCTCTTCGCCATCGGGCCCTGGGTATTCCTGTTCCTGATCCCGGCCATCACCATGCGCTCGTTCTCTGACGAGAAGAAATCGGGCACCATCGAGCTGCTGCTCACGCGCCCGCTTACCGACCTGCAGATCATCGTGGCCAAATATCTGGCGGGGGTCACGCTGGTCATTTTCTCGCTGGTACCCACCTTCATCTACTACTATACCGTGCAGCAACTGGCCCTGCCGCCCGGCATCGATGCGGGAGGCACCTGGGGCTCATACATCGGCCTGCTCTTCCTGGCGGGCGCTTTCGTATCCATCGGCATCTTCGCCTCCTCGCTCACCGAAAACCAGGTGGTGGCTTTCATCGTTGCCGTGTTCCTCTGCGTGTTCTGCTACATGGGCTTCGAATGGATCAGCCAGCTCTTCGGCAGCATGGATACCTTCCTGCTCTCGCTGGGCATCAACGAGCATTACATCTCCATGAGCCGGGGCGTGATCGACACCCGCGATATGCTGTATTTTATCAGCCTCATCGCGGTATTCATTGCATTGACCAAAACCATGCTCGAAAGCAGGAAATGGTGACCGGCAAGCGAAATAAAAGAAGGGACCTGGTGCAACTGGCGCTCATCATCGCTATTATTTTCCTGCTCAATTTCGTTTCCCAGCGCTTCTTCATGCGCTTCGACCTTACCACGGAGAAGAAGTTCACGCTGAACGAAAAGACCACCGAGCTGCTGCAAAACCTCGATGATATCGTCTATTTCCGCGTTTACCTGGAAGGGGACTTTAACCCCGATTTCGACCGGCTCAAGGCCGCTACGCGCGAGATGCTGGACGAATTCAGGGCACATTCCAACAATAACCTCGAATACGAGTTCATCGATCCCCTGGAGAGCCCAGACCCGAAAGAGCAGGAGAGCCTGATCGCTCAACTGCAGGACAAAGGCATCACGCCCTATACGATACAGGACCAGGAAAAAGGCGGAACCTCCCAGAAATTCGTGCTGCCGGGCGCGATCGCCACCTACAAGCAGCGCGAAACATCCCTACAGCTCTACGAGGATCAGCTCGGCTACCCGCCCGAGATCGTGCTGAACAATTCCATCGAAGGGCTCGAATATCAGCTCAGCAATGCCATACGCAAGCTGCAGATCGGGCTGAAGCCCCGTATCGCCTTTTTGCAGGGGCACGGAGAGCTGGACAGCATACGCGTGGCCGACTTTACCGAAGCGCTGAGGGAGTATTACGAAGTGCAGTTCTACACGCTCACCGGCAATATGGCCGATATCGAAGGCCTGAAGAACTACAAGGCGCTCATCATCGCTCAGCCCGATTCGGCCTTCACTGAGCCCGAGAAGTTCATCCTCGACCAGTACCTCATGCATGGCGGACGCACCCTGTGGATGATCGACAAGGTGAACGTGAGCGGTGACAGCCTGGCCCGCTCCGTGATGACCTACGGGCTCGAGCAAAAGCTGCGGCTTGACGACCTCTTTTTCAAATACGGCATACGCGTGAATGCTGACCTGGTGCAGGATTTCGACTGTGCCCCGCTTATGCTCCCCGTTGGCGGGCAGAAAAAACCTTTCCCCTTTATTTTCTATCCGCTGGCAGGCGATTCGGTCAACACCCACCCCATCTCGAAGAACATCTATTCGGTACGGCTGATGTTCGGCAACAGCATCGATACGGTGGGCAGCGAAAGCAGGGTGAAGAAAACGGTGCTGCTCAGCACCTCGCAATACGCCAATTCCGTTCCGGCTCCCGCCCGCGTTGACCTGCGTATCGTGAGCGTGCCCCTCACCCAGAAGCTGTTCAAATACAAGTACCTGCCGGTGGCCGTGCTCCTGGAAGGCGAGTTCGCCTCCAATTTCAGGTACCAGCCGGCCTTCGATTCGCTGAAAGTGGATTTCAGGGATAAAAGCGTGGATACCAAAATGATCGTTATTGCTGACGGGGACGTAGCGTTCAACTACCTCAACCCTTCCACCAAAGAGCCTTTTCCCTGCGGGTTCGATATGTTCAGCGGGCAGATGTTCGGCAACAAGACTTTTTTGCTCAACGCCATGAACTACCTCTGCGGTGACGGTGGGCTGCTGGCTGTGCGCTCGCGCAAGGTAGACAGGCGCATGCTCGATGCCAAAAGGGTGGAAGCGGAAAAGGTAAAGTGGCAACTGCTGAACACAGCCGGGCCCATCAGCCTGGTCGTGCTCTTTGGGGTACTGGCCGCATGGAGAAGAAAAAAGAAATACGCTTCGTAAAATTCATGTCATGAAAAAAAACAGGATAGCGGTCATCGTGCTATTGCTCCTTACCGGTATCTCGCTGTGGATCGTGTTCCAGGAAAAGAGCGGAACGATCAGCGGGGAACAAAAGGATTTTGCCGTGGAGGATACGGCCTCCATCACGAAAATACACATGAAGGACAAGGCGGGAAAGGAGGTAACGCTCGAGCGGGCAGGTGACCGGTGGATCGTGAATGGAAAATACAATGCGCGCCCTGACGGGATCAACCTGCTGCTATCGACCGTACGCGCGCTGAAGGTGCGCAACCCGGCCCCGAAACGTGCCCAAAACACCATCGTAAAGGACCTGGCCACGGGAGCCAAGAAAATATCCATCTACTCGGGCGATAAGCTGATCAAAGCCTACTATATGGGCACCGAGACCCAGGACATGGAAGGCAACTACATGCTCATGGTCGACCCGGAAACGGGCGAGAACGCGGATATGCCTTTTGTGGTCCACATCCCGGGCTTCCAGGGCTACCTGTCGCCCCGCTTTTTCCTGGGCGAGCAGGAATGGCGCGACCGGGAAGTGTTCCGCTATAAATATGCCGACCTGAAATCCATCAAAGTGGACTACTATAATTCGCAGGACTCCTCTTTTGTCATCAACTCGCTGGGCGATAACACATTCGAGCTGCTTGACGCCAAAGGAAACAGGATAGCCGATTTCGACACCGCTGAGGTGCGCCAGTATGTTTCATACTACTATCGCCTGGATTATGAAGGCATTGACAATATTCCGGAACGCACGCGCGACAGCCTCCTGCTCAGCAACTGGGTAGTGACCATCAGCGTAACGGATGCAAAAAACGCCATCCGAACCCTGCGCTGCTACCTGAAAACGCCCAAAAGCCCCGATATGACCGACCGGCAGGGCCTGCCGCTGAAGTACGATGTCGACCGCATGTGGGCAGTGGTGAACGGGAATGAAAAAGAGATCGTTGCCATCCAGTATTACGTCTTCGGTAAAACCTTTGTGCCCATTCACCGTTTCTTCAAACGCAAGCACATGAAAGCCCCCGTAAGTGTTAAAAAGTAGCTCATAACTAACTAATAACGCGCTTGCGTAAAAAATTATATTTGTCCTCCCGCAGCTAAGCGGGAGGATTTTTGTTTATAACCGGAAAAACAAGCGCAAAATGAAATTCATTGTATCGAGTTCTTCTCTCCTGAAACAACTGCAGAACCTGAGCGGGGTGCTGATGAGCAGCAGCGCCCTTCCCATACTCGAGAACTTTTTGTTTGAGATCAACAAGAACGAGCTGACCGTTACCGCCTCCGACCTGGAAACGACCATGAGCGCCCGGCTGCAGGTCGAATCGAAGGAGACCGGCTCCATCTGCATCCCGGCCAAGCTCCTGATGGATACGCTGAAGACCTTTTCCGAGCAGCCCCTCACCTTTTCCATCGACACCAAGAAGAACAGCATCGAGATCGTTTCCGATTACGGGAAATACAAGCTCACCGGGCACAGCGGTGAGGACTTTCCCAAGATCCCGGGCATCGAATCTCCCTCTACCTTCGAGCTGAGCGCTGACGCGCTGGCATCGGCCATCAACAAGACCATCTTCGCGGCCGGCAACGATGAGCTGCGCCCGGTGATGAGCGGGGTCTATTTTCAACTGGGCACGGATGGGATCACCTTCGTGGCCACTGACGCGCATAAGCTGGTGCGGTACAAGCGCAAGGACAGCAAAGCCAAGTTCAATGCTACTTTCATCGTTCCCAAAAAACCGCTGAACCTGCTCAAGAACCTGCTCGGCTCTTCCGACAACAAGGTTAAGGTGGAGTACAATAACACCAACGCCTTCTTTTCGTTCGATAACATCAGTCTCATCTGCCGCCTCATCGATGGCAAGTATCCCAACTACGAGGCCGTCATTCCCAAAGAGAATCCGAACAATCTCACCATCAGCCGCAGCTCTTTCCTGAGCTCGCTCAAGCGCGTGAGCATTTTCTCGAATAAGACTACTCACCAGGTACGCCTGAAGATAGCGGGTAGCGAGCTGAACGTAAGCGCTGAAGACCTGGATTACAGCAACGAGGCTGCCGAGCGGCTTACCTGCCAGTACGTGGGCGATGATATGGAGATCGGGTTCAATTCCCGCTTCCTCGTAGAGATGCTGGCCAACGTGGACTCGGAAGACGTAAGCGTTGAAATGAGCGCTCCGAACCGGGCGGGCATACTGAAGCCGGCCGCAAGCGATAACAAGGACGAGGACCTGCTGATGCTCGTTATGCCCGTTATGCTTAATAACTGATCGATGAAGCGCCTGACGCTGCTTTTAACTCTGCTTTTCATCATCGGGCTGAGCTCCTGCATCGTAAAAGCCCCGAAATACTCGACCGTTGAAAAAGTGCTCACCCTCCGGCAAGGTATGACCAAAGAAGAGGTTTCGCAGATACTGGGCATCCCTCCCTACAACATGGTTTCCATGAACGACACGGCCGAGTTCGTGTTATTGTACAAATACCGGGTCACCAACAGGGCCACCGTGCCTTTTTTCCTTAAACCCACCAACGGAAAACCCGTCAGGGGCAAATATGTGAACCTGCTGGTTACCTACGATAAAGAAGGCAAGGTAAAGAGCATGGAAAGCTGCGTGGATTGCGATGAGACCCTTATAGAGGAAAAACGCCTCGACCCCGATAAGATCGTTACCCTCATCACGGTTACCCTGCCTGCCGTGATGGTTTACCTGGGCTTTCAAAGCGCCCCATAAGGCCCTGAAAGCCACCGCATCAATTAACAAGTCTGTGTTTGTAAGTTAAGCCGGCCCCGCCAGGTCCCGCCCTGCATTTGAAATAGCTTTGCTACGGCAGCCATTTTTTGCCAATCAGAATTTTGTCGTAATTTTATTGTGTTTAATCTATTCAAAAACACAATTAAACTTAAGTCAAATGAAAAAGACCGGTTTTTTGTTTTCCGCATTCATGCTGGCGGCTTGCTGCACGGCATGGGCGCAAAACAACACCCAGCCGCAAAATTCTGAGCAAACAGGCAAAAACCTGCCCTCCGTGACCCTTGGCGCGGGAGCCCTTTTCTTCAAAGGCGATGTAGGCAGCCGGACCCAGCTCAGCCTGCTGAACAACATGCGCGCAGGCTATTCCATCAGGGTGGAACAGCGTTTCGCGAAGATGATCGGTGTAGGACTCACCGGCCTGTACGGCAAGGTGGCGAAGGAAGAGCGTTCGCCTGATACGCTGTACAACCGCAACTTTGAGTCGCCCATCATGCAGTTCGGCCTCAATGTTTCCTTTCATTTCGACAACGATATCATCATGCGGTCGGATGAGCCGCTGGCGCCCTTTATTTTCGTGGGCTTCAGCTACCTGAAGTTCGAGCCTTATGGCGACCTGAAGGACAAGAACGGCATCCGGTACAACTACTGGACAGACGGCAGCATACGCGACCTGCCCGAAAGCCCCGGAAATTATTTCACCGCGCTGTATATGCACCGCGATTATACCTACGAAAGCAAGCTCGACAGCACATCCAGCTATGCCCATACTTCCTTTGCCATACCCATGGGGCTGGGCTTTAAGCTCAAGGTAAATCCCAGCGTGGAAATATCGCTCAATGCCACCTACAACATGCTCATGACCGATTACATCGATAACGTGAAGGACGGAGGCAACGATTCGTACTGGTACGGCAACGTAGGGCTGACCTGGAACTTCGGCAAGATGGACCGTTCTGACAAGGACCGCTACAGCGCTGTGGATTTCACTTCTATCGATAACATCGATTCGGACGGAGATGGCGTGATCGATACCGAGGACGACTGCAACGATACGCCCAAGGGCGTTGAAGTGAACAAGCGGGGCTGCGGCAAGGATAGTGACGGGGACGGAGTGCCCGACTACAGGGATAAAGAACCGAATACAAAAAAGGATGCCCTGGTCGACCTGGATGGCGTGACCCTTACCGATGCCAAGATATCGGAACAGCATAAGAACCGCGATTCGCTGGCCATGGAACGCGAGGAAATGGTCAAGCAGAATCCCAGCACCGAAACATTGGAAAAGATTGACACCGAGATCTCGAAAACAGTCAATACCGGGACCACGGGGTATAACAAGCTACCGGATGAGATCAAGCCTGCGGATCTCAACAAAGACGGGATCATCACGTCAGCGGAGATCAACGCGGCAATTGACGGATTTTTTGACGGGTCGAACGATTTCACGGTAGAAAAGCTGCATAAGCTGATAGACTTCTTCTTCGAGCAGTAGAAGACGGTACAGTTTGCCTTAGCAAACCCTGTTCATGCAGGTGCCGCCTCCGCTCCGCGAAGCAGAGGCTCAGCCACCGGCAGTCAACAGGGTTTGTAATTTAAAACTGTACCGATATGATCAAGTATCTTTTACTGCTCTTCAACATGCTGGGCGTTTTATTGTTCAGGGGATTCTTTGCCGAAGATATCTCCGTAACTCAGACCGCCCCGGCAAAGGTCAATCCCGGTGAGGAGTTCACCGTGGAAATAACGGTCAAAAAAGGATCGCTGGCGGGATTCGCGCAGATCAAAAGCGAGCTGCCGGAGGGCATGACAGCCGCGGTGGCCGATGCAGGAGGGGCAGAGTTCAAATTCTCCGGGCAGATCGTACGCTTTACCTGGACCAGCCTGCCGTCTTCGCCCGAGTTCAAGGTGTCATACAAGGTAAGCGTGGCCGCTACGGTACAGGGCATCAAACCGCTAACGGGCAAGTTCTCTTATGTGCTCAACAACCAGAAATCATCAATAGAGCTGAATCCTCTTGAGATACAGGTGGGTTCAGTAACCACCGAGAACCTGGATAACCAGACCACCACCAACACGACAACCACTACACCTCCCGACAATACCACCACCACAACTACCACCAATACCACGCCCCCGGATAATACGGGCGACAATACCGCTCCGCCCGACAACACGAACAAGACGGCAGAGCCGGTGAATGTCACCGCCAGCCGCAAGTTCCCGAAGGAAGGCAAGCCGGGTGATGAATTTACCGTGGAGGTCACTATTTTCAAGGGCGCCCTGAAAGGTTTTGCCCGCTTCCAGGACGTAATGCCCGATGGCTTTATCGCCTCGGCCGGAGAGTCAAAAGGCGGCACGTTCAGCTTCCAGGATCAAAAAGCCAAGATCGTGTGGGACAATGTTCCGGCCGATGAGAGCTTTACAATAACCTATAAGGTGCGGCTGGAGAGCAGCGCTGCAGGCGAGCACCAGATCGAGGGGCTGTTCTCGTACGTGGAGAACGATGAGCCCAAGAAGATCACGCTCACCCCTTCGGTCATTACCGTGAAAAAAGAGGAAACGCTGGTGAACACCACCCCGGACAACACGAACAATACCACTCCCCCCGACAATACCACCACCAATCCGCCCGATAATACGGCCAATAACACCATCCCTCCGGATAATACCAATAAACAGCCCGAGAATACGGTAACCACCACGCCTCCGCCCTCCACGGGCGTAAGCTACCGCGTACAGATCTGCGCCTCGCACAGTACGGTGGGCAGCGCCTATTTCCAGGGGCGCTATGGAATAACGGAGAGCATCAAGATAGAGAACCATGAAGGTTGGGTTAAATATACCGTGGGCTCGTTCAGGGAGTACAAGGAAGCGCGCGACCACCGCGAAAACGTAAAGGGAAAGGGCGTTTATGACGCCTTTGTAACCGCTTATAATGAGGGAAAAAGGATCACGGTCCAGGAAGCCTTGATGATCAGCAAACAACAGTGGTTCAGGTAAATAATAACCCGGCTGGCCCTTTTCCCGTATAAGTCACTGAGTTTTTTATCTTTGTGGTAATATGCTGAAGAAGTACACCCTGTTACTGCTTGTCTGTGTTCTTTCCTTTTCGCTTGGAGCCAGCACGACTTCTTCGGGCGACAGCATCCCGCCCCCTCCACCGGAGCCCAAACCACCCTCCTTTTCTCCAATTGTCGGCCTGGGCACAGGAGTATTCACTTTCCTGGGCGAGGTGAACAACCGCAGGCTGGTACTGCCGCACACCAGCCGTATCGCTTACGAGCTAAGTGTTTCAAAAGACCTGAACGATTACCTCAACCTGCGCTTTTACGTGCTCTTCGGCAAAATGGGCGCCAACGAACGCAGCGCGGGCGGCAGGAACCTGAATTTCGAGACCCAGATCCGCATGGGCGGCCTGAACCTGTCCTATAATTTCCATCACCTGCTGCCCGAAAAACGTATTGCCGAGCCTTATCTTACCCTTGGCTTTGAATCCTTCGAATTCCTTTCCAAGACCGATCTCTACGACCGATACGGCAACAAATACTATTACTGGAGCGATGGCTCTATACGCAACCTGGATGAGAGCGACCCCTTCGCGCCAAGCGCTATCTATCTCACACGGGATTATACTTACGAATCGGATATCAGGGAAATGAACCTGGACGGCTTTGGCAAATACCCGGAGCGCTCCTGGACCTATACGGCCGGGGCAGGCATGTCGCTGCTTATGAACAGGCACATGACCTTCAGGATAGGCGCCTCCATGCACTTCGCCATGACCGACTATATTGACGGTGTTACCGCTAACAGCACCGGCAACCGGGTGGGTGACGCCCGCAACGACAGGTTCCTCATGACCTCTTTTTCCATTCATTATAACTTCTCAAAGACCACGGAGAGCATTAACCCGCTCGATACGGTGGATTTTTCGGATGTGGACTTCTACGCCCTCGACACCATGGACACCGACCGCGACAAAGTGAAAGACCCGCGCGACAGGTGCCAGGGCACCCCGTTTGGCGTTACGGTCGATACCACCGGCTGCCCTACCGATATGGATGGGGACCTGGTGCCGGATTACCTTGACAAAGAACCCAATTCAGACAAGGGCGCCCTCGTAGATGAGTTCGGTGTAACGGTTGACGATTCGCTCATTGCCCTGGAATGGCGCATGTATAACGACTCCACGGGCGAGTTTAACCAGAAGATCGACCTGGGGGTGATATCCGTGGGCGGCTCTAATACGGGAGTTAAGCTGGTGAAGCGCGAGTTTACCGTTTATCTCGACAAGTATACCACAGGTGTGCCTTCGGGCGACATGGATAAGCTATTGGCCGTGCGCGATGTGCGGAGCACTACCCTGAAGGATTCATCCACCGTGTATTCCGCGGGCTCATTCCAGACCATAGCGGCCGCCCAGAAGAGGCTGGATGAGCTGAAGGCCAATTTCCCGAATGCCAAAGTAGTTTACCAGGATGGGGATATGTTCACGGAGGTCAATCTCAAGAATAATACTTTTACCAATAAGGATAACAAAGACAATAAGGACAATAAGGACAATAAGGATAATAAGGATAACAAGGACAATAAAGACAACAAGGACGTTAAAGATGACGGTTATACCCCCCCTGTCGTATCACCGGGCATGGTTTACCGCGTTCAGTTGGGAGCTTTCAGCAAAAAGGTGTCGAAGAACATCTTCCGCGATGCCCCCGATGTGATCGTTATGCAGACCGAGGATGGGCTATACAAAGTGCTTACAGGGTCTTTCACATCGCTTGATGCTGCCAAGAGCCATAAAGAAGCTATGTTGAAGCTGGGGTACAAAGGGGCATTTGTGGTGGCTTACAAGGACGGCAAGCGCGTGCCTATTGAATAGGCCGGCTTTTTTCCCTCAGCCATTTTTCAGCCTTTTCCTTTGATGAGAATATTCTGATCTTGCGCTGCTTACCCATGCCCAATATCACGAACCTGGCCATTTGCCTCAGGTATACCGACCTGATGCCAAAAACCGCGATACGCTGGTAGTTGAGCCTGCTGAGATTATACACTGCCTGCGCGCGTGCTCCCGAATCGGCCCTGCGGGCATTTGCGGCATTATACAACAGGCAAACGGGAGCCTTGCGTTTCTGCAGCTCGGCCTGTATATCCAGCAATTTCAGCAGATCTTCCTGAAGGCTTTCCACCGTAATACCCCCGGGACAGGCCTCCTGGCAGATAATGCCGTCTATCAATTGTACGCGGTCAGACATGGCTAATTACACATAAAACTACGTTTTTTTTCCTTATCCTCCACCTTCCTTCCGGGCCAGGGGCCGCCCGGGTAAGGTTTCGCGCTTTCCGCATTGCGTTGATAAAAAACCGGGATTACATTTGTCCATGTGCTTATTTGGCATTACTTTTGCTTAAGTTTCAGGGTTTAACAAAAAAATCACAACCATGAAAAAGCTCCTAGCACTTACGGCCTTTTGTTTGGGTATTTTCTTCTATTCTGCGGCTCAAACCGCCCCGCAGGTTAAGCCTACTACCAAAAAGGTAGAGCGCGCACCGCAGAACAGCAATCCCAGCACAACCACCACCTCTGACGGCCAGCAGACAACCGGCACCGATGCTCAGACCACAACCGATAACAAAAATACGGGTACCACAGGCACTACGGGTACTCAGACCTCTGAAAAGATAGCCGTGAACGAGCAGGGCGTATCGGAAAGCAACACCAATACGACCACTACAACGCCCAATACCAAGAACACTACTACGAACAAGAACACCAATACGGGCAACACCAAAAAGAACAATACGGGCGTTACCCCTAAGTAAGCATGAACATCAGGCGCCTCATATCCCTTACCCTGTTCCTGGCATTTACGGCCGGTTTTTCTTCGGCCCAGAGCGTAAAGGACGCATTCATTAATGGCACCAAGAACAAAGTGAAGGAGAAGAAGGAAGAGGTGAAGAAGGATGTAAAGAACGAGGTCAAAGAAGAGGTGAAAGATGCCGTAGTGAACAATGACGATGACGGCCAGGATACTTCAAAGACCAAAAAGAAGGTGGTGAAGAACCAGGGTGATACCAGCGATACCCTCAAGACGGATAACATAGCCGTTAACGAAGAAGGGGATCCCAACACCAAAAAAGATGACGTTAAGAAGCTGATCAAGGAAACAAAACCCAATTCCAGCACGAACAACAACCAGGGCAATTTTGTGGCCGATCCCAAAAATGACGGAAGCACCAACAAGATAGCGGTCAACGAAGAAGGTGTTGCCGAAGATAACGGGCAGAACAAGCAGAAGCAGAACAATAACAACAATTCCAACAACAACAACCAGGTCACTCCCAAATAACAGGAGAGAAAGGAACTAAATACGAACGCCACCTCACGGTGGCGTTTATTATTTTTATCGGCTTGTTTATCCTGGTCATCTGAGGATCTCTCTCGCAATGACCATTTTTTGTATTTCCGAAGTGCCTTCTCCAATGGTGCACAGCTTGCTGTCGCGGTAATATTTCTCCACCGGGAAGTCCTTGGTGTAGCCGTAACCGCCAAATATCTGCACCGCATCGGTCGATACCTGCACCGCTATCTCGGATGCGTAATATTTGGCAAAAGCGCTTTGCTTGGTCACCTTCTCTCCCCTGTTCTTCAGATCGGCCGCCTGGAAGGTGAGCAGTTCTGCCGCTTCGATCTTGGTAGCCATATCGGCCAGCTTGAACGCAATGCCCTGGAATTCGCCAATAGGCTTGCCGAACTGCTGGCGTTCTTTGGCGTATTTGACAGAAGCGTCAAAGGCGCCTTTTGCTATGCCGAGGGCCAGCGAGGCGATGGATATGCGGCCTCCGTCCAGCACTTTCATGGCCTGGATAAAACCTTCGCCCTCTTTACCCAGCATCTGCGATTTATGCACCCTGCAGTTGTCAAAGATCAGCTCCGTGGTCTCCGAGGCGCGCATGCCCAGCTTGTTCTCCTTCCTGCCGGCTGAGAAGCCCTTCGTTCCCTTTTCGATGATGAAGGCCGTCATGCCGTGGCTGTCGCCCTTTTCGCCCGTACGCACCACCACTACGGCCACATCGCCCGATTTGCCGTGAGTAATGAAGTTCTTGGAGCCGTTGATCACGTAATGATCCCCGTCCTTCACTGCCGTGGTATTCATTCCCCCAGCGTCTGAACCGGTTCCCACCTCGGTCAGGCCCCAGGCGCCTATCCACTCGGCCGTAGCCAGCCTGGGCAGGTACTTCTTTTTCTGCTCTTCGTTACCGAAATAAAGGATATGACCGGTGCAAAGCGAATTATGCGCGGCTACGGAAAGCCCTATAGAGCCGCATATACGGCCGATCTCGGAGATAACCGTCACATACTCGAAATAGCCGAAACCGCTGCCCCCGTATTGGGAGGGGACCAGCACGCCCATGAGACCCAGCTCGCCCAGTTTTTTGAATACCTCCACGGGAAATTCCTGCGACTCGTCCCATTCCATCATTTTCGGGCGGATGTGCTCTTCCCCGAACTTGCGGATCATATCCGCTATCATGCGCTGGTTCTCGCTCAATGCAAAGCTCAGGGTTTGCTGTTCAGTCATGGTCTCGCTCATCTAAAAGGCTTATTAATACGTCACTAAACTAATGATTTTTTCCGAATATTTTTTCAGTTTTTCCCGGCCGTTGAGGAAAGCCAGCTCCACCAGAAAGGCATAGCCGGCCACGCGCGCCTTTTGCATCAGCACCAGGTTGGCCGATGCCTCGGCCGTGCCTCCCGTGGCCAGCAGGTCATCGTGCACCAGCACGTTCCACCCCGCCCTGAGCGAATCTATGTGGATCTCTACCCTGGCCTTCCCGTATTCGAGCTCATACTCGTAACCATGGGTCTTATACGGCAGCTTGCCTGATTTGCGGAGCAGGATGAAGGGCACATTCATACGGTTGGCCAGCAGCATTCCGAACAGGAAGCCCCGGCTTTCCGTGCCTACAATCGCATCGATCCGCTCGCCTGACAAACGGGCCAGGAACTCGTCCGTAATTGCCGTACAGAGCTTCTGATCGTGCAGCAGTGGAGTAATATCCCTGAACAGGATGCCCGGCCTGGGAAAATCAGGCACGTCACGTATGGTCGACCGTATTCTTTCTTCGAGAGTCATTCTACGCTCAGATAAGGCGCAAGTTTAACGTAAAGTTCCTCATTCACCAAATCCAGCTTGCGCATATCCTCAACCGAGCCGTAGCTGCCGTGAAGCTGGCGGTAGTTCACGATGAGGTTGGCCAGGTTATGCTTGATATAGGGGTGTTTTTTCAGTTCGTCAAGCGTTGCGGTATTGATGTTCAGTTTTTTTACCAGGCTGAGGTCAAGCGTAAAGTTATCCTTCAGCGATTCGTAGGTCTCCTCCTTCATTCCATACACTTCCCGCAACTGCTCCTTTGAAACATACCCGCCCAGCATGCTGCGGTATCTGATTATCCCCCTCGAGATCACGGGCCCTATCCCTTTCAGCTTCACCAGCGCTGCCGAATCGGCCGCATTCAGCTCGATCGCTGCAGGAACATTTTTTACGCTGAGGCCGGTGGCTGCCGTATCGGCCGGGATGCTGATATACGGCTCGAGCGAAACATACAGGGATTCGGATATGACGTAGATCTTTTTCAGGTCTTCCTTTTTCCTGAAACGCCCTCCTTTCTTCTGGTAGTTGCGTATCACGGCAAGCTGCCCGCCTGAAAGGCCCAGCGCTTTCCAGCCCGCGTCATCCAGCAGGTTGGGATCGAACAGAAAACGCTGCGGGCCGCTTTTGCCCGTGGCCAGGGGCGGTCTGTAATCCGGGCGATCGTACGGGTGAACCGTATCGGCCGTGTCTTGCCCACGGTGCTGATCAAAGGATGCCGCGATCCGGTCGATCTCAGAGAAATCCCGTTTTTCAGGAGTGAAAAAATGAGTGGAGAAGCCCAGGTATCCGATGAGAAGCAAAATGATGCACAACAGGAAAATGACCCCCTTCCGCTCCCTGCGATTGAAGATAAAATAGTCCCTGATGAATTGCTTCATCGCCAGCAGATGATTATCTACCTGGGCTCATCATCGTTGTTTACGTACGAATCGGGTTCCTTTTTGGGCGGGGTACTGAGCACCCTCCAGAAAAAATAAAAGGTAATGATCGTTACAGTAATGATGGTAGCCAGGTACATGGCCAATGCACTGTTTGTCATTTGAACCTCCCTTCTTTAACTCCTTTTTTATATGCTACATATACCAGCGCGCAGATAGCGGCAAAGGTCGCCACCAGCAGCGCGCGGGCAATATTCTCGTACAGGCTGGTCTCTCTTGTCAGGTTCGCCCATATCGACTCCAGGCTTCCCGCGAAAACTATGATGAGGAAAAGCGGGGTGACGTACGTAATAATATACTTAAAGATGATAGGGACTTTAATATCCGCACCATCTGTAATTTCCTTCCAGCCTTTGGTCATGCCGAACACCCAGGCGAAAAGGATGATCTCGGCAAGCGCAAAAATGACCAATGCCACTGTTCCAGCCCAGTAATCGAACTCGTTGAATGCCCCCTGGTCAAGCACGCAGGGAATACCCAGCAGCAGCACCATGGCGCCAAAGGCCCAGGCGGCAGGCTGGCGTTTCCACCCGAAGTTGTCCTGCAGGAATCCCATAACGGGCGTACCCATGGCCAGCGAAGAGGTGATCCCGGCAAAGAACAGCAATCCGAACCACATCAGGCCGCATATGGCGGAGAGCACATCGCCCCATTGCGTAAAGAGGTAAGGAAGGGTCATGAAGCCGATGCTGAACCCGCTTCCGCCCGATGTCATTTCCACTATCTTATCGATGCCGAGGTAGCCTACGGCTATGGGGATGATAATGGCCGAACCAAGCACCACCTCCACGAACTCGTTCATCCATCCCGCGCTCATGGCGTTGAGCGCGATATCGTCCTTCTTTTTAACGTAAGAGGCATAGCAATGAATGCTGCCCATGCCGAGCGAAAGGGTAAAGAAGATCTGCCCGGCAGCCGCCAGCCATACCTTGCCATCCCATATCGTATCGAAATTGGGCGTCCACAGATAACTGAGTCCTACCGTTCCGTCATTCACCGCCCCATGCTCGCCTGCTTTCAGGGTCACACCCTGGAAGGCCAGGATGATCCCAAACAGGATAAGCAGCGGCATACCCACCTTAGCTGCTATTTCCACCCCACCGCTTAAGCCGCGCGAAAGGATCCATGTATTGAGCAAAAGACAAATGATCCAGAAAACAATGGGCTCAGAGGTTCCCAGCCCGATATAGGAAGTGAACATACCGGTTACTTCCTCCTGCGATTTGCCCATAAAATCCCCGACCACCGAATGGTAGGCCCAGGAAAGGGTCCAGGATTCCAGGTAGCAATAATACGCGGCTACGGCCAGGTTGGTAAATATGCCGAATACGCCTATATATTTCCAAAACTTACGCTTGTCCATCGCACCGAATATAAAAGGAGTGCTGTGCTGGCCCAGGCTGCCTCCATAGCGGCCCATTCCCCATTCCACGAAAAGAAGCGGAAGACCCATCAGAACAAAACACACCAGGTAAGGAATAATGAACGCCCCGCCTCCGTTTTGAATGGCCTGGGCCGGAAAACGAAGAAAATTTCCGAGACCCACAGCATTACCGGCCATTGCCAGGATCAATCCCACCCGCGAGCCCCATGCTTCTTTATTGCTCATAATGCGCTATGATTTTAGGTTTAGATCATTCAAATATAATTAAGTTTTGACTTCCTCAAAACTATCTTTTATGAAATAAGTATATTTACCCCGCATCTGTCCGGCATATGTACTATCTTCTGATCATTATCTTCATCATAGGTTATTTTGCCATAACCCTGGAGCATTCGTTCAAGATCAACAAAGCGGCCATAGCCATATTAACGGGCGTACTTTGCTGGACAGTTTATATCCTGAGCGCTGGGACCGAACAGGAAGCACATCACATTTCCGAATCGCTCAGCCATCATCTCGCATCCATTTCCGAGATCCTGTTCTTTCTTATGGGTGCCATGACCATTGTAGAGCTGATAGACGCGCATGACGGTTTTGAAGTGGTCACCAGCCGCATCAACACCTTAAACAAGGTCAGGCTGCTATGGATCGTGAGCCTGCTCGCCTTCTTCCTTTCTGCGGTACTCGATAACCTGACCACTGCCATTGTGATGGTATCCCTTCTGCGCAAGCTGATCGCTGACAAGAACGACCGCCTGTTCTTTGCCGGTATGGTGGTCATAGCGGCCAATGCCGGTGGAGCCTGGAGCCCGATCGGTGATGTGACCACCACCATGCTGTGGATAGGAGGCCAGATCTCGTCACTGAGCATCATGGGTAAGCTGATAATTCCCAGCCTGGTATGCATCCTGGTGCCCCTTGCCGTGCTTTCATTCGCTTTAAAAGGTGCTATACAGAAGCCCGAGCTCAGCGAAGCGGAAAGGAGGATCTCCTCCACCCCGGCCCAGCGCAATATCATTTTTTTCACCGGACTGGGCGCGCTCATTTTCGTGCCGGTGTTCAAGACCATTACTCACCTGCCTCCCTATATGGGCATACTGTTCGGGCTCGGTGTACTGTGGATCGTTTCGGAGCTCATCCACAACCAGAAGGACGAGGAAGACAAGCATAGTCTTTCTGTAGTGT
Organism: Bacteroidota bacterium; assembly: GCA_040756415.1. Taxonomy (GTDB): domain Bacteria; phylum Bacteroidota; class Bacteroidia; order JADZBD01; family JADZBD01; genus JBFLYZ01. Next base: position 20,530 of record JBFLYZ010000049.1, read on the forward strand.
ACGCCCTGCGCAAGATTGATATGCCCAGCGTATTGTTCTTCCTGGGCATACTCTCTGCCATTACCGCCCTTGAAACGGCCGGCCACCTGACCGACCTGGCCACTTTTATGGATACGAACATAGGCAACCAGAGCGTGATCGTCATGTCCATAGGCGTACTTTCCGCCATTGTGGATAATGTGCCGCTGGTGGCAGCCGCCATGGGCATGTACAGCTTTCCCATGGACCATTACTTCTGGGAGTTCCTGGCCTATTGCGCGGGAACGGGAGGCAGCATCCTGATCATCGGCTCCGCGGCCGGGGTGGCGGTAATGGGTATGGAAAAGATCGATTTCTTCTGGTATCTCAAACGCATCTCACTCCTGGCCCTGCTGGGCTATATTGCCGGTGCCCTCGTGTATATGGGGCAGGAATACCTGCGGTCCTGATACCCCGCAAGGCATAAAGAAAGAAGGTTATCTTTGGTTGCTATGAAACGGCTTTTCGTTTCCATAATTACCTGTCTTCTCTCCGCCTTTCTTTTCGCGAACGAAAGCGCAGTTTTCCGGATCGATTCCATCACACCCAATGGTATCGTACTCGATCAGAAATGGAAATTCCATGCCGGTGACGATACGGCCTGGATGCGGCCCGGGTTTGACGACAGCGCATGGGAAAGCATCGGCACGCGGATCGTAACGGACCGCGAGAACAAAACCTCCTTTCATGGCATCGGCTGGTTCAGGCTTCATGTTCATGTTAACCCCTCTTTGGCCGGTGTGCCGCTGGCGCTGAGCCTTAACCAGCATGGGGCTTCTGAGATCTACCTTGACGGCCGGCTGATATATATTTTCGGAACGGTGAGCAGCGACAGGCTAAAGGAGTACAAATACAACCCGCAGGGCGTGCCCTATCCTATCGTATTCCCGAAAGGAGGCAGCCACGTGCTGGCCGTGCGTTATTCGAACACCGACCTGGGCCTGCATTATGACGACTCCAGCACGCCCAACGCGGGATTCGTCATGAGGCTGTTCCCGCTCAGGCACAGCATCGATGAAGTACTCGAGCAAAGCATGGCCACCGCAGTGATCTTTACCTTTCTTTTCACGTTTTTCACGGCTCTGGCCATCCTGCACTTTCTCCTCTACATCTTTTACAGGAAAAATATATCCAACCTGTACTACAGCATTTTTGCCGCTGGGATCGGCTATGTACTGTTCACAACATTTATCGCTTCCTATAATTCCAGTACGAGCCAGAACGAGACCATCGAGAGCATCAACGGCATTGTGCTCATGCTTTCCTTTCTTTCGCTGCTGGCGCTCATCTATTCGATCTTTTACAAGCGGTTTCCGCTCATGTTCAGGATTACGGCCGCAGCCGCTGCGGTGGCCCTTACCCTGCTCTATTCCGGGCTGGAGCAGGCGGGCATGCTGGTCTTTTCCATTTATTTTATCATTGCCATAGAGCTGATCAGGGTGGTGGTCGTTTCGCTCAGGAAGAAACGGGAAGGCGCTCGGATCATCGGCACGGGCGTAGTGACATTCATGGCCTTTATGGTCATGATGGTCATATCTATGCTCTCCGGCCACGTGTCGCTCAGCACCTCCACTACCGCTGGTATGATCTTCTTTTTTCTGGTCATACTGAGCATCATCAGCATCCCCTTGTCCATGACCGTTTACCTGGCGCGCGATTTTGCCCGGACGAGCAACAACCTGCAGGTCAAGCTGGAGGAGGTGGAGCGCCTTTCCGCGAAGACCATCGAGCAGGAAAAAGAAAAACAGAAGATACTGGAATCCCAGAAAGAAGTGCTGGAGACCCAGGTGCAGGAGCGAACGGCCGAGATCGTGGAGCAGAAAAAGATCATCGAGGAAAAGAACAAGGACATCACCGACTCCATCAATTACGCGCGCAGGATACAGAACGCCATCCGCCCTTCTTCGGAAGTGGTGCAAAAGGTGTTTACCGATTCGTTCGCACTGTACAAACCCAAAGATATCGTGAGCGGTGACTTTTATTTTTACGAAGAGTCCGCTCCCTACCACATTGTGGCCTGCGCGGATTGCACGGGGCACGGGGTGCCGGGGGCCTTCATGAGCCTGATCGGCAGTAACCTGCTTACGCAGATCATCAAGGAAAAGAACATAACGATCCCCGGGCAGATACTCGATCACCTGCATGAGGGGATACGGAAAACGCTGAAGCAGGATTCGGAACGAACGGGATCGAAGGACGGGATGGACATTGCCCTGCTCGCCTTTGACTTCGGAGGCAAGCAAGTCCATTACGCGGGAGCCCAACGCCCGCTGTGGATGATACGCGATGGAAAGCTGGAAGAGATCAGGGCCGATAAGTTTTCGATCGGGGGACTGCAAATGGAGGCGAAACGCACATTTACCAATCATGTGATCGACTATAAGAATGGCGACTGCTTTTACCTGAGCTCAGACGGCTTTGCAGACCAGTTCGGAGGGCCGCACGGCAAGAAGTTCATGAGCAAAAGGTTCAAGGATCTGCTGCTCTCCATACACGAAAAGCCCATGCCGGAACAATGGCGCATACTCAACCGCGCGGCCGAAGAATGGAGAGGCGGCACGGTCCAGGTAGACGATATCCTGGTCATCGGAATACGTGTTTGAGCATGACTGAAAAACTCCGTCAGAAAAACAGGTAAAATGCTCCAGTTCCTCAATTACTTCTTTTTCGTTTTTCATACACTGCTTATCCTGTTCAATATAACAGGCTGGGCGTTCAAAGCAACCAGAAAATGGAACTTGCTGACCCTTTGCCTGACGGGGTTTTCGTGGTTCATTATCGGAATATGGAAAGGCTGGGGCTACTGCTACTGCACCGACTGGCATTGGGACGTGCGGAAAGAGCTGGGATATGCCGATCAGACCAACTCCTATGTTCATTTTCTCATACTGAAGCTGACCGGGGCCGACCTTTCGCTAGAGCTGGTTGAAACGGCCACCGCGGGCGTATATTTCGCCAGCCTGGCGGTAAGCCTGGCCCTGAACATCCGCGACCGGAGAAAAGGCTAGTAATACCTGTGCTGGACGAGGTAGTTCCGCACGTAATCGCGGATGCCTTCCTCGAGCGTGAAAAAAGGCCTGTAATATCCCAGGGAGCGGAACTTGCTCATATCGGCCTCGGTAAAATACTGGTATTTATCGCGTATATCGGCCGGGGTATCGATGAACTCGATCACCGGCTCCTTATCCATGGCCCTGAACGTGTTGCTGGCCAGATCGAGAAAGGTGCGGGCCTGGCCGGTGCCCAGGTTATACAGGCCGGAGCCTTTCCTTTTCAGCATATGGAACAGGCATACATCGACCACATCCTTCACGTAAATGAAATCACGCAACTGCTCCCCATCTTTATAGTCAGGATGGTGCGAGCGGAACAGCTTCACTTTCCCCGACTGCTTTATCTGGTTGTAGGCGTGGAAGATCACGGAGGCCATTCTGCCCTTATGGTATTCGTTAGGGCCGTACACGTTGAAGAACTTCAGCCCGGCCCAGAACGGGGGCTGCTTGCTTTGGGCGAGCGCCCATTTGTCAAAATCGTTCTTCGATTCCCCGTACGGGTTGAGCGGCTTTAGTTTTTCCACCAGGTGGTGCGAGTCAGAATACCCGTGCTCTCCCAGGCCATAGGTGGCGGCCGAAGAAGCATAGACAAGCGGTATGAGATATTGCGTGCAGAGCTCCCATATCCGCTTGGTGTAATTAAGATTTAGCTCATCGAATATATTGCGGTCGAACTCCGTAGTGTCCGTACGCGCGCCTATGTGAAAAACGAAATCGACTATATTGTGGTTGGCATCGAACCAGCCCAGGAAATCCTTGCGTTCGACCGATTGTATAAAGGTCTTGCCCAGCAGATTCCTGTTCTTTTCTTCCGAGCTGAAATCATCTACGATGATCAGGTTGGTATACCCTTCGCTGTTCAGGCGGCCGACCAGGCAGCTGCCGATAAAACCTGCCGCTCCCGTAACTACGATCATTGATCCAGAAATATAGTGTTGTTCATATGCTCAACCAGGTTCGCCTCTTGTGCTTTCTGCAGCAGGAGGCGCACGGCCTTTTTGCCCTCCGGGCCCAGGTCGGCCGAAAATTCATTTACATACAACCCGATGTGGCGGTACATGACCTCTTCGTCCATCTCCTGCGCGTTTGCCTTCACAAAGTTATACGAAGCTTTGGGGTGAGCAAATGCGTACTCCACGCTCCTGCGGATGATCCGGCTTACGCGCTGCTGCAATCCGGCCGGAAAGCTTCGCTTCATCGCAATGCCGCCCAGGGGAATGGCCGTACCCGTTTCCCGCTCCCACCACTCCCCCAGGTCGAGTAGCTTTTTCAGCCCTTTCTCCTGGTACGTGAACCTGTTCTCGTGAATGATCACACCCGCATCCGCTTTTCCTTCAAGTACGGCACCCTCGATGTCGGAGAACAGCAGCTCCGTTTTGTTCTTCGCCCCGGGGAAGGCCAGTGAAAAAAGGAAATTGGCCGTGGTCATCCTGCCGGGGATGGCTACCCTAAGCGTAGGCACGTCAGCCAAAGCATATTCGCGCGAGGCGATCAGCAAAGGGCCTACTCCGAAACCCAGTGCCGATCCCGCATCGAGCAGGATATACGTTCCGGTAAGGTGCGCGAAAGCGTGGTACGACAACTTCGTAATATCGATCTTCTCATCGAACGCTTTCCTGTTCAGCGCCTCCACATCCTCCATCACCAGGTCGAACTCAAGCCCCTCGGTATCGATCCGCCCATGCACCAGGGCATCGAATATAAAACAGTCGTTCGGGCAGGGCGAGAACCCCAAGGTGAGCTTTTTCGCGCTCATGCCAGGGAGGATGAGAATTCGATGAGGATACGCGGGTCGTAGTTGCCGAACAGGGCCACCAGCAGGATAAAGGCCGTTGGCGAGAACAGGAGCACGATCAGCGCCAGCGTGAGTATGGCGGGCAGCTCGAACTCGAGCTGCAGCGAGAACCGTATCAGTGCCGCCATAAAGAAAAGGTTGAGTATGGGCAGGTAATAATAGTTGTCGCTATAGGGAAGCAGGCCCATCAGCACCGCATCCGAAAAGGCGAACAGCGGCACGCAGCAGATACTGGTCACCACGAAAGGCAGGTAGCTGATCTTTTCTTCTTTTTCATTCATATCAAAACACGTCTAGCAGTTCCAATGCTTTTTCATTCAGGTTCGCGACAGCCAGCGGGATGTTCCATTTTTCCCTGTTCCGCCTTTCCACCAGGTTCGATACCGCACGCACCTGGGCGCAGGGCAGCTTTTCCTGCATGCAGCAATAAAGAAAGGCGGCCCCCTCCATGCTTTCCACGTTAGGGTGCAGCCGGGCCTCCACCTTTTTTATGCTTTCCTCCCGTCCGTGAACGGTATTGACCGTAATGCCGCAAACCTTCGGGATAAGCTCCAGCACTTTATTGCTTATCTCCGTTGTGTTCATAACCTCGCCTGCGCCTCCCAGGCCCATCCGGTCGAGCGGCAGAAAGGCATCGCCATCCTCAGCCCCCAGCTCCGAAAAATGATCCTGCACGATATTGACCAGGCCCCCGGGGGGGATATCTGGATTGAAACTACCCGCCAGCCCGAAGTTGAAAGCAAGATCATACTTGCCCTGCAGGGCCTTGCCCATACGGAAGGCGGTGGCGGTCATACCCACGCCCGTGATCAGCACATCCACATCCAGCCGGCCGCGCTTGCAGATACGCAGGTGATCGCCTACGTAGTTCTTTATGCCGATGGCCTGCAACAGGGGAGCGATCTCGGCTTCGGTAGCGGATACAACAAGGATCTTCATCTCGTGTCGAAAGACATCACGAAGATACGCAATCAGCCTGTGGTAGTGTATCAGTTTGAAAAATTTAACCACGGAGAACACAGAGAGCCACGGAGTTAAACGGAGAAAAAAGGCAAACTGATACACTACCCAGCCTGTACGGCCCGCCCGGCAAACGGATATTCGTAGTATATTTGCCCCATGATCTATCTCACCAGGCGGGAGCGTTTCAATGCAGCGCACAGGCTGTACCGCGAGGACTGGAGCCTTGAAAAGAACCTGGAGGTTTTTGGCAAATGCGCCAACCCCAACTGGCACGGGCATAACTACGAGCTTTTTGTTACCGTGAAAGGAAAAGTGGATGATGCGCTGGGCTATTTTGTGAACCTGAAGGACCTGAGCGATATCATCCGGGCCCGCGTCACCGACAAGCTGGATCACCGCAATATGAACCTCGATGTGGACTTCATGAAAGGGAAAATCGCTTCGTGCGAGAACCTGGCCATCGCCATCTGGAACGAGCTGGAGCCTTCCATCCGTCAGTTGGGCTGCACGCTTTATTGCATTAAAGTGATAGAAACAGAGAACAATTATGTCGAGTATTTTGGCAACACCTAGAGCTTCCGTTCAGTTCTTAATACCAAAACCGCATGGGCAGTTATAAAAAAGTAGACGAGTACGATCCGGAGATAACGGAGAAGATATCGGGCCATATGAAAGGCGTTTTAAAACTGGTGGGCGAGGATATCGGGCGCGAGGGCCTGCTGAAGACCCCGCAGCGATCGGCCAAGGCCTTCCAGTACCTCACTCACGGCCACTGCCTCGACCCGGCCGAGATTCTTCGCTCGGCCATGTTCAGGGACGAATACAAACAGATGGTGATCGTAAAGGACATCGAGATCTATTCGCTCTGCGAGCATCACCTGCTTCCGTTTTACGGAAAGGCCCACGTGGCCTACATTCCTGACGGATACATCGTGGGGCTGAGCAAGATCGCCCGGGTAGTGGACGCTTTTGCCAGGCGGCTGCAGGTGCAGGAACGCATGACCCACGAGATCAGGGACTGCATACACGATACCCTGAAACCGCTCGGGGTGGCCGTGGTCATTGAAGCGGCACACCTCTGCATGCAGATGCGCGGCATACAGAAGCAGAACTCGGTTACCACCACCTCGGCCTTTACCGGTGAGTTCCTGGAGAACAGCAAAACACGCGAGGAGTTCATTACGCTTATTTCCAATAAACTTCACTGATATGAAAGCATACGTGTTCCCGGGACAGGGATCCCAGTTTCCCGGAATGGCAAAGGACCTGTACGAAAATTCTCCGGTTGCCAAAGAAATGATGGAGAACGCCAATTCCATTTTGGGTTTCCGGCTTACGGATATCATGTTCAGCGGCACGGAGGAGGACCTGAAACAGACCCGGGTCACTCAGCCCGCCATTTTCCTGCATTCGGTGGTTCTGGCCCGCACGCTCGGTGACGCTTTCAGGCCGCAGATGGTGGCCGGCCATTCGCTGGGCGAGTTCTCCGCCCTGGTGGGAAACCGAACCCTGGCTTTTGAAGACGCGCTTATACTGGTTTCCAAGCGCGCGCAGGCCATGCAAAAGGCCTGCGAGGCAAGACCCTCCACCATGGCTGCCATTCTGAACCTCGATGATAAAGTGGTAGAGGATATCTGCGCGGAAGTATCGCAGGCTGGCGAAGTGGTGGTGGCCGCCAATTATAATTGCCCGGGCCAGTTGGTCATTTCCGGTACGGTGAACGGAGTGAACATAGCCTGTGAAAAAATGAAGGCTGCTGGCGCCAAGCGCGCGCTGGTGCTGCCGGTTGGTGGCGCTTTTCACTCCCCGCTCATGGAACCCGCCAGGCTGGAGTTAGAAGCCGCTATCAGCTCTACCCGCTTTTCGGCTCCCCTGTGCCCGGTTTACCAGAACGTAACCGCCCGCGCTGTATCCGATCCCGAAGAGATCAAAAAGAACCTGATAGCCCAGTTGACCGCGCCAGTGCGGTGGACTCAAACGGTCATGCAAATGATCGCTGACGGAGCCAGCTCGTTTACCGAAGTGGGGCCCGGAAAGGTACTGCAGGGCCTGGTGAAAAAGGTCAATAAGGAAATAGAGGCGTTGAGCGCCTGAAAACCCATCATTCCCCGAAGATCAGCAATTACTCAGCCTGCTGGCTGCTTAGATGGGCATTCTCGCTTACGAGACTTTCCTCAGCTATAGCCCCGTTCACGGGAGCCTTGACCGCCTTCTCTTCCTTTCCGCGCGGAACGCTTCTGTAAAGAGACATCAGGTCCACCTGAATGATCTGGCCGGTCTTGTTATCCTGCACCTTGGCCCATAGGTCTATGGCCGTCCTGGGACTGCCGCAGGCGCCAAAGCCGATCACCGTACCACGGATGACAGAACCATCCCTGCGCTTCACATCGATCTCCTTCCCTTTGAGGTACTGACAGTTATACAGGAACTTCTTTGCTGGTCCAAATTGAAGTCTTGCCATGGTCGTCTACAGTTTAGTTAAAACAAAAATAAAAATCTTTTTTGAATATATGGGCATTTATCATCCCGATTAACGCTGCTTATACGAGTTGCCCTTCCAAATGTTGCCCCTGCCGCCCTGTTTCCTAACACCCGGCTGGTTAAAAGTCCCTCAGCCCGGGCACCGGGGTCTTTCTCC
>JBFLYZ010000050.1:0-28952 GCA_040756415.1 Bacteroidota bacterium
CTATGCCCGGAGTTATTAACAGGCTGAGGATAAAAATTCAGAAAACGACCCAAAAATGTGCAACTTTTAGATTCGGCCGGGTGTCTTAAAGTATAGTGCCTTTAAAACTGTACCACACAAACCAGGACCTATGAAAAAAATTTTCCCCCTTTTCCTGTTTTTTCTGCTCTTCATTTCCACTTCAAACGCCCAGCACGATCACCACGGTGATGTATCCGACAAGCCGGGCTACTCCTTCATGATCCTGGAAGGCATCAGCAGCGCCAGCGATGCGGCCCAGATGGACAGCCTGCTGCTCTCGCTCAAGGACATGGTGCTTTTCAGCAAGACCGATCCCGTCTCCAAGGTGGTACAGGTACGCGTGGCCGATCCCCGCATCGTGTATCAATCCATTTACGACTTTCTTGTGGGAAAAGGCTATAAGCCCACCAAAGAGTTCAACACCATAGAATAAAACAAGGCTTTCATCGCATCACTGACCAACACCACTGCCCCAATGAAAAAATTTTACCTGCTTCTTCTTCTCACCGCACTGTTCGGTGGCACGTCTGCTTTTGCCCAGGGCGGCAACACCTGCGCAGCCGCTGCGGCAGCCCCGCTCACCATACCCGGCACCTGGGCCGCGCAATCCACCTGCGGTGATGCCAACGACTACACCGGCACCAACAGCACCTGCATCCCCACCACGTATTACAACGCGATGGACTGGTTCTATTATTTCTGCGCTCCGGCCAACGCCTGTATCAATATTTCGCTGACCAACCTCAGCTCCGGCCAAAACAACCAGCCCGCCTACGCCTCGCTATCGGTATTCAACGCCTGCCCGGGAACGCTCAATGCCTGCGTGGGCGGCAACTACCAGTACCTGGCCGCCAATACCAACTACCCCAACGGTCCCTCCGTGCAGCTCAACGTTACGGCCGGGCAATGCTTTTACATTGTAGTGGACGGGTATACCACCACCGGCTATGCCAACTGCTTCAACTATACGCTCAATATCACTTCTACCCCTCCTCTTAACCAGACACCGGGAGGCAATACCTGCGCGGCAGCGCAGGCGGCACCGCTTACCATTCCGGGCACCATCACCGGCCAAACCACCTGCTGCGGGGGCAACGACTTCACCGGCACCAACAGCACCTGCATCAGCTCGATCTATTATAATACCAACGACTGGTACTACTACTTCTGCGCTACCTCCAATGCCTGCATCACCATCTCGCTGGCCAATATGACATCGGGCTCGGCAGGACTGCCCGCCTATGCGTCCCTTACAGTATTGAACGGATGCCCGGGAACGGGAACCTGCGTGGGGGGCGGCTATCAGTACCTGGCCGCCAATACCACCTATCCTACAGGGCCATCGGTGCAACTGAACGTAACCACCGGCCAGTGCTTTTATATTGTGGTTGACGGGTACACGGCCAATGGATACGCGAACTGCTTCAACTATAACCTGGTCACCACTTCCCAGCCCGCGCTCAACCAAACACCCGGAGGCAATACCTGCTCCACCGCGGTGGCCAACCCCATCACGCTGGGACAGACCTATACCGGCCAAACCACCTGCTGCGGAGGCAACGACTTCACCGGCACCAACAGCACCTGCCTCACCTCTACCTATTACACCGGCAACGACTGGTACTACTATTTCTGCGCCACCCAGAACGGATGCGTGACCGTTTCCATGCCCAACACCTCTTCAGGAACAACAGGGCAGGCTGCTTATCCTTCCATCTCCGTATTGAACGGATGTCCGGGCACGGGAACCTGTATAGCGGGCTCTTATACCTATGTAGGGGCCAACACCACCGTAGCCGGGCCATCGGTAAACTTCAATGTAACGGCAGGCAACTGTTATTACATCGTGGTTGACGGATATTACTTCAGCGGATCGTACTCCAACTGCGTGAACTATTCCCTCACCACCACCTTTCAGCCTCCGCTCAACCAGACACCGGGAGGCTCCTCCTGCTCTACCGCGGTGGCCAATTCCATGACCCTGGGCCAGCAATACTGCAACCAAAGCACCTGCTGCGGAGGCAATAACTACACCGGATTGAACGGATGCCTGTCGACCACCTATTATACCGCCAACGACTGGATCTATTATGTATGCGCCAACCAGACCGGCTACATGAGCATTACGCTCAGCAACATCACCGCGTCCATGGCCTCTTATCCCAGCCTGAGCGTGTTCAGCGCCTGCCCGGGAACAGCCGGGGCCTGCGTAGCCAGCAACTACGTGTATGTGGCAGCCAATACCTCGGGTACGCTTACGGTCACCTTTATGGCCAATGCCAACCAGTGTTTTTACATTGTGGTGGACGGCTACGCCTATTCGGGATCTTATGCCAACTGCTTTAATTATTGTATACAAAGTACCATCACTCCCATACCGCAAAACGCCAGTTGCGTAAATACCGATTTTGAACAGGGAACGCTCAACGGGTGGTTCTGCACCTATGGAACTGCCGTAGTGGGATGCACAGCCTGCCCCTGCCCGGCCCCGTATTATAACATGACCGGCATTGGCGCACAGGTAGGCCGGCATACCATTATGACCGCGGGAACCGACCCCTGCGGTGGTTTCTCCGTGATCGGCCAGGGCACGCGTTCGCTCAAACTGGGCAACAACCTGACGGGAGCCCAGGCCGAGGCCGTAAGCCAGACCTTTATGGTATCGCTGGCCAATGCCAGCTTCACCTACCGCTACGCGGTGGTGTTCGAAGATCCGGGGCACACGGCCGATTACCAGCCTTTCTTCCGCGCGCGACTCAAAGACCAGAACGGCAACCTTATCCAATGTTCCCAGTTCTGCGTATCGGCTGCATCCAACCTTACCGGCTTCCTCAACTCCACCACCTGCACCGGTGTGAAGTATAAACCCTGGACCACCGTGAACGTTGACCTTTCGGCTTACGTGGGACAATACGTGACCATTGAGTTTGAAAATGGCGACTGCGCTGCGGGCGGGCACTACGGCTATTCTTATGTAGACTGCTCCTGCGCACCTTCCGTGATACAGGCCAATAACGATTCCATCTGCGTGGGCCAATGCTTCACGCTCACAGCGCCTACCGGTTACGCCTCTTATTCCTGGTCGCCCGGCAACAATACCACTACCGCTTACACCGTTTGCCCGACCACCACAACGGTGTACACCCTTACGCTGACCGCTTTCAACGGCTGCACTACCCAGGCTTTCGATACCATTGCCGTGTTCCCCTATCCCGTGGCGGGCTTTACTTATTCACCCAACCCGGTTACCTGTAACACGCCCGTCACCTTTACCAATACCTCCACGATAACACCCTCCAGTCCGCTCACCTACAGTTGGAGCTTCCCGGGCGGCAGTCCGTCCAGCTCTACCCTGCAAAACCCGCCACCTGTCACCTGGAGCACACCGGGAACATACACGGTTACATTGACCGCCTGGAGCCCGGGCGGATGCTCGAACACCTATACGCAGACCATAACCATACCGGCCTGCACGGGCACCGTTACGGCAACGGGGGGCACCATATGCTCCGGGGCCTGCATGACACTGGTGGCGAACGCAACTTCGCCCAATACTCCCTTGACCTATAGCTGGAGCCCTAACGTGGGAACCACTTCATCGGTGAACGTATGTCCCACCGCCACCACCGTATATACCGTAGTGGCTACCGATGCCATGGGACTTACATCTACGGATACGGCCATAGTCACCGTGATCCCGCCCATCAACATTACGCTTACGCCCACCAACATATTATGTAACGGGGGCAGCAACGGAAGCATAAACGCCACCATAACCGGAGGACAGGCTCCTTACACCTATTCGTGGAGCAACGGGGCCACCACGCAGAATATTTCCAACTTAACGGCCGGCTCTTATACGCTTACCGTAACCAGCGCTTACGGCTGCACCGGCACGGCCAACGTTACCATTACACAGCCGCCATTGCTGACAGTGAACGCCTCTTCTACCAACGTGAGCTGCTTTGGAGGAAATAACGGAACGCTGAGCGCAACGGCCAGCGGTGGAACGCCAGCCTATACTTATTTATGGACGCCCGGCAACCTGGCCGGTGCCAACCAGAGCAACCTGGCTGCGGGAACGTATACCATAACTGTGACCGATGCCAACGGATGTACGGCAACGGCAACCACCACCATTACGCAGCCTACGCAGATCACCGCCACCCAGTCGCAGGTGAACGTGCTGTGCAACGGACAATGCACCGGCACCGCAACGGTAACAGCCAGCGGTGGAACGCCCGGCTATACCTATACCTGGAGCACCGTGCCTCCGCAGTACACCGCCACGGCAACCGGCCTTTGCGCGGGAACTTACACCTGCACCATACGCGATGCCAACGGCTGTACGGCCACCAGCACCTTTACCATTACGCAGCCCCCTGTTCTCAATGTTTCGCTAACCGGCACCAATGTGCTGTGTAACGGTGGCAATACCGGCAGCGCCACATCGAGCGTGACTGGCGGCACACCGGCCTATTCTTATTCATGGAGCAACGGGCAAACCACCGCCAATGCAACCGGACTGGCCGCGGGAACCTACACGCTTACCGTAACCGATGCCAACGGATGCACGCGAACAGCAACCGTAACAATAACTCAACCCACCCTGCTCAACGCTACCATTTCCGCTTCCACCAACGTAAGCTGTAACGGTGGCAGCAACGGCTCGGCAACCGTAAGCGCATCGGGTGGAACGCCCTCCTATACCTATTTGTGGAGCAACTCGCAGACCGGCACCACGGCTACCGGCCTCAGCGCGGGTACCTATACCGTTACCGTGACCGATGCCAATGGATGTACGGCAACGGCAACCGTGACCATCACCCAGCCGCCCCTGCTCAACGTAAGCCTGAGCGGCACCAACGTGCTCTGCAACGGCAACACCACCGGCAGCGCCACATCGGGCGTGACTGGCGGCACACCGGCCTATTCCTATTCCTGGAGCAACGGCCAAACCACCGCCAATGCAACCGGCCTGGCCGCGGGAACTTACACGCTTACCGTAACCGATGCCAACGGTTGTACACAAACAGCCACGGTAACGATCACGCAACCGCCCCTGCTCAACGCTACCATTTCCGCTTCCACCAACGTAAGCTGTAACGGTGGCAGCAACGGCTCGGCAACCGTAAGCGCATCGGGTGGAACGCCCTCCTATACCTATTTGTGGAGCAACTCGCAGACCGGCACCACCGCAACGGGACTTTCTGCGGGAACCTATACTGTTACCGTGACCGATGCCAACGGTTGTACGCGAACGGCAACCGTGACCATCACCCAGCCGCCTGCACTCACCCTCAGCACCTCCTTCACGCAGGCCACCTGCGGTAATGCCAATGGATCCGTGAGCGTGACCGCAACGGGCGGCACACCGGCCTACTCCTATTCCTGGAGCAATGGCGCAACCACGGCCAGCGTAACCGGCCTTGCCGCGAATATCTATTCTGTTGTGGTGACCGATGCCAACGGATGTACGGCCACCGCCAGCGTGACCGTTCCCAACGCAGGCTCACCCACGGTGACCATCACCGGCCAGGTGAACGTATTGTGTAACGGCAACAGCACCGGATCGGCAACGGCCAGCGCAACGGGCGGAACACCGGGCTATACTTATTCATGGAGCAACAGCCAGACCGGAACCAACGCCACCGGCCTTGCCGCTGGCACCTATACCGTAACCGTAACTGACGCCAACGGATGCTCTGCGCAAGCCACCGTCACCATTACCCAGCCTCCCGCGCTTACCGTAAGCGCCACGGGCACCAACGTGCTCTGCTTTGGCGGCAACACGGGCAGCGCATCGGCCTCGGCCACAGGCGGCACGCCTAACTATACTTATGTTTGGAGCAATGCCCAGACTGGCGCCAATGCCACCGGCCTGGCCGCGGGCACCTATACCGTTACTGTGACCGATGCCAACGGATGCACGGCAACAAGCACCGTTACCATTACGCAGCCCACCCTGCTCAACGCTACCATTTCCGCTTCCACCAACGTGAGCTGTAACGGTGGCAGCAACGGAAGCGCTACGGTTTCCGCATCGGGCGGCACTCCGGCCTACAGCTATTCCTGGAGCAACGGGCAAACAAGCACCAACGCCACCGGCCTTGCCGCTGGCACTTACACCATCACGGTGACCGATGCCAACGGTTGTACGCGAACGGCAACCGTAACCATCACCCAGCCGCCTGCGCTCACCCTCAGCACCTCCTTCACGCAGGCCACCTGCGGTAATGCCAACGGATCCGTGAGCGTGACCGCCAGTGGCGGAACACCCGCCTACTCCTACTCCTGGAGCAATGGCGCAACTACGGCCAGCGTAACCGGCCTCACCGCCAACATCTACTCGGTTGTAGTGACCGATGCCAACGGATGCACGGCCACCGCATCGGTAACTGTTCCCAACGCTGGCTCTCCCAGCGTAACCATATCTTCCTCGGTGAACGTGCTGTGCAACGGCAACAGCACCGGCTCGGCAACGGCCAGCGCATCGGGCGGAACACCGGGCTATACTTATTCATGGAGCAACAGCCAGACCGGAGCCAGCGCCACCGGCCTTGCCGCGGGCACCTATACCGTAACCGTAACTGACGCCAACGGCTGCTCGGCACAAACCACCATTACCATTACACAACCTCCCGCGCTTACCGTAAGCGCCACGGGCACCAACGTGCTCTGCTTTGGCGGCAACACGGGCAGCGCATCGGCCAGCGCATCGGGCGGCACGCCTAACTATACCTATGTATGGAGCAATGCCCAGAGCGGACTCAACGCCACCGGACTTGTTGCGGGAACCTACACGGTTACCGTAACGGATGCCAACGGATGTACAGCGCAAACTACCGTAACGATCACTCAGCCCACGCAGGTGACCGTCACCATTCCCGCCTCCGTCAACGTAAGCTGTAACGGAGGCAGCAACGGATCTGCGACTGCAAGTGGCACGGGCGGAACACCGGCTTATACCTATTCGTGGAGCAACAGCCAGACAGGAGCCAATGCTACCGGCCTGGCCGCAGGCACCTATACCGTAACGGTAACGGATGCCAACGGTTGCACGGCAACCGCAACGGTTACCATCACGCAACCCACCGCCATCACGCTCAGCACCACCTTTACCCAGACCACCTGCGGCAACAACAACGGCTCGGCCAGCGTAAGCGCTACGGGCGGAACACCGGGCTATACTTATTCGTGGAGCAATGGCGCCACCACGGCAGCCATCAGCAACCTGGCCGTAGGCGTATATAACGTAACGGTGACCGATGCCAACGGCTGTACCGCTACCGCCATCGTGAACATACCCAGCGCAGGATCGCCCACGGTGACCATCACCAGCCAGGTGAACGTGCTGTGCAACGGAGGCAATAACGGCAGCGCTGTATCCAGCGCCACGGGCGGAACACCGGGCTATACCTACTCCTGGAGCAACAGCCAGACCGGCACCACCGCAACAGGATTAAGCGCGGGAGTGTACACCGTAACGGTTACCGATGCCAACGGTTGTACGGCACAGGCCGCAGTGACCATCACGCAGCCGCCTGCGCTCGCAGCCACGCTCTCGGGCAGCCCGGCCTTGTGCTTTGGCGCCAGCAACGGCAGCGCAACATCTAACGTAACGGGCGGCACGCCCAGCTATACTTACTCCTGGAGCAACGGGCAGACTACCGCCAACGCTACAGGTCTTGCTGCAGGTACGTATACACTTACCGTAACGGACGCCAATAACTGTACGACCACGGCAACCGTAACGATCACACAACCCACACAGGTAACGGTAACCGTTCCCGCTTCGGCCAACGTACTCTGTAACGGAGGCAACAACGGATCGGCCACCGCTTCCGCATCGGGTGGTACTCCGGGTTATACCTATTCATGGAGCAATGCCCAAACGGGCGCTACCACCACCGGTCTTACCGCAGGCACCTATACGGTGATCGCCACCGATGCCAACGGATGCACGGCTCAAACCACGGTGACCATTACCGAACCCACTGCTCTTGCGCAAACAACATCCTTCGTGCAAAGCACCTGCGGCAATGCCAACGGCCAGGCCTGCGTTACCGTAACGGGAGGCACCGGTCCCTACACCTATCTATGGAACAACAGCGGTACTACAAGCTGCATCAGCAACCTCAGCGCAAATACCTATTCGGTAGTGGTGACGGATGCGAACGGATGCACCATCACCGCCAGCGTAACCGTGCCCAACGCGGGATCACCCACGGTAAGCATCTCGGCTTCTGCCAACGTAAGCTGTAACGGGGGCAGCAACGGCTCGGCTACGGCTACGGCTACGGGCGGCACACCGGGATATACATTCTCCTGGAACAACAGCCAGACAGGCGCTACCGCCACCGGCCTTGCAGCGGGCACTTATATTGTAACCGTAACAGATGCCAACGGATGCTCGGCACAAACTACAGTGACCATCACGCAGCCTCCCGCGCTCACGCTTTCGCTTTCCGGATCGCCCGCGCTCTGCTTCGGAGCCAGCAACGGCAGCGCCACTTCAACCGCGGGCGGTGGAACACCGGGATACAGCTACTCCTGGAGCAATGGCGATACCAACGCAAACACCTCGGGCCTGGCAGCGGGTACCTATACCCTTACCGTGACCGATGCCAACGGATGTACCATCACCTCTACCGTGACCATCACGCAGCCTACACAGGTTACGGTAAGCATCACCGCTTCTGCCAACGTAAGCTGTAACGCGGGCAATAACGGTTCGGCCACCGCTTCAGCAGGTGGCGGCACTCCCGGCTATACTTATAGCTGGAGCAACAGCCAGACGGGCGCCAACGCCACCGGCCTCACCGCAGGCACGTATACGGTAATTGCCACCGATGCCAACGGATGTACGGCTCAAACCACCGTGACCATTACCGAACCCACCGCGCTGGCGCAAAGCACTACGTTCGTGCAAAGCACCTGCGGTAACGCCAACGGCCAGGCCTGCGTAACCATCACAGGCGGCACACCGGGCTATTCGTACCTCTGGAGCAATGGCGGCACCACTTCCTGCATCAGCAACCTGATGGCGGGCATCTACACCGTGGTGGCCACCGATGCCAACGGATGTACCATCACCGCCAGCGTGACCGTACCCAACGCGGGCTCGCCCACCGTAACCATCCCGGCCTCCACCAATGTAAGCTGTAACGGAGGCAGCAACGGGACCGCAACGGCTACCGCTACTGGCGGCACACCGGGCTACAATTACTCCTGGAGCAACGGGCAAACCACCGCTACGGCCACCGGCCTTGCGGCAGGCACCTATATTATAACCGTGACCGATGCCAACGGATGCTCGGCACAGGCTACCGTCACCATCACCCAGCCCACACCGCTCACGCTCACCCTGGCCGGCACTCCTGCCACCTGCTTTGGCGCGAGCAACGGCAGCGCCACATCCACAGCGGGCGGAGGCACGCCTGGCTACAGCTACTCCTGGAGCAATGGCGACACCAACGTCAACACTTCCGGTCTTGCAGCGGGCACTTACACTTTAACCGTGACCGATGCCAACGGATGTACGATCACGGCTACGGTTACCATTACAGAGCCCACCCAGGTTGTAGCGAGCATCATCTCTTCCACCAACGTGCTCTGCAACGCGGGCAATAACGGTGCGGCCACGGCCAACGCCACAGGCGGCACACCGGGATATACCTATTCCTGGAGCAACAGCCAGACGGGCGCCAACGCCACCGGCCTCACAGCGGGCACTTACACGGTGTACGCTACCGATGCCAACGGGTGTACCGCGCAAACTACGGTGACCATCACCGAGCCCACCGCGCTGGCGCAGACCACATCGTTCGTGCAAAGCACCTGCGGCAATCCCAACGGATCGGCATGCATCAGCGTAACGGGAGGAGTAACACCTTACAGCTACTCCTGGAGCAACAACGGCACCGCCAACTGCATCAGCAACTTGATGGCGGGCGTTTACACGGTGGTGGTGACCGATGCCAACGGATGTACCATCACCGCCAGCGTGACCGTGCCCAACGCGGGCTCGCCCGTGATCAGCATTGCCGGCTCGGTGAACGTGCTTTGTTTTGGCGGAAATAACGCAAGCGCCAGCAGCAGCGTAACGGGCGGCACGCAGCCCTACAGCTACCTCTGGAGCAACGGACAGACCAATGCCAGCGCAACCGGACTGACCGCAGGCGTTTACTTCGTAACGGTGACCGACAGCAACGGATGTACCGACTCGGCCAGCGTGACCATTACCGAGCCGCCCCTGCTCACGATCAGCGCCACCAGTGCCAACGTGCTCTGTAACGCGGGCAATACCGGAAGCGGCACGGCCACTGCCGCAGGCGGCACTCAGCCGTACAGCTACCTCTGGAGCAATGGCGATACCAACGCTAACGCAACGGGTTTGGTAGCCGGCATTTACAGCGTAACGGTTACCGATGCCAACGGTTGTACGGCAATGACCAGCATTACCGTAACCGAGCCTCCCGCGCTTACCCTGAGCGCAAGCGGTACGGCAGCCTCCTGCTTCGGATCATGTAACGGAACGGCCAGCGCGCTGGTAGCGGGCGGAACCTTCCCCTACGCCTACTCCTGGAGCAACAACGCAACGGCATCCAGCCTCACGGGCCTCTGCATGGGCGTGTACACCATCACCGTGACCGATACCAATGGCTGCGTGATCAGCGATACGGCCGTGGTGACCGAGCCCACGCAGATCGTGCTGAGCGCAACGGCCACGCAGGCGCTCTGCGGTAATAACAATGGTACGGCTACGGTGAGCGCTACAGGCGGCACACCGGGCTACCTCTACTCCTGGAGCAACGGGCAAACCACCGCTACCGCCAGCAACCTGGCGCCCGCTACCTATACCGTAGTGGTGACCGATGCCAACGGATGTACGGCCAGCATTACCGTAACGGTGACCACGCCCGCACCGCTGGCCATCTCCATCAGCGGCACCAACGTGAGCTGCTTTGGCGGAAGCAACGGAACGGCCACGGTAGTGGTTACGGGCGGAACACCCGCGTATAACTACTCCTGGAACAACGGTGGCACAACGGCCTCGATCTCTAACCTGCCCATAGGCACCTACTTCGTGATCGTGACCGACCAGAACGGCTGCAGCATCACCGCGCAGGTGGCCATCACGCAGCCCACCCAGCTCACCACAACCGGCTCCACCCTCACCTACTGTGCGGGCGGAAACGGAACGGTAGCCGTGCTGGCTCAGGGCGGCACACCGGGCTATACCTACTCCTGGAACAACGGGGCCAGCACATCCATGATCAGCATTGCGCCCACGGTCAGCACCACCTATACCGTGTGGGTGACCGATGCCAACGGATGTACGGATATCGACTCCTCGGTCGTGACGGTGAACGCCCTGCCGGTGATCAGCTTCTACGCCAGCGACAGCTCGGGCTGCGCGCCCCTGTGCGTAACCTTTACGAACACCACGCCCAATACAACGGGCTTGTTCTGGACCACCACCGATGCGGCCGGCAGCGGAACGGTGAACAACTGGCAGCACTGCTACAACACACCGGGCAGCTACGATGTGAGCATTACCGTTACGGACAACAACGGCTGCTCCAGCTCGCAGACCGTAACGGGACTCATCAACGTGTACCCCGTGCCGGTGGCCGACTTCACCATGAGCCCGCAGCCCGCCACCATACTTGATCCCGAGATCTGCTTCACCAACACCTCAGTGGGCGCTACGCAGTACACCTGGGATTTCGGTGACCCGCTCAACAACAGCAGCAGCAACTCCAGCAACCTGGAGGATGTATGCCACCTGTACAGCGATACGGGCACCTACTGCGTAACCCTGTGGGTATCCAATGCCGATGGCTGTACCGACTCGGCCATGTACTGCCTGATCATAGGACCTGACTTCACCTTCTTCGCGCCCAATGCCTTTACCCCGTACAACGGTGACGGCAACAACGATGTGTGGATGCCCAAGGGCACCGGCATAGATGTGGATAACTACGACCTGTGGATCTTTGACCGCTGGGGCAATATGATCTGGCATACGGATGTATGGGGCAAGGGCTGGGACGGACGTGCCAATGGCGGGGAAGAGATAGCCCAGATCGATACCTATGTGTGGAAGGTGAATGTGAAGGATATCTTTGGAGACCTGCATCAGTATGTGGGACATGTAAGTATCATTAAGTAATTAACTTCTCAGCAAAGAGAAGCCCTTAGAGAGAATACTGAAGCGATTTTTGCTTCGCTTCAGAGAGCGCACACAACAGGCACCCGTAACCTGCATGCCGCAGGGATGGGGTGCCTGTTTGATTTTACAGAGTGGGATAAGTGTAATAAGCTTTGCGCTTACCTGCCTGCCCTTACGCACACCTTTTTGCGGCAGGCAGGTCCGGGGAAAATACCGGATAATGCTTATATTTATTGTGCTTATAACGAGTTAGCTACAATGCCCAAAAAGACAACGCAATGACACGGTGGACAGCTATTCTTCTCCTTGCAACTATTCTTGCATCGACAGTTGCACTCGGACAGACAAATCCAAAACATACTTATGTTAACGGGTACTATCGAAAAGACGGAACGTATGTCCAAGGACACTACAAAACAACCTCTAACAGTACCAACCGAGACAACTTTTCCACGAAAGGAAATATAAATCCATACACAGGAAAACCGGGTTGGATTCAGCCGGACAATAACTCAACATATTCAACTTATCCCTCTTCGACAAATTCGACTTACCCATCAGGCAACTCGAATTATAATTACTCAGGCGGATATACCTCTAGTCCAAAATACTCAGGAACCACGAACTCTTCTGGACAAAAGGTAATTAACTATTCAAACGGTCAGGAAGTATTCGGTCTTTGCAATTATTGCTTTGATGTAATCTATAAAGAAACCCTCGACTATTACTGGTATACACCATATTCAGGAATTCAAAAAACTCAAGGAGGTTCAGGAGGGACTTTACTTGATGGAGAATACATGTTTTACAATGAAACTGGAAAACTGCTCATTAAAGCTAATTATAAGAAAGGAGTGGAACACGGTGATTATATAATTTGGGATGAAAGTGGTGACATCAAAGAAAAAATGCACTACACAGAGGGCGTTCTTGACTACGCAAAATTTACAAACGATGATGGATATATAATTGAATGGAAAGGAGAAATATTTAAGATTGGAAGTGTAAAAAACGTATACACTAAATATGGGACACTTATAGAAACAGCAACGGTGCTCGAAGACTTTAAATTCCAATATAAACTTTTCTACGAATTTGGTGGACAACTTGAATCTGAATTTACCAAAGGAATCGGTGAATACTATTATGGTTCGTACAAAACTTATTATCAAAACGGGAATCCAAAAGTCATCGGACAATTCACAGACAATTTCCAGGATGGAGTTTGGAAATACTTTGATGAAGACAGTTCGTACACCACGACAACTTATAGAATATATACCGAAAAATATCCGAACGGGAAATTAAAAGTAAAAGGGGGACAATATTATAGTTCAATTAAACAAGACTGGATTAAACATGGTAAGTGGATTTACTTCAAAGAAAATGGCGAGGATTGGGCAGACGTGAAACAATTTAAAAACGGAATGGAAGTCCCAACTAAAAAATAAACTCTCCGTAGACAGACTCGCAGCTATACACGGTTGACAACTTCGCAGTAACAGACCCCCGTTGGGCGAAGGTTGTACCTTCGTCCGTTGGGCGAAGGTTGTACCTTCGTCCGCTATTACAGGCAGCTATGCTGCCAGATATTTTTTAAAGCTCATCCGAATTTGTATTTTTGAGCCTCAGCCATGTCTACCGGGTACAAGATAGACGATCAATCCGCCCTTCATTTTGTCACTTTCCAGGTTGTACAGTGGGCCGACCTGTTCACCCGGAAAATTTACCGTGATATTGTTATAGACAGCCTAAAATATTGCCAGGCTAACAAGGGCCTTGAAATCTATGCGTATGTTATTATGTCCAACCATATTCACCTGATGGTGCGCAGCGACAAGGAAGATCTGAGCGGAACCATCCGGGACCTCAAGCGGCACACCAGCAAACAGATTATCCTGGCCCTTGAAGATAATTCGGAAAGCAGGAGGGAGTGGCTAAGGATGATATTCCGCTATGCCGCCAAAGGCCACAGCCGGAACAAAGAATACCAGGTATGGACGCATGAAAACCATGCGGAACATATTTTTTCGCAAAAATTCATTGAACAGAAAATAACATATATTCATTACAATCCGGTGCGCGCAGGCATTGTTGAGAGGCCCGAAGATTATTTGTACAGCAGCGCGCGCAATTATGCCGGGCTGGAAGGCTTGCTGGACGCAGAACTTGCAGTATTCAGGTGGAGGACTGTAAAATAGCGCGTACGGGGCAGATAAAATCTACCGGATAGTCAGACGAAGGCACAGCCTTCGCCTAACCTGGGACACTGCATCGGGGGACAGAGCGCCAGCAGCCAACAACACCTTGCCGCAATGGCGGGTGACGAGCAAGTTGAAAGTTTTCTGCTTTCTATTACCTTTGTAGCGGGTGACAGTTTTGTAGCAGTAAATCCGCCACTGACGGCAAGCTGTGAACCGTTAGCATCAATTTCACAAAAGACAAAATGACACCTCATTCACTCTGGACAATTCTTCTAAAAATTTTAGGACTATCAATTCTTATTGATGCTTTAACTGTAATTCCCCAGTCATTTAATTCCGGTCTAATGGTCGGACAGTCTTACAGCAACGACAATTCCTTAAGCACTTTAATTGCCCTCGCTTTTATATTTCTTGCTTCATTGGTATATGTACTCTTCATCTGGGTTTTTCTCTACAAGACAGATTGGTTAATAAATAAACTCTCACTCGACAGACACTTTCGTGAGGACAAATTTGAAATTAACTTTCACTACTCGACAATTTTGCAAATTGCAATAATTGTAATCGGTGGACTAATTTTCGTAGACAGTTTGCCAGAGCTATGTCGAGAGATATTTTTATTCTATCAGCAAAAAAGTATCTTCCGAGAGAACCCGACAACCAATTGGGTAATTTTTCATTTCGTAAAAACCCTTATCGGTTATCTTTTAATGACAAATAGCCAACGACTGACAGATTGGATTGAACGCAAAAGACAAAAAGAATAAATCATTCTCGCTCGACAGTTTCGCACAGCAGACAGCATCGCGCGCCTTGACCGTTTTTATAGCTAAGGATAAGCATACCGTGATGCATGATATTTTTATCTACCAAGTACCTTTTGGTTTTTTAGGCAAAATTGTTGATGCTCTGATTCTGAAAAGATATATGACACGGTTCTTATTGACCCGCAATAGGATTATAAAGGAAGTTTCAGAAAATCAATAATTGCTCTTGAATCCTCCCCTTGCCTATCTCCCCAGCACTGGATAACTTTGCGGCATGAAAAAAATACTCTACCCAATAGCTATAGGCCTCTTACTTCTTTCCTGCGGCAACCCGGAACAGAAAACCGATACCGCAGATACGCCTAAAACCATTTCCGTTAAAGAAGAGAGCATTACTTACTCACTCGATACGCTGAGCATGAACGGCTATATAGCCTGGAACGAAAACGACAGCTCCCGCAGGCCCGTGGTGCTGGTGGTGCACGAGTGGTGGGGCATGAACGATTACCCGAAAATGCGGGCAAGGCAATTGGCGCAGCTCGGCTACCTGGCCATGGCGGTAGACCTGTACGGCAACGGCAAAACGGTGGACGATCCCCAGAGCGCGGGCAAGCTGGCCGGCCCCTTTTACCAGAACCCGCAAATGGCCAAAGCCCGCTTTGACGCTGCCCTGGATAGAATAAAAAGCCATCCCATGGCCGACACCGCGCAACTGGCCGCCATAGGCTATTGTTTTGGCGGAGGCATGGTGCTGAACATAGCCCGCCTGGGCAGTGAGCTGGATGGAGTGGTGAGCTTCCACGGCAGCCTGCTGGGCGTGCCGGCCGACAAGAGCAAGCTGAAGTCCTACATCCTTGTCCTGCACGGTGATGCCGATGAGTTCGTAAAGCCCGAAGAGGTGGACAGATTCAAAGCCCAGCTCGACAGCATAGGCGCTCCTTATACTTTCGTGGCTTATCCTGGCGCTACACACGCCTTCAGCAATCCCGGTGCGGACGAAAAGGCGAAGAAGTACAATATGCCCATTGCCTACAACCCCTCTGCCGATTCGGCTTCGTTCAGGGAGATGCAGGGTTTTTTTGAGAAGATCTTCAAGTAGATATAACGACCCAGTTTGCGATGCTCCTAGCAAACACCATGTCTAAAATGTATCGCATTTTATACGCTTGAATAAACGCGGGCAGGTACGGAAAATTTGCCGGGGCATCTTAGCGGGAAGCTGGGATTGCCACGGCTAATAAGGCTGCTTGTGCGACAAGGGGCAATCGCAGGGTGCTTAAATTTTCCGACCTGCCTGCCGGCAGGCAGGTTTTTTGGATACTTTTTTCTAAAAAAAGTATCGAAGAAGTTAAAGTCAAGTTCCAAAAAGCCTATAGCGACCCCTTAAAGATGAATCGTACTTTTAGTGTAACAGATCTACATTTCACTCCTATGACATTATCCAACACCCAACCCTGCCCCCACTGCGGCCGTTACAACAACCGGGCTGTTTCCATCGATGCGGTCATCATACAAAGCGACAAGGTCCTGCTCATCAAACGGGGCAAGGATCCGTTTAAAGGCCACTGGGCCCTGCCGGGAGGATTCGTGGAGTGGGATGAAACAACCGAAGACAGCGTGGCGCGCGAGGTGCTGGAAGAAACAGGGCTGAAGGTGGAAAGCTGCACCCTGATCGGTGTGTACAGCTCTCCCAAACGCCACCCCCAACAGGTGATCAACGTGGCTTATACCGTGCAGGCCACCGGCCAACCCCGGGCAGGCGATGATGCCCTGGAATTTCAATGGTGTTCGATCAATACATTGCCTGAGCTGCTGGCCTTCGATCACCGGGAGATCATACTTGACGCGCTGAAGAAGAAGTAAGGCAGGTAGTGTATCAGTTTGAAAAATTTAACCACGGAGAACACGGAGGGCCACAGAGTTACACGGAGAAAAAAGCATACTGATACACTACCGTAAGGCATTACCGCTTTTTCCGGATAGGGCAATTCACTACCTTTAACTATTCATGCATAAATCACAGCGTATCCTTTTAGCGCTTATTGCTTCCATTATCCTGTGCGCCTGCGACAGCACCCGCCTGCAGCCCTGCTGCCGCTTTAAACCCGGCTACGGGGGCTTTGACCGGTACCGCACACTGAAGCTGGCCCGGGAGCTGCCCGGTACCGTGGCCGTGTATACCACAGAAAAGTATGCCATTGTGCTGGACAGGAAAAGAACCGAGCGTAAGTTGTCGTCCATGCCCGGCAGCGCTGAATCCGGATCTTATGTAAGGAACGATACCCTGTTCCTCGACAAAACCCCCGGAGCCTATGCCCTGAATAGATTCATCGTACGTGAGATCGAGCGTAAGAACGCGGTCATCATCAATCTGAGCACGGGAAAGAAGCTGAGCCGGATCAAAAGAAGAAAGTTCAACTGGCAGACCAGCGGGCGCAGCGGGCGTGGAGGCAGGGAATACAGCGACCCGGATACCGGCTATGTGATTGTGCGCCTGGATTACTGGATATCGTGAATGCCGGTATATGTCATAAAATATGATGACATGTTATTATTTGCCGAATTATTTTAATTTAGCTTAAACAAACAAAAATCACCCGCATGAAAAAAAATTTACTCCTATCAGCCTGTATTGCGCTCTCCGGCCTGCTCAGCGCGCAGATATCCACCTCCGTTGCCATGGCCTGGGCGCCTGGCGATGTGTTCACGACCTACTCGGCCGACACCACCGGTGTGCAGGAAGGACCCGCAGGCGCCAACCAGACCTGGAACTTTTCCAACCTGGTTATTTCCACTTCGCCAAGCACCTCCACCTGTGTAGCTCCTTCCACCACGCCCTACGCGGCCAGTTTCCCGTCCGCTACGGTAGCGGCCGGGGCCAACGGGGGCTACAGTTATTACCAGGTAAGCAGCGGCTCTACGATCTATCACGGACTGGGCGTACCCAACCAGACCCAGGTTTACTCCGACCCGGAGATCATGATCACTTACCCCTTTACCTATAACACCACCGTGACGGATAACTTTGGCGGCACCTGGATGATCTCTTCCATTCAAAATACCCGTTCGGGCACTTCTACCACCACGGGTGACGGGTACGGTACGCTTATCCTGCCTTCGGGCACTTTCAACAACGTCCTGCGCGTAAAGCTGGTGCAGAATTACAGCGATGTAAGCCTGGCCGGAACCATCCAATACAACTTTGAGATCTATTACTGGTTCAACGCAGTGGACAAGGACCCCTTGCTCAGCGTTCAGAAATGGACCATTACCCAGTTCTCCACCACCTCTTATACGAAAGTGGTATTCGTATCCGATGCTGTTGCGGGCTTTGCCGATAACGACCATCTGAGCCCCCGATTCGATCTATTCCCGAATCCCGCTTCATCGCCTGCCAATATCTCCTTTGCACTGGAGGGGCAGACCGATGTTTCCTGCACGGTCTATAGCCTGACCGGCCAGCAGGTGTACAACGAAACATACGGCAGGCTGCAGGCTGGAACACATTCCTTTCTGCTCAACACCGGGGAGCTGGAATCAGGGATCTATTTCGTATCCGTGGAAATGAACGGGGTGCGCACTCAGCGCAAGCTGGTGGTCGAGTAGCATCTGCGCAAGATCTGAGCAAGAACCCCGCTGCCCGCGGGGTTTTTTCCAAATCCCTTCCATCCGGCCAGGTCAGCCGCCCGGCCCCTTACGAAAAAAATAAAACCCCGGCTCTGCAACCGGCACCTGAACGCATGTATCGCGGGAGGACGGACAGGGCTATTGCCACTGTCCTTTTTCGATCTTATAGTAAAACCAGACCATCATACCTGCCACGATGACAAAAAGTACGGTAAATCCAAATGGTGTCAGCATGGTTCATATGTTTATTTGGCTTGAAAAACGCGCTTCCAAATTTTGTTCCACTCTTGACCGGCCTTGTCACTTTTGCAGCGTTATGAAAATTTGACAAATGAATGGCTATACATTTTGTCAGCCCCGCCAGCAGGGCCGGAACTTTAATGAAACAACTTTATGGAATCCATCCCGCGGAACGCTCTTTAACCCAAAACTGCCATCCATGAAAAAGCTCATTCTTGCGATTTTTGTATTCAAAGTCATTCCCTTTTACGCTGCAGAGCCGGTCCGAACGGATTTCTTCGGAGTGAACGCCCTGCTGGGCGATATCGGCTTCGTGAAAAAGTTCGGCCGCCTGCCTGATGAGCTGAGCGATCGTACCCTGCGTATACAAACGCACCTTCAATACGTGGAAGGCCTGCTTCGCAGCGCCAGCACAGCGCATCTTTCAGCCGCTCAGAAAGAAAACAGGAACAACATGCTCGGCCTGCTCCATGACTATTGGACGGCAGGCGATTTTCCGCTCAACTACGACTACGCCACCAGGCGGCCCTGCTTCATCGACAAGGACGGCAACATCTGTGCGGTGGGTTACCTGGTGCAGCAAACCGCAGGGCAGGAGGCGGCAGACAAAATAAATTCCCTTTACAAATATTCCTACATCACCGAAATGCAATTACCCGAACTGGAAGGCTGGATAGCCGCCTCGGGCCTCAGCGAAACCGAGTGCGCCATGATACAGCCCGCCTATGAGCCTTACCTGGTGCCGCCCATCTATGCAGACGGAGGCCTGACTGGCCTGCAGGAATACCTGGCAAAGAACATCAGCCTCGACAGTAAAAAAGTGGATTCGGCCCATGTATCCTTCACGGTGGATACCAGCGGGCTGACGAAGAACGTGAAGGTGAAGGCCAGCGAGAAACTGAAGATGCAGATCAAAACGGCAATGGAAAAGGCCGTGTATAAACCCGCCTATTACCAGGGATGGGGCAGCCTGGCGGGCAAGCACGAGGAAAGCAACGTAAGCTTCAGACTGGTCTTCAACCTGCCGGCCGACAGCATTTATTTCCCGCAACTGATCGATTGCCGGGGCATGCCCGGTCTGCTCAAACCTGATTCGGCCAAACAGGTGGCGAAGATCATCCTCTCCAGGAAAGACAAGAACGTTTCATTCAATAGCCTGACGATCGTTCAAAACGGGAAACAACCCGATTACAGCTATAGCGGGGCTATGGACCTGGTGATCCTTTGCGACAAAAGCCAGCTTAGCTCGGGCTCCACGATCACCCTGGAAATAAAAGGCTATAACCTGCGCACCA
Source organism: Bacteroidota bacterium (assembly GCA_040756415.1). Classification (GTDB taxonomy): domain Bacteria; phylum Bacteroidota; class Bacteroidia; order JADZBD01; family JADZBD01; genus JBFLYZ01. Next base: position 20,333 of record JBFLYZ010000050.1, read on the forward strand.
TCGTGCTGAAGAACATTCCTTTTAACGACCAGGCCCTGGTGATCCCCTTCTCCCAGGTAAATAACGATTATATTTTTTATCCTTATTACGCGCCACCGGACATGAGGATACCGCTGAGGACCAGCGTAAAAACATAGCCTATCTATGTCATGATTATAACGACAGGAAAAACCGGCCGGGCAATGATCGTACTCACCTGGATTGAATTATTTTTGTCTTATGCACACGCATCTCGACCGCGACAAGGAATTCAAGCGCCAGGCTGTCAAGGCAGTGATGGCGATCGTTTTTTTCGTACTGGTGTACCTGCTGCTGGTAGCCTTTGCCATTGGCCTCACCCTGCTTTGCGGATATTTGGGCATCAGCCTCATCGGTTTGGGCATCAGCGCGGTCAGCCTGCTGGGTGGCCTGGGCCTTATTGGGCTGGGTTTGCTCGTGCTGATCTTTGTGCTGAAGTTCATTTTCACGAAACACAGCACTGACCGTTCCGGGCTCACCGAAATAAGCCGCGATGAGGAACCCCGCCTGTTCGGGCTGATTGAGGCAACGGCCAAAGCTACGAAGACCAGCCTGCCCAAAAAGGTCTATTTATCTCCCGATGTGAACGCATGTGTTTTCTACGATTCCAGCTTCTGGAGCATGTTCCTTCCCGTACGCAAGAACCTGCAGATCGGGCTGGGCCTGGTCAATTCGGTCAATGAGGGCGAGCTCAAGGCCATACTCGCGCACGAGTTCGGACACTTTTCGCAGCGCAGCATGAAGATAGGCAGCTACGTGTACAATGTCAACCAGGTGATCTTTAACATGCTTTACGATAACCAGTCCTACCAGTCACTCGTAGGACAATGGGCCAGCGCCAGCCAGATCTTCACGCTGTTCGCCCTGATAGGTATCAAGATCATTGAATGCATACAGTGGATATTGCGGCAGGTCTACAGTGTGGTCAACCTGAGCTATATGGCGCTTTCGCGTGAAATGGAGTTCCATGCCGATGAGGTGGCCGCGCGGGCGGCAGGCTCGCAGCCTCTCATTACTTCCCTGCTGCGGATCGACCTGGCCGAACATGCGTATAACAGTGTGCTGGAATTTTACAATGATAAGGTAGAGGAGAATATCCGCACGGAGAATATCTTCCCGCAGCAGTCCTTTGCCATGATGCACACCGCTTCGGCCTATAAGGTAAATAACAGGCATGGCCTGCCTGATGTGACGGAAGATATCGTGAACAGCTTTAACCCCTCGCGGATCGAGATCAAAAACCAATGGGCTTCGCACCCTGCTGTGACCGAAAGAACCAGGCGTCTGCGCGAGCTGAACGTTGAAATGCCCGTGAGCACAGCGTCCGCATGGAACCTGTTCACACGTCCCGAAGAGATCCAGAAAAAGATCTCTGCCCGCATCTTCGAGCATATTCCCTATAAAACGCCCCGGAATATCGATGCGAGGGAGTTCGAGACATTATATACGGAGCATATCAACAAGTATGCATTCCATAGCCTGTATAACGGCTTTTACGACAACAGGGACATCAGCGTTTTCGACCTGCAAAAGGCCGCCAGCAATACCGCCCTGCCCGTTTTCTCAGGGCCTGAAGAGATATTCACCGATCAAAGAAAGATCTTCCTGCGCGAGCTGAACGGCCTCAGGCAGGACACGGAGCTGCTGCGGAAGATCTATACCAGCGAGGTCAAGATAAAGACCTTTGAATACGATGGTATACGCTACCGTGCGGATGATTGCCTTGAACTGATCAGCCGCCTGAAAAAGACACTGACCACCAAGGAAGAAGAGCTCAAAAAACTGGAATCGGCTATCTACCGCTTCTTTTATTTGAAGGCCGAAGCGCTGGGAAGACAAGGTGAGCTGGAGGCGAAATACAGGAACGTATTCCTTATTTCTGCCGAGTCGGAGCCGGACGTTAAAATGCACGCGGAGTTCGTTCAGTCGCTTTCGTTTACCCACCACGAACTGCCTTTTGAGGCCATACAGGAGAACATGTACCAGGTGAAGATCAAAGAGAACAAGCTGCGCCTGCGCATGAAGCATTTCATCAGCGATGCCAAATACCTCTCTTACCTAAAAGAAGATGATAAAAAAGCCATGGACAAATACCTTTCGAAGGAATGGACTTATTTCAGCCAGACCGCTTACGATGAACAGGCCTTAAAGATCATGTACGAAGGGGTGAATGCCTTCCATCAATCTGTTTTCCATGCCGCCTTCGGTTCGAAAAAGGACCTGCTCGACTTCCAGGCGAGCTTGCTGCCTGCTCAGTAAAAGCCTAATATTCCGTAAGTGCGCACATTGCCCACACCCGGCACCTGCAGGCAGAAGATCACTCCGCTGCCGCTCATCAGCGCGCCACGCATATACACCTGCATGTTGTTCTCTATACCGAATGGCAGGTACTGTTTCTTTTTCCCATCGGCCGCAACAGCGATCAGCACCGGAACGCTTTTCGCGGTGGAGCGCAGCTTCTCCACCTCCGCATCGTTATCCGGAGGATCTGTGATATTGTCTTCGTGATCATTGAAGAACAGGTACAGGCTGTCGTTATACGCCAGGGCATAATAGCCCGCGTGCACATCATTCACCTGCTTCTTCTGAACCCAGGTGTTCTGCTGCATGATGCCCAGGCTATCCAGCCGAGTGACCAGCAGGTTCTCTATGCTCAGGTTCCCGCCCCCGGTAACCGGCACTACGGTGAGCTGGCTGCTGAGGGCTGTAGCCGCGGCTGAGAAGGCCAGCGTGGCGATAATATTGCCCCCGGTGGAGATATCCCAGGCCTCTTCCCCGATCAGGTAGATCCCGCCTTTTTCATCGACCAGCAGGCTGAAGTTGTAAATCCCCTCAGCACCGGCACAGCCGTATTTTTCAAAATCTTTCTTTAACTGGTTCTTCTGGTAATCGCTCTGCCCCCGCGAAAGCAGCTCCAGGCTGAAAGGCTGAAGAACCACCTTGCCCGCATTCTGCGAGGGAGAGAAGAACCAGGTGCCTGCGTTCCGTATCCGGAAATAAGCGTCCTTATAATAGTTGTAATACCCCGCCACGAAAGGATCGCCCGCAGGCGTGAAACCGATGGCCCCGCGGTTGAACTCCTTTTCCTCGTTCGGGATGAGATGACCGGAAGCCGTGCCGCTGTCGAGCTCGGCCAGCATCCAGCTTTCGGGCGGGGTCATGTTGTTCCTGTGAAGCAGATAGATCCTTCCGTCATGCCGCACGCGCACATCCAGCAGGAAGCCGAACACGTTCACATTGTACTCGCTCGTCCAGAGCTTTTTCAGCTCCGCGTCAAACAGAATGGCTTTAGTGACCTTATTTTCTATATAGATCACCGCGAAATGCTGTCCGCTGCCGGATGGAACAATGTAATAGTCTCCGTCAAAATGCCCGTTGATGTACTCGGATGGCATGGTCTTTACACTGCTGGAGATGTGCTCATAAGTGCCTTTGAGCTTCAGCGCCTTGAGGTCTACCTCGGCAGCGATCAGGTAGCGCGTGCCTTTTTTATAGCGCGTGTAAAAAAAGTAGAGGCGCTCATCGAGAAAAAGCCAGGTGTAGAAGTCGTACGTTCCATCCTTCAGGTGGAGCGCGGAGAAGGATGCTTCACCGGTCGCCTTGAAGGCGCTGTCGAAGCGGCAAAGCGTAATGGTAGGTGAGGCCGAGCCGGAAGTGGGCAGCACCAGGGCGGTGTAAAAGCTCTTGTGCGCGTACCCGATGATGTTCTCCGGATGGTATCCCTTATCCTCAGGCACGAAGAGCTTTCCGTTCCAGGACTGGGCGCGCGTCAGACCGGACAGGAGGATGAGCAGGAGGAGCAGGTATCGTTTCATTAGCCGCAATATCTGAAAAATGTACAATAGATCAGCGAGCCGGCACCCAGCAGGATCACGGCTGCCACGGAGATCATGGCGATCACACCCATGCTTTTGATGTATCCGTCATTGTTTTCGGCACAATACTCCACCATCATCAGGGTGATACCGCCAATCACAAAATGGATGAGGAAAAGCCACAGGCCTCCGATTACCGGCAACGCCAACCACGAAGCCAGGAGGATCATCACACCCAGGGTGGAGAGAAAGCGGATGTTCTTGAGCTCTTTATCGGTGGCGATATAGGTCTGTGGCGGAATGGTATCCGCGGCCAGCACGGGAAGAACAGGCGGCAGGGTTGAAATTTCTTCAAACGCCCTGGCCGGTTTTTCCTCCCCAGGCGCCTGAACTGTTTCAGGCAGGCTGTTCCGCGCGACAAGCTGCGGTTCCGCAACAGGCTGTGTGATAACAGGCGGTTTCTCTTCCTCTTTGGCAGCTTCCTGTTTTTGCTGGTCCGCGCCTGCCGTTCCTTTATATCCCGGAAGATACAGACCGGGCATGTACCTCCGGCTGTTGAAATCGCGGTGTATCGTGCAGGAGCATAGCAAAGAGATGACGACAATAAAAAGACAGATTTTTTTCATGCGCTTGTTTTTACGGTACAAACATAGCCTGCCCTTCAGGCAAAGTAAAACGGAATAACGCAGGCCAGGGCCCCGCCTTCCCGCATTTTCGCAAGCAGGGAGCGAAAACGCTTTGACTCGCGCCAGCATTACTGAATAACCCTTGAAGGGGGCCGGGGATTTGCGATTTTTAATACAAACTTCGCGGTATCCTATGGCCGGTTACCGAATTTTTATCCCGCCACATTGCATCCAGAACAGATTTTCATAACTTCACCTGTAATTTCCAAGGCACAACAAATAAGGCCCTATGAAAAAAGCTCTTCTTTACTTTATCGCGCTATCCGCCTCGGTCATTACCGCCTGCAAAAAGGGCGATACGGGAGGGGACGCCTCTATCTCCGCGCATGTGAAGCATCATGCTACGTCTATCAACCTGCCCACAGTGTATGTGAAGTTCGATGCCAAAGAACTTCCTTCGGATCCGACCAATAATTACGACCTCAAGATCGTAGGCACCGATGGGGATCATGTGCACATACACGGTCTGCGCTACGGCAATTATTACCTCTATGCCACCGGTTACGACAGTACCATTATGATGCCCGTGGCTGGCGGCATACCCATTAAGATCAAATGGGGCGACCGGAAAAAGGAAATGGAGATCACCATTCCCGTTGTTGAATAGGTTTTAAGGCCCGGCACTTACGGGCCGGGAAGACCACACTATTGTAACTGTCTGTTTTTTAGAAACTTATCTTTCTGCTGCGGGTAAGAAAATCCCCATTTAATACTACCAATGTGGCCTGGGAACCTGCCAATCATCGAAAAAACCCGACCAAAGCCGAAATTTGTGCAACTTTTACTAATTTTCTGGTGTCTTAAAGTATAGCGTTCCCCATTTTATTAACTCTTAAAAAACCAGGCCATGAAGAGAATACTTATCGCCCTGCTTTTTTCAATCTGTTTCATTGGCGCAAAAGCGCAGCACGATCACCACGGTGATGTATCCGACAAGCCGGGCTACTCCTTCATGATCCTGGAAGGCATCAGCAGCGCCAGCGATGCGGCTCAAATGGACAGCCTGCTGCTCTCGCTCAAGGATATGGTGCTTTTCAGCAAGACCGATCCCGTCTCCAAGGTGGTACAGATACGCGTGGCCGATCCCCGCATCGTGTATCAATCCATTTACGACTTTCTTGTGGGAAAAGGCTACAAGCCCACCAAAGAGTTCAACACCATTGAATAAGCAACGCATTCATTGAATCATTGACCCAAACAACTGCCCAATGAAGAAACTGATCCTCTTTCTCGCTCTTATCTCCCTCGCAGGATTCAACCGGATTTTCGCGCAGGGGGGCAATACCTGCGCTGCCGCATCATCCGCACCGCTCACCATACCCGGCACCTGGGCCGGTCAGTCCACCTGCGGTGACGTAAACGACTACACCGGTGTGGGAAGCACCTGCATCTCGAGCATTTACTATAACGCCCAGGACTGGTACTATTATTTCTGCGCCACCTCCAACGCCTGCATCACCATCTCGCTGACCAACCTTTCTTCCGGAACCGCCAACCAGCCGGCTTACGCCTCGCTTTCCGTGTTCAACGGCTGCCCTGGCACAGGCACCTGCCTAGGAGGAGGATATCAATACCTGGGGGCTAACACCACCTACCCTACAGGTCCATCGGTGCAACTTAACGTAACCACCGGCCAGTGTTTTTATATTGTGGTTGACGGCTATACAACCACAGGTTATTCCACCTGCTTTAACTACACCCTGAACATCACTTCCCAGCCCGCACTGAACCAGACCCCGGGCGGTAATACCTGCTCTACCGCGGTGGCCAACCCCATCACACTGGGACAGACCTATACCGGCCAAACCACCTGCTGCGGAGGCAACGATTACACGGGCACGGGAAGCACCTGCCTCACCTCTACCTATTACACCGGCAACGACTGGTATTATTATTTCTGCGCCACCCAGAACGGATGCGTGACCGTTTCCATGCCCAACACCACTTCCGGTACAACGGGCCAGGCAGCTTATCCCTCGCTCTCGGTGTTCAACGGCTGCCCGGGTACAGGCACCTGCATAGCGGGCACTTACCAGTATGTGGGGCCCAACACCACCGTTTCCGGGCCATCGGTAAACTTCAACGTAACGGCCGGCAACTGCTACTATATCGTGGTTGACGGATATTACTTCAGCGGATCGTACTCCAACTGCGTGAACTATTCCCTCACCACCACTTTCCAGCCTCCGCTCAACCAGACACCTGGTGGCTCCAACTGCTCTACCGCACTGGCCAACCCGCTTACTCTTGGACAACAGTACTGTAACCAGAGCACCTGCTGCGGTGGCAATAACTACACCGGTACCAACGGATGCTTATCCACCACGTATTATACAGGTAACGACTGGATGTACTACGTATGCGCCAACCAGAACGGCTACATGAGCATCACGCTCAGCGGGATCACCGCGTCCATGGCATCTTATCCCAGCCTGAGCGTGTTCAGCGCCTGCCCGGGAACAGCCGGGGCCTGCGTAGCCAGCAACTACGTGTACGTGCCGGCCAATACGACCGGTACGCTTACGGTTACCTTTATGGCCAATGCCAACCAGTGTTTTTACATTGTGGTTGACGGCTACGCCTATTCGGGATCCTACGCCAATTGTTTGAACAACTATTGCATCAGCACATCCATCACACCCATACCGCAGAACTCGAGCTGCGTGAACATGGACTTTGAGCAGGGAACTCTGACGGGATGGTTCTGCACTTACGGAACTGCCGTATTGGGATGCACTGCCTGTCCCTGCCCGGCCCCGTATTATAATATGACCGGCATTGGTGCTCAGGCCACGCGGCATACTATTATGACCGCGGGAACCGACCCCTGCGGTGGTTTCTCCGTGATCGGCCAGGGCACGCGCTCGCTCAAACTGGGCAATAACTCGACCGGGGCCCAGGCCGAGGCCGTAAGCCAGACCTTTATGGTATCGCTGGCCAATGCCAGCTTCACCTACCGCTACGCGGTGGTGTTCGAAGATCCCGGCCATACTGCCGATTACCAGCCTTTCTTCCGCGCGCGACTCAAAGACCAGAACGGCAACCTTATCCAATGTTCCCAGTTCTGCGTATCGGCTGCATCTAACCTGCAGGGATTTGTGAACTCCACCACCTGCACCGGTGTGAAGTATAAACCCTGGACCACCGTGAACGTTGACCTTTCGGCTTACGTGGGACAATACGTGACCATTGAGTTTGAAAATGGCGACTGCGCTGCGGGCGGGCACTACGGCTATTCTTATGTAGACTGCTCCTGCGCCCCTTCGCTCATTCAGGCGAACAACGATTCGATCTGTATAGGCCAGTGTTTTACACTTAACGCTCCCACGGGTTATGCAAGCTACTCCTGGTCGCCCGGCAACAATACCACTACCGCTTACACCGTTTGCCCGACCACCACAACGGTGTACACCCTTACGCTGACCGCTTTCAACGGCTGCACCACCCAGGCTTTCGATACCATTGCCGTGTTCCCCTATCCCGTAGCGGGCTTTACCTACAGCACTCCGGCCTGTAATCAACCAATCACATTCACGAACACCTCTACCATTACGCCAAGCAGCCCCATGACCTACGCATGGGCATTTACAGGGGGTAGTCCGTCCAGTTCAACCGCGCAAAATCCGCCACCGGTCACCTGGAGCACACCGGGAACGTACACGGTTACATTGACCGCCTGGAGCCCGGGCGGATGCTCGAACACCTACACGCAGACCATAACCATACCCAGCTGTACCGGCACCGTTACGGTAACGGGAGGAACGATCTGCTCAGGCTCCTGCCTGCCGCTCACGGCAACGGCCACATCGGTTAACACGCCTATTACCTACAGTTGGAGCCCCAACGTGGGAAGCACCTCAGCGGTGAACGTATGTCCCACCGCCACCACCGTATATACCGTAGTGGCTACCGATGCCATGGGACTTACATCTACGGATACGGCCATAGTCACCGTGATCCCGCCCATCAACATCACGCTTACGCCCACCAACATATTATGTAACGGGGGCAGCAACGGAAGCATAAACGCCACCATAACCGGAGGACAGGCTCCTTACACCTATTCGTGGAGCAACGGGGCCACCACGCAGAATATTTCCA
>JBFLYZ010000051.1:0-28904 GCA_040756415.1 Bacteroidota bacterium
AGATGCATGATTTGGGGTTTGGGATATAAAGACCATCCATCCCGGCCGCTCTCTTTGTTAATGATTCTCTAAAAAGCCCTTCGGGCTAAATTACTAATTTAGGCCTCTGTGAAAGCGTTCCGGAATCTGGCCATAGTCCTTTTTCTGGCCTGCCGGGCTTACGGGCAGGTGACAGACGCTTTTTCCGATGGCAATTTCACGGCCAACCCGCCCTGGACGGGTAACGATACCGATTTTGTGATATCGGTAGGGCAGCTCAGGCTCAACTCTTCGGGCACGGATACCAGCTACCTTGCTACGGCCAATACCTACACCCTCAGTAACTGCGAGTGGAACTTCTGGATCAGGCTTAACTTCTCTCCTTCGGGTAATAATTACGGCCGGGTGTACCTGGTATCCGATCAGCAGGACCTCAGCGGCAGCCTGAACGGGTATTACCTGCAATTTGGCGAAGCTCTCTCGAACGACCAGGTGGAATTGTTCAGGCAGAATGGCACCGCATCTACTTCGGTTTGCCGGGGAACGACCCTCATCGCATCGGCCTTTGCCATACGCGTGAAAGTGACCCGCGATGCCAGCGGCCTCTGGACCCTGCTCATCGACCCAACGGGAGGCACCAATTATGTATCGGAAGCCAGCGGAACGGACAACACCATAAGCACAACGAATTTTTTTGGCGTGAGCTGCCGCTATACCACTACCAACGCCACGCAGTTCTATTTCGATGACTTTTACGTGGGACCCATTATCGTAGATACCGCCCCACCGGTCATCGACTCGGTGAACGTCACTTCCCCTAACTCGCTGGATGTTTTTTTCAGCGAAACGGTCGACCTCGCCACTTCTCAAACTGCTATCAACTATAGCGTAAACAACCTGATAGGAAACCCGGTCTCGGCCGTAAGGAGCACGGTAAACACGGCACTGGTGCAGCTTACCTTTTCGCAGAGTTTTCAAAGCGGCACCACCTACGTGCTCACCACCTCCAATGTGCAGGATGTACCGGGCAATTCCATAATTACGAGCAACGACACTTTTGTTTTTTACCTGCCGCAGTATTTTGATGTGCTGGTGAACGAGATCATGGCCGATGAGTCGCCCGCGGTGAGCCTGCCCCTGTACGAGTATGTGGAGCTGCATAACCGCTCCGGCTACGAGATCAACCTGAAAGACTGGACCATTACCATCGGCTCGAATACCAAGACGATACCGTACGTAAAGGTCCCTGCCGACAGCTTTGTGGTGCTTACCTCCACTGCAGGCGCTCCTTTCTACCCGGGAGTCATTTCGGCCGGGGTGACGAGCTTCCCTTCCGTAACCAATACTGGCAATACCATCACTATACGCGATTCGAGCGGGAACCTTATTCACAGCCTCGCTTACTCTGACGCCTGGTACCAGGATGCCGCAAAGGCCGATGGGGGATGGTCGCTGGAGATGATCGATCCGGCCAATCCGTGCGCGGGTATGAGCAACTGGAAGGCCTCGGTCAATCCTTCGGGCGGTACTCCCGGGAAAAGAAATTCCGTCTATGCTTCCAACCCGGATGTTACGGCTCCGCAGATCCAGCGTGTGGCAGTGATCGCCCCGTACGATACGGTGCAGGTTTTTTTCACCGAGCCGCTCGACAGCACCACTCTTCTTAACCCCGCTTCTTATTCGATCGATAACGGCATAGGCAATCCCCTGGCGGTGGATGCCATAGGCTCTTCATTCACCAGCGTAAAGCTCACCCTGTCTGCGCCCGTACAAAGCGGTATCATCTATACCCTTACCGCGAATACCGCTATCACCGATTGCGCGGGCAACAGCCTGGGCTCGCCTGCCGCTGCCCGCTTCGCTATTCCCCAGCCTTGCTCAGCGGGCGATATCGTTATTAACGAGATCATGCCCGACCCTAAGGACAACGGGGTGGAATGGGTGGAGATCTATAACCGCTCGGGCAAGGTGATCGACCTGAGTACGCTCAGGCTCTGCTCGCAGGATACGATCGCGAATGTCCTTACTTCGGTCAGCATCATTTCGTCTGCCGGCTTCCTGATCTTCCCGGGCGAATATTATGTGCTGAGCGAAGACGGTGCGGCTGTTCGCGCGCAGTATGCTACTGCGAACCCGGCAGGATTTATCGATATGGCCTCCATCCCTTCTCTGAGCAACGATGGGGATATCGTGGTGATAGCGGATGCCGGCCTGGCTATCATCGATAAGCTGGTGTATTCATCCGGCTGGCATTTCCCCCTGCTGAACAGCACCAAGGGATTCTCGCTGGAGCGCATCAGCTTCGACCGCGATACCCAGGACCCTACTAACTGGCATTCCGCATCCCAGACGGTGGAAGCCACCCCCGCGTACAGGAACTCGCAATATTCGGAGGGTGAAAGCGGAGATGAGGTCGTGCTTTCGCCCGAAATATTCTCACCGGATAATGACGGGTATAACGATGTGATCAGCATCTCCTACCAGTTCGATTCGCCCGGCTTTATCGCCAGCGTAAGGATATACGATTCGAGGGGCAGGCTGGCCAGAACACTGGTGAACAACGAGCTGCTGGGCAGCAGCGGAACGTTTTCGTGGGATGGGATCACCGATGAGCAGCAGAAAGCCGGGATAGGCATTTACGTGATCTATGTAGAGGTGTACAACAGCAGCGGGGAAGTGAAGAAGTTCAAAAAGACCTGCGTGGTAGCGGGGAAGATTTAGCAAATTGGAAGGGTACGGTCTGTGGCGTTAAAGGGGGTTTTCGCTAAGCTTTTCTCTTCATCACCGGCACGGTAGAGCAGGGTTCGCCATACATGATGCTTTTGGCCACTGGATTGAGAATGCGGGTCAGCTCCACATAGGCGCTTTCGGGAACGGGAAGGTTGCCGCAGCCTTTGATCACGATCCGCTTGTCGCGGAACTCCGCGGCATCTATTTTGGAAAGCGATTCGAAAAAAAGCACTGTTTCCAGTGTTTTGAGGTCACCGAAGATGAATTTCTTCGCGTAGGGCTGGAGGGAGGAAGCGATGAGCATGTAGGCCCAGGTAGGAACTATCGCATCGGCTGTGCAGGTTACCGCTACGAATTTATCTTTGTACTTTTTCCAGTTCTCGTTCTTCACGTACTCGCGAAAATCCTTTTCCTTTAAAATGAGTCCCTGGAATAAATTGTTTTTTACATCGAGCAGCATGCGTTCACCCTGCTGGTAATACCTCTCCAGATCGATCTCTATCAAACCGCTTTCGGCAACTTTATTGCGGATTTCTTCCATTTCCCTTGGTTTAGACAGTTACATCAAAACGTTTAACTGCCATCACATAAATCCCAATTCCACCTGGGCCACCTCGCTCATCATCTCCTTGGTCCAGGGCGGCTCGAAAGTAAGCTCCACCTTTGCCGATTTAATGCCTTCTATATCCCGTAATTTCTGTTCAACCTCGGGCGGGAGCGATTCGGCCACCGGGCAGGAGGGAGAGGTGAGCGTCATTTTGACCAGCAGGTTATTCTCGTTATCGAGGTTAATCTCGTAGATCAGTCCCAGCTCCCAGATATCCACCGGTATCTCCGGGTCGTAGCAGGTCTTCAGCACATCGATCACCTTCTGTGCCAGCTCGGTATTTTGGGTTATGATGATTGCGCTCATTTATTGGTTAAGATGCTTGATCGGTTACGATGGTTGAGATAGTTACAGATTAAAACCATATGAACCGGCTTAAACTGATTTGCTTTTTAACGCCAGCGCGTCCAGCTTCATCTGCTTGATCATGTTCACCAGCCCGTTGGCGCGCGTGGGCGACAAATGTTCCTTTAATCCTATTTTATTAACGAACTCCATTTTGGCGTTCACGATCTCATCGGGCGTGTGGCCTGAAAGCACGCGTATAACCAAAGCCACAAGCCCTTTCGTGATAATGGCGTCACTATCGGCCGTATACACGATCCTGCCGTTCTTCACTTCCGAGTGCAGCCATACTTTGCTCTGGCAGCCCTTGATCAGCCGATCGTCCGTTTTATATTTCTCAGCGATCAGCGGCAGCGATTTTCCCTGCTCGATGATGTGCTCGTACTTTCCCATCCAGTCGTCAAACAGCGAAAACTCTTCTATGATCTCTTTCTCGGTATCCGCGATGCTCATCCTTTCAGCATTTTAACGGCACGTTCTATGCCTTTGCAAAGTTCGTCAATTTCCTCTTTTGTATTGTAGAATGCGAACGATGCCCGCACCGTGCCCACGCAGTTGAAACGCTCCATCAGGGGTTGGGTGCAATGATGCCCGGTACGCACGGCAATCCCGAGTTGGTCCAGGATCACGCCTATGTCATAAGGGTGGATGCCTTCGATCACGAAAGAAAGCACGCTGGCTTTTTCCCTGGCGGTTCCGATGAAGCGCAGTCCCGCAATGGCGCTCAGCTTTTTTTCAGCGTAAGCCAGCAGCTCCTGCTCATAAGCCGCTATATTTTCCAGGCCGATCGCGTTGATGTATTCGAGCGCTGCCGCCAGCCCGAGGGCGCCCTCAATATGCGGAGTGCCCGCCTCAAAGCGCAGGGGCGATTCGGCATATTCCGTCTTGGCGAAGGTTACCGTTTTGATGGTGCCGCCTCCCACCTGGTAGTTCGGCATCTCCCGCAGCCATTTTTGTTTTCCGTACAGCACGCCAATGCCGGTGGGGGCGTACACCTTGTGCCCGCTGAAACAATAAAAATCGGCATCCAGGTCCTGCACGTTCACATTCATGTGCGGTATGGCTTGCGCTCCGTCAACCAGCACGGGTACCTTGTTGCCATGAGCCAGGGCAATGATCTCTTTGACCGGGTTGATCGTGCCCATCGTATTGGAAACATGCGTAACCGCCACTAATCTGGTTTTGGGGCTGAGCAGCTTTTTATATTCTTCCATCATCAGCTCCCCGGCATCGCTCACCGAAACGACTTTTAACACCGCTTTTCGCTCCTCGCAGAGCGCCTGCCAGGGAAGTATGTTGCTGTGATGCTCCATTTCGCTGACAATGATCTCGTCACCCTCGCGAAGCGTATCCCGGAAAGCAGCGGCAACCATATTGATCGATTCGGTAGTGCCCCTGGTGAAGATGATCTCAGAAGCATCGGCCGCATGGATATGCCCCTGCACAGTGGCGCGCGCGTTCTCATACAGCACGGTAGCCTCCTGGCTGAGGGTATGCACACCGCGGTGTATATTGGCGTTTTGTTCTGAATAATACTTAACGATGCAATCGATCACCTGCAGGGGCTTCTGGGTGGTTGCCCCGTTATCGAAATAGATCAGGGGCTTTCCATGGACGGTACGCGAGAGAATGGGAAAATCCTTACGGATAGCTATCACATCGATCTTTTGACGCGCTATGGTCTTGACCGAGGCCATTTTCCTCAGAAAGATAATTTTTGAGTGACAAGGGCCTCCAGGTAATTCTTCAGGCTATCGATACGGATCGTATCAAGCACATCCGCGGCAAAGGCCTGAAGCAGCAGTTTCCTGGCGCTTTCCTCGCCCAGTCCCCTGGAGCGCAGGTAAAAGAGCGCGTCCTCATCGATCTTGCCGGTAGAGGAGCCGTGCGAGCATTTCACATCATCGGCATAGATCTCCAGCTCGGGCTTGGTGTTGATGGTGGCATCATCGCTGAGCAGGATGTTCTTCGAGCTCTGGTACGCGTTGGTCTTCTGCGCATCGCGCTCCACGTAGATCTTGCCGTTGAACACACCCGTAGACCTCTCTCCTAAAATTCCCTTATAGAGCTGGTTGCTTTGACAGTGCGGCTGGCCATGGTACACGCGCGTATGGTTATCGGTATGCTGGTTGTCAGCGGCAATGAACAGCCCGTTGAGGTGGGTGTCGCAATTCTCGCCTTCGAGCGATATATTCAGGTTGTTGCGCACCCAGTCGCAGCCTAGGGTAACCGTATTGGTGTCGAAATGCGAATCCCGTTTCTGCACCGCGCTGGTGGTGTGCAGGTGAAAGGCGTTCCGGTTCTCATTCTGTATCTTGTAATAATTCAGGCGCGCGTTCTCATGCACGAACACCTCGGCAACCGAGTTGATAATGACCTTTTTCTCCAGTTCCGCTGAAACACTATGCTCAATGATCCGGGCTTCTGCGCCTTCTTCGGCAATGATGAGGTGCCGCGGACTGGCCAGCAGCTCGGTTCCGCCCGTGCAGATGTGGATGATCTCGATAGTCCTCTCCGGCCGGCTGCCAGCGGGCAGGTAGATGAACGCCCCGTCAAACCACAGGGCGGTATTCAGCAGCACGAAGGGGTCATTGTTCTTGTCGAGCGAACGCCCCAGGTAATTCCTAAGCAGGTCGTTCCGGACCAGCAGGCCCTCGTTGGCCATGCTGCCGATCACCACTCCTTCAGGAAGCGGGGCATCCAGCGTGCTTTCCTTATAAAGCCATCCGTTCACGAAGATGAGCTTGATGGAATCCCTGTCGATGGACAGCTTGCCGAGGTCGGGAGTAAAGGTATGCGCCTCGTTATGAATACAGGAGAAATTACCCGCAAACACCTTTCTTACATCCGTGTATTTGTATTCTTCATGCCTGCGCGATGGAACACCCTGTTCGAGAAAAGCGGAAAACGCCTGCTGACGCGCCTTCTTCAGCCAATCCGGTTCGGAAGCAAAGGTCTTGCCGAGAAGGGTTTGAAATTCGCCCTCCAGGCGAGCAGGTATTATCTTTTTGTTTTCTATTGTCGCGATCATCTATCTAATTCCTGCTACTAAACACTGCCTACGGCCTCTTTCTTTATCCAGTCGTATCCCTTCTCCTCGAGCTCAAGGGCCAGTTTCTTGTCTCCCGATTTTACAATGCGTCCATCGTACAGGATATGCACGAAATCCGGGACGATGTAATTGAGCAGGCGCTGGTAATGGGTAATGACAATAAAGGAGCGGTCTTTGGAGCGCAGCTTGTTCACCCCGTTGGCCACAATGCGCAGGGCATCGATATCCAGCCCGCTGTCGGTCTCGTCCATGATGGCGAGCGTGGGCTCCAGCATGGCCATCTGGAAGATCTCGTTGCGCTTTTTCTCCCCGCCAGAAAAACCCTCGTTCACCGAGCGGTTGGCCAGGTTGCCCGTCATTTCTACCAGGGCCTGTTTTTCCTTTACCATCCTGAGGAATTCTTTCGCTTCGATGGGGGGCAGCCCTTTATAGGCTCGTATCTCGTTGATGGCGGTCTTCAGGAAATTGATGTTGCTTACCCCGGGAATTTCAACGGGATACTGGAATGCAAGGAACAACCCCTCGCGCGCACGGTCTTCGGGCGACATATCGAGCAGGTCCTTGCCGTTGAAGAGCACCTCTCCGCCAGTCACCTCGTAATCCTCGCGCCCGGCCAGCACGCTCGACAGGGTGCTTTTGCCCGAGCCATTAGGGCCCATGATGGCATGCACTTCACCGGGCTTTACTTCAAGACTTATTCCTTTTAATATTTCCCTTCCGGGAATCCCTGCCTGCAAATTTTTTATTTTAAGCATTTTGATTAGTAGTTCTTAGTTCTTGGTTTTTTAGTTCCCTGTTTTTGAATTTACTTCCCCGGAACTCTGATCTTTGTAAATAATTTATCAAACCGTTAATTAATTTCCCTGTTTCGTCAATCATAGCATTTAGGGGCGAAAACTCAGCCTGAGTAATATACTCAAGATCAAGAGCAATGTAAAGCTGGGTCCGCAATTCATATAAAGAGCCTTTGGACATATAAAGGAATTGAATGAATTCTTTATTTCCGCCTCTGCCAAACCCTTCTGCAATATTTGACGCAACAGAAACCGATGATCTTCTGATCTGATCTTTCAGCGCAAAATCTTTAGATAACTTTCCTTTATTAGTAAGAGCATAAATCTTCTTTGCTAGCTCTCTTGCCTTTTGCCAGACAATTAAATCTTCTATCTTTTCAATTTTGCCCATTCAGTAATCACTAAGAACTAAAACCAACTAACCAACTGAACCCTCCAAACTCACCGCCAGCAGCTTTTGCGCCTCCACGGCAAACTCCATAGGCAACTGGTTGAGTACTTCGCGGCAATAGCCGTTCACGATCAGGGCCACCGCCTTTTCCGTTTCAATGCCACGCTGGTTGCAGTAAAAGATCTGGTCTTCCCCGATCTTGCTCGTGGTGGCCTCGTGCTCAACGATAGCCGATTTGTTATTGATCTCTATATATGGAAAGGTATGCGCCCCGCATTTATCGCCCATGAGCAGCGAATCGCACTGCGAAAAATTGCGCGCACCGCTTGCGCCTTTGGCCACGCGTACCAGTCCGCGATAGGAATTATTACTGCGCCCGGCCGAGATCCCCTTGCTTACGATGGTGCTTCGGGTATTCTTGCCCAGGTGGATCATTTTGGTGCCCGTGTCGGCCTGCTGCATATTGTTGGTCACGGCAACGGAATAGAATTCCCCCACCGAGTTATCTCCTTTCAGGATCACGCTGGGGTATTTCCAGGTAATGGCCGAGCCGGTTTCCACCTGGGTCCAGGAAATCTTTGAATTCTCTTCAAGACAAATGCCGCGCTTGGTCACGAAATTGTAAATGCCTCCCTTGCCTTCCTTGTCGCCCGGGTACCAGTTCTGCACGGTAGAATATTTTACCTCGGCATTTTTATGCGATACGATCTCTACCACGGCTGCGTGCAACTGGTTCTCATCGCGCATGGGGGCCGTGCAGCCTTCCAGGTAAGAAACGTATGCGCCCTCATCGGCAATGATGAGGGTGCGCTCGAACTGGCCGGTGCCTGCCGTGTTGATGCGGAAATAGGTGGAAAGCTCCATGGGGCAGCGAACGCCCTTGGGTATATAGCAGAACGAGCCATCGGAGAATACGGCCGAGTTCAGCGCTGCGTAAAAATTATCGGTGGGGGGAACCACGGAGCCCATGTACTTCTTCACCAGCTCGGGGTGCTCCTGAACGGCCTCGCTGAACGAGCAGAAAATAATGCCTTTCTCAGCGAGCGTTTCCTTGAATGTGGTTTTGACCGAAACCGAGTCGATCACGGCATCCACCGCTATCTGCGATTCCATGCCCACCAGGCGCTTCTGCTCTTCGAGCGAAATGCCCAGCTTCTCAAAGGTGCGAAGCAGTTCGGGGTCCACTTCATCCAGGCTGGAAACGCTGGCCTTTTGCTTGGGAGCCGCATAATAAATGATATTCTGGAAATCGATCAGGGGCCATTTCAAATGGGGCCAGTGCCGCGGCTCTTCCATGGTCAGCCAGTGGCGGAAAGCCTTCAGCCTCCATTCCAGCATCCATTCGGGTTCGTTCTTCTTTTTGGAAATAAAACGAACAATATCCTCGTTCAGGCCCTTGGGAGCGGTCTCCATATCTATATCGGAAGTAAAGCCGTACTTGTACTCCGAAGAAATGTGCTGCTCTAATATGTCGTTCTTATCAGCCACTTATTTAGATTTGTTCTACCTATTTAAAAGGTTCAAATTTTTTTAGCCTATACGCTGAAGCTCTCTCCGCAACCGCAGGTGCGGCTGGCGTTGGGATTATTGAAAACGAATCCCTTGCCGTTAATTCCGCCCGTATAATCGAGCTCGGTGCCTACCAGGTACAGGAAGCTTTTCTTATCCACTACGATCTTTATCCCCTTATCCTCAAAAACCTGGTCGCCTTCCTTCATCTGGTTGTCGAATTCCAGTTTATAGGAAAGGCCGGAGCAGCCTCCGCCTTCCACACCTACCCGTATAAAGGTATCGGCCGGCCTGTTCTCTTCCCGGATCAGGCTGATTGCCCTTTGCTTGGCGTTTTCAGAAACAGTTATCATCGCTTTGCTTATTTAGAATGATTCTAAAGACAATACAAAGATACCTATTTTTAGGTAGGCGGCAAATATAACCCAATAATAAATAGGGTAGTAAAAAGCCCTATTTTATACTTTTGTGCTCCTTATGGCTAAAGGCAAAGCGAAAAAAAAAGAATCCGACCCGGTACGGGGCAAATCCAGGCCTGCCAGCGGCAGCATATTCGAGAGGCTGGAGGCCTGGTTCGGGGCCAATAACCGTAAGCTTTTCAGGATCACATGCATAGTAACCCTTTTGCTTTCCATACTTCACTTCAACGCCCGTATCAGCGAAGGGGGCGATGACTCCACCTACATTTACCATGGCTATAAGTACGCGCAGGACTTTTTCAACCATTTTTTCACGTTCAACGCCCCGCTTTACCCCATGTTCCTGGCCCTGCCCATCAAGCTATTCGGCATTAACCTGGTGGTGCTGAAGCTGATATCGGTGATCTTCTATTTTTTTTCGGTTTGGTTCTTTTACAAGGCATTTGAAAGGCGGGTGCCTTACCTGGTGCTGTACCCCGTTATTTTTTTCCTGGCCCTCAATTCCTACATGCATTATTTCGCCAGCCAGACGTATAACGAGGCCTTCTATCTTTTTCTTCAGTCTCTTTTCTTTTATTATTTCTTCCGCCTGTGGGACAAGGTAAAGGACAAGAATGATTTTCAGATCAGGGAGAACTGGAAGCTGTGGACCGCCACCGGCCTGCTGGCCCTGGCCCTGTCGCTTACCAAAAACCTGGCGGTAATGGTCTTCCCGGTGGTCCTGCTTTTTTTCCTGCTGCAGAAGCAGTGGAAAACCGCCATCACCGCTGCCGTGGTCACATTGGGAATACGCGGGCTGTTCGAGGTGCTCAAGCGCGTGGTATGGGGCGATATCGCCCAGTTGTCTTCCCAGGGGAACATCCTGCTGCTGAAAGACCCCTATATCGAATCGAAAGGGAAGGAGGACCTCATGGGATTCGTCAATCGTTTCCTGCTCAACAGCGAGATCTATCTTTCCAAGCGCTTTTTCCAGATCATAGGCTTTATGCCCGAAACCTCGACCAAGATATTCGGGTTCCTGACCATTTTCATCATCGTGCTCATTGTTATCGGGCTCATATCGATCATCCGGAACAAGAACAAGTACCTGCTTTTCGCCTGGATATTCACGGGCGCGCTCACCTTCGTGACCTTTGTGGCCCTGCAGATACGCTGGGACCAGCCCCGTCTTATCCTGGTACATATGCCGGTGATCTTCCTGGTCATTTATTTCGCGTTTTACATGCTGTTCACGCGGCTGCGATCGGGCTACTGGGTCTACCTCCTGATCACCGGCTCGATCAGCGCCTCCGTGCTTATATCTTCAGGCCGTAAGGCCGCTGCCAATGTGCCGGTGCTGGCCAAGAACGCGAGCGGTGATATTTATTACGGGTTTACTCCCGATTGGGTGAATTTCCTGAAGATAAGCCGCTGGTGTGCCGATAGCCTGCCTGAAAATTCAGTAGTGGTGAGCCGCAAATCGTCCATGTCGTTCATCTACGGTAAGGGTAAGGAGTTCTTCCCGGTAAACAAAGTGATCTTCTACGATCCCGCCACCAAGCAGGCCAACCCCGATTCGGCCCTGGCGTATTTCAGAGAAAACAAGGTGACCCACGTCATCGTGGCCAGTCTCCGCCTCGACCCGCGCAAAAAGACCCAGAACGTGATCAACACCATTCACAACGTGGTGCAGCCCATCATTAAGAAATATCCTGAGCGGCTGAAGCTCGTTCACCAGGAAGGGGACATGAACAGCGAGCCCGCTTTTCTCTATGAGATCAAAACGGATTGATGGGGCTGCTCAAATACGATATATCAACCCACCTGGACGATCCGGTGACCACTACCCGGCACCGGGAACTTATCCTGTCAAAGCCTTTCCTCAGGAAGCTGTATGCCGAATGGTACGATGAGTTCGCGCGCATTGCCGCTGAGCTGCCTCCGGGGAAATTGCTGGAGATCGGTTCGGGCGGAGGTTTCCTGAAGGACGTTATTCCCGGTATCATCACATCCGATATACTTCCGCTGGATTATTGCGATATGACCTTTTCGGCCGAGCAGCTTCCGTTCGGTAATGAAGAGCTGAGCGGTATTTTTATGCTGAACGTGTTCCACCATATTCCCCGCCCTCACTTTTTTCTGAAAGAGGCGCAGCGCGTGCTGAAGAAGGGCGGCCGTATCGTCATGATCGAGCCGGCCAACACCCTCCTGAGCCGTTTCATATACAAGAACTTCCATCATGAGCCATTCGATCCCAGGGGCGGATGGGAGATACAGTCGGCCGGTCCGCTTTCCGATTCGAACCAGGCGCTGCCGTATATTTATTTCATCCGCGACCGGGAAAAATACCGCAGCCAGTTTCCCTTGCTGCAGATCAGGCGGGTAAAGAACCACACCCCATTTCGCTATGTATTGAGCGGGGGCGTATCGCGCAGGGCGATGGTCCCCGCGTGGTCATTCGGTTTTTTCAGGAGCATGGAAAGCGTTCTGTCGCCCTTATCGGGAATGCTGGGATTGTTTGTTACGATAGAACTGGAGAAGGCCGCATGACAGGAAAGCGCGAATACTTCGATCGCCTGGCGCCTGCCCACCGGAAGCGCGGTTTCTTCAGGCGCTACTACTGGAACGAGATCACGCGGTACATTCACTATTTCGCTCACGAAGACAATTCGGTGCTGGAGATCGGCTGCGGCACGGGCGATCTGCTGGAGGCTTTGCCGGGGAGAAAAAAAACCGGAATCGACATCAGTCCGGAGATGATACGCATTGCCCGCGAGAAATACCCGCAGATCGAATTCCACGTGATGGAAGCGGAAAACCTGCAGTTGCAGGAAAAATACGACACCATCATCCTCTCCAACCTGATCGGGTATACCGATGATGTACAAAAGGTGTTCGGCCAGCTTCACAAGGTGTGCCATGAACACACCAAGATCATTGTTACGTATTACAACTACCTGTGGGAGCCCTTGCTCAGGTTTGCCGAGATGATAGGCCTGAAAAGGCGCACCCCGCTCCAGAATTGGCTTACGCTGGCCGACATCAACAACCTGCTTTATATTTCCGGCTTTGACGTGTACCGCAACACCAAGCGTATGATCTGCCCGTTGTACATCCCGGTGCTTTCATGGCTGTCGAACAGGTACCTGGCCAAGTTCGCCCTGTTCCGCTGGATGGCGATCAATAATTACACCTTCGCTCGGCCGGCACCCATGGCGCGTGAAGAGGAATATGCGCAAAAGTATTCGGTGAGCGTGGTCATACCGGCCCGCAACGAGAGCGGCAATATAGAAAGCGCCATAACCCGCCTGCCCCGCCTGGGCCGCCACACCGAGATCATTTTCGTGGAGGGCAACTCTACTGACGATACCTGGCAGAAGATACAGGAGGTGCAGAAGAAGTATGCTGCCACGCACGATATCAAGATCGCGCAGCAGAAGGGCAGGGGCAAGGCCGATGCCGTGCGCACCGCCTACGATCATATCGCTACAGGCGATATCCTGATGATACTCGATGCCGATCTTACCGTACCGCCCGAGGACCTGCCCAAGTTCTACGATGCCATCGCATCGGGCAAAGGCGATTTCATCAACGGTTCGCGCCTGGTCTATCCCATGGAAAAAGAGGCCATGCGATTCCTCAACCTGCTCGGCAACCGCTTTTTCAGCGCGGCCTTTACCTGGCTGCTCGACCAGCGCTTCAAAGATACCCTCTGCGGCACCAAGGTGATGTTCCGCACGGAATACAACAAGCTGGTGAAGAATAAAAAATACTTTGGCGATTTCGACCCCTTCGGTGATTTCGACCTCATCTTTGGCGCGCATAAGCTCAACCACAAGATCATCGAGGTGCCCATACGCTACCGCGAGCGCACGTATGGCAGCACGAATATCTCCCGCTTCAAACACGGCCTGATCCTGCTGCGTATGTGTATCTTCGCCTCGCGAAAAATAAAATTCATCTGATGTTTGAAAATAAAGATAAACGCACGGAGCTCAGCAAGGTCGGGGAGTTCGGCCTGATCAAGGTCATATCCGATGCGGTAAAGCTGTACAATTCTTCCACGGTAAAAGGCATAGGCGATGACGCGGCCGTGATCGACAATGCCGGCAAGCTTACCGTAGTGAGCACGGATATGCTGGTGGAAGGCATTCACTTCGACCTGAGCTATGTGCCGCTGAAGCACCTGGGTTATAAATCGGTGGTGGTGAACCTTTCGGATATCTACGCCATGAACGCCCTGCCCAGGCAGATAACCGTATCCATCGCCCTGTCAAACCGGTTTTCGCTTGAAGCGGTCGAAGAGCTGTACTCGGGCATGCTGCTGGCCTGCGAGAACTACCAGGTCGACCTGGTGGGGGGCGATACCTCCTCTTCGCTGAGCGGCATGGTGATCAGCATCACCGCCATCGGGGAAGGCGAAAAGGACCAGCTTACTTACCGCAGCGGGGCCAAAGAAAAGAACCTGCTCTGCGTGAGCGGTGACCTGGGCGGTGCCTATATGGGTTTGCAGATACTGGAAAGGGAAAAATCGGTTTTTAAGGATAACCCCAACATACAGCCCGACCTGGAAGGGAATGATTACATCCTGGAAAGGCAGCTCAAGCCCGAGGCGCGGAAAGATATTCCCGTGCTGCTTCGCGCGCTGGGAGTGAAGCCCACGGCTATGATCGATATCTCCGATGGGCTGGCGTCAGAGATCCTGCACATCTGTAACCTCTCGGGCGTGGGTTGCGAACTGTATGAGGATAAGATCCCCATCGACCCGATGACCTACGAGCGGGCGCGCGAGTTCCACCTCGACCCCACGGTGTGCGCATTGAGCGGTGGCGAAGATTATGAGCTGCTCTTTACCATCGATATCAGCGACTACGACAAGGTCAAAGGCAATCCGGATATCACCGTCATCGGCCACATCACGGAGAAATCGGCCGGGGCGAACATGATCTCGAAGAGCGGTACGGTTCATCCCATTACCGCGCAGGGCTGGGACGCGCTGCTGAAAAAATAGGGCTTATTTTATTTTCGCTTTTTCCTCGATGATCTCGCGGAAAGGGATTTTCTTCATCTTGCTCTCGGCCCAGGAAATAAAATCAAAATACTCGAAGGCCGTGCGCTCGAAGGCATCGTCCTGCAGCTTCAGCAGGTCGTGGTACAGGTCGGAGTAGATGGTTTCAAGCCGCTTCTTGTCCTTGTCCTTCATCAGCTTATCGACAAAACTGAGAAAAATGTTTTCGAACGTATATACGCGTTTCCTGGCCTTCAGGTAGCGATGCACCGATTTGATGGTGTAAGGAATGAGGTCGTCATTCTTCAGCTCGATATGGATGATCACGTTCATGATCTCGGCAAAGCAATGCGCGTCTTCGATCTCTTCGATGGCCTTATTGTTCAGGATCTGGTTGTTCCATTTCAGGGCCAGTGAGAACTTTCCCGCACCGAAGTAAGCATTGGCAATGCTGGAGCAGAAATAAGCCACGCGCACTTTGTTGAGCTTGTCGGCATACTTTTCGAGGCCTTCTTCAATTTTCGGCACCAGCGCAAGCGCGCGCTCGAACTCGCCCAGGTTGTTATAGAGGGTCAGCTCGATGCTGTAGGCGCTCGAAAAGAGCTTGATCTCCAGGTCCTCGTTACGGCTGATCTCGAACTTCCGGGGCACCTCGCGCAGCATGCCCAGGTAGCGGAACACCTCGTCATACCGCCTGAGCTGGCTGCCGATGTAGATAATGTTGGTCAGTACGGAAAAGTAGATGTTCGGCTCCTCCTCGAAAATATGGGTGTGGCTCTCGATCAGGTCTACGTTCTTTTGCAGGTGCTCGTAGCACTTTTCATAATCGCCCAACCCGAAATAATAGGCGCTGTAAATATGGTAATACAGGTACTTGGTCTCGGCTGAAAGGGCGCTGCTCTCGGCCTTGAGCAGGGTATTATCGATGATTTTTTTGAAGCTGGTCAGCTCTTCCTGGTTGCGCACCTTGCCGCGCTTGTTCAGGATCATGAACAGGCGGCTTTTGATGTTCCAGTAATCGTTAAAATTCCGCACTTTCTCACCGATCAGCTCGTCCTCTTTCAGGAAGCGGTTGATGTCCTCTTCGTTCATGCCCGAGTAGTTGTCTTTTTCGATCAGGCGTTTTTCCCACTGGTAGATCTCCAGCAGGCTGGAATGCCGCTCGTATTTCTGGGCTACTTTTTTGGCGCTGGTCAGCAGCTTTGCGCAGAGGTCGTAAAGCGATTTCTTGTACAGTATCTCAGCGCAATGCAGGTCGCGTTTCAGCCGGGCATCGATGGATGAGTGGGCGTGGAAGGCATCCAGGCTGCGCAGCACGGCATCGTAGAGCCGGGCTTTTACAATGGAAAACTGCCTGACCCCGAACCGCATGGTAATGGCCTGTTCGTCATATTCCCGCTGGGCATCAATGGCATTGAAAAGCCGCACATAATTATTGTCTTCGGCAGCCGTGTGGCGCGAAGCATACAGCTTGAAATTGCGCTTTTCGGCCTTGGTCAGCGATTTGATCAGGCGGAAGAGGCTATCGGAAGCTTTGTTAGACATGTATATTTATTCGATATAATGTAAGTTGTGCCTTTTGCGCTCATCCCCGCTTTCCCGTTCTCTCCTGCATTGACTTTTCGGCCCCGCCCCAGTACTATTCTTCAATGAAAAAATGTGCGGCCGAACCTTACGCACTTATTAAAGATACTTAATATTTCTCTTTACCTCCTTGTCTTACCCGGCTGCCAGCCCTCGTTTAGATATGTATAAAAATGAAAAAAGATGAAAGGCGGGCTGACCTGTATAACATGCCTGGCCTGAAATAAATATAATCGATTGTTTGTCAGGCATATAAATCAAACCTCAAAGGGGCTGATATGTATAGAATTAGACAAAATAAGTTTGTAGAAGGCCACAGCAAGGGGATATTTTTGATGCAGAGTAGCAAGGTTAATACCGGCCGGTCGGCACATGGGGATGTTGCAAAAGATCGGTCGGTATTTTTACCTGATCACGAAGCAGTTCCCCTGAACCCCATTCCAAAACCAGGCAGCATGAGGTACTTTTACGTATTTATCGCCATTATTTCCGGGACGCACCTGTCGCCAGCTCAATCCCCCACCGCGACCATCGACATCAACAATGTAAGGGTTACCTTCAACGCAGTAGGAGATATCGTTCAGTTCGAGGCGCCTAAAAACTCGGGCCTCAGTCCACTGTATGCCGCTAACCTTTGGATAGCAGGCATGGACGCGCAATCGCAGTTGCACCTGGCGGCACAAACCTATTCGCAGGGCGGAAGCGATTTTTTTGCCGGGCCGCTGGATACGGTTACTGCCATGTGTACGGCAGCCATGTCAGCTCAGTGGAATAAGGTCTGGAAGATCAATAAAACCATGATCGACAGTTTTATCCTGGGATTATACGGAACCGCGGTCCCGCCCGAGGTCAGCGCATGGCCTGCCCATGGAAATCCCGTATTCAATCAAAGCAAAAAGCTGGCTCCCTTCATGGATGTGAATAATGATGGTAATTATACTCCGGCTACGGGCGATTATCCGCTTATACAGGGAGATCAGGCCCTGTATTTTATCTTTAACGATGCCATGCAGGGCACTCCGCACGGCACCGGAGGCTTGCCATTGGGAGTAGAGGTGCACGGCATGGCGTACGCTTTCAGATGCGGGAACGATTCAGCTCTCAACAATACGATCTTTGTGAGTTACCGGCTCATTAACCGGAGCTCATCCCCGTATCAAAGCTGGTCATCGGTTGGAGTATGGGCAGATCACGACATGGGTTATTATGGCGATGATTACCTGGGATTTGATGTAGAGCGGGATTGCTTTTACGCTTATAACGGGGATGGATACGATGATAATGCATACCTGAGCAACCTGGCGGCCCAGGCAGTTGTTTTGCTGCGCGGCCCGCTGTCGGATTCGGCTGACGGGATCGATAACGACAGGGATTGTATAGTGGACGAAACCGATTCAACAGGCGGTCCCATGGAGCCGGTTAAGTTTGCCAGATTCATGTCGTACTACAATAATTTCGGGCCTTTAGGTAATCCGGTAAGCGATACCGATTATTATTCTTACATGGGCGGCATATGGAAAGACGGCACTCCTGTTACCTATGGCGGTAACGGGCACAATACGGGGATTCCCTGCAGTTTTATGTTCCCTGATCTTTCCGACCAACTTGTTTCCTGGGGCACGGGAGGAAACTGCCAGAGTCCACAGCCTCCGCAGCCACAGTGGAACGAGGTGACTGCGGGCAGCACTCCTTCCGACAGGCGTGGCATCGCTTCCTGTAAGTATGAGCTGTCTTTCCTGCCGAATAAAGACCAACACATGACCCTGGCCTATGTTTTCGGCCGCGATTATACCGGAAGCGGCATCCAGGCCAGCCTGAATGTGATGAACACCCGGGTCGATTCTATCTGCTCGTACTTTAATGCCAACCTCACGCCATGCGGCATGATGTTCAATACGGCAGTGCCGGCTTATCCTTCATTTTCTGAGCGGTTATCCCTCTATCCTAATCCGGCCGGTCAGAATCTGCATCTCTGCTTCGATATGAAAAACAGAGAGGCGCTGGTGCAGATCTATGATATAACGGGAGCGCTGATAGGAAAATCAACGGTACGGGCCGGCAATGTCCCACTCGACATTTCATTCCTTGCAGCCGGACTGTATGTGGTTAAGGTCATTGACGGAACGCTGGTGTACAGCAAAAAATTTCTGAAACAATAAGCTGTTTTTCCTTTGTCGTGGGTTGGGGTATCCGTTCATGCCCTTTTCCTTTTCCGTATCTTTGTCCCTTATGAGACCCGCGCTGCGCCTGGTGCTTTCTTTCCTGTTTTTACTGCGGGCGCTGCCCTTTTTTTCGCAGACATATAATTTCCGCAATTATACCGTGGATGACGGTTTGCCCTTCGTATACGTGTACACCATTCACCAGGACAGCAAGGGCTATTTGTGGACGGGCGGTTACGGGGGTCTTAGCCGCTTTGACGGAAAGACCTTTGTCAACTATACGGCCAAGAACGGCCTGCTCAACAACTGGGTGACGGCTATAGCCGAAGGAGACAGCGGTGAACTGTATGTGGGTACCATAAAGGGATTAAGCGTGCTCCAAAACGGCAAGTTCACCAATTATACGCCCGAAAATGAAAAAGGCTTGCCCGGGGAGCGCGTTAACACCATTCACAAAAGCGCTGACGGCATCATTTACGTGGGCACGAACAAGGGCCTTTGCCGGATAACGGGCAAAAAGTTTGAACACGTATCTGCCGGCTTTCCGGGCGATAATGTGAAAACACTGATCGGATCGGACCAGCGGAAAATCATATATGCGGGTACAGACAACGGCATAGGCATGCTGCCTGAGAGCGGGGCCCTGCCACCCGGATTCCCTGGCAGGCTTTACAATAAGAACGTTAATGCGCTTGTAGCCGGAAAAAAAAATGAACTGTGGGTGGGCACAGACAGCGGTTTGTATGTGGCCGCTGACGGCAGCGTTGCGCTGAACGCTTATTTTAAGAAAGACGGCCTCCCTTCGGATAAGATCACGGCCCTGCTCTATGATGTGAAAGGCAACCTCTGGATCGGCACCGATAAGGAAATATGCAGGTACGATGGCAAAACCTTCAAGACCTATTATATACGGGGGAGGACCACGTCTACCAATGTATTTTCGCTCTATTCCGATTATGAGGGCAATATCTGGATAGGCACCAATAACGCGCTGTACCGCTTCAGGGGCGAATCCTTCACTACCTTCACCACGGTCGATGGGCTTAACAACGCCTTTATCTTCCAGGTACTCCGCGACTCGAAGAACAACCTGTGGATAGGTACGGATGGCGGAGGCCTGAACAAGTATGTGGACGGTAAATTCTCGGCCTATACGGTGAAGAACGGTTTGCCGGGTAACAAGATCAACGCGGGTATTGAAGCCGCTGACGGCAAACTGTGGTTCGCCACCAGCGCGGGCCTGGTCACCTTTGACGGGAAGGCGTTCAGCCTGGTGAATGCCGGCCTACCAAGGGGAGCGGAGGTCTTTGCCGTGATGCAGGATAGCAAGGGCCATATCTGGATAGGAGTGGAGAACGCGGTGATGCGGTACAACGGTGCCGCCTGGGAGAAGATACCGCTGATCGCCAGGGCGGACAAGGTGCAGCCCTGGTGTATTTTTGAAGACAAGAAAGGCCATATCTGGATAGGCACGTACCTGGGCGGGCTATTCAGGTACGATGGCGGCAAAATAGAAGATCACACTTTTTCCGTTGCCAAAAAGAGCGATAGCTACCTGTCGATTGTCATGGACAGCGCAGGGGTGCTGTATTTCGCCACCTTCGAGGGGGTTTACGCTTACGATGGCAAACAGGTAACGCAGTTCAGCGAGGAGGACGGCATGAGCTCCGACCTGGTATACGCCATGGTGATGGCAGACAATGGCAACACGCTCTGGGCCGGCACTAACCAGGGCTTGAACAAGATCCACCTGGATGAGTTCCGCAAGAGCGGCAAAAAGAGAATAGAGCCCTACGGAAAGGAAGAAGGTTTTTTCGGTGTGGAGCTGAACACGAACGGTGCCTGGCTCGACCAGGACGGCACCATCTGGTTCGGCACGGTCAATGGGCTGATCAAATACACCCCCGGTGAGTTTATTCCCAACAATACCTCCATACGCACCAATATTACCGGCACGCGCATTTTTTACACGGATACGGTGATCACCCAGGGAATTACCCTGCCCTATTACCTGAACAATATTACGTTCGAGTTCATCGGCATCTGCCTGACCAACCCGGCCAAGGTAAGGTACAGCTACATGCTGGAGGGAGGAGAGGAAAAAGGCTGGTCGCCTGAAACAAAAAGCTCCTTCGCTCGCTTTTCCAACCTTCCGGAAGGGAAATACACGTTTAAAGTAAAAAGCCGCAACAACGAGGGAATATGGAATGAAACGCCCGCAACGTTCAGCTTTATCATAGGCACCCCATGGTGGAAGACCTGGTGGTTCCGCACCGCTTTTGTCGTTTTCCTGGCGGGTACCGTTTTCCTGGCGGTCAGGCTGCGTATACGCCAGGTCGAATACAACGAACGGAACAAGGTGCGCCTGGCCAATAACGAGCTGAAAGCCCTGCGTTCGCAGATGAACCCGCACTTCATTTTCAACGCGCTCAATTCCATACAGCATTTTATCATGAGCAGCGATGAGCAGGGAGCGAGCAAGTATCTGAACAAGTTCGCCAAGCTGATCCGCAGCATCCTGAATAACACGGAAAAATCCTCGGTCACGCTCAAAGAGGAGATCGAATCGCTTAAGCTCTACCTGGAGCTGGAGGTGTTGCGTTTTGAGAACAAGTTCGATTACGGGATACATGTCGATCCCAGTATCGACCTGGATTTTTACGAGGTGCCCACCCTGCTGATACAGCCTTACGTGGAAAACGCCATCATCCACGGCCTGGTGCCGAAAAAAGACAAAGGCAAGCTGGACATCGCCATAAGCCTGGAAGATAATTTCATCGTTTGCGTGATTCAGGATAACGGGATAGGCCGCAAGCGCTCGATGGAAATGAAAGAGAAATCCATGAAGAGAGGCCATAAGTCCTTCGGCATGAAGATCACGCGCGACCGGCTGGAGCTGCTCAACAGCGTGCGGAATTCCAGCCTGAGCGTGAATATCACCGACCTGGAGAATGAGAACGGGGAGCCGCTTGGCACCAAAGTAGAGATATTCATTCCGATTGTTTAATTTTATGCGACTATGATCCGAACCATTATTATAGAGGACGAGAAAAAAAGCCGCGAGGTGTTGCACAAGCTCATCCAGGCCAACTGCCCGCAACTGAACGTGACCGGTCTGGCCTCTTCGGTAGAGCAGGCCGTGGAAATGATCAAAAAAGAAAGGCCTGACCTGATCTTTCTCGATATCGAGCTCTCTGACGGCACGAGCTTCGATATACTCGAGCAGGTGCAGGGCATGCACTTCGATGTGATCTTCGCCACCGCCTACGATCAATATGCCATTAAAGCGATCAAGTTCAGCGCCATCGATTACCTGCTCAAGCCCATTGACGCGGATGAGCTGAAAAAAGCGGTAGAAAAGATATCGAGCAAGAAAACGGAGCTCTCGCAGATCGAGAACCTGCGCTTTCTGCTTCAGAACTTTAAAAGGCAGGATGAAAATTTTTCAAAGATCACGCTGCCTACCGGCAACGCCTACGAAATAGTTTCGGTTTCGGATATCATTCGCCTGGAAGCGGACGAGAGCTATACCCGCGTCATCCTGACGGAAAAACGGAATTTCCTGGTCACCCAAACCATGAAACATTTTGAGGATATCCTTCCCTCGGATATGTTTATCCGGATACATCACAGTCACCTCGTCAATATCAAGCACGTGGTGCGCTACCTTAAGGTAGATAGCGGCTACGCGGTAATGAGCGATGGCTCCCAACTGGAGATATCCAGGCGCAAAAGAGACCAGTTCCTGGAGCATCTGGGCAAACTCTGACCCTGTCACAATCAGCCATCTGCAAGGCCCCTTGGCCGGCTGATCCCTGCGGCTGACCACTTATCGGCCCAATCCTGCCACTTACTAGGTGAAACCCGCCACTTACTAGGTGGTGCTTGAACTGCCTTTCCGGGCGATGTACATTTGTTCCAGGTTAAATTGTTAATTGATTTGGAGGGTGAAAACAATGTTCTTTTGGGTGTACATAGATAAGGGGAATTAATGGGCAGATTAAGCCTCTTATCGCAAAAAGCACCGAATGCGGTTAAACGTATTCCAGGTAAAGTCGGCCGGTCAAACAAATATGGGGATGTTGTTCAGGCCGGCCGACCCACCTGCTCCAGATTTAAAACTGCCGGTTTCGGGAAATGGCCCTACAACATTTAAAATATATACCTATGGAAACAAAATCAGTTCACCCCTCCGGTCACAGGCACCGCAGGATCGCTTACCACCAGGCGCACGCCCGTAAGCTCAGGAGCATAAGGGCTGCCAAATACAACGAACAGTATCATTACAGCGGAGTCGGTTCAGTCACCGTCCTGCTGGCCATTGCAGCGCTTTCTTTCGGCCTCTTCATGTATTCAATGGTCATTGGTTAAACAGAGGTTAAATTGGGGTAAAGGTCCCGCCATTTTGGCGGGACTTTTGCTTTTTGGGCCGGTTGGTCGGGGTAAACAAGGGCTTAATCTAATTCCGGGCAACTTACGCTTCATTTGGCCGTTTTAGTGATAGAATGGCTGCGTGTAAGATCGAAATTCTGTCCAACCCCGTTAAGCACGAACTGGTCTTTTCCTGCGATTGCCGATGCGAAGAGGCCGTATTTTCTATTTCCGACAATACGGGTCATGTTCAGGTCAAGGGTAAGATCGACAACGGGACTCCCAACAAAATATCGCTGAAAGATCTTACTAAGGGGATTTACCTGCTTTCGGTAGTGGATGGCGATCGCATGGCGCAGGCCAGGTTTCAGAAAATTTAGCGTTGGTTTTCCGGCCAATGCATCATTCACGTTAAGTCATAGCATTACTAAACGTGTCCGAACTACATTTCCCCCCGCTACCAATTCAATAAAATAGAGTCCTGATGGAGCGTGGATACATTCTTGTATTTGATTGGCATGTTGATAGGTTTTTTCTAATACGAGTTGCCCCATACTATTTGTTATCGATATTCGTACGAAATCAAATTGCCCGTTCAGGATAATTGTAAAGTTTGCATCTGAAGGATTGGGGAAAAGCTGACCAAGCAGGCTGAAATGATTTTCGTAGACATCAGCTAATGAAATCGAGTGACATGAAGAAGTATCCGTACAGTTATTTTGCGTTACGATCACCGCATAGTTGCCGCTGCTGGAAGGAGTAAATAACTGATTGATCTGCCCGGAAACTGGTGCATAATTGTTGTTGCAGTCCACCCACTGATAAATAGCGCCAATGGCATTAGAGCTCAACGTGGTACTGGTGGCCGATACGGAAGTGTCGGGGTCGATCGTCAGATTAATTGTGATTACGCTGTCGCAGCCTGAATTGTTCGGGATCGTATCCATATAGGTTCCGCTGGCCGACCATGTATAATTGCCGCTGGGTGAGGTATAAGAATTGCAGGCGGTGTCCGTCATGGAAAAATAGCTGTCGCAGACCTTCATTTTGTGGACGTACATATCATAACTTCCAGCGGAAGTGAGATTGTAAGTTGCAGTATCGGGCTGAAAATCACATATTCCTTGAAATTGCCCCGTAGTATAAACACTTCTTGAGTCGTCTATCTTTAGCGCAGTGGCCCAATCATTTGATAATCCTCCCAGGCGTTTGGCCCAGAGAAAATCACCCGAAGAATCCAGTTTAGAGATGAAGGCATCACGCACACCGATCAGCGCAGGTGTGAGAGTATACACTCCTGGTCCCGGATCGAAATCCGCTATCCCGCCAAATTCTCCGGCTGTATAAACGTTTTGAGAGGAATCCACGGCTACAGAATAACCGATCTCTGTTTGGGCTCCGCCCATTTTTTTTGCCCATACAAAATTGCCGGCCGGGTTCAATTTGGAAACAAACACGTCTCCTCCACTGCCGGTAAGAATAAATGTTCCAGGGCCGGGGTCGAAATCGGTTGTATCCAGAAAACTACCTGTTGTGTATACATAACCTAACGCATCTACCGTAATTCCATATCCATACTCATTATAATTTCCTCCAAGCCTTTTGGCCCAGGCAAAGTTTCCAGAAGGATCCAGCTTAATTACAAAAACATCTTCAAAGCCAAGGGCCGTGAGATTATATACGGCAGGTCCTGGGTCAAAATCAACGGTTGATTGAAATGTTCCTGTTGAATGGATATTTCCTTGAGTATCCACCGCGATCGAATAACACCAATCGTAATTAGGTCCACCAGCGCTTTTTGCCCAGAGAAAATTACCAACGGCATTAAGTTTTAAGATGAAAACATCGGCACCTCCTGTTGAGTTCAGATAAAAAGTGCCGGGTCCCGGATCAAAATCGGTGGTTGAATAAAAAGTCCCACCAATATAGATATTTCCTGAAGCATCCAGTGCAATTGAATTGCCATAGTCGTATAAAGCACCTTCTATGGCCTTGGCCCATACAAAATTTCCAGCCGTGCTTAGTTTGGAGATAAATATATCCTCTGCTCCTACCGAAGTAAAATTATAAACGCCTGTTCCCGGGTCGAAATCAGCGGTGCCGGTGAACGTACCAGTGGCATAAACATTTCCGGGTGAATCCAAGGCTATCGACATACCATAATCATCGCTGGCACCACCTAACCGAGCAGCCCACACAAAATTTCCGGATGAGTCCAATTTGGATATGAAAATGTCCCTATTCCCGTTCGCTGTCAGGTTGAAGGCGCCCGGTCCTGGGTCAAAATCAACTGTGCCTGAGAAATCGCCAATAGTATATACATTACTGGAATCATCGACTGCCACAGAGCGACTGCGGTCATCATTCGGACCAGAGAACTGACCTACCCAGTCAAAGGCAACATTTTGCGCATAAGAGGGGATCGTAAAAAGGATTATCAACGCGGAAATGAGATTTTTCATGCAAAAGATATTACTGTACGATTACCTTTTGAGTGTATATCGCCCCATCCATACGTACTCGTAAAAAATAAATTCCCGCTGGAAAGCCGGAGAGGTCGATTTCAGTTTCAACAGAAAATAATTTTTTCAAAAAATTTTTATCTCCCAAAGCGTTACAAATCTCAAGGTCGCCCATTGATCGAATAGTGAATTTGCCTGTGCAGGGATTGGGATAAATGGTCAGTAGCCCCTCAATGCCGGATCCGGGCTGTCCCACCATAGGTCCGCCCATTTTATGAAGAAAGATATCCCGGATGCCGGCTGATGTTAGATTAAAAGTGCCGGAACCATGGTCAAAATCGCTTGTTCCCTGGAAAAGACCGGTCGTATATATGCCGCCTGAATTATTATCTATCAGGATGTCATTCGCTTCATCGTTGGAGACATCTCCGAAGGCGATGGCCCACTGGAAATTTCCCGCAGCATCGAGGTGGGAGACAAAGACATCGCGGCTGCCGTTCGAGTTGAGGTTAAAAGTGCCCGGTCCCGGATCAAAATCGGCCGTGGATTCAAAATAGCCGCTGGTAAACACGTCACCTGTGTTGTCGAGGGTTAAAGCCAGGCCATTGTCGTTAGAAGAGCCACCCAGCTGTTTTGCCCAGGCAAAATTACCGGAGCTATCCAGCCTGGAAATAAACGCATCGCAACCGCCAGCTACGGTCAGGTTGAAATTTCCGGGTCCCGGATCAAAATCAACTGTTCCCCGGAAAAGACCGGTGGCATACAGGTTGCCAGAACCATCAACAGTGAGCGCATGTCCGAGATCATCAGATGTACTGCCTAACTGTACGGCCCAGGCAAAGTTCCCGGAGGCGTTCAATTTGGAGATATAAATATCACCATTTCCAAATGAAGTAAAATTATAAGATCCGGGTCCCGGATCGAAATCAGCGGTTCCCCAGAAATAGCCGGTGGTATACACGTTGCCGGCACCGTCAACGCTGATACCCCAGCCTACATCGGCAGCATTGCCTCCAAGCTGGCCGGCCCAAAACAAGTAACCTGCTGGGTCCAGCTTAACAACAAATATATCATCACTGCCGTTGTACGCGGTGAAAGAGAGTGTGCCCGGCCCGGGATCGAGATCGACCGTGCCGGCAAATCGGCCGGTAAGGTATATATTACCAGAGGCATCTAATGCCAGGGCATGACCCTCATCAATTGACGAACCACCTAACTTAAATGCCCAGATTAAATTACCGGATGCGTCCAGCTTGACGAGAAAAGCATCATCAAACCCACCGGGAGCCGTAAGATTAAAAGTTCCCGGTCCCGGATCGAAATCGGCAGTTCCTGCAAAACGGCCGGTGATATACACATTATCCGATGCATCAATAGCCATGGAATAGGCCCAATCGATATTATTACCCCCTATGCGTCTGGCCCAGATAAGGTTTCCGGACGGATCCAGTTTGGTAACAAAAATATCGTATATACCTGCCGAGATGAGATTAGCGGTTCCCGGGCCCGGGTCGAAATCAACGGTTCCCTGGAAGTAGCCGGTCGTATATACGTTTCCAAACGCGTCCATCGCAACAGAATACCCGGCATCGTCAGCGGAACTCCCGTGATGTTTAGCCCAGTTGAACGCGGGTTGAGCAGCCGTGGTAAAAGCAGAAGCAAGAAACAAAAAAATAATAGTGTTTTTCATCAATGCTGAATTAAAATCTTTTGCGAATAAACTCCCTTTTCGGTGATTATTTTAACGCAGTATACTCCTGGTGGATGTTGGCTGAGATCGATCTCGGTCTTTTCATCAGTCAATTCCTGACTAAAAATAACTTTGCCTATGATATTGCAGATAACAAGTTCTCCTTTTGCTTCTATCAGAAACTTGCCGTAACTGGGATTGGGATAAATACGTATATCAGCAAGAGTAGAATTTTCTAAGGCACTAACCATAGATTGAGTCATCTTGTGAATAAAAACATCGTCATTGCCAGCCGTAGAAATCAGAATCGTAGTATTCACTCCAGGATCGTAGTCTGCAGTATCTTTAAAATACCCCGTGCTGTAAATACTGCCGGAAACATCTACAGTCAGGGAACGGCATATATCCCAACCGTCTCCTCCCATTTGTGCCGTCCAGACAAAGTTGCCGGAACTGGTTAATTTATTTATGAACACATCATCAAGGCCGAAAGATGTAAGGTTAAATACTCCTGTTCCTGGATCAAAATCTACAGTGTTTCTAAAAGATCCTGCTGTATATACACTTCCGGAATTATCTACAGCAATTGACCAGCCAAAATCGAAACTTGCCCCGCCAAATTGTTGAGCCCATATGAAATTGCCGGAGGAGTTTAACTTGTGTATAAAAATATCTTCCATTCCGTTCGAAGTAAGATTAAAAGTGCCAGGGCCAGTATCAAAATCAGTAGTACCCTGAAAACTTCCGGTTGTATAGATATTGCCGGATGCATCAAGCACAATTGATCTCCCATAGTCTGTAGAGGGACCGCCAAATTGTTTCGCCCATACCAGTCCTCCGGAAGTATTCAGCCGACATACAAAGATATCTTCCATGCCAACCGAAGTAACATTAAATGTCCCAGTGCCAGGATCAAGATCAGCATTAGCGCTGAAATATCCGGTTATATATATATTACCTGTGGCATCAAGTTTTAGGTATCGGCCACCATCAGTAGAACTGCCTCCTTGCTGGGCAGCCCATACGAAATTACCCGAAGCATCTAGTTTAACTATATATGCATCTGTGCCACCAGCAGAGGTGAGATTGTACGTCCCGCTTCCCGGGTCAAAATCTACAGTACCATTAAAATACCCGGTGCAGTATGTGTTTCCCTGTACATCCGGGACGAGCGTCCAGGCAACATCAAGACCAGTCCCTCCTAATTGAATTGCCCAGAGAAAATTGCCTGAAGCATCCAGTTTGCATATAAAAGCATCATAATTACCAACCGGTGTAAGGTTAAAAGTGCCTGGACCGGGATCAAAGTCGGCAGTCAATTGGAAATATCCACAACAATAAACATTGCCTGATGCATCTGTAACCACGCATTGGCCGTAGCAATCAGAAATACCTCCTAGGCTTTTTGCCCAGACAAAATTACCTGAAGCATCCAATTTGCTTATAAATGTATTTGGCTGTGATCCTGCGCAGGTTAAATTATAGATTGCTGGTCCAGGATCGAAGTCAACGGAGCCACTATAATATCCTATCGTATAAACGTTGCCTGAAGCATCACGGGCAATAGAGTAACTTCTCTCATCGCTAGTGCCAATAGATTGTTTAACCCAGTTTAAAATTTGGCTATTGACAATCCCTGTAGTCATAAGAATCAAGCAAAAAAACATATATTTTTTCATGAGATAAATTATTGGTCAAATTTTTATAATGCGAAACGTATATACAGCGTTTCCGGATAATATGTTTATAAAATAAATACCGGGTTGACCGTCAATGGCACTTGCTATTGCATCAGTATTATAATAATTTCTCTGTTCGACAG
>JBFLYZ010000052.1:0-27386 GCA_040756415.1 Bacteroidota bacterium
TTCGGCTTCACATAAAAAAAGCACCCCGGCCGCATAGCCGGGGTGCATTACTCTGTCTGCCCTATGGGAAACTTATAAAGTTGTCTTTTGATTTACTTGATCACGCTCACGTGCCCCACATACTGATGCTTCTTATCAAAGACATCCAGTATATACACCTTCCATACATACGTATCCTCCTGCACGATATCACCGCTCGGGCCTCCCTGTACGCGGGCATCCCAGCCTTTGTTCATATCGGTGGTCTCGAATATCTTATTGCCCCAGCGGTCGAACACGTACAGCTTGTATTCCTTCCACCCTACTCCATACGTAAAGAAGAAATCATTCTTGCCGTCACCATTGGGCGTTACGCAGTTTGGAGCATAGAACGTAAATTCTGGATTGATCACCACGTCATGCTGGACCATTGAAGTACATCCCCACTGGTTGGTAATGGTGAGTGTAACGGTATAGGTGTGTATGCCCGTATTGTCGTCAGGGAAAGCATGCGAGGGATTTTGTATGTAATCCGTCTGGTTGGAATTATCCCCATAGGTCCAGGTCCAGGTTACGGGGTTGCCCAGCGACAAGTCGGTAAAGTAGATGACGGGGTCTACCACGGTAGTCGGGTTGGGTGTTGCGCTGAACTCCGCCACGGGCAAAGGATACACAACAATGTAAGCGATGTTGACAAAGGTCTGCGAGCAGCCCGTAGATGTGGTAACTGTCAGTGATACATCGTAAGTGCCCGGTACATTATAGCAGTGCGAAGGGTTCTGCTGCAGGGATGTGCCTCCATCGCCAAAGTTCCATGACCATTGAGTGATGGTTCCCGTAGTGACTGTCGACTGATCGGTGAACTGAACGCAATGGATCACGCAGCCGTCAGTATCGTTGGCGGTAAACGCGGGTACGGGCAGCGGGTTGACCGTCACCGGCTGAACAACGGTATCGATGCAGCCTGCCGCAGAGGATACGATCAGCGTAACGTTATATGTTCCGGCTGTGGTGTACGTATTGGTCGGGTTTTGCAAGGTCGATGTATTACCGTCACCGAAATCCCATGACCATACAGCCGGGTTACCGGTAGACTGATCGGTAAAACCGGTGGGCGCGCCCACGCACACGGGCGAGCTGCTGAATGCCGATGTGGGAAGGCTGTTCACGGTAACCGTGATCTGCACCGTATCTCCGCACAAGGGATTGGAAGAGCTGGCAGCGATAAGCGTTACCGTATAGGTTCCCGCGGATGTAAATATGTGAGTGGGATTCTGCTGAACCGAAGTATTGTTCGGACCGGAATTGGGGTCGCCAAAGTTCCAGAACCAGTTGGTGGGGTTGCCGGTGGACTGATCGGTGAATCCTGTTGGCTGCCCCACGCAAACCGTTGTGGCCTGCGCCTGCGCCACCACTCCCCCACCGGATAAGGTTACCGGCACCGTCATCGTATCTATGCACCCGCCAGGATTATTAACTATAAGCATGACGTTGTACGTCCCTCCTGATGTATAGGTATGAGTAGGATTTGTTTGCGAGGACTGCGGTGAGCCGTCCCCGAAATCCCAGGTAAAGGTGCCGTTACCCGAAGTGTTATTATTGAACGTTACCGTGCCCCCGCTGCAGTTGCCCGCTATCTGATAGGTAAACGCTGCGGTATCGGAAGGCGCAACAAAAATAGTATCGACAATGGTCGTCAGGCAGTTCGGGTTGGCGATTGACGACATGGTTAATGTATAAATGGTGGTGGTGGTTGGCGATACCGTTACGTTCTGGGTGGTTTGTCCGCCAGGGCTCCATGAATAGCTGTTGGCGCCCGGAGGTCCGAGCAGGGTGGTAGAATTGCCAAGGCAAATGGTGTCACTGCCGCCAATCTGCATGGGTATGCACGAGCAGTCGATGTACGCATAGCCATAGTGGCCCCCAGCGCAGCAGTCGCCCACGGTAAAGCGTATGGTCACGCTCTGTCCCACGTAAGGCGTAAGGTCTACGTTCACCGTTGTCCATGGACGATAATAAGTAAAGCCAAAGCCGCAGGATGGGGAGAGCAAAAAGCCGGGGATATTGGGACCGCCCACAACCAGGTACCCTGCACACTGAATGGGGTTACCGTTCTGATCGTACATATCCACTTTAAAGAAGGGCTGCTCATAGGGCTGGTGCTGGGCATCCTCCACCACTACCGCATAGCGGTATGTAAAGTTGGCGTTGGAAGAGCTTACCATAAAAGATTGCTCGAGCGTTGCGCCCCAGTAATTCACGTTCTGGCCATCGCCCAGCATAACCGAAAAGGTTCCTCCGGGAGCGACCACTGGGAAACCACCGCAGGGATCCACACCGGTGCCCGTCATGATGGTATGCTGCGGGGCCTGTATGCCCACTGAGGTCATGTTATAAACGGGGTATAGGGCCGTAGTGGCTCCGCAACTGATATTGCCAACCGTTCCGTACCATCCGTTGAAATTACCCGTCTCAAAATCCATATTGGTGCAGGAAGGCTGTATGGGAGGAGGCTGGATGTAGCTGAGTGAAAGATCGTAGGTAAAACAGTTGGGCGTGGGCCAGTTGTCGACCATGATAAAATAGCACTGGTTGTTAACCACGTTAACGGTGAGCGACATGGTAAATCCGTTGGGCGTATTGGTCGTTCCGGCAATACAGGTGCCGGTATTCGGGCAGCCCTGCCAAACGGAGATGGACCCGAAGGGATACTGCGGGTTCATGTTGTTCATTTGTATCTGCAGCGGGCCGGTTTGGGTGGCGCAAAAATAGTACAGCCAGTCGGGGCCTGTAGTATAGATCGAGCCTATGCAGGTGGCGTTAATCAGGTTGCTGTAATCATCCAGCCCGGTGCAGGTCGATCCGCCCGTCTGGGTGAAAGGAATAGTGATGGGGTTGGCCTGCGCGGTGGCGCAATTATCACCTCCCTGGGCAAAAAGGCCGCTGCTTAAACAAAGCAGCATGGCGGTGATGAGGATGGGCAGTTTTTTCATATTGTTTAATTTTTTCGTTGGGGTTATTAAACAATCGTATCTATTCTGTCGCGCTCTCTTCCTTACGAACCAGGTTCATTTCCGATGCCTCAAAGCCCGCATAAAGAACCACGTTCTTGAGGGCGTTGAAGTCGACCCCGTCATCTACGGTAACCTTGATCTTTTTATTTAGAACATCCGATTTGCTTTTATGTATGCCTTTTTTGGTCAGCATAATGCTGTCGAGCTTGCTGGCATCGGCCGCTGATTTGAGGCCGTACACGGTAAACTCATACGTTACCTTCTTTTTCTGTTCCTGGGCCATGGCTGTGTTGATCCATGCCAGAGCAAAAACTAACAGGCAAATTCGGAGGGTTTTCATGGGGCAGATCGGTTTAGATAGGCTAAAGTAAAGCATATTTACTTAAAAGTCAAGTATTTGTCGTATTATTTTAAATATTCGTCTGTTAAAAACCTAAACTCATCTACGCTTAAACACACTGGCTCCCTTGCCTAAAAGACAATAAATCAGGCGGAAAGGTTGCACTAAAAAGAGGAAAAGGATAAGGGGATAGGGGCTTAGCGTATCACGTTGACATGACCCATATATTTATGCTTTTTGCCAAAAGCATCGGTCACATTCACCACCCAGGCATAAACGCCATCAGGCACGGGCTGGTTCTCGGAATAGATATCGTTGCCATCCCATTTCTTATCGATATCGTCAGAATAAAAGACAGGAACGCCTTTTTTATTGAATACAGTGATCTCGTACTCTACTATCCCCATGCCGGTACCGGAAAACAGCTCGTTGATGCCATCACCATTAGGGGTAAAGGCATTGGGCATATAAAAGGTGAATTCAGGATTGACGGTGATCTCCTGCACCATGGTATCGCTGCAGCCGGAAGCGTTGATCACTACCAGACTGGCCCTGTACGACTTTGATTCGGTATTGGGATAATCGTGGGTAACGGATGATTGCCCCGATACAAGAGAATCCCCGTCTCCGAAATACCAGATGTATTGCTTGATATCGCTGTTCTTTGCAGCTACAAAGTTAACGGTAGGGTTGATCATGGTAGGATAACGCGTAGAAACCGCAAAATCCGCAATGGGCCGGGGATTCACCTGAACAAAGCCCTCATGTGTTTTCCTGGCCGAACATCCGTCCTCCGATATAACGGTAAGCGCGACATCGTACGACCCGGGAGAGGAATAGCTCTTTACGGGCGAGACAGCCGTTGAACTGCTGCCGTCACCAAACTCCCATTTCCATTCCGATAACTGGCCTTCCTTCAGCGCTGATCCATCCACAAGCTTAAGCGGCTGGCCAACGCAAACCGAAGTGGTATTGCTGCTGAACTCCACGGAGGGAACGGGGCTTACGATCACGATCTTGGAAAAAGAGCCTTTGGCCCCCGAAGCCGTGATCACATGCAGCGATACGGTATATTCACCCGGGTATTTGTACAGGTGTATGGGATCCTGGGATACCGAAGGAGCGCTATTGTCGCCAAAGCTCCAGAACCAGGATACCAGCTTATCATTATCCTCCGGCAGGGTCTCGTCAAAGAACTGAACATGTTGACCCGCACAGGCCACACCATGACGGAAGTTGGCGTTGATATAGGCAAAACCGCTCGGATCCTTGGCGAAAGAAAAACAGAAGCAGAGCTGGAAAAAGGCCAGGAAACTAAGACCATACGTTTTTTTGTATGCCACCCGCTTGATAGGATTTACCATAAAATAACAAAGATAATCACCTGATTATCAGCGATTCATGGGTAATTATGCTACTTTAGTCGTACAAATCTACCAATTAGACGTAAAATCATTATAAAAAGTTGCACTTCTTTATATGATTTTATTCACAGCCAGTTGATACCTTTCCTGAGGAGCTGTAAGGTTTTTTCTTCCGGGCTTCCTTTTTCGGGCTGATAATTGTACCGCCAGGCCGCCTGTGCCGGAAGGCTCATGAGTATGGATTCGGTGCGTCCGCTTGTCTCCAGCCCGAAACGCGTTCCCTTATCATATACCAGGTTGAATTCCACATACCTCCCCCTGCGCAGGTGCTGCCACATTTTCTCTCTTTCCGAAAACGGAAGCTGGCCATTCTTGCGCATAAAATGCGTATACAAGGGGGCAAAGGTCTCGCCCACGGCCTTTACAAAAGCGAAGAGCTCCTGCTTCGAATGCCTGCCCGGCCCCAGCTTGTCGAAAAAAATTCCGCCTATGCCGCGGGTCTCATTACGATGCGGAATGAAAAAATAATCATCCGCCCACTTCCTGAACTCGCTGTAGCAGGAGCTATCAAAGCGGTCGCAGGTGTCTTTCAGCGCGGCATGGAAATACGCAGCATCCGCTTCATCTACATAGTGCGGGGTAAGGTCTATTCCTCCGCCAAACCAGTACTCGCTCTCATTTATCTCAAAATAGCGCACGTTCATGTGTATGATGGGCACCATGGGGTTGTGCGGATGCATAACGATGGATACGCCCGTAGCGTAGAACGAAACGGGGTCTTTGGTCTTCAGCTCGGGCAACAGGAAGCGCGGCACCGGACCGTGAACGGCCGAGAAGTTCACACCGCCCTTTTCGATCACCCTGCCGTCCTGCAGAACGCGGGTACGCCCCCCTCCTCCGCCCGGCCGCTCCCACTTGTCCTCCATGAACTTTCCGCTGCCATCCGCTTCTTCGAGCCGGGCGCAGATCGAATCCTGCAGCGAAAGAAAGTAATCCAAAATAGTCTGGCGATCGGCCATATCAGTTCATTTTCATCTGGGCCGAATCGGAATAGCGCAGGATGAATACCCTTTTGTTCTCGTAACCGCTTTCCGCTGCAGTCTGATAGAAATCAAAGCCGCTGCGAAGCCCGCTGGCCTTGAATTCGGGCAGCGCTGGCTGCAGGTTATCCGGGCCGTATTTGGCCAGGGCCGATACATAGTAGAACATCACATCATATCCCGTGTACACATACTCGCTGGGCTCGGTATTGTACCTTGCCCGGTAATCGGAAATAAACTGGCGTACGGCCGCTGAACGGTAATCGACAAAACCGCTGCTGGGAATGTGGAGGTTAAGGTTGTTCATATACGCAAAATCGATGCTGCCTATATCCTCCCAGCTCTGCATGCCGAATACGATAATGCTGTCCTTCAGGTCGTCTTTCATCTTGTTGAGCTTCGACATGTAATCGGTAGCCACCGAAGGGTCTGAAGTAGGAATGACCACGATGTTGATCCGGGCTGAATTGAGCAGCCCCTTGACACCGAATATGCCGTTCACCGTCTTTACCGAATCGCTTGCCGGCAACTGCCGCACCTGCAGTTCAGCGTTCATTGTTTTTTTAAAGGCATTGACATACACCATGTCCTTGGCCTTGCCGCTGACCACAATAATGTTCTCCTTCGCGTAATGCTGACCGATGTAACAGGCCATCTGCTCCACGTGGGTCATGGCCGAAGGGTTTGTTTTGCTGACATTGGCATTGCCGAGCAGCAGTTTATTGTTCTGTGCGAGCGGTGAAACAATGGGAATATTGTTATCCTTCGATACCTTGGCTATGGCCACAAAATTGGCGCTGTAAAGCGGGCCGATGAACAGGTCCATTTCCTTCAGTTCCGGCTTTTTGGCC
This sequence comes from Bacteroidota bacterium, assembly GCA_040756415.1. GTDB lineage: Bacteria > Bacteroidota > Bacteroidia > JADZBD01 > JADZBD01 > JBFLYZ01. Next base: position 6,589 of record JBFLYZ010000052.1, read on the forward strand.
AGGTCGGCATTGGATGCGCTGTCGGCACCCGAATCGTAAACGAACAATTTCACCGAAACACCGGTCTTCTTCAGCGAGTCGAGAGCCATGAGCGCGCCCTGGTAGAACTCAACGGCTATCTTCGATTTTTCCGGGAAATCGGAATAGCCTTTCTTTATCTTCTCCGTTTCGATCAGGTCCAGCCCGTAGAGCTGGAACGGCAGGAACAGGGCCACTTTGAACTTCTTCTCACCGGTATAATTGCCTTTTGCTTTAGACGCCAGGGTATCTTTTTTCAGGACGGTCACCTTGGTAGGGCCGGGACTCTTTACCTGCTGCGGGTTGCCGGGTATCTTCAGTATAGATCCCTCCTTCAGCCCCCCAACCGATTGCTCGTTCCATTTCATCAGCGCTTCAACCTGCACATTGTACTTCTTTGAAATGGAGTAAAAGGTCTCGCCCTGGCTTACCTTGTGATAATAGTAATCACCGTCAGGCGGTGGCGGATCCACACCGGTATCCTTTTTATTTTTCTTTACCTTATCATAGGATATCTTCAGCACCTGCCCCGGCTTGATCACATCCAGCGAACCCGGGTTATCTGCCACGATATCGTTCACGCTTACCCCGTAGGTCTTGGCGATGGCGTAAACGGTCTGCCCCTTGTCAATCGTGTGCAGGTAATATTTCTTTCCGTCAATGGTGGCTGTGCTTTTGCTGATCGGTATTTCCTGTGGAGGCTGGGCGAAAGAAGGCGAGCAGGCGAGCAAACAGGCAAGCAGAGCGAACAGCCCGCGTATGGTCAGCGTACGAAAAAAAACGGCAGCGTCCGGTGCTTTCATTATTCCCACTCTATGGTAGCGGGCGGCTTGGAGCTGATGTCGTAAACCACCCGGTTAACTCCTTTTACCTTATTGATGATCTCGCTCGAAACTTTGGCCAGGAACTCATAGGGCAGATGGCACCAATCGGCCGTCATACCGTCAGTTGACGTTACCGCCCGCAGGGCCACCACATTCTCGTAGGTGCGCTCATCGCCCATTACGCCTACGCTGCGTATGGGGGTAAGCACGGCTCCAGCCTGCCATACGTCCTTATAGAGATCGTGATTTTTCAATCCTTCTATATAAATATGATCGACCTCCTGCAAAATACGTACCTTTTCTTCGGTGATATCGCCCAGTATGCGTATACCCAGCCCGGGGCCCGGGAAAGGGTGCCGGCCAAGGATACTGTCAGGTATGCCCAGCGCCTTCCCTACCCTGCGCACCTCATCCTTGAAAAGGGTATTCAGGGGCTCCACCACCTTCAGCTTCATCTTCGCGGGCAGCCCGCCCACGTTGTGATGCGACTTGATGGTGGCCGAAGGCCCTTTCACGCTCACGCTCTCGATCACATCGGGATAGATGGTTCCCTGGCCCAGCCAGGTCACCTTCCGGATCTTATGCGCCTCTTTATTGAACACCTCGATGAAATACCTGCCGATTATCTTTCGCTTGCGCTCAGGGTCCTTAACGCCCTTCAGCGCCCGGTAAAATATCTTTTTCGCGTCAACGCCTTTCACGTTCAGGCCCATGTCCTTATACGAATGCAGCACATTCCTGAACTCGTCCTTCCGAAGCAGGCCGTTATCCACAAAGATGCAGAAGAGGTTTTTTCCTATGGCCCTGTGCAGCAGCGTGGCGGCCACCGTGCTGTCCACGCCACCTGAAAGCGCCATCACCGCCTTATCGGGGCCCAGCTTCTCGCGCAGCTCGTTCACCGTGGTTTCTATAAACGACTCGGAGGTCCAGTCCTGCAAACACCCGCACACATCCACAACGAAATTCTTCAGCAGCACCTTGCCTTCCGTGCTGTGATATACCTCGGGATGGAACTGTATGCCATAGGTCTTTTCATCCTTCACGTGAAATCCTGCCACGCGCACATCGTGTGTGCTGGCGCAGATCTCGAACCGGGCGGGAATGCTGACTATGGTATCGGCATGGCTCATCCACACCTGCGAACCTGGGCTCATGCCTTTAAAGAGCACGCTGTCGCTGTCGATAAAAGAGAGATGGGCCCGGCCGTATTCACGGTGCCTGGATGGCTGCACATCGCCTCCCGAAGTTTGGGCCAGCAATTGGGCGCCATAGCAAACCCCCAGCACCGGCACCTTTCCGCGTACCTTTTCCAGGCGGGGATGCGGGGCGTTCCTCTGGCGGACCGAAAAGGGCGAACCCGACAGGATCACGCCCTTATACAACGATGCATCGAATCCCTTTGCATCAATAAAGCTGAAAGGGTGTATCTCGCAATACACGCTCAGCTCGCGCACCCTCCGCGCGATCAATTGGGTGTACTGCGAACCAAAATCGAGGATCAGGATCGTTTCCTTGTTCATGGACCAAAGATAATAATTCAGAACAGGTCAGGCCGGCTGAATTTTTGAACTTTTCTACGGGCTATCGGTATTCAACCCGGTAAAAGATCAGCATGAGATCACAGGAACAGCAGCATCACCAGCATGGCTACTATCATAACGATATAATACCAGAAATCGGTAAAATAGGGATAGTATTTTTTCCAAAGTTCACGGGCGCGGGTAAACATAGGCGGTGCGTTACGTGTCAGTACGCTCCATGGCGTTTGCGCATGAACCATTCCAGCGACAAAAGGGCCAGGATAACGAAGAATATCCATTCCAGGTTGATCAGGTCGCTGAGCTTTTTATGCGAATACGAGACCGATTTCACGTCCTCGCGCGCGTTGATGCTGGCGGCCAGCTTTTCCATCCCTGAGGGATAGACCATCTCCCCTCCCGTCTTTCCGGCCAGCGAAAAAAGCAATTGGTGGTCGGCCGTGGTAACGGAGGCTTCTATCTTTAACGCGGTAACGCTGAAGCTGCCGCGCGCGGTATATACTTTATCGCCCGACCTGACGCTGGCCTCGTAGGTATATTCTCCCACCGGGAATACGCCCGCGTTCAGCCGGTAAGCATGCGTGGTCTTGCTGAAGGTATACGGGAACTTTTTGCCTTCGCTGTTGATGATGCTGATGCTTACCTCGGGCTCGTTGATCAGCTCGTAGCTTTCATTATACAGCTCGGCATCCATTTCCACCTGCTCGTTTTCGTAATAATTGCTCTTCGCTTTCACGCGGAAAAGGCTTTTATCCACTTTCAGGGAAAGGAACTGCACCGTTTTTGAGATCAGCTCGTTGAAAATAGCGTGGTTGCCGTGCTGCGCGTAATCGAACAGCTTCCATTTCCACATGCCCTCACCCGCCACCACAGCCGTCTTCCTTCCCAGGTTCTCGTTGAACAGGATGAGCGGGTATTTGGTCTCCACCGCGCCTATGCGCTGGTACAGCAGCACGTTGGCCGATGGCGAAGTGGTGTAATTGCCGAATGGCGCGGCCAGGGGCGGGAACTTGGGATAGAACGAGCGGGCCTCGTCCTCGAGCGTGAAAAGGGTAAAATCCTTCGATACGGAGGCCTGTGCATCGTTGCTCTTGTTCTTGCTGCCGCCTGAAATATTGAGGCCCGCCTTCATGGCGTTGAACTGCGGAATACCGGTCTGGCTGCCCACGATGAACAGCAGCGGCACATCAGCGCTGGCCAACTCTTTGAGCGTTTGCGAAGCCGAAGCGGACGCGTTGGGCAGTTGATGCAGTATGACCAGGTTATACCCCGAAACGGACTTGCTGAATCCCGGCAGCAGGAAAGACTCCACCTCGTAATTATCGTTGCTTTCGATGGATTCCTTGATGGCCCCTATGTCCGGGTGCGGGGCATTGGCCAGGATGAGTATCTTCTGGCGGCCGTCCAGCACCTCGATGAACACATCCTGCACATTGTTCGATACGCTCACCTCGCCTTCAATGGTGCTGATGGCTACCCGGTAACGCTGCAGGCCGGGCTGTTTAGCCTCGAGCTGGACGGGAACGGTCCGGATGAATGTGCTGGTAGCGAAATCGAGCCTCTGGCTGAAAAGACTCTGCCCGTCCTTCGAAACGGTAAGCGTGGCGCTTTTGTCTTTACACTGGTTGGCCTGCACCACCACCTCGAGGGGAAACGTATTGCCCAGGTAAGCGTAGCGGTTATGCGCCACATGCTTGATGAGCACATCTTTTTTTACCGCGGTATCGCCCAGGGCGATGGTATATACGGGCACCTTCAGCTTCTCGGATAAGAATACGGGATTCAGGCCTTTGTTGTACAAACCATCGGAGGCCAGGATAATGGCGCCCACGTTGCGGTTCGAGAAGCGCGTTTCGATCTCTTCGAACAGGGCCGAAATATCGGTCTGCTTGCCGGAAAAATCAATGTTCATCCCTTGGCCTATGCGGTCGCCAAAGGTATAGGTATTGGTATCGTACTTGCCGGAAAGCTCAGCGATCAGCTCCCTGACGGACCCCAGGTACTCATTCCTGTAAAAAGAGGAATCCTTGCCGATCACCACCGATTCGGAATTATCCTGCGCAAAGATGATAATGGGCTTTTCCACTTCGCGCGATACCGTCTTGACCAGAGGTGAGAGCAGGAAGAAAGCGATCAGGCTGACTGCCGCAAATCGGAAAAAGCTCATCAGCCCCCTGGCCCAGCGGGGAGCCTCGCTCAGCTTCTTATCCTGGCGGTAGAGCACAAAAGCATAAACCGCACCCAGCAGAAGGCATAAGAGTATGAACCAGGAAGGATAGTCTAAGATGATGCTCATGCCGAACAATGCAAAAGGTCCCCCACCTTTTTCCCACGCTTGCAGCGGGACAGTACTAATAAAGGCCTCGGGATCAAATTCAGATCAGTATTCGTAAAGATTAATTAACCGCAAGTTATGTCAGCATGCCGCCACATACGTTGATTGTTTGCCCTGTTATGTAAGACGACATATCGGAGGCCAGGAACACGCAGAGGTTGGCCACATCTTCGGATGTTCCGCCCCGCCTCAGCGGGATATTCTGCCTCCACTGCTCCACCACCTTCTGGTCCAGGGCAGCGGTCATCTCCGTTTCAATGAAGCCGGGCGCTATGGCATTGGAGCGTATGTTGCGCGATCCCAGCTCGAGCGCAACCGACTTGGTGAAGCCGATAATACCCGCCTTCGATGCTGCGTAATTGGCCTGTCCCGCGTTACCCTTTACGCCTACTACCGAGCTCAGGTTGATGATGCTGCCCTTCTTTGCTTTCAGCATGGGCCGCTGTATGGCCTTGGTCATATTGAAAACCGATTTCAGGTTGGCCTTTATCACCTCATCGAACTGCTCCTCGCTCATGCGCATGAGCAGCCCGTCACGCGTGATCCCCGCGTTATTCACCAGTATATCTACCGTTCCGAACTCGGCCACCACCGCGTTCACCAGCTCATCCGCAGCCTTGAAATCGCCCGCATCGGAACGGTAGCCTTTGGCCTTCACGCCATACGAGGCAAGCTCCTTTTCCAGCTCGGCTCCTTTTTCGACCGAAGAGAGATAGGTAAAGGCCACGTGAGCGCCCTGTTCAGCGAACTTTTTCGCTATGCCGCGGCCTATTCCCCTTGAAGCCCCCGTAACCAGGGCCACTTTTCCTTCGAGTAATTTCATAAGTGAATTTGTTTTTATATTTTTACCAAAGTAAAGATACCACAAAAACCTTTTCAGGATCAACCAAAACCCCATGCATATGAAAAGATTCACAATCACCTTGCTCGCCCTGTTAGTAGTAACCGGAATTTGCGCGCAAAAGATGGAGCTCAAAGGTTTGGGTTCTTTCCAGTCGACCTGGCTGTTCAATAAAGGGATTTCCGACCGGGGCGATGAGCAGGATTACGCCCCCGGCTGGGGATGGAGCTACGGCCTGGGCTATGCCTTCTACATCACCGACAAGATCGGTCTCGAGATCAACGGCCTGCAAACCGTTCATACGGGCTACTACTCAGGCACGCTCGATTCCAGCAAGACCTACAATTCCTATTCTTCGCTTTCGCTTATCGATATTCCCGTGCTCTTCAAGCTGCGCAGCGAAACGGGCGCCTTCCTCGAAGCGGGCCCCATGTATTCCCTGGTGACAAAGGCCAAATTCGTTTATGACGGTGCCTGCCAGTACCCTTCCTATTGCGTAAGCAGGGATGTTTCGGCCGATTTTGCCTCCACCAACCTTTCGGTGCTGCTTGGTTTTGGCATCAAGGTGAAGTTCGGCAACCTGCTGGGATTGGTAACGGGCCTGCGCTTCCAGTACGGGCTCAGCGACCTGAAAGGCGTTGACGGGCAGGGCATACAGTTCAATAACCCGTTCCATTATAAAGAGCTGAACGGCACCAGCTCGGCATCGGCCGGCCTTTTCCTGGGATTGACCCTGGGGCTGGGCGGTGATGGCGACAGCGGATCCGAAGGGGATAAAAAGGAATAGGAAAACTGAACCAAAGAAAAAATCCCGTTCGCCTGAGGGTGAACGGGATTTTTTTTATCTCCTTCTGCGGGCCCCTCTGCGGGCCTTCGTCCTGGTCACTTTCTTTTTTGCCGTCCTTTTAACTGTCTTCTTGACCGCTTTTTTCTTTACGAGCTTCTTTACCGCTTTCTTTCCCGGTCTTTTTGCGGCCGATTTGGCGGCCCCGTTCTTCGCTTTCGGCTTTTTCAGCGCCTGCGCCATGGCGGCACCGATCTGCGCGGGCGATTCCACTACCCTGATCCCGCATTCGCGCATGATCTTCATCTTGGCGGCCGCTGTATCGTCCTTTCCGCCCACAATAGCTCCCGCATGGCCCATCCTGCGGCCGGGAGGAGCTGTTTGCCCGGCAATGAAACCCACAATAGGTTTCTTTACTTTATTGGCTTTGATCCATCGCGCGGCCTCCGCTTCCATGCCACCGCCAATCTCGCCTATGATGATGATACCCTCGGTCTGCGGGTCGTTCACAAAAAGCTCTACCGCTTCCTTCGTGGTTGTTCCTATAATGGGATCGCCACCTATGCCAATGGCCGTAGTGATGCCCAGCCCGGCCTTTACCACCTGGTCGGCCGCCTCGTAAGTAAGCGTACCCGACTTGGAAACGATACCCACCTTACCCGGCCTGAACACAAAGCCGGGCATAATGCCCACCTTGGCCTGCTCGGGCGATATCACTCCCGGGCAGTTGGGGCCTACCAGCCGGCAATCCTTTCCTTTCAGGTATTCCTTTACCTGTATCATATCCTTCGTGGGAATTCCCTCCGTGATGCACACGATCACTTTGATGCCGGCTTCAGCGGCCTCCATGATCGCGTCTGCCGCAAATGCGGGCGGAACGAAAATGATGGATACATCGGCACCGGTTTTCTCCACGGCCTCGGCCACGGTGTTGAACACCGGCTTGCCCAGGTGCGCGCTTCCCCCTTTTCCGGGCGTAACACCGCCCACCACGTTGGTTCCGTACTCGATCATCTGGGTGGCGTGGAACGTTCCTTCGCTGCCCGTAAAGCCCTGTACGATGACCTTTGATCTTTTACTTACCAGTACCGACATATTTCTTGCTGTTTTTTAGAGAAAGCGAATATAGAATTTTTATGAATTGCCTTGAAGCCATCTCAAAAAATAAGTTTTCATGCTTTTCCTAGTATTTTGCGTGCAGGCGAGGCGCTTTTTGAAGCCCATACCCAGAGGGTGTCTGGGCAAGAAAAGCAACGATGCATGCGCGCAAAAGACGAAGGAAAAGGAGATAAGGTATTTTTTGAGATGGCTTCTGAAGCATTTTAATAAATTTGTCTGACACCGATGAAGCCCCTGGTCACTTCCGATACCATTTGCGCGCTGGCCACACCCCACGGGGTGGGAGCCATTGCAGTGATACGCCTTTCGGGTGACGATGCCTTTGCCATCAGCGAGCAGGTCTTCTGCAGGAAGAACGGGCAGCCTGCCGCCATCGCGCAGCTCCCCTCGCATACCATTCATTACGGGCTGATCCGCGAGGGCGACCTGCTAATCGATGAGGTGCTGCTGAGCGTTTTCAAAGCCCCGCATTCCTATACCGGCCAGGATTCGGTGGAGATATCCTGCCACGGCTCGCTGTTCATACAGCAGCAATTGCTGCAACTGCTCGTGCGCAAGGGGGCGCGCATGGCCAATGCGGGCGAATTCACCCTTCGGGCTTTCCTGAACCAGAAAATGGACCTCTCGCAGGCCGAGGCCGTAGCCGACCTGATCGCATCCACCTCGGCTACCTCGCACGAAGTGGCCATGCAGCAGATGCGGGGCGGCTTTTCGAACAAGATCAGGGTGCTGCGCGAGAACCTGGTCAACTTCGCCTCGCTCATTGAGCTGGAGCTCGATTTCAGCGAAGAGGACGTGGAGTTTGCCGACCGCAATGACCTGAAACAGCTCATCCTGTCCATACAAAAGGTGATACAGCGCCTGATCGATTCCTTCGAGGTGGGCAACGTGATCAAGAACGGCATACCGGTGGCCATCATCGGCAAGCCCAACTCGGGAAAATCCACCTTGCTCAATACCCTGCTGGAAGAGGATCGCGCCATTGTGAGCGAGATACCGGGCACCACGCGCGACACCATCGAGGACGAGATCTCGATCGATGGGATACTTTTCCGCTTCATCGATACGGCCGGCATACGCGATACCAGCGATGTGATCGAGAGCATGGGCGTTTCCAAGACTTTCGAGAAAATGAAGCAGAGCGCCATCGTGATCTACCTCTTCGATACGCACGAGATGAGCCGCTCCGAGCTGTCGGCTGCCATAGAGGAGCTCAAGCCGAAGATCGGAGACGCGCAGCTAATCATTGCCGGCAACAAGATCGATAAGGAGGACCTGGCGTACACACAAAAAGAATTCTCGCAGTTCGATGGCATACTGTTCATATCGGCCAAGGACAGGACGGGAGTGGACCAGCTAAAAAAGAGACTGGTGGAGCTCTTCGACAGCCGCACGGTGAATGTGACAGAAACGATCGTGACCAATGTTCGCCACGTAGAGGCCCTGCGCAATACGCTGAGCGCCATCAACAAGGTGTACGAGGGATTGAGCAAGAACATCTCCGGTGAGCTGCTGGCCACCGATATACGTAATGCGCTGCACCACCTGGGACTGATCACAGGGGAGATCACCACAGATGACCTGCTGTCCAATATTTTTTCGAAGTTTTGTATCGGAAAGTAATTTGTTTTCCGATTTCTTCTAAGTGCTTGTTTTTCTTAGGTTTTAGAACTTTTTTCTTTCCTTTATTTGTTGCCAAACTACTCTTTTTTGCTTATATTTGTTGCCAGATTGTTGCCCTGAAAAGTTGCCCTTGTTGTTGGGCAACAAGTTGGAGAGAAAATGTCACACGTAGACACACTCTGACACTCCAAGGCACTAACGGACAAATACAGGCACATGGCAAGCAACATAGAAATAACCAAAAAATGCCTCTACTGCGGTAAGGAGTACACGGCTAAAACGCTAACCACAAGGTATTGCGGCCACACCTGCAACAGTCGCCACTACAAGCAACTGAAGCGGGAAGAAAAGTTGAATAGCTTCAAAGAAGCTCAGGCAAAGCCCGAGCAACAGCCGCAGCAATCATTTGACATTGCATTACAGCAAAAGGAGTTTCTCAGCATTGATGAAGCTGCTAAACTTATTGGTGCAAGCCGCAGAACTATACACCGCCTTATATCCGGCAACAAACTTCAAGTTGGCAAGGTTGGCAGCCGTACTATCATCACACGAAAGGCAATTGATAATCTCTTTAATACACAAGCCGTATGAAAGTAACACTCAGACAACGCACCAAAGGCGATAAGGTCAGCCTTTATCTTGACTACTACCACAAGGGAAAAAGGGAGTATGAATATTTAGAACTGTACCTGTTTCCAGAGCCGGAGAAAGGCAAACTCACAAAGGAGCAAAAAGAATCCAACAAGGAAACCCTTGCACTGGCTGAAAGCATCCGTTCAAAGAGGCAGATAGAAATACAGAACGGCATTTATGGCTTTCAGGATCAGAGCAAGTTAAAAGGCAGCTTCCTGCGTTATGTGGAGTACTTAGCCGAGAAAAGGAAAAGCAGCCAGGGCAATTATGATAATTGGGACAGTGCTTTGAAACACCTGAAAAAGTATGTGAAGTTTGACGTTTCATTTGGGCAGGTAGATAAGAACTGGTTGGACGGATTCAGGGAATACTTGATGAAGGAAGCAAAGACACCAAGCAAGCAGCCCCTTTCACAAAATTCACAAAGCAGCTACTTCAACAAAATCAGGGCAGCATTAAAGCAAGCATACAAAGAAGGCATCATCAAGCAGAACCCTGCCGACCTTGTGGACGGCATCAAGCCCGGTGAACCCGAAAGAGAATTTCTTACCTATGAAGAACTGCAAGCAGTTGCAAAAGCTGAGTGTGAAATACCATTATTGAAAACCGCTTTCCTGTTCAGTGCAATGACTGGCCTCCGCTGGTCAGACGTTCAGAAATTGGTTTGGTCAGAAGTACAGCATAGCAAAGAAGTTGGCTATTACATACGCTTCCGCCAAAAGAAAACCAAGGGAGCAGAAACATTGCCAATATCAGAGCAAGCCTTCGGCTTGTTGGGTGAAAGAGGAAACCCGGAGGACCGTGTTTTCATTGGCTTAAAATACAGTGCATGGCATAACCTTAAATTGCAACAGTGGGTAATGCGTGGAGGTGTTACAAAAACAATCACCTTCCATTGTGCAAGGCACACCTACGCCACATTACAATTAACTTTAGGAACCGACATTTACACCGTTTCAAAATTATTAGGTCACAAGGATTTAAAAACAACGCAGATATATGCAAAGATTATTGACGACAAGAAGAAGGTAGCTGCTAATAAAATTGTACTCGACTTATGAATAATGAACTAAATCTATTTCACAAAATTTTGTTCTTGGAGCTTCGCCCTTGGATTAACAGAGAAGTTGCAGAAACCAAATACAAAGAACTGATGCAAGGCATCAGCAAAGAGCATTTTTCTTTTCAGCCCCTTTATGAAGTTGATTTTCCAAAACCATTGACGGCAAAGCGGAAATACTACTTTACAATAATTGAGAATGAAGCTACAAGCTACCTCAACAACTTTCAGCATATCATTGCCGGTGCATTGAATGAAAAAGAAAAGCAGTATTGGGTACACACCACACTTACCAAAGTACTGTCTCAAAAGCTGAAAGAAGCAAGCAAAGTCATTGATGATAACAAATACTTTTTTCAGCAGCTTTCAGCAGCTTCAAAAGCCTCCACACCTGAAAGCAAAATACAAGATGAAGCATACATTCTTCAATACCTCAAATATCAACTCATAAGAATATACTTGGAGATACAGGAAACATTCTCCAGCTACTTAAAAGAAGAAGCCATATCAGAAGAAGAATTGCACCTGCAATATTTTTCGGAGCAAGCTCCTTCAAAATCTCTGATTATAGAAGCCGTAAAACTCAACTTGCCTTTACCTGCTTCGCAGGTTACGGCCAAGCCTCAGTCAGTCCAGTTTGAACCAAAAGCATTTGATTTCAGAACTGATAAAAAAGGTATCATTGCTTATGAAGCAATCATCAAAGATTCAGGCAGGTTCTCCCGATTTGAGGAGGAACTTTTTTCACATGAATTGATTGATGAAAACTACAACTTCAAAAACCAACACGGCCAAATACAAGAACTGGCCGCCATATTCCAAACCCTTATTAAGAAGGGGTACTTCAATAAAAGGCAGTTTCCGAAGAACAAGGAAATAAAGCCTGTTGACATTCGGAAGTTTTTAGATCACCGATACAACTCCAATACAGATAAACAATTCCGTACCTGGGCGAATAAGCCTGATGAACTGGCTGATTTTGTAGGCAGCAAGTATTGGATTGACAAATTACCGACTTCCTGAATTGCGGTAATTTGCTGTCAATTTACCATTTCAAATTTCCACTCTTTTTCTGAAACCCTTTACTGGCAAGGCTTTTAGCCTTGTCCAAATTTCCATTTTCAAGACTACCAGAGCCTTGTTCTGACCTTTGTTTTGTCATCGGGAATCGGTGATGACTTTTGGCCAGAAGTCCATTTCTAACAATTAATAAGTAAGACAATGGACGAAATTTTAAAGCGTCTCGAAAAGATTGAAAAGCTCATTGAGAGCCAGAACTTGGTACGCAAGGACGTACTGAATTTTAACGAGTGTTGCGACTACTTAGAGTTGTCGCAGTCACACCTGTACAAGCTAACCAGTACCGGGGCAATACCGCATTACAAGCCCAACGGGAAGAAAATCTATTTCAGAAGGGCGGAACTGGATGAATGGTTGCTTCGCAACCGCACCACTACGCAGGATGAAATAGAAAGCAAGGCAGCAGATTATCTCATTAAAAAAGGGAGGATACAGCTATGACAGAAGTTATGAATCTGCTCCTGCAACTCTCCCAGGACTTTGAGGTAATCAGGGCTTATGTGTTGGCATTAAAGAAATCCAAGTTGGAGAACTTCAAAGAAACATGGATTGACGGCCAAGACGTAATGCACACCATGCACATTAGCAAGCGTACCCTTCAATCCCTGCGGGATAATGGAACGCTTCCTTACAGCCGCATCAATGGCAAGTTTTACTACAAGGTTGAGGACATAGAAAACCTGTTGCAATCCAATTACTCACAATCTAAATCAACAGGTGATGGAAATAAGTAAAACAGCCATATTGGATAAAACACATTATGGGCTTAGAATCTATTCCCATGTGTTGAGGCATTACTATCCGGGTGAAACAGTCCTTTCCCTTTCGGGAAGGGACTGCAAACCCACTAAGAACCCTTTCAATGACAACAAGCCAACATTGAAAATTCAGATAGTAAACAATTGTGCCGAGCATTACGATTTAGAGAACAGCATCAGCAAAGGCGATGCCTTTGACTTCGCTGCATTGCATTACCAGTTACAAGGTGATGAACTATGCCAGAAGCTGAATGAAGAACTGTACTTGCGTATTGGTAAGCAGAAAGGATTTTACAGTGAAAATGTCATTGCTTCGGTTGCTCCGCAACCTCAGCCGGTAAGAGTGCCAATCCCTGCTTTCAGCTATTTCAAAGCCCCTGTATCAAATACGGTTCCTTTCAAAGAAATCAATTTGCTGCAAGTGTACCACTTGCTTAAAGGCAATCATTTTGCTCAGTGTACAAGTACACTTCGCAGCATAACCGATAAGCAGGAGGCAAGGAAATACAAAGCATCCGTTTTTGATTATGTGACCTTTTCAGGCACATTCTCAAAACGCAATGACAAGTCATTGCTCAGGCACTCAGGCTTAATCACGATTGACTTTGACCACATTGGTAATGTACCCGAACTGAAGGAACGGCTACTGAAGGATGAATACTTTGAAACAGAATTATTGTTTGTTTCTCCTTCGGGTGATGGCCTAAAGTGGGTAATACCAATAGACTTGACAAAGGCAAAGCATCAGGATTACTTCAAAGCTATTGCCAACTACCTCAAGCAAACTTACCAGTTGGAAGTTGACCAATCAGGTAAGGACATTTCAAGAGCCTGCTTCTTAGCAGAGGATGCAGGTGTATTTATCAATCCCAAATATTTATAAGCAATGGAGAAAAAGATATTCAATCCGTTGGAGTGGTTAGAGCAACCAAGCCAACAACAAATAAATACTGAACCGCAGAAAGTAGAAGCCAATACCGATGCATCCGAAGTTGAAAAAATCATTGAGCAAATCGAATCCAAACAAATTGATATTGCAACCGCTTACAGCGATTGGCGTGATATTGGTTTTGCTTTTGCAGATGCTTTCGGAGAATCAGGCAGAGAATATTTTCACCGCATCAGTAAGTTTTATGCTGATTACTCAGCAACCGAATGTGATACGCAATACACCAATTGCCTAAAGGCAAATGGTCACGGTGTTACGTTGAAAACATTCTTCTTTCATGCAAAGCAAGCTGGTGTAAACATTGCGGTTACACCGCAATACACCGAGCAGGAAAAAGTACAGTTGCCAACCTTTCCTGAATCTATCTATCCTCAACTTCCTGAGTTTCTGCAAAAGGTTGTCAAGATTGCATCCTTCAACGAAGAACGAGACATTCTTTTGTTAGGCACTATAGTTTCACTCAGTGCCTGTTTTCAAAAGCTATACGGTATCTACGATGGCAAGAAGGTTTTCTCAAACCTGTACATTTTCATCACGGCTCAGGCATCAGCAGGTAAAGGCAGGTTGGTACACTGCAAGCAATTGGTAAAGCCTATTCATAAACATTTGAGAGAGCAAGCCAAATTGATGAAACAGCAGCATGAATTGGAAATGATGGAGTACAACGAAAAGAAAGGCAAAGATGCAAGTGCTGAGAAGCCCAACAAGCCGCCTGAAAAAATGTTGTTCATCCCTGCCAACAACAGCACTACAGGAGTGTTTCAATTGCTATTCGACAACGAAGGCAGAGGCTTAATGTTTGAAACAGAAGGCGACACCCTGGCACAAGCATTTAAAACCGATTACGGCAATTACAGCGATGGTTTCCGCAAGGCATTTCACCACGAAACAATATCATACTACCGCAGAACAGACAGAGAGTATGTTGATATTGAAAGCCCATGCCTTTCAGGCATGTTCACCGGAACACCCAAGCAAGTATCTGCACTTATCCCGAATGCTGAAAACGGCTTATTCAGCCGTTTCATTTTCTATTTCATGAATATTCAGCCGGTATGGAAAAATGTATTCGCCAATTCATCCGATAATGGCTTAGACGATTACTTTGACCAGTTGGGCAATGACTTCTTTGGTTTGTACCAAACCCTGATGGCAAACCCCGAAATACAGTTCTGCCTTACGGCAGAGCAGCAGGAACAGTTCAACGCCTTTTTTGAGCAAATACAAAACACCTACCTCAGCTTACAGGGGCTTGACTACATGGCAACAATCAGGCGTTTGGGGTTGATAGCTTTCCGTATTGCCATGATCCTATCCGCTTTGCGGATTATGGAACATGGAGATTTGCCGGAACGCATCATTTGTGAGGAAAGAGACTTTCAAACCACGTTGGAGATGGTCCGTGTATTGGTGAAACATGCCAGTAAGGTATTTTCAGAACTACCCCAAGATGCACCCATGCCCAAGCGTAAAAACCAAAAAGAAAGGTTTCTGGATGCCCTACCTGCCAGTTTCAACAGGCAGGAGTACCTAAAAATTGCCGCCTCTATGTCCATACCCGATAAAACAGCAGAGGGCTACATAACCGACTTCTGCAAAAGAGGGCTGTTACATTAGCAGAGTTTCAGCAAATCAATATATTTGCAAAGTCGAATCAAAAAGGACTGTACCAAACAGTCAACGACTTTTAGCCAAAAGCAGTATTTTGTTACCTGTTTTCCCTTGTTTCACTCAACTTTGTTGCCTATTTGTTGCCCAATCGGCTGAAAGCCTTGATAATCAAGGGTACTATATTTTTTGTATCGGAAAATAACAATCAAATCCATCAACATGAAAAAAATACTTCTGTTTCTGGTCTTGACGCTTGCCGCGCAGGCGTATTCGCAAAAAAGCAAGGAGTGCGTCATCCTCTTTTCGGGTGATACAATTTGCTTTGACAAAGTAAAGAGCGATGGTAATGGAAAGTTCTCAAAGGTGGTTGGTAAAACAGGTGGCAAGGAAACGGTTCTTCCGCCTGATAGTGTACGATTCATCCTGGCCGATTCGGTAAAGTACTTCTGGACGAAATACGGAAAGGGTGAAGTGGTCATAGAAAATAAGGATTATGTGCTGGTATCGGTTTATATGGACCTTCATCCGAACCAGGTGCCCCATCATGACTATTTTTTCTACGATAAGAACAATGTCCTGCAGGAAGAAATGAACAAATACAAGAAGTGCCCCGATCAGCTAATCAAGTATTTTGGATCCTGCGAGGCATTTAAGAGCGAAGTGGAAAAACTAAGACCCAAATTCAACAAGCCTAAGTTCCCCTGGCAGGATTTTTACGACCTGCTTTATTTTCACATCATAACCTGTGAAAAATAATGAAGATGCTGATCTATTGCCTGTTTATCTGGTATTCGCTGTTCACCGCCTGCTCCTCTCCCGCCAAAGAAAACCGGGCTCAGGAAAGCAAGGATACCGTATTCGTGGAAAAGAAGAAGGTTTACGAGAACTTCGAAAAAGGCAAGGTGATCGATACGGTCTATTGCTCAAATAAATCAGGCTACAGCTTCGCGCTCTATCTGCCCAGCACCTATGACCCGCAGAACAAATACCCCTCCCTCTGCCTCTTCGACCCGCACGCCAAGGGGAGCCTGCCGGTAAAAAAATACAAGGACCTGGCCGAGAAGTACGGGTTTATCCTGGCCTGCTCCAACAATGCCAAGAACGGCATCATCGGCACCAAGATGACCGAGATCTATACCGCTTTCCTGGGCGATATACAGAATCGCCTCAGTGTGGATTTCAAACGCCTGTATGTAGGCGGCTTTTCAGGCGGGGCGCGCATCGCCAGCTCCATATTGCTCAAGGAGAACGGGTATGCCGGCCTGGTGGGCTGCGGTGCGGGATGGATGAAGGTGAAAAATCCCCTGCAGAACAAGTTCACCTACATCGGTTTTGCGGGCAACGAGGATTTCAACCTGGCCGAGTTGCGCGCCCTAGACGCCCAGCTTGACAGCAAGCTCATTCCCCACACCCTCGTGGAATTCGATGGCAAGCATGAATGGCCGGCCGCTGAGCTGTTTGAGAAAGGCTTTATCTGGCTGGAGTTCGATGCCATGAAAAAAGGAGATAAGCCCGGGAACGATTCGCTGATCAGCGCCTTTGTGGCCGAGGCCGATAAAGAGCTGAAGCTGCTCGAGAGCAAAAAGGAATGGTATAGGCTGTACGGCCTGTACGTCCGCACCATTGCTTTCACCGAAGGGCTCACCGACAATACGGCCTATAAGAATGCGATGAAAACCCTTTCTGAAAAGGAAGAAATGAAAGAAACGATGAAGGCCATGCAGGACATCTACCTGAAGGAAGAGCAGCTCAAGCAGGAATATTCGGCATACATTCAGAGCAAGGATGAGGCCTGGTGGAAACAGGAAATGGGTAAGTTCAGCGCCATCATCAAGTCCGACAAGGACAAAGAGATAAGAGCCATGTACAAGCGGCTTACGGCCTTCCTCAGCCTGATGGCCTTTTCCAACGCTACGGGGGCCATACGCTTTAACGAGCTGAGCGGTGCCCAGCATTTCCTGAAAGTGTACCAGGTGATCGATCCTGAAAACCCGGAGCACGCTTATTTATACGGTATCGTTTACCTGCGGCAGAACATGCAGGACAAGGCCCTGGAATACCTCGAAAAAGCGGTGAAGATGGGTTTCAGTGATTACCACCGCCTGCTCACCGAAAAGGATTTTGCCCTCATGCAGACCAACGCCAGATTCCAGGAGCTGGTCAAAAAGGCGAAAGAAAATCAGTAGCGGTACAGTTTTAACAATATCTCTTCCAGCCTGTTTCTGGCCAGGAAATTGTTTTCAAGCTCGGGAGAGAAAGGCACGGCCGTATCCAGCGAGGCGCAGCGCATCACGGGCGCATCCAGCTTTTCGAAACACTCCTCTGCGATCACCGCTGCCAGCTCGCCACCTATTCCGCCCGTTAACGTATCCTCGTGCAGGACCAGCGCCTTGCCGGTCTTGCTTACGGAAGACAGGATAGTTTCTTTGTCGTAGGGGAGCAGGGTGCGCAGGTCGATCAGGTCGGCTTTTATTTCCGGGTGCCGGTCAAGTACTTCCAGCGCCCAATGCACTCCGTAGCCGTAGGTGATGATGGAAAGCGCATCGCCTTCACGGATAAGATTGGCCTTACCAAAAGGAATGGTATAGTAATCATCCGGCACCTGCTGGGTGATGCTGCGGTACAGGGCCTTGTGCTCGAAATACATCACAGGGTTCGGGTCTTCAAAAGCGGTTAGCAGCAATCCTTTCGCATCAGCCGGGAAAGCGGGATAAGCGATCTTCAACCCGGGCGTGTGGAAGAACCAGGCCTCGTTGCTCTGCGAGTGGAAAGGGCCAGCGGCCACTCCCGCCCCCGTGGGCATGCGCACCACCACATCGGCAGGCTGCGCCCAGCGCCAGTGCGCCTTGGCCAGGTTGTTCACGATCTGGGTAATGCCTTCCGAAACGAAATCTGCGAACTGCATCTCCACCATGGCCTTCATACCGTTGATAGACAGGCCCAGGCCCGCCCCCAGTATGGCGCTCTCGCAGAGCGGGGTATTACGCACGCGCTCTTTTCCGAATTCTTTGACGAAGCCATCCGTGATCTTAAATACTCCACCGTATTCGGCTATATCCTGCCCCATCAGCACCAGGTTCTGGTGCCTGTGCATGGCCATTCGCATCCCATCCGATATTGCATCGATCAGCCTTTTTTCAGAAATCCTGCCGGATACCGGTTTTGTTTCCCTGAAGGCAAAAGGCGCGTAAACGTCCTTTAGCTCCGTTTCCGTAACGGCCTTCACCTTTTCTTCAGCGAAGGCGATCTCCAGTCCTTTCTCTATTTCTTCCTTTATCTCCGAGCGTATCTTTTCCCTCCGCTCAACGGAAAGTAGTTTTTCATCCAGCAGCCAGCCCTCGTAATTCTCTATAGGGTCTTTTCTCCCCCACTCTTCGAACATTTCAGGGGGAACATATTTGGTGCCCGAAGCCTCCTCATGCCCGCGCATGCGGTAGGTGATGCATTCGAGGATGACGGGGGCAGGCTTTTTGCGCATTTTGCCGGCCAGGCTCTTCACCGTATCATAAACTTCCAGCACGTTATTTCCGTCCACCTGCACGGCCTCCATGCCGTAGCCTATGCCCTTATCGATAAACTGCTTGCAGCGGAACTGCTCGTTGCTGGGCGTGGAAAGCCCCCAGCCGTTATTTTCTATCGCGAAGATCACCGGCAGACCCCACACGGCAGCCACATTCAGCGCCTCATGAAAATCGCCCTCGCTGGCGCCTCCGTCACCGGTATAGACCAGCGTAACGCCCCTGTTCCTCTTCAGCAGGCTGCCCAGGGCTATGCCATCGGCAACACCCAGTTGCGGACCCAGGTGGGAGATCATTCCTACAATGCGGTATTCCTGCGTGCCGAAATGAAAGCTGCGGTCGCGCCCTTTGGTAAAACCGCTCATTTTGCCCTGGAACTGGGCGAAAAGCCGGTGCAGGGGAATGCCCCGGGTAGTAAAAGTACCCAGGTTGCGGTGCATGGGCAGTATGTAGTCATCGGGCTCCAGCGCCATGGCTGCGCCCACCGAGCTGGCCTCCTGACCTATACCCGAGAACCATTTGGATATCTTGCCCTGGCGAAGCAATACCAGCATCTTCTCCTCCACCATGCGCGGCTTCACAAGCGCGTAATACAGGTCCAGAAGGAGCTTTTCAGAATGAGCTCCTCTTTTATAAACGATGGGCGAGTGAACGGTGATCATTTCAGGAGCGGTAAAAATAATTAACTTTGAGCTATGAACTGGCAGGAAATAACCGTACTTATCCTTGTCCTTGCCTCGCTGGCTTTCATCGCGAGACGCATCTACCGTTCGGCCGCTGCCAAAGGATGCGCGAAAGAGTGCGGCTGCAACGGGCTGAAATCCTCCCAAAAGACCTGAACGCGCCTGCCTTGTATGCAGGGTATGAAAATAAAGAACCCCGCAGCCTAAGGCTACAGGGTTCTTTTCTTCAAGAAAAATTACTTCTTCTTGATCAGCTTTCTCTTAACAGAATCTTCGTGCAGAGAATCGGCTATGCGCTTGGCGTTCTCAGCGGCAGCGATAGAATCCTTCATCTTCTGCTCGGCCTCCATCCTGGCAGCCTCTTCAGCGGCCATAGCAGCGTTCACGCTATCGATGGAATCCTGTTTTCTTTTGTTGGCCTTGTCTATCTCTTCCTGGCTGGGCCCGCAGGCTACGAAAGAAACAGCAGCTACAAGAGCCAATGCTGTGAATAAATTTTTCATTTCGGGTTAATGGTTTTTTGGTTTCGGGCGCAAAGATATACGCTAAAAAGCCTGACTACCAAATAAAAAGACTTTTTTTTCAATACTAACCTGTTAATTTGAAGGATTTTAGATGCCTGCATCCATACCTTCAGGAGCTTTTAGCCGCCTTTTTCATCTTTTTAGGGGCCGGCTTAGGCGGATCACGCCTTTTCCATTTATATTTCTGCATCTCTTCGGCCTTTTCCAGCGAATCTTTAATTATCTGATCCTTAAATGATTGCACTTGCATTAACGAATCCTGAAAGGCCTTTTTATACTCTTTATGCTGGGCGCCAGCCTTATAAGCCGAATCGGCCCGAAAAAGGGAATCGATACGGGCCTGGCGCCTGAGTTCCCGCTCCTGCTGCTCATTGCCGGCACAGGACGCCAAAACCAGCAGAAAGAAAAGAAATGCGGAGGAAAGCCTGATCACGCTGTAAAATTAAGGAAAACTATCGGCCCCCTGTACCTATAAAAAAAGATCCCCCTCCTTGCGGAAGGGGATCTTTATATAAGGGGCCCGGAGGTATTACTTGGCTCCAGGCTTCTTTTTGCCTACTTTGGGATCGCCCTCGGTTGACTTTTCGGGCTCCTTCTTTTTGGGAGGCTTGGTGGTTCCGGGCTTCTTGGACGCCTTCTCTACAGAGTCTTTGTAAAGAGAATCCTTGATAGCCTGCTCCCTGGCAGCAGCAGCAACAGAATCTTCATAAGCCTTCTGCTTGGCCGCTTCCTCGGCAGCTTTGATAGAATCAGCCGCGCGCGCTGAATCATCCTTGCGCTTTTTTTCTGCGTCAAGCTCAGCCTGGCTTGGTCCGCAAGCGGCAAGCGATAAAAATGCTGCAATTGCCGCGTAAGTGAATAGTTTTTTCATTTTGTTTTTTAGGTGATTTTTGGTTAACC
>JBFLYZ010000053.1:0-25672 GCA_040756415.1 Bacteroidota bacterium
AAGAATCCTTTGGACGCATTTTATTAACGGGGGTTTATTAAGAAAATTGTCTTAACGGTAAGCCGGTTTTTCCGGGCTGCAGAGGCCCTTACCCGGCCAGTTCGCGGGGATAGCAGAGGAAGGATTTCTTCACCGTTCTGGCCAGCACATCGATATTGAGCTGATCGGACGCCTCGGTGATATCGGCCACCGCACCGTCCTTGAACAGGATATTGATGCGGATCTTGTCGGTGCTGTAGGTGTCGTTGGCCACCACACCGGTAAAAACAAAATAATGAGCGTCCTGTTCTTTTATCTTCAGTTTTTTTACCGCGCGCTGGGCGTAGCGGCTTACCGTTTCGGTATCGAATGATCTGCTTTGCAGCTCGATCTTATAGAGCTGGCGGCTGACCAGCATATTGCTCAGCCGGCTCAGCACGGCATCCGGGTGGCGGGTCCATACCTTTACCGAGGCCATGATGTCGTAGTCATCCAGCTCGGCAAACACATCCAGCAGTTGGGCGTTCTTCTGGAAATCCTTCAGCGTAAAATCGTTGTAAAGGAACCTGCGGAGGGCCGGTGTGCAGAACATATCGGTTCCCTTGCGGGCGATCTCCTTGGCGCGCCTGAGTATGTTCACCAGCAGGTTCTCCGCGCTGAGCACGGTCTTGTGCAGGTACACCTGCCAGTACATGAGCCTGCGGGCGATGATGAACTTTTCCACGGAATAAATCCCTTTGGATTCCACGACCAGCTCGTTCCTGTGCACGTTCAGCATTTTAATGATGCGGTCGGAGCTGATCACCCCTTCCGAAACGCCCGTGTAAAAGCTGTCGCGAAGAAGGTAATCCATGCGGTCAACGTCCAGTTGGCTGGATACCAACTGATGCAGGAACTTCTTTCTGTATTCGCCCCTGAATATCTTAATGGCGAGCCCCAGCCTTCCGTCAAGCTCTTCGTTGAACCGCTTCATGAAGAGCTCGGAGATATGCTCGTGCGAAACCCCGCTCACGATGCTGTGCTCGAGCGAATGCGAAAAAGGGCCGTGCCCCACATCATGCAGAAGGATGGCCACCAGCGCGCCCTGCGCCTCCTCGGGGGTGATCTCGTGGCCCTTCATGCGCAGCACTTCCAGGGCCTCGCTCATCAGGTGGGTGGCGCCCATGGCGTGATGGAAACGGGTATGGAGCGCTCCCGGATACACCAGGTTGGTCAGGCCCAGTTGCTTGATCCTGCGCAGGCGCTGGAAATAAGGATGCTCCAGCAGGCGGAAGGCCAGCTTATCGGGTATGCTGATAAAGCCATAGATGGGGTCGTTGAATATCTTGTGCTTGGCCGGGTTCTTCATGATGCAAATGTACTTTTTTGCGCCCAATATTTGAGGAAGCCTGAAGCGCAGGCCCGGATTTCTGCGTAACTTCGCGTGTAGACTTAAAAAATCATGGAAAGGATCAATATTTTATGGGCTGACGATGAGATCGACTTGCTCAAACCCCATATACTTTTTTTACAGGAGAAGGGCTACGAGGTGCAGACCGCCAACAGCGGTGACGTGGCGCTTGACCTGATCAGGCAGAAGAACTTTGATGTGGTGTTCCTTGACGAGAACATGCCCGGGCTGAGCGGGCTGGAAACCCTCAACCGCATGAAGAACGAGCAGCCTCACCTGCCGGTGATCATGATCACCAAGAGCGAGGAGGAGCGCATCATGGAGGACGCCATAGGCAGCAAGATATCCGATTACCTTATCAAGCCGGTAAATCCTAACCAGATCCTGCTTTCGCTTAAAAAGACGCTCGACAATAAGAGGCTCATCGGTGAGAAGGCCGCTTCGGGCTACCAGCAGGATTTCCGCAACATAGGCATGCAGCTCAGCGACCGCCTGGGCTTCCGCGAATGGTGCGACATCTACCGCAAGATCGTTTACTGGGAGCTGGAGCTGGAGCGCAGCAAGGACGAGAGCATGAGCGAGATCCTGGTCACCCAGAAGCGCGAGGCCAACACCCTCTTTTCAAAATTCATCGAGCAGAACTACATCAACTGGCTCAGCGGCAAGGATAAGGCCCCTCCCGTGCTGTCGCATACCCTGCTGCGGGCCAAGCTTTTCCCGGTGATCGAAAAGGAGAGCAGCACTTTCCTGGTGGTGATCGACAACCTGCGCTACGATCAGTGGAAGGTGATACAGCCCATCATCAGCGAGTATTTCAGGGTGGATGCGGAGGAGCTGTACTGCAGCATACTTCCTACCGCCACGCAATACGCGCGCAACGCGCTCTTTGCCGGGCTCATGCCCTCGGAGATCCAGAAGCTGCACGCCCCGCTCTGGAAGAACGAGGACGAGGAGGGCAGCAAGAACGCCAGCGAAGACGAGCTGCTGGCGGCCAACTTCAAGCGCTCAGCCAAAGATGTAAAGTTCTCGTACAATAAGATCAGCAACCATGCGGCCGGAAAAAAGCTGGCCGAGAACTTCAACAACCTGCTGCAGAACAGGCTGAACGTGATCGTTTACAATTTCGTGGACATGCTCTCGCACGCGCGCACCGAGATGGAGGTGATACGCGAGCTGGCCGATGACGAAAAGGCCTACCGCAGCATCACCGTTTCCTGGTTCGAGAACTCGCCCCTGCTCGATATGCTCAGGCAGGTGGCGGAAAAAAAGGCGAAGCTCATCATCACCACCGACCACGGCACCATCCGGGTCACCGAGCCGACCAAGATCGTGGGAGACAAGAACGTGAACACCAACCTGCGCTACAAGACGGGAAAAACCCTGGGCGGTTACGACAAGCGCGATGTGTTCGAGGTCAAGAACCCGCAGGATATCTTCCTGCCCCGGCATAATGTGAGCTCCACCTATGTCTTCGCCAAGCAGGACCTTTTCTTCGCCTACCCGAACAACTATAATTACTACGTGACCTATTACCGCAATACCTTCCAGCACGGGGGTATTTCACTGGAAGAAATGCTGGTGCCCTACATCACCCTTTCGGCCAAATGATAGAGGTGGCCGATGTTTCCCTGCTCGGGCCGGCAGCCCGGCAACTGCTCGGTGAGCATAAGGGAAAAAGAGTGTTCGCCCTGTACGGGGCCATGGGAGCGGGTAAAACCACCTTTATCAAGGCTTTATGCCGCGAGCTGGGCGTGACTGACGATGCCTCCAGCCCTACTTTTGCGCTGGTGAACGAGTACCATACCGCGCAAGGGGATAAGATATTTCATTTTGACCTGTACCGCATAAAGAACCTGGCCGAGGCCCTGGATTTCGGTGCGGATGAATACCTGTATTCGGGATACTACTGTTTTATCGAATGGCCTGAAAAGATAGAAGAGCTGCTGCCGCCCGGCACGGTGCGGCTGCGCATAGACGTGAACGATGAAAAAAGACGCATAGCGGTAATTTGATAAACAGGGCATTTTTATATCTTTGCCCTGCCGGCCCGGCTGGCCACCCCATATGAAAACCTCTAAAGAAGTGCTGGCATCCCTTACCAAGGGCATGCTCCTGCCCCAGGAAGAAATGCTGGAGGTGGCCCGGAAAAAGGGCAAGCTGTATATAGGTATTCCCAAAGAAACATCGTTCCAGGAGAACCGCGTGGCGCTGGTGCCCGATGCCGTAGGCCTGCTGGTGAATAACGGGCATAGGGTAGTGGTAGAGACCAGTGCGGGCAAAATATCTCATTTCCAGGACAATGATTACAGCGAGGCCGGGGCCGAGATCGCCCACAGCCCGCAGGAAGTGTTTAAGGCCGACATCATTCTGAAGGTGGCTCCGCCCTCCCCGCAAGAGATCGAATTGATGCAGCAGAGGCAGACCCTTATTTCGGCCCTGCAGTTAAGCGTACAGCCCGAGAACTTTGTAAAGCAGCTTATGGCCAAGCGCATTACGGCCATCGCTTTCGACTGGATCAAGGACGAAGAGGGCATTTATACCGTTATCCGCAGCATGAGCGAGATCGCAGGCGGGGCTTCTATCCTGATCGCGGCCGAATACCTGAGCAATTCCAGTGGCGGACAGGGTTCCATACTTGGCGGCATATCGGGTATTTCGCCTACCGAAGTGGTTATACTGGGTGCCGGCACCGTAGGGGAGTTTGCGGCCCGTGCCGCGCTGGGGCTGGGCGCTACGGTCAAAGTGTTCGATAATTCGGTGTATAAGCTGCGCAGGCTGCAGAGCACGCTGGGCACGAGGGTGTTTACCTCCATCATACAGCCCAAGGTGCTGGCCAAGCACCTCAAATCGGCCGATGTGGTGATAGGGGCCATACGCTCCAGCACGGGCCGCACGCCCCTGATCGTTACCGAGGACATGGTCAGCGAGATGAAGACCGGCTCGGTGATCATCGATGTGAGCATTGATCAGGGCGGATGCGTAGAGACTTCGCACGTTACCAACCATACCAGCCCGGTGTTCACCAAGCACGGGGTGATACATTATTGCGTGCCCAATATCGCCTCGCGCGTATCGCGTACCGCATCATATGCATTTAGTACTATCTTTGCACCCATACTGATGAGCATAGGCGAGGAAGGCGGGGTGGATAAGATGCTCAAGAATTACCAGGGCGTGCGCAATGGCTGCTACATGTACAACGGCATACTCACCAATCAATACCTGGGCGAAGTGTTCAAATTGCCCTATAAAGACATAGACCTGCTCATGGCAGCGATATAAAGCATATGCTCAGCGATCAAGAGAAAAAAAAGGCGTTCTACCGCAGGCTGAGGCTGTACCTCTTCGGGGTATTGCTGGGCTGCGTGCTGGTATATTTCCTGCTCATCCGCAACCGCGACCTGGGAGGCTGGCTGCCCGGCAACCAGATCATAGGCAAGATACGCAGCAACGAGCTGCTCTTTTCATCCAATGCCGAGTGCATGATGCAGTGCCTGGGCATTACCCGCGGTGACATCAAGAAAATGATCGATTCTACCGCCACCGTGAACATGAAGCAGAGCAACGTGCATATCTCCGATTGCCCAATCTACGCGCTGGAGGACAAAGATAAATATGAGCTTTCTCTCCTCGTCCAGTCCTGCGATTCCTCCGCCACCGTATTGAACGTGGCCCGCACCACCGAGGAGAAGACAAGCTGTGATTGTGATTAAGGCATTTCTTTATCTTTTCCTTTTCCGTCCAGTATGTTTTTCCATATCAGCAGGGCTGCCACGACCATAACGAGCAGTCTGGCGAGCCATGCAATTCCCACAAAAGGAATATGAAGGGTTTTACAAGCCAGAATAAAAAAATCGGACATGGGATACAAAAAAATGAACAGGTTCGTTGTATAGTGCCCTGGCACGGTCTTCAAGCTGCGAAACAAGGAAATGATCAGGGTGGCATAAGCAGCTATGGTGATCAGCGAGCCAAATCGCCAATGTAAAATGATCAGAAATATTCCTGTAAAACCTGCAATGAGACATATGGTATTGACCGTCTGATAGGGCTTCAGAGAATAAGCGGTCTCATAAACTAAAATAAACAATGCCAGCAGGGAGAGGAGGTTGCCCGAAGAGGGTAAGGGCAGAACCAATTGCCTTGGCAGAAAGATCTTTGCTACCGTAAAGCAAAACAGGACCGTAAAACAGGCGAAGAGTATAATGTAGTACCACCTGCTTTTTTCAGGAGCTTTCTCAGAAAAGTCATTTGTGTCGTCAAGGGGATGCAACACCGGTCATTTAGAGTCTCTGATTCGCTCCAGTTCAATCACATCGAGTATATCCTTCGGCCGGCCGGCCGCTTTTTTAGCTTCTATGAGTTGGTTAATATGAAGAAACTTAACGGGGATATTTTCTATGATCGCTGTCGGAGAAAGGGCGTGGCATTTGTCAAAGCTTTCGGCCGGGAAGCCGGCCATCGAGGTCATTATGTCCAATTCAAAACCCGATACAAATTTAAGGGTTGACCAACCCGGCACAAGCTGTGTGGTTTC
Source organism: Bacteroidota bacterium (assembly GCA_040756415.1). GTDB lineage: Bacteria > Bacteroidota > Bacteroidia > JADZBD01 > JADZBD01 > JBFLYZ01. Next base: position 5,907 of record JBFLYZ010000053.1, read on the forward strand.
AATGCCTTCAAAGTCGCCAATATTCGCTTTTCTTAATACTTCTCTGAATTTCCTGCGGTTAGGCTGGCTGTCTTTGATCCATAGGTCGAGATCGCCAGTGGTACGCTGAAAGCCATGCAGGTTGGCGGCAAATCCGCCCACCAGGATATATTCTACTTCATTTTCGTGCAACAGCCTCCAGAAACCGAGAATTTCCTCATCAAGAGTATCCATTAAGCTTGTTTTTCGGCAGGTATAATTTTGGCGCCCCTGAGCATTTTATTGATCCGGACCAGGCGCATGAGGAAGTAAAAGCGTTTGGTGTAAATATTGCCACCATCGGATGCGGCCGCTGTTTTATGAGGAGTCTTTTTCATTGAAAAAGGTATATACAAATATCGGAAATTCCACATATATATAAATTCCATGCCCTGATACCTGTAAGGTAGCCCGTCAGGTTACACGGAAAAGAGCCAACAGACGCATTATTACCCGTAAATCTCCCTTGCTTTTCCCATTTCCTTTTCCTATCTTGGCTCACTATTAGCGAACCGCCCATTCGTTCTTTTACGGTTCATCGGTACGTTTTAATCCAAATCTAAAATCAAACCGGATGAAAAAATTATCTACCCTTGCCCTCGTTGCCCTTAGTATCAGCGCCATCGCTCAAGATCATCTGACCGGCCAGCAGGCCCAGCAGGTCTGCCCGGTGAGCAAATCGGTGATCATGAGCGAGATCAACAACCTGCCCTCCTGGATATTCTTCAAAGACAATTCCTACGTGCCTGGCGATTTCGCCATGGAAGAGCTGCGTCAGACCCTGCAGATAGGCGAAGACCAGAGCTTCAAGATATACCGCAAGGAGACCGACCAGTTGGGTTACGTGCATACCCGCTACCAGCAGTATTACAAGGGCGTAAAGGTAGAAGGAGGGGAGTACCTCGTGCATGAAAGGGGCGGTTTCACCTACCTGGCCAACGGTTGCTGGTTCGATGGGATCAATGTGGGCTCGGTGCCGGTGCTTACCGAAGAGCAGGCATTGGGATTTGCGGTGCAGCACATTGACGCTGTAAAATATAAATGGGAAATAGCCGAAGAAGAGGCCTGGCTGAAATATGTGTGGAAAGACCCCTCTAAGACCTATTACCCCAAAGGGGAGCTCATCATCGCGCTGGTGAATGACGACTTTGCTAAAAAGGATTTCCGCCTGGCCTATAAGTTCGATATTTACGCTGCCGAGCCCATGAGCCGCAATTACGTGTATGTTGACGCGCTGACCGGTGAGGTGATCAACAAGCGCGACCGCATCCACCATGCAGATGTGCCAGCGGGCGGCATCACCATGTATGCCGGCAACCAGACCTGGACGGCCGACCAGGTGAACCCCACCTCGTACCGCCTGCGCGAAACCGCCAGGGGGCAGGGCCTGGAGACCTATAACCTGCTGAACGGCACCAATTACGGCAACGCGGTTGATTTTACCGATTCAGATAACAACTGGACCAGCACCGCCAACGATGACCATGCCGCGCACGATGCGCACTGGGGCGCTGAAGCCACCTATGATTATTACGGCCAGATCCACAGCCGCAACGGCATCGATAACAACGGCATGCTCATGCTCTCCTATGTGCATTACAGCAATAACTACAACAACGCTTTCTGGAACGGCAGCGAGATGACCTATGGCGATGGCAGCGGTACGGCAGGCGGTTTCAACCCGCTTACCGCGCTGGATGTGTGCGGCCACGAGTTTACCCATGGCGTGACCGAATTCTCCTCTAACCTGGTATATTCCTACCAGTCGGGCGCGCTGAACGAATCCTTCTCCGATATCTTCGGCACCTGCATCGAGTTCTGGAAAACCCCCAGCCTGGCCGATTTCCTGATCGGTGAGCAGATCACCGTTACCCAGCCATCGGCCCTGCGCAGCATGAGCAATCCCAACCAGTATGGCGACCCGGATTGCTACCTGGGTACCAACTGGTACACCGGCACCGGAGATAATGGCGGTGTGCATACCAACAGCGGTGTGCAGAACTACTGGTTCTACCTGCTTTGCGTAGGCGGCAGCGGCACCAATGACGTGAACAATGCTTTCAGCGTAACTGGCATAGGCATTGCCAATGCCGAGCGTATAGCTTACCGCAACAATAACGTGTACCTGACCAGCAACTCGCAGTACATCGATGCGCGCACGGGCAGCATACAGGCCGCGCAGGACCTTTTTGGCGCCTGCACGCCCGAGGTGATAGCCACCACCAACGCCTGGTATGCCTGCAATGTAGGCCCGCAGTATTCGGCAGTGGTCACTTCATCCTTCACGGCCAGCTCCACCACCAGTTGCTCGCTCCCCTTTACGGTTAATTTTACCAATACCAGTATCAACGCCACCAGCGCTGTATGGGATTTTGGCGATAACAGCACCGGCACCAATTACAACGAAACGCATACCTATACCCAGCCGGGGGTGTACACCGTTCAGCTTACCGTTACCAGCACCTGCGGCACCAGCACCACGACCCAAACCTCGTACATCAATATCAATACTCCCGCTGCCCCGGCCACCACAGGCGCAGTAAGCTGCACTTCGCCAGCCAGCGTTACGCTTTCGGCTACGGGAACAGGTACGCTCGAATGGTTCACGCAGCCAACGGGCGGAACATCCATCAATACGGGAACAACGTATACTACGCCTTCGCTGAGCGCTACCACCACCTATTACGTAGAGAACCAGACCCCCGGCAGTACGGGCAACGTGGGGCCGGTAAACAACAGTTTTGGCGGGGGAGGGAACCATAACAGCACAACCAACCAGTACCTGATATTCGATGTGCTTCAGCCCTGTACCCTACAGACGGTTTGGGTCAACTCATCCACAGCCGGTAACCGTACCATACGGCTCTGGGACAATGCCGGCAATGTTGTTCAAACCATGACGGTCAACATACCTAACGGGCAGAACACCATTGCCCTCAACCTTCCTCTTTCTCCCGGCACGGGATACAGGCTGGGAGGCAACAGTATGAACTTATACAGGAACAATTCCGGGCCTTCTTATCCCTATACGCTCAATGGGGTGGTCAATATCACCAATTCCTCTGCCGGAGCCAACTATTATTATTATTTCTATGACTGGCAGGTCACCACGGCACCCTGTACCAGCGTTCGCACACCTGTGGTCGCCACTATTGGCGGTCCAGCGGTGACCTATGCAGCGCCCGTAGATACGGCCTGCATCAATACTCCTGCTTTTGTATTGGCCGGTGGCTCGCCTTCGGGCGGCACCTATAGCGGGCCTGGCGTAAGCGGAGGAGTCTTCGACCCGTCTGTGGCCGGCATCGGCACCCACACCATTACGTATACTTATACCGATGTGAACGGCTGCACCGGCACGGCTACCCAGACCATTTACGTGGATGCCTGCGCGGGGATAGACCCCTTCATCGTTGCCGATGGCTTCAGCGTTTATCCTAATCCCAGCAGCGGCAGCTTTACAGTGGCTATCGGGCTGACCAACAGTGAAAAGGTAGAGCTTGTCCTGCTTAATACGCTTGGGCAGGCGGTGATCAGCGCATCATATGAGCTGAGTGCCGGCCTCAACACGATCGAATTCATGGAAGGCGGGCTGGCGAAAGGGGTTTATCTCATTCAGGTACGCACCAGCGAGCAAATGCTGACAAAACGCATCGAAATCAAGTAGAATTATTTTGATGAATCGGATTTGTGTAATAGTGTTTTTTCTGATCACGTTTGTGATCCCGGGCCTGGCTTTGGACAGACCCGGGATTGTGGTTTCATTTTCTGATGCGCCACTTTCGGTATCGGGGGCCGAAGCGGCTGAAAAATCCTGTTTGCCCGGGTTTGTTATCAAAGAAAACAAAGGCAAAGAACAGCTTAAGCAAAAAAAGCTCAGGAAAAAACGCGGGAGATATATTGATCTGGCAAAGCCCCGGGTGTTTTATCGATGCACCTCCCTTTATGAATCTCCTCTTCCCAGCCTGCCGTTTTACGCGCAGCCGAATTATCAATCCTCCCTGTTCCGTTTCGATTGCAAACGCGGCCCGCCTGCGCTGGCTTGATCCTCCCCTCAATCTTTCGTTGAAATAAATAATCGCTCCCGCGTTTGTAATGCTTTTTGTTATGGCCGATTGGCAGGTAATAATTGAATGTACGTTTAAGGTATTTGATGTGATCATACGGGCTGACTCATATGCCCAGGCCTATATAACGGCCCAGGCGAAATATCCCGGTTGCACGATCAAAAGCATATCCCGTGTCAGGTAATCAACATATGCAGTATTATGCTATCGGATAAGCCGTCCAAGCCTGAACTGGTAGATTACATAATCAGCCGCAGGCCAGGCTTGAAAAACAAGCGCCTGGAGGAGCTGAGCATTGAAGCGCTTGTTTTCATCAGAATCCGGATCGATATAGAAGAATACTATAAAAATGTGAAGAAATGAAGAATAGATATCTTGCTGTAATAAGTGCGATTGCTTTTGTATCCGGTGAACTTCACGCTCAAGTGTATCCTGATGCGGGCCTGTGGAGCACCTTCAGCCTCGAATATAGGTTCAATACACGCTTTTCAGTAGTGCTGGACGAGGAATTCAGGTTGAAGGAAAACTTCTCGCAGGTCAACCTTTTCTATACTAACCTCGGAGCGGCTTACCAGCCGGCAGATTTCCTGAAGCTGGCTTTTACTTACAGGAACGTGCAAAAGTTCCGTGAGGATAAAAGTGTCAGCTTCAGAAACAGGTTGATGTTCGACATTATCCTGCGTTATAAGTTCAAACCGCTGGCCGCTTCATTCCGGACCCGTTTTCAGGGAGAACTGGCTGATTTTTACACCAGCCCCAATGGTAGGGTGCCGGAATACTATATGCGTAATAAACTGGAAGTGAAATACGATTCGGAAAGACGGCTGGTTCCGTATATCTCTGCTGAGTTCAGGTATCAGATCCGCCAGCGCAGAGCACCGGAAACCGATGGCCTGTACCATCGGGCGCGGCCTGCGGCCGGATTCGATTATAAGCTCAATGAACATAATTCATTTGGCTTGTATTATCTGGCTCAACTGGAATGGAATGTAAGCGAACCCGAGCGGCTGTATATAATCGGAATACAATATAACCTTACTCTATAATTTCTCAGGATGTCACGCAAGCAAAAAAGCGACAGTCATAAGTGGAAATTACTCGATACGATAGTCGTATTGGCTATTATACTTATATTCCTGGCGCTATTCAACCAATGGTTCAAAATTTCGTTCTGATCAGGCATGGGTTCTAAAACAGGTCGCTAATGTTCTCCAGCTCTGCCGGGTCGAGAACGATGATCCTTCTGCCTTCTGTGCGAATGATCTTTTTCTCCTTGAAGTTCTGCAGCATGCGAACCAGCGTTTCTTTGGCTGTACCCACGTAATTGGCCAGGTCATCGCGCGACAGGTTGATGACCGGGGGGAGATGTCCTTTATCCTTTCGTTTATACTTCTCGTTCAGGATGAGCAAGGCAAGGGCCAGGCGCTCGCGCACGCTTTTCTGGGCGAACACAGAAATATGGTTGGCCCAGACCGAAAACTCACGGCTCAGCGCGCGAAGCAGGATATTAGGAAGTACGGAAGAACGGTTCAGCAGCCGGATGAAGGACTGTGCGGGCACGAATGACAGAACCGAATCCTCGAGGGCCTTGGCTGAAACGGGATGGGGCTCAGCGCTCAGGATAGGGCGGTAACCGAAGGATTCGCCCCGCGTATAGATGTAAATGATCTGCTCTTTGCCTTCGGAATTGGTCTGGTAGATCTTCACCTTACCCTTTCTTAGAAAATATACGCCCCGGGGGAAGCTGCCCTGGCGGTAGATCAATTGCCCTTTTTTGATCTCTTTCCTGATCATTTTTTCCTTCAGCAGGCGCGATTCATCTTCAGGAAGGCCTTCCAGCACCGAAAAACGGGAAAAATGGTAGTTATCGATCTTTAAAGGCATGCCGGCAAAGATATCTTTTCATTAAGACATAAAAATTGACAAATGTCAATGCATTCCTTGCCCTGCTGCAATAAATTTGCCATCCCGGCTGATTTCTCGGTTAATTCCGAAAGATAAAACCCGCCTCTCCTGTTTTCTGGTTGTTTTAAGAGGCGGGTTTTATTAAATCGCTGAAATTGACGAATGTCAATGAACATCTGCCCGTAAGCCCGCATTTTTGTTGTTCTGCGAACGGATCCCGTTTTTCTATTTCTCTGCATCCCCTAGCCTGAAGAGCCGTAAGAACGGTTTCCTTTGCTTAATCTGAAAACGCTGTAACCGAACGAATGAGAATAAAAGAAAAATTGCAGGCGGTGATTAGGTCGATCAGGGAGATGCCCGATCCGGAAGAGGTGCCGGCATTGCTGCAGCATACCATAGAGGAGCTGATCGATGCGGATATCATGGGCCTTGAGCTGAGCCTCTGTGTGCACTATATCAAGCAGGAGCTGAGCAAATGCCTGCTGGAGGCAGACAGCGGGGAGCTGGAGAACATCCGGGCGGCCACGCGCTGGCTGTGGGGTTTTGAATGCGTATTTGGAAAGAATGTTTATCATTTTGAGCTGAACTGAAAATGGGAAGAATGATCATAGTAGCTAATCGCCTGCCGTTCCAGGTGAGCCTGAAGAAAGGAGATTTGAGCTTCCAGCCCGGAACTGGCGGGCTGGTAACGAGCATACGCGCGTATGTTGAAAGCGCAAAAGATACGGCAAGCGCTTTGCCGCTTTGGGTAGGAACTGCCGATGTGCCGGAAAAGAAATTCAGGGAATGCGTAAAAGGCGGTTCGGTGGTGCACGAGGGCTATGTCCTGCATCCCGTGTTTTTACCGGCTAAGACCTGGAACCGGTATTACAACGGATTTTGCAATGACACGATATGGCCGCTGTTCCATTATTTTCCATCCTTTGCCCGATACAACGAAGAATATTGGCAGGAGTATGTGAATGCCAATCACGCTTTTTGCGGCAAGATACTGGCCCTGTACCGCCCCGGGGATATTATCTGGATACATGACTACCACCTCATGCTTCTTCCGGCCCTGCTGCGGGAAAAACTGCCTGGCGCCACCATAGGTTTTTTTCTTCATATCCCCTTTCCCTCTTTTGAGCTGTTCCGCCTGCTGCCCGACAGGTGGAGGAAAGATATCCTGAACGGGCTGCTCGGAGCCGACCTGGCAGGATTTCATATCAACAATTATGTACAGTACTTCCTTAAGTCGGTACAGCAACTGCTGGGTTACGATCATTCGCTGCGCACCATCACCACCCCCGACAGGATCGTTACCGCTGATACTTTTCCTGTCAGCATCGATTACGAACGGTGGAGCAACGCTTTCCTGGATCCGCGGGTATTTGAGCAGAGGAACAAAGTGAAGAAAAAACTGGCCGAGGCCCGCATCATCATATCGGTCGACCGGCTGGACTATGCCAAAGGCATTATCAACCGGCTGAAGGGGTTCGAGCTTTTCCTGGAGCAGAACCCGGAACGGATAAGGAAAGTGGTTTACGTGCTGCAGGTCGTACCCTCACGCGATATCATTACCCAATACAGGGAAAATAAGAAAGAGCTGGAAGGTTTGGTGAGCAGGATCAACGGGCGGTTCGGGAAACTGGACTGGACCCCCGTTGTTTACCGATACAGCACGCTTGATTTTGATAGCCTCTGCGCCTTGTATATGGCTGCCGATATAGCGCTGATCGCGCCTCTGCGTGACGGGATGAACCTGGTTGCCAAGGAATTTGTTGCCTGCCGGAAAGATAAGCGGGGGGTGCTGATCCTGAGCGAAACTGCAGGCGCCTCAGTGGAGCTGGGCGAAGCCATTATTGTCAATCCTACCGACCGTCAGCAGATCGCTGATGCGATCGTGCGCGCGCTGGATATGCCCATTGAGGAGCAGATGGCGCGGATGAACGATATGCAGAAGCGACTGCAGCATTACGATGTAGTCCGCTGGGCCGAGGACTTTCTCTCCCAGTTAAGGCAGATCAAGGCCAGGCAGGAGTCGTTCAGCGTTCGGGAGGTCACCCCCGCTATTGAACAGGGAATCCTCATGAAGTACCGGGATTCGCACAAGCGGATCATTTTTCTTGATTATGACGGAACCCTTATGCCCTTTGCCCGTTTGCCCAACCTGGCCGTGCCGGATAAGAAGCTGCTGAAGCTCCTCAACCGCCTGGCAGAGGATGAAAGAAACACGCTTATGCTGATCAGCGGCAGAGATAAAGTAACGCTGGATTCCTGGTTCGGCAGTATGCCAATAGGCCTGGTTGCGGAGCACGGGGCTTGCTATAAGCTGAAAGACGGGGAATGGGTCTTTTCAGCAAAGCAATGCTCCGGATGGAAATCCGCAGTGCTTCAGACCATGCAGGTGTTCAACGACCGTTGCGCGGGAACATTCACGGAGGAAAAGACCCTGTCGCTGGCCTGGCATTACCGAAACGCGGAGAAGGAGCTCGGCTTCCTTCGTTCGCGCGAGCTGATCACCGCGCTTTCAGAGCTGTCGGCCTCACTCGATTTCCAGTTATATGAAGGAGAAAAAGTGGTGGAGGCCAGGGCCAGGGGCATCGACAAAGGCACCACTGCCGCCATGCTGATGAACGGGAGCAATTACGACTTCATTCTGGCAATAGGGGATGACAGGACGGACGAGGACCTTTTTAAGGTGATCCCCGGAGACCAGTTCTCTATCCGCGTTGGGCTCGTGCCCGGCCTGGCCAAATACAATTTCAGGCGACAGAAGGATGTGATCGTGTTTCTTGAAAAGCTGGTTGCCCTGGAAGATACGGAGAGGGAAGGGCCTGAGGTACAAGAAGGTGATGAGCGCTCCGGTCAAGCAGATCCGCTCCGCTGAGCTTTTCTTCTTTTCTTTTCCCTGATGATCAGCGACAGTTCCCGGCCCGTTTGTCCTTTGACAGAGGTATTTTCCTGCGCCCTGCGGATCAGGTAGGGTAATACTTCTTTGACCGGCCCGTACGGCACGTATTTGGCCACATTGTAACCCGCGTTGGCCAGGTTAAAACTGATATGATCGCTCATGCCCAGTAGCTGCGAGAAATAGATGCGTTTATCAGAAGGAGCGATGTTCTTTTGCTTCATCAGCCCGGTGAGATACATAGAGCTTTTCTCGTTATGCGTGCCGGCACACAGGGCCACCCGGTCTATGTTGTCAACGCAAAACTCGAGGGCTTTGTCGTAGTCCCTGTCGGTAGCCTCCTTGGTATCCTGTATGGGAGAGGGGTAGCCCAGGTCGGCAGCGCGCTTACGCTCCTTTTCCATGTAAGCGCCCCGCACAAGTTTTGCCCCCAGCAGGTAATTGCCTTTTTCGGCCGCCAGGAAGGACTCCTGAAGGTAAGAAAGCCGGTCTTTGCGATAAAGCTGGAAGGTGTTGTAAACGATCACACGCTCCTTGTTATAGAGCCGCATCATCTCGTTGGCCAGGTCGTCCATGGCCTGTTGCACCCAGCTCTCTTCCGCGTCAATAAAAATGGGCACGCCTTGCTCGTGCGCGTACCTGCATATACGGTTCACGCGATCGTGCACGCGCCCGAACTCCTGCTCTTCCTCCGCGCTGAGCTTTTTCCCGCTGCTTGCCTTTTCGAGCAATGCGAAGCGGGCCAGGCCGGTGATCTTGAAAACCGAAAAAGGGATATGCTTATCGCCCCTGGCCCGGTCTATGGTAGCTATGGTTTCGCGCGTGCAGGAATCAAAATCAGCTTCCGTTTCCTTGCCTTCGACCGAATAGTCGAGAATGGCGCCTATATTATAACGCCCCAGGGCTTCGATGGTCTTCAGGCACTCCTCTATGGTTTCGCCTCCCACGAACTGACGGAAAATGGTGGCTTTGATGATACCCCTGATCGGCAGCCGCGCGCTGATCGCGAAAGTGGTCAGGCCTTTGCCTATCTTCACGAATGCGGGGTTGCCGATGAGCTTGAAAAGCCAGTACGAGCGGTTCAGGTCGCGGTCTGATTTCCCGGAGAAGGAGATGGCGGTATTGTCGAATGAAAGCATGCCGCTTGTATGCCCGCAACAGCGCATATCAGGCTGCTTTTGCGAGGCTGCAAATATAGATAAACTGTCAGGTTATTTTACAATCTTTGCGGGTAATGAAAACCATCCAGGCGGGCACCTATCCTGTTCATATCGGTGAAAAGGCTTTCACGGAGTTGAACAAATTGCTGCGCTCGCCCGGCTTCCGCTACGGCAAGCTGTTCCTGCTGGCCGATGAGAACACCCTCGCGCACTGTTACCCCGTTCTCAGCGAGCAGTCGGCCCGCGTCAAAGAGGCTAAGATCATCGAGGTGCCCAGCGGGGAGGCCAACAAAAACATAGATGTGTGCAGCAGCATATGGAGGGCGCTCTCGGCCCTGGGCGCTGACCGCAGCTCGGTGCTCATCAACCTGGGCGGTGGAGTGATAGGCGATATGGGCGGTTTTGCGGCAGCCACTTTCAAGCGCGGTATCCCTTTTATTCATGTTCCTACCACACTGCTTTCACAGGTTGACGCTTCGGTGGGCGGCAAGCTTGGAATAGACCTGAACGGGCTGAAGAACGAGGTAGGCCTTTTCAGCGACCCGTCAGCGGTGTTCATCCACCCCGTTTTTCTGAAAACACTGCCCCTGCGCGAGTACTATTCGGGATATGCCGAGGTCATCAAGCACGCCCTGATCGCTGATAAAAAGCAATGGGAGCGGATATTTGCCAGCGGCCTTCAAACCCCCTTTTCGGATGAAATGGAAAGCATCATCACCCATTCGGTGATGATCAAGAACAGGATCGTTCGCAGCGACCCGCGCGAGAGGGGAGAAAGAAAGATACTCAATTTCGGTCATACCATCGGCCATGCCGTAGAAAGCTTTTCGCTGGAGGGCGGAGGGGTGGCCCTTTTGCACGGGGAGGCCATCGCCATCGGTATGATCTGCGAAGCTTACCTTTCGGTAAAGAAGGGCGGGCTGGGCAAAACCGAGCTTTCAGAGATCACGTCTTTCTTGCTCGATACCTACAGACCGGTAAATAATTTTGATAAATTTGATGACCTGCGCCTGGTCGAGCTGATGAGGCACGATAAGAAGAACAGGGGAGAGGGTATCAATTTCACCCTGCTGAAAAGGATAGGCCAGGCGCAATACGATAAAAAATGCAGCGTTGAGCTGATACGCGAAGCCCTGCGTTATTACCGTGAAGAAGCGAAAATGAAGAGCTGATATGACGTACAGCATCACCGCGCCACAGGGGCCCATACGGGGAACCGTCAAGCTGCCTTCATCCAAAAGCGAAAGTAACCGGGTCCTGATCATCCAGAGCCTGTGCGGGGATAAGTTCGAAATCACTAACCTGTCAGAGGCCCAGGATAGCCGCTCGCTGAAAGAGATCCTGGAAAAGGACAGGCAATACAATTTCGGGGAGGTAACATATGACGTGGGAGCGGCCGGCACCACCATGCGTTTTCTCACGGCCCTTTTTGCGAACAAGCCCGGCACGCGAATACTGACCGGAAGCGAGCGGATGAAGAAACGGCCGATAAAGATACTGGTGGATGCCCTTCGCCAGATCGGGGCTGATATAGCTTATATGGAAGAAGAGGGTTACCCGCCCCTGAAGATAAAAGGAAAGGAGCTGATGGGAGGGGAGATAGAGATAGACGGCAGCGTAAGCAGCCAGTATATTTCCGCCCTGCTCATGATCGCGCCCACCCTTCCCAAAGGGCTTATCCTGAAGTTCAAGGGCGATGTGGCTTCCCGGCCGTATATCAATATGACGCTGAAGATCATGGAGCATTTCGGGGTGGGAGGTATCTGGCACGATGATTCGATCAGCGTGAGCCCGCAGAGCTATTTCATTAAGGACGAGACCAAATATACCGTAGAGGCCGACTGGAGCTCGGCATCGTATTGGTACGCCATTGCCGCGCTGCGCAGGGGTTCGGAGATCGCGCTGGAAGGCTTGAAAAAAGAAAGCATGCAGGGTGACGCGGTCTTGCACGACTTGTACCGCTTCTTTGGCGTGAACACCGAGTTCCTTCCCAACGGCATTAAGCTGACCACAGTGGAATACAAGCCCGAGCGTTTTGGTTTCGATTTCAACGATTCGCCCGATATCGCCCAGACGGTTGGCGTTACGGCTGCCGCGCTGAACATACCCATACTCTGCAAAGGCCTGCATACCCTCAAGCTGAAAGAGACCGACCGCGCGCTGGCGCTTAAAAAAGAGTTGGCCAAGATCGGGGTGGAGCTGGAGATCATCAGCGATGACGCGGCCCATATCCACCCCGAAAAGCGCAATGCCCAGGCCCAATCCTCGTTTGCCACATACGAAGATCACCGCATGGCCATGTCATTTGCCGCCCTGGCCTGCGTGTATCCTTCCGTCAGGATCGAGCACCCCGAAGTGGTCAAAAAATCCTATCCCGGTTTCTGGAACGACCTGAAGAGCGTGGGCTTCAGGATAGAAAACTGATCTTTTCATTTTAGCCCGCTCAGCCTGCTTTTAAGTCCGTTTGCCCCCAGCATGGGGAAACATGTCTACACCTGTTCCGGGCTTTCCCTGCCTGCCAGAGAATAACGGACCTCCGGGGCACATTTATTGCGTTTTCCAGGCTAAAACAATCTGCCCATGAAAAAGTACTCTGTGCTTTCCGTCATTCTGCTGTTCGTTTTCGGAGCCGTTATGTTCCAATGTTCCACCCGGGAAAAGACGCGCGAAAAACCGGATGAAAGCGGCAGTGTCAAGTGGCCCGACCTGGGGATAAACAAACATGCCGAGGAGCTTCTGGAAAAGGGACGCGCGGTGTTTCGTTTCGAAACCTTCGGTGACGAGGCGTTCTGGACGGACAAGCTCAAGTTACATAAGGTGCTGGTGAGCGCCAAGCACGGTGGCATAGGTGAAGGCATCACGCCCAAGCAGGCCCTGGACCTCGGTCTTAAGGTCGACCTGACCGTTCTGCCCGAATTCTTAAAACAAAAAATAAAAGAAGGTAAATTCCTCGATGATCCATTTGTAACGCTTGAGCTGTTAAAGCTCAACGCGGTGCTGGGGGTTGTGGCTAAATTCGATGGGGGGAATATTAAATCGGTAGGTATTACCTGCGCATCCTGTCATTCCACAGTGGATAGCCCTTCTGGCATAGGCAGCCGGCTCGATGGCTGGGCCAATCGCGATCTAAACGTAGGCGCCATCATAGCGCTGGCTCCCGACCTGAGCGCGTATGAGAATATGCTGGGCGTGGATAACGCAACTGTCAGGAAAGTACTGGCCAGTTGGGGCCCCGGAAAATTCGATGCGGAACTGAACCTGGACGGAAAAGCGTTTCGCCCGGACGGGAAATCAGGCGCCACGCTTATTCCCGAAGCATTCGGGCATGCCGGCCATAACCTGCACACCTGGACGGGCGGCTGGGGGAATGTGACCTATTGGAATGCCTATGTGGCTAACCTGGAGCTGGCGGGGCAGGGGAATTTCTACGACCCCCGCCTGATGAATGCCAGGAAATATCCCATCGCGGCAAAACAAGGTTTTGGCAACAAGCGCAGTAATCCCGACCTGGTGAGCGATAAGCTGGCCGCCCTGCAGTTTTACCAGTTGGCTATTCCCGCCCCCAAAGCGCCAGACAGTTTGTATAATAAGGAAGCGGCAGAACGGGGGAAATTCGTTTTCAACGGTAAGGCCCAGTGCGCTACCTGTCATGTTCCGCCCTTGTTTACCGAGCCCGGGTGGAATACCCATAAGGCCAGCGAACTGTGCATTGACGACTTCCAGGCCAATCGTTCGCCCGACAGTTCTTATGTTACCCAGGGTCTGAAAGGTTTGTGGACACATATGAAAGGCGGATTTTACCACGATGGCAGGTTTGCCACCTTGATGGATGTGGTTAACCATTATAATAAATGCAAAAACCTGAATCTCTCCGAGGCCGAAAAGAATGATTTGATAGAATACCTGAAGTCATTGTAGGGCCTGTATGGAGGAACATATTGTCAAAATACTGGCCAGCGAATATGTTACCCACGATGTAAAGCGATTTACCGTGCAAAAGCCCGAAGGATACAGTTTCATGGCCGGGCAAGCCACTGAAGTTTCGATCAATAAGCCGGAATGGAGGGATCAGAAGCGACCTTTTTCTTTCACCTCCCTCAATAGCTGGGAAAATCTGGAGTTCACGATAAAGATATACAGGGAACACGCAGGAGTGACCAACCAGATGGAAAAGCTGCAGGAAGGCGATGAGCTGATCATACGCGATGTATGGGGAGCTATTACCTATAAAGGGCCGGGTTTTTTCATCGCGGGCGGGGCAGGCATCACCCCCTTCATAGCCATTCTCAGGCAACTGAAGGGCGACCGTAAGGTGAAGGGCAATAAGCTGATCTTTTCCAATAAAACTTCGGCCGACATTATCCTGAAGGATGAATTCAGGAAAATGCTTGGCTCCGATTTCTACATTGTCTTGACCCGGGAGCGGGTGATCGGTTTTATTGACAAGAGGATAGATGAGGATTATTTGAAAAATACCATTAAAAATTTCAGCCAGCATTTTTACGTCTGCGGGCCGGAGGCGTTCGTAGAGAGCATACAGGCCATGCTCATTAACCTGGGCGCAAAGCCCGATGCCGTTGTTATAGAAAAGTAATGATATTATACGATTACGCGTCATGAATGTTTACGAAGCGCTTATTGATACCCTGGCCGGTTTTCAACTATATAGCGGGTCGATCCACGTTTTAAATGAACAACCGTGAAAAGCAGGGCGCACATCAAGGGGCATCCCCTTCATCCCATACTGGTATCCTTTCCCATTACTTTTTTCACAGCGGCTTTTGCGCTGGACCTGGCTGCCTTCTGTACGGGCGGTGCAGGTTATGAACGGGCAGCGCATTACCTGGGTATTGCCGGTATCATTTCGGCCGTGATAGCTGCCCTTCCCGGCATCATCGACTATATCTGCATCGTACCGCCTGGCAGCTCAGCCAGCAAAAGAGCCGCCTGGCACGGATTGCTCAACATCACGGTGGTGATTATTTTCATTACGGTGCTTTTCCTTAGGGAGCATAACATGCACCTGGTGGTACTTGGCTTTGAGGCTTGCGGTGTGTTGTTGCTGGGAGTGACCGGCTGGATGGGCGGGACGCTGATGGTACGCAACCAGATCGGCATAGATCACCGCTACGCTCATGCCGGCAAATGGAGCGAGGAGCGTATCTCCGCCTCTGCCGGAGCTGTAGAGCTTAAAGGGCTCGATCGGCTTTTGGTCGACCAGATGAAGCTTTTCCATATCAATGGCAGGCGTATCGTGGTGGGCCGTACCGAGAGCGGCTTTAGGGCCTTTGACGACCGCTGTACGCACCGTGGCGGCTCGCTGGCCGATGGGGTGATGATCTGCGGTACCGTGCAATGCCCCTGGCACGGCTCGCAGTTCGATACGGCCAACGGCCTTGTCAAGGCCGGGCCTGCAAAGGAGAACATCAGGACCTACAAGCTGGAGGAAAGAGACCGCAGGATATTCCTGCTGCTGGAGCAGTAATGACCGCTCGCGATAAAACAAAAAATCCCGCTGCCTAAAGGAGCGGGATTCTTTTTGTTTATGCCATTCTTATTTCATGAACTTACCCGAATAGTTCAGGTTATCGCCCAGCACCTGCACATAATAAATGCCGCTGGCAAAACCGTTCATGTCGATCTGCATCTGCGCTGATCCGGAATTGCCGGTGAATGGCGAGCGGTAGATCACCTGGCCCAGGTTGTTTACCAGTATAACCTTGGGATTCTGCAACTGGCCCGGATCGGTGGCTTCGATGATCAGCGTACCCGTTCCGGCATCATACGCTGCAAGGATGTTTCCATCCGGGTTCACTTCATCGATGCCCACGCAGCCTACGGTAAAGGTGTGGGTGTAGCTGTTGTTGCTGCCGCAGGAGTTGCTTACGGTAAGCGTGGTGGTATAGGTGCCAGCCGAATTGTACTGCACGCTTTGCACCGCGTTGCCGGAGGTGCCGGGTGTTCCGCCCGGAAAGGTCCAGTTGAATGTGTTCACATTGGTACTGGCCGATGCATCCCAGTTGATGCTCTGCCCAACGCAGATGAATGTGGGAACCGTCTGCACGCTCGGCACGGGCGGTTGGTCAACGGTAATGGTTACAGGAGCAATGCTCGAGCAGCCGTTAGACCCGGTAACGACCACATTATAGGTGGTAGTGGCCGTTGGCGATGCCGTGACCGTTGCGCCCGTTGTGGCGCTGAGCCCCGTTGCCGGGCTCCAGGTATAGCTGGTGCCTCCCGTTGCGGTAATGGTCGATGATCCCGATGGGCATATTACCGTGGGATTGGCCGAAACCGTAACGGTGGGGTTGGCGTTTACCGTTACCGTGGTCACCATGGAGTCGAGCATGGAGCAGCCTCCGCCTACCACGTACAGTTTGACCGTATATGTTCCGGGGTTATTATAGATCACTGTCGGGTTCACCAGGTTGGAGGTAGACGGGCTTCCCCCGTTGAAGACCCATAACAGGGTGTCTTCGTAAGTTGAGCCGGTAGCATTGAAAGTATAGCTGTTGCCCGCGCAGATCGGACCGGTAGGCGTTTGCGTGAAGGTGGCGATGGGCGGAGCGTTGGTGATGATGGGATGGATCAGCAGCGATATAGCAATGTTCCAGGTTCCCGTGGTGGTGTAGCGCAGCCAACTGTTGTTGCTCTTCTTATCCCAGGTATCCGAGGGGTTGGTCTGTCCTCCCGTATTGCTCACGATGTTCAGCGTATCCTTGGGCGTGCTGGTCCAGGTGAGGCCGGTCAGGTCGCAGCTTACGAAGAAGCGCTTGGATGCCGGCAAGGTAACAGGATTGGCGAAGATCACGCGGGTATAATAAAAGTTCTGCACGTCAGACATGATCTGTCCCATGGTAATGGTAGCCGTGCCGTTGGCCAACTGGGCGCCAGGCGATCCCGATGTTCCGTCATAAACGCGAACGGTCACGATCTTGTTCGGGTTCGATGACCAGGCTTTTCCGAAGGCGATGAAGCAGCCCATCATGGTGGTGTACGGGTAGGCCGATGCGTCAAAGTACATGGCCTTCTCGCGGTCGCCCGAGCTGTTCACTCCGTTAACCCAGCCGTTGGAATAGGGAGGGGTGGCGGTAACGTAATAGTTCACCAGGCTCCAGTTGGAAGGCACGGGATAGTTGAGCGTATCGCATCCGGTGCCGCCCGTTACCGTAATGTAATTGGTATAGGTAGCCGTGCTGGATCCGTTTCCGTTGGTAACGGTCAGCGAAGCGTTATAGGTACCCGGTGTGTTATACTGGATGGGAGGAGGCGTTTGTCCGCTGAAGGAGGCGGGTGTGCCTCCGGGGAAGCTCCAGTTCCAGGTGGTGGGGTTGAATGTAGAAAGATCGGTATAGGTGACATAGCCTGTAGCCGGTATGGTGGTGATGTTGGCCGTAAATGCCGCCTGCGGAGGCTGGTTGAGCGTAGCCGCAATGCAGCTCATGGCGTTGGCCGCGTTGATGCGCCCTGAACCCAACTGGCCCGAGTAAGAAGGATTGATAGAATTGATATTATCGCAGGTAGAGGTCAGGCAACTGATCACGTTGCTCTGGGGCAGGGTGGGGTTCAGCGAGCGCATCAGTCCCACCAGCCCGGCAACAATGGGGCAGGCCATAGAGGTGCCCGACATGTAGGCGTAGGCATTGTTGGGAACCGTGCTGTAGATATTGCTGCCGGGTGCCGAAACGTCTACCCAGGTGCCGTAATTGGAAAAAGAGGATTTTACATCGTTGCTGGCCGTAGATGCCACTGCGATCACATTGGTATAAGCGGCAGGGTAGTGCTGCGTATTGGTATTGCTGTTGCCCGCTGCGGCAACGATAATGGCATTCTGCCCGTAGGCCCAGTTGATGATGTTCTGCGCTGTGGTAGAAGAGGCCGTACCGCCCCACGAAAGAGATATGACCCTGGCGCCAGCGGCTACAGCGTAAGTAATGCCCGCATAGCCATCGGTAATAGTGGAAGGGCTTCCGGAATTGGAGGTGGCCTTTACGCCAATGATCTTGCAGCTCCAGCCTATGCCGCATATGCCCGTGCCGTTGTTGGTCGAAGCGCTGGCCGCTCCGGCACAGTGGGTGCCGTGATCGAAAGAGGTATTGGGAGGATTGGGGTTGTTATCGTTATCGGAAACATCGTAACCGTTGATATCATCCACGTAGCCGTTGCCGTCATCGTCTATGCTGTTATTGGCGATCTCGCCCGTATTTACCCACACGTTGGCGCTAAGGTCGGTATGCGTGGTCTGAACCGCGTTGTCTACGATGGCTATGCGTATGGTAGAGCCGGTAGAAAAATAGTTCCAGGCCGTGGTGGCGTTGATCTTGGCCAGGTGCCAGAGGGTGCTGCCGTTATAATCGTTGGGCGTGAGCGACACTTCATCGTAAGGCACCTTTTCGGCATACTCGATCATGCCGGTGGCGTCAAGCGCGGCAATGATCTGGTCCACGTTGGCTACATCAGCGAACTTAAGCTGGTAGGTACGCTGGAGGGTAGTGGAGTTCCGGGCGGCAAAGAAAGGCCTGGAAAGATTGATGACCTGGTGGTTGCGGGCTATATCGGCCAGGAAGGGCAGGGAGGCTATATCCACGTTCCAGGGGTTCTCGGCCGAGCTGAGGGTGAGCTTTACATTGTCCTTTACCTTGAACCATATCTTACCGTCTTGGTACTGGGGGTAAACGTTCTGAGCCTGGGCGAACGGGCAGCAGGCTATAGCGAAAAGGAGTAGGATTCTTTTCATGGGTCAGTGGTTTTAGTTCGGGCAGTTTTGGTTTGGAGAGCCAAAGTATAAAACGAAAGGGAAAAAAGCAAGTGGGGGAATGGGAAATTGGGGATAAGGGATTAGGGAAAGAAGGAAATAGGGGAGTTGGGGTAAGGGTCAGAAATTTGAGGCGATGCGTTTGGCTATGCTGTTGAATTCACTTACCGAGGTAAGGGCGGTAAGCTTGTTCACTTTCATGGTCAACACGTAATTTCCTTTTCGGGCCATGATGAAACAAAAATTCTCTTCATCGCTGTGAAAGTAGGCTTCATCGCCTAAGCCGCTGAGTGTTTTGACGCCCTGGTGATCAGCATTCGATTTTTTGATGGAGGAATATTTCTGCTGCGCGTCAGCCTGCTTGTCGTAGCGCTCTATCATCAGGTAAATATTGCCTGTTTTTCCTTTTACGGTGGTGTCGGCCTTATAAGAGCATTTATACAGTAAGGCAGTAGCCGTGCGCTGCGTGGAACTGTCGCTAAGTTGGCAGGGCTGTCCGAGTGTTTTTTCGGCATCGTTTAGCGTAAAAACCCGGCTCAGCGTATAGGTTGTGATTTCCTTGATCTGACCCCAAGGATCGATCTCAAATTTACGTATTGTGGAATCTGTACTGGTTTCAGCCTCCAGGAAGTCCTGTCCCTTTTTGATCCATCCATCCTCACCTATAAGTGAGTCGTGTACGGAGGTAGCATATTCGGTTATTGCGAAAGTATTCGGAGATACAAAGGCGAATGTTCTGCTTTCATAGGTGGGTGCGCCCACATCGTGATCACAGCCATGGCCGAGCATCATCTTATTTTTTTCTATCGTATCCGTATAAGTAGCCAGGAAATGAAATTCGCAAATGCCATCGTTCTGTTTGTAAACACAATACGATATTGATTCATTGAGAGTAGTGAAACTGACCAGTTTTTGAAAAAGGGTATGGCCCTCCGTTCGTAATTCTTCCGGATACAGCTTTGCCAGCCAAGGGG
>JBFLYZ010000054.1:0-25663 GCA_040756415.1 Bacteroidota bacterium
GAAAGCTTATTTTCCAATAAGGTATTTGTTAACAAAAGCCTGCTACCGGAACGACCATCGGTCAACCTATTTTTGCATATTTGTCAGGTGAAAATGGGCCTGTACACAAAGATCTGCCTGGGCGGCATGGCTTTTACGCTGCTTGTCGCCTTTCTGCTCACTTTTGCGGGTATTCCTTTTTACATGACCGGACACCTGATATTGCCCTGGATTGTCGCGTTATTGGCACGCAAGCTTATCCAAAAACCATGAACTAGACCGCACACAGTAAGCCACACACACTGTTATGAAAATTAAGCCCCTCTTTTTCGCCCTGATCGCAGGCGCATCCCCCGTTTCAGCTCAAGATAACTGCAACTGCCCCGGAAGCCAGAAGCCCGGCAAAGGCTCGTTCTATTTCGCCTGGGGCTATAACCGCGATTGGTATTCGGCCAGCGATATTCACTTCACAGACGCCCAGAAAGGCTACGATTTCACGATCTACCGGCTTAAGGCAAAAGACCGGCCCGATTTCGACAAGATCATGCGTACCGCCATGCGGCTGGATTTCTCCATACCGCAATACAACTACCGCCTGGGCTATTATTTCAAAAAGAAAAACCACCTGGGCATAGAGCTCAGCTTCGATCACGCCAAATACGTAGTGATCGACAACCAGA
Organism: Bacteroidota bacterium; assembly: GCA_040756415.1. GTDB lineage: Bacteria > Bacteroidota > Bacteroidia > JADZBD01 > JADZBD01 > JBFLYZ01. The sequence goes on from JBFLYZ010000054.1 coordinate 660, forward strand.
CCGCCCGCCTGAAAGGGAAGATCGGTGACCATTATTATGATGCGGATACCCTTATCTCCAGGCAACTCCTCCACTTCGAACATACCGATGGAGCCAATTTCCTTATGCTGAATTTCCTGTACCGCAAAACCCTGTTCCAGTCGCAGAACGCAAAACAGTGGCTGAGCCTGGTAAGCAAGAGCGGTGCGGGAGTGGTCGTGCCCAAGACCTATGTGGCCCTCTTGGGCGAAGAGCTCGACAATGAATTTCACATAGCCGGCTGGATAATTGGCGAGGAGCTCGGCCTGCGTTACGACCGCAAGCATTTCTTCGCTGAGCTTACAGGAAAGGGCGCTTTTGCAAATTATAGCGATGTGCTGGTGATGCCCGGCACCAAGGCGCGTCACCATTTCTGGTGCGCAGAGCTGATCCTTTCTGCGGGATTTCAGTTTGGCTTGTAAACAGTGTATTGATTTTCAGCAACTTATTGTTCTGCATGCCGTTTTTTTGAGGGCGTCCTTAAACCCTTTCGCCTTTCATGGTGTCTTAGAACTGGAAAACGCAAAAAAATAATCACCCTATAAAACCAAAGCAATGAGAACCAAAGGAATCTTTTTAAAAAGCATGATCGTATTCGCAACTGCAGGAATGCTCTTCACCGGCTGCCGCAGGGAAGATGAGGATAACGATACTTCTTCAGCGAGCGATAACGCCTTTGCCGAAGCCAGCTTCAATGATATTACCGCTATTGCCGACCAGGCCTCTTACGGCTCGGTAAACACCTACCGCACAGCGAGCGGTGATCAAAACAGCCTGCTCAGCGCCTGCGCCACCGTTACCCACGATTCGGCCAACGCCAGTGATGTGGATTCGATCACGATCAATTTCGGCACCACCAACTGCCAATGTCTTGACGGGCGCTACCGCAGGGGCATCATCCGCATCACGTATGCGGGCGGTAACCGGTACCGCGATTCGGGGCTGGTCGCCACGATCACGCCTGTGAACTACTTTGTAAACGATAACGGCATTGCCGGCACCAAGACCATAGAGAACAAAGGGCATATCACTGCGGGAAAGCTCACCTGGGTGATCAGCGTGAACGGAACCATTACATTGGCCAATGGCGGAGGCACGGTAACCTGGAACTCCAACCGCACCAAGGTGCTTTTGGCAGGCGAGACCACTTACGGTGGGCCCATCAACTGGTCAGTTGCCAAGTGGCAGCTCACCGGCAGCGCGAATGGAACTGCCGCTAACGGGGAGAATTTCACCGCCCAGATCGATAATGATAATCCGCTGGTTCGCGATATGACCTGTAACCTCAACCGCAGGCATATCGTAGCCGGAAAAATGGATTTCACTCCCGGCAACCGCCCCACGCGTCATATCGATTTCGGAACCGGGACCTGCGATGACCTGGCAACGGTGACCATCAACAACAACACCTACACCATACACATGAGATAATATCCTGGTTGGTCGATTGAAGAAAGCCCTCCGGTAATCAACAGGAGGGCTTTCTTATTTTCCATCGGGTGTTCCCCTTCCTATTTAGCCAACAGCTCTTTTACCATGGCCGATATGGCCTTGCCATCGGCCTTGCCGGCCAACTGCTTGGTGGCCACGCCCATCACCTTTCCCATGTCGGCAGGCGAAGTGGCCCCTACAGAGGCTATGATCTTTGAGAGTTCGGCCCGCAACTCTTCCGGACCCATCTGTTTGGGAAGATAGGATTCGATAACGGAAGCCTGGTACAGCTCCACCTCGGCCAGTTCGGGCCGGTTCTGCTGCTGGTAGATCTCTGCTGTCTCTTTGCGTTTCTTGACCTCCTTCTGCAGGGCTTTCATTTCCGACTCATCGGTATAACCTTCGGGGGAGGTCTTCAGGAGCAGGATCACCGATTTGATGGCGCGTATGGCCTCCAGCCTCCTGGCATCCTTGGCCAGCATGGCGGCCTTCATATCGGCCATGATCTTTTCTTCGAGCGGCATAATGTATCGTTTAAGGAACAAATATACTTAAAACAAAAATCCTCCCGGTAAGGGAGGATCTTTGCAAATCAGCAATCAATCTAACCTAATCAACATTATCGTGCAGGAACGAGTTGTTGGGCTTGATCTCCACCTTCTTCTCCTCGTTCTCGGTAAGGGTATATTTCGATACTTCCGACTCGGATGAGTGAGGGACATTCTCCAGGTTGATGTTTTTCCTCTTATATGCGGGCTCATTCTCCAGCTCCGCCAATCCGTTTGGGGTCTTCAGCTTCATGCTGAGCTCTTTCAGCCGCATGATGCGCTCCTTGGCTTTACGGATCTGCTCTTCGCTCGAAAGGTTCTGCGAGGCCGGGATATGCTTTTTCTCCTCTTCTTCTTCCTTCTTCTGCTCGGCCACCACCTCATTCTTCTCCTCTGCCTTTACTTCGGGCTGGATCTCGGCAACGGGCTCCTGTTTCTTCAGCTCGGTCACTTCGGGCTTTACCTCAGCCACGGGCTCTTCGGCTTTCGCCTCAGAGATCACCGGCACCACCTCTTCTTTCACCTCGCTGACCTGGGGTGTTTCCTCAGCAGCAACCGGCTCTTCGGGTGTATTGACCAGCTCGGGCTCCTTGCTGAATTCGATCACCGATTCCGGGGCCTTCTCGATCTCGAACACGATCTCTTCGCTCTTTGTTTCCGCCCCGACCGGTGTTTCCACCAGGGTGGTTTCTGCTGCAGGAGTCTCCACAACCGGGGTTTCCACCACCGGGATCTCCATTACCGGGGCCTCGATAACGGGTTCTTCCGTCTTCACTTCGGCAACCACTTCCTCTTTCACGATCAGCACGGGCTCTTCGGCCGGGGTAAGCTCATCCACGATCACCGTTTCCTCGGCATCATTGACTATATCGGCCGCCTCTTCAGCTTTCGGCTCTTCGGCCTTTACCTCCACGGTCTTCAGCACCGGCTCCAGCGGGTCGACAATATCGCTCAGGGTCACTTCCTCTTTGAAGGTTGTTACCTCTTCGGTCACAGGCGCCTGTTCCAGCTCCGATTTCAGCACCGGCTCCAGCGCATCCTGCACGGGCGTTTCTTCTTTCTTTTCCGCGACCGGTTCCGCAGTATTGACGTTATCATCCAGCTTCAGCACTTTTTTCTCTGACTTTTTCTTTGTCTGGAATCCGGAAATGGCCTTGGTCTTAAACCCGGTAGCGATAATGGTCACGTTGATCTTGTCGCCCAGGTCGGGGTCCACACCGTAACCGGTCACGATCTCGGCCTCATTGCCTGCCGCGTTCTGTATATAGTCGGTGATCTCTCCCAACTCGTCCATGGTCACTTCCTGCTGGGCGCCCGAGGTCACGTTCATAAGTACGTACCGGGCACCGGTTATATCGTTATCGTTCAGCAGAGGTGAGTTGAGCGCCATCTCCACCGCATTGATCGCACGGCCTTCGCCCGATGCGGATGCGGTGCCCATGATGGAAACCCCGCTCTCCTTCATGACGGTTTGCACGTCATTGAAATCCACGTTCACGTGGTAGCGGTGGCTGATGATCTCGGCAATGCTCTTGGCCGCATCGCTCAGCACGTCATCGGCATGCGCGAAGGCGTTCACCACGGTAAGGTTGCCGTACATCTCGCGCAGGCGCTCATTGCAGATGATAAGCAGCGAGTCGATGTACTTTTTCATCTCTTCGATGCCGGCCTCGGCCTGCTGCCTTTTCTTCGGACCTTCGAAAGCGAAGGGTATGGTCACGATACCTACGGTAAGAATCCCCATTTCGCGGGCGATCTGCGCGATCACGGGCGCTGCGCCCGTACCCGTACCCTTGCCCATACCGGCAGTAATGAACAGCATTTTGGTGCCCTTGCCAAGTATCTCCTTGATCTCGTTGATGCTTTCCATGGCCGCATTGCGCCCTACCTCGGGAAGCATACCGGCACCCAGGCCCTGGGTGAGGGCTTTGCCCAGTTGTATCTTGAGCGGCACAGGGCTCATATCGAGCGCCTGCTTATCCGTATTGCAAACGATGAAATCAACACCGTTGATGCCCTGGCGGTACATGTGGTTAACGGCATTGCTTCCGCCTCCGCCCACACCAATTACCTTGATGATGGATGAAAGCTCTTTGGGTAAGTCGAATTGCATCATAGCGAAAAAGTTTTGGCTAAAAGTAGGGCAATCGCCTTTTCATTCGGGGAGAAGGGCCTATAACTTATTCACCGGGGATTGTGAATTACGTTACTTGCTGTCCGGGTCCTCGTCAAACCAGTTCTTGCTCTTGGTAAAGAGCTTGTCGAAAAAGCCCCCGCCCGTGCGCTTGGAATGTCCTTTCACCTTTCCCTCCTCTTTGAGCGGGCTCTTATTGCGGTTCTTATCGAGCTTTTCGAAGGCATTGATAACAAGCCCCACTCCCGTGGAGTACATGGGACTGGTCACATCCTCGTTGCTTTTGGCCAGGTGCTCGTTAGGCAGCCCTATGCGCACATCCATGCCGGTCACATATTCAATGAGCTGCTTGATGTGCTTGAGCTGGGCTCCTCCGCCCGTGACCACAATGCCGGCTATCAGCTTCTTCTCGTAACCCGAGTTCTTGATCTCGTAGTACACATGCTCCATGATCTCCTCCATCCGGGCCTGTATGATATGCGCCAGGTTCTTGACCGATATCTCCTTGGGCTCCCTGCCGCGCAGGCCGGGAATGGAAACGATCTCGTTCTCCTGGTTCTCGCTGGCCAGTGCCGAGCCGAATTTGACCTTAAGCAGCTCGGCCTGCTTATGGATAATGGAGCAACCTTCCTTGATATCCTCGGTAATGATATTGCCCCCGAAAGGGATTACGGCCGTATGGCGTATGATGCCGTCATGAAAGATGGCCAGGTCGGTAGTGCCGCCACCGATGTCGACCAGCACCACACCGGCCTCTTTCTCTTCCTCGGTCAGTACCGCAGCGGCCGATGCCAGGGGCTCGAGGGTGAGGTCGGACATGACCAAACCCGCTTTTTCCACGCATTTTTTGATGTTATTGGCGGCCGCCATCTGGCCGGTGATGATGTGAAAATTGGCTTCCAGGCGTATGCCCGACATCCCGATGGGATCGCGTATGCCCTGCTCGTTGTCCACTATGTATTCCTGGGGAAGAACATGAATGATCTCCTCCCCGGGCAGCATCACCAGCTTGTACATGTCATCGATCAGGGCATCGATATCCTTCTGGCCGATCTCCTCATCCAGGCTCTGGCGCGTGCGCATACCGCGGTGCTGCAGGCTTTTGATATGCTGGCCCGCAATGCCCACGTTCACCACCTTGATATCCACGCCCGATTTGGCCGAGGCCTCCTCCACAGCGGCCTTGATGGCCTGCACGGTCTTTTCAATGTTGGCCACCACACCGCGCATCACGCCCAGCGAATCGGATTTGCCTATGCCCAGCATTTCGATCTTCCCGAACTCATTCTTCCTGCCCACCAGCACAGCGATCTTGGTGGTGCCGATATCCAGACCTACAACGATATCTGATGTTTCCATTCTATTTTATTTTGGTGCAAACTACCTGGTTTTTAAATTTCAAATTTATAGTATCGTATAATTCCCAGCCCGTATAGTTCAGGCCTTCTTTATAAAAAGTTTTCAACTTATGGAACTTCTCTTCCATATCGGAAATATCCCCGAAAATGATCTTATGCTCACCGGCCTGCGGAACCAGCGTGAACTCGCCATCCGGCAGCAGGTGTATCTGCGCGATCTGCGCATTCCAGAAATAATCCGAGGTAATGTACCTGGCCAGCGTATACAGCTCATCCAATACCGTAAGCGACAATGAATCCGACCGGATGATATCCTCCGCGCTTATAGTATACCAATTGTTGAACTTCTCCGCGATGGCACCGTTGACGGTGAGCACCCGGGGCGTAAAGTTCTGCGACCAGAGCATCAGCTTCCCCCGGGTATCCATGTAATAGCTTTCGCCTTCGGCATTGATGATGCGCAACATCGCATCGCGCTGCCGGATATCGATGCTCAGCACCCCGTCTATGCTCATATAAACGTCAGCAGCGGCCACCCAGGGATTGGTCATGACCAGTTGCTCGATCCTGTCGACCTGCAGCGTAGAGAGCCGCTGGCCGATCACCGAGTCGCCCCGCTCCTTCAGCATCGCGATGATATCTTCCTCCTCTACAAAATAATTTTCCCCGTCACGCTCAATATTGATGCGCATTTCCCTGCAGGGCAGGTCCGATTGCTCCCGGCCGGCAAAACCCAGTATGATGCCCGTGCCGCTCACCAGCAGCGTCCATACCGATATGACCAGGATCTTTTTTATCATTTTTCCAGGGCCTTGGTTATCGGTTCCACGAACTGATCGATATCGCCTGCTCCAGCCGTCAGCACTATATCGAGCTTCCTGCCTTTGAGCTCGCTCACCAGCTCATCCTTTCCGCATATCTTTTTATGCCGGAGCGGTATCTTATCCAGCAGCATCTGCGCGCTTACTCCCGGTATGGGCAGCTCGCGGGCGGGATAGATCTCCATCAGTATCACTTCATCCAGCAGCCCGAGGCTCAGCGCAAATTCATCCGCGAAATCGCGCGTACGGGAATAGAGGTGGGGCTGGAAGACGCCCGTGATACGCCTGCCGGGATACAGCTCGCGGATAGCGGTGATGCAGGCCTTCAGCTCTTCGGGATGGTGCGCGTAATCATCGATGTAAACCAGATCGGAACGCCTGATATGGTATTCAAACCGCCTTTTCACCCCCCTGAAGGAGGCCAGCGCTTTGCGTATCGCTTCATCATCCACGCCCATCTCCCTGGCCGCTGCCACCGCGGCTATGGAATTCTCGATATTGTGGCGACCGGGAATACCCAGCTCGAGAGCCGGAATGATCCTACCCCGGTCTGCGATAGCGTAGCTGAACTTGCCGTCCCTTACGGCAATGTTCTGTGCCGACAGGTCGGTGCCGTCCTGGAGGGAATACGAGATCACTTTGCTTTTCCCGGTTGCGGTCTTTAGCGCTTCCTCCACGCCTTTCCTTAGGATGAGCCGGCCTCCCGGTTTTACCTGGCCTGCAAAGAGGTCGTAAGATTGATGCATGAACTCCCTGCTCCCGTAAATATCGAGGTGATCGGCATCTACCGATGTGATGACGGCAATATCGGGGTGAAGGGTCAGGAAAGACCGGTCGTACTCGTCCGCCTCTACCACCGTGGTGGGATGTTTGCCGATAAGCAGGTTGGTATTGTAGTTCTGGGTGATGCCACCGAGAAAAGCCGTACAGTCGATCCCGGCCGTGCGGAGGATATGCGCAATAAGCGATGAGGTGGTCGTCTTTCCGTGCGTTCCGGCCACCGCTATCGTGAATGACCCAGCGGTGATCATGCCCAGCACCTCCGAACGTTTTTTCATCACGTAGCCAGCCTGTGCGAGGAAGGTCATTTCCGCGTGATCGGATGGAACTGCTGGCGTAATCACAACAAGCAGGTCGTCTTTGCCGAGGCCTTTCGAGCTTATTCCCTCCTGTACCTGGGGCACGTTCTCTTCATAATGGATGGCCATGCCTTCCGCTTCCAACTGTGCTGTAAGCGCGGTGCGGGTCTTATCGTACCCCCAGATATGCTTACCCCGCGAATGAAAATACCGGGCCAGGGCGCTCATGCCTATGCCGCCAATCCCGAGGAAGTAAATGCTTTTTATCTTATCCAGGTTCACTTTACCAGTTTCAGTACTTCGTCCGCGATCCGGCCCGCTGAATCGCGTACGGCCAGCTTTGAAATATTCATTCTCAGCCGCTCGAGGGTTATTGCATCGTTCACCAGGTCGACCGCGCGCTTTCCCAGCTTTTCAACGGCCTCCCCGTCTTTAACAAGCCAGGCGGCCTCCTTATCGGCCAGCGCCATGGCGTTTTTCGTCTGGTGGTCTTCCGCCACGTTGGGCGAAGGCACCAGGATGGCCGCCTTACCGGTAAGGCAAAGCTCCGATACGGAAATGGCGCCAGCCCTCGATATCACCAGGTCGGCTGCCGCATAGGCCAGGTCCATCCGCGAAATAAAATCGAACACTTTTACGCTGCCGCTTTCCATCGTCTTTGCTTTTCCATAATAGCTCTTGCCGGTCTGCCATATGAGCTGTATGCCCTGTTCCGAAAATAACCTGAGCGATGCCGCGATACTCTCATTGATGGTACGCGCGCCCAGGCTGCCGCCAATGATCAGGATGGTTTTTTTTGATCCCTCCAGTCCGAAATGCGCCAAGGCCGGCTCGTGCTTTCCATCCAGCATCACTACCTCCTGCCTCACCGGGTTTCCTGTAAGCACGAGCTTGGCGGCAGGAAAATATTTTTCCATGCCCTGGTAGGCCACGCAAATGCGGTCCACCTTGCCCGCAAGCAGCTTATTGGTAATGCCCGGAAAGGAGTTCTGCTCCTGGATGAGCGTGGGAATACCCCGGCTGGCCGCAACACGGAGCATGGGACCGCTGGCATAACCCCCGGTGCCGATCACTACATCGGGCCTGAACCTTTTCAGTATGCGTTTTGCCTTCATCAAACTGGATATCACTTTTAACGGAAAAGCCAGGTTCTTCAGCGTCAGCCTGCGCTGCAAGCCGCTGATCCAAAGGCCCTCTATCCTGTAGCCTGCAGCCGGCACCTTTTCCATTTCCATGCGCCCCTCGGCCCCCACGAACAGGAAATCAATTTCCTTAACTTTTTCTTTCAGCGCGTTGGCAATGGCGATGGCCGGGAAAATATGTCCTCCCGTTCCGCCCCCGCTGATGATCACCTTAAGCTGCGGCAAAAACACCTCCTTTTTCCCCTTCTTCCCCGGCCGGGGCGTCTTTGCCTACGTGCCTGCTTACGCTTAGTATGATGCCGATGGTGATACTCGTGAACCAGATGGACGTTCCGCCCATGGATATGAACGGCAGCGGCTGGCCCGTGACCGGGAACAGGTTGACCGCAACGCCCATGTTCACCATAGCCTGAAAGACCAGGCTGAAACACAAACCGAAGACCATGAGCGTGCCGAAAACCTTTTCGCTGTTCTGCGCTATGCGTATGCCGCGGAAGAAGAGAATGAGGTACAGCAGGACGATGAGACCCCCGGCCGCAAGGCCGTATTCCTCGATCAGGATAGCGAAAACAAAATCGGATGAGGCCTGCGGTAAAAATCCGCGCTGCGTGCTGCCGCCAGGGCCTTTACCTATTATTCCGCTGGTGCCGATGGCGATCTTGGCCTGCTCGGCCTGGTAGTTCTCTTCCGCGCTGCCTGACGCAAAGCTTTCTATCCTGCTTTTCCAGGTTTGCCCGCGCGGAACGGCATCGGGGAACTTGGCAATGAGAAGGGCCAGCAGGCCGATGAACACGATACCTCCTCCCAATATGGACAAGAGGTATTTCATGGGCACTTTCCCGATGAACATGAGCAGGAAACACACGAAAAACAAAAGCGCTGCCGTGGAGAAATTGGCCGGAAAGATCAGCCCGCAGATGATGCCTATGGGCAGCAGCAGGTAGATGAACACCGTCTTAAACTCATTGAACTCGCCCTGCTTTACCGCCAGTATCCTGGCCACGTAAATGATCAGCGCCAGCTTGGCGAAATCGGAGGTCTGGAAGGTAAGCCCGGTGCCGGGTATCTCCAGCCAGCGGGGCGCCTCGCCAGCGCTCACCCCTCTCAGCAGGGTGTACAGCAGCAGCGGAGCGGCCGCCCACACACCGATCTGCGAAAGTCTTGAAAAATAGGTGTAGCGTACTTTATGCGTCAGGTACATGAGCACGAACCCGAAACCGATGATGAGCGTATGCTTCACCAGGTAATAGGCGGTATTGCCACCCCGGTAGCGGAAAGCGATCTGGGCCACCGAGCTGTACACCACCGCTATGGAAAACAGCGACAGCATCAGCACAATGATCCATATCACCTTATCGCCCTGTATCTTTTTTATCGGGTTCATTTGGCCTGCAGCAACGCGTTCACCGCCCGTTTAAAGTCATTACCCCTGTTCTTATAATTGTCAAAAGGATGATAGCTGGGACAGGCAGGTGAGAACAGCACAAGATCGCCCGCGCGCGCCACATTCATCGCCAGCCCGACCGACTCCTGCACGGTGGCCGCATGGGCGATCTCCCTGCCGGTCTTCAAAAATGCCTTCATCAGCCGGTTGCTGTCGGAACTCAGGCTGATGATGTACTTCACCTTCCTCGTCACCAGTTCTTCCAGCGCGGCATAATCGTTCTTTGAATCGATACCCCCGATGATCAGTATAACGTTTCCATCGACCGAATTAAGCGTGTTCCAGGTCTTTTCCACGTTGATGGAAATGGAGTCGTTGATATAAACCACGTCACGAATGAGCGCAACAAACTCCATCGCGTGCTCGCTCAGTAGATTCTTACGCGACAGCGCTTCCTGCTGCTTATGCTTACTCTTATTGCTCATTACAGCGACCTTACCGCTTTTTTGAATTGTATGCCCCTGTCTTCGTAATTCTCGAACAGATCGAAGCTGGCGCAACAGGGCGAAAGAAGAACGATATCGCCTTTGCGGCCCAGCTTATACGAGGCTTTTACCGCCTCGGAGGCCGAGCTGGTCTCAACGATCGTATCGACCACCCCCTTGAAGGCCTTGATGATCTTTTTATTGTCTACGCCCAGGCATACGATGGCCTTGACCTTGCTCTTCACGAGGTCTTTCAGCGCTGAATAATCGTTGCCTTTGTCCACCCCGCCCACGATCCAGATCACGGGACTGGTCATGCTCTCGAGCGCGTACCAGGTGGAATTTACGTTAGTGGCCTTGGAGTCGTTGATAAATTCGATGCCATGCACGCGGGCAACGAACTCGAGGCGGTGTTCGACATTTTCGAAATCAGAAAGCGACTCTTTGATGATCTCTTTCTTGATCTCCACCACCCGGGCTGCGATCCCTGCGGCCATAGAATTGTACTGATTGTGTTTTCCCTGTAGAGCGAGGTCTTCTAAAAACATAGTTAGCGGTTTATGGTTTATATTTATGGTTAACTGATTCCCTTTTACAAAAGCTCCTTTTCCTATTTTCTTTTTGATGGAAAAAGGATAAAGCATCGCCTTCGGCTTCCTTCTTTTCAGCGCTTTCACCGTCAGCTCGTCATCCGCACAATAGATGAAGGCGTCTGCCCTGGTCTGGTTCTGCGTGATCCTGAACTTCGAGTTCACGTAGTTCGACACCTTGTAATCGTACCGGTCCAGGTGGTCGGGCGTGATGTTGGTGAGTATCGCTACGTTGATCCTCGTCCTGAACATCTCATCGAGCTGAAAACTGCTCAGCTCGAGCACGTAGTAATCGCGCTTCTTCTCCGCCACCTGCAGGGCGAAGCTCTTTCCCACGTTACCGGCCAGTCCCACGTTCAGCCCCGCCTTTTTGAAAATGTGGTAGGTCAGCATGGTGGTGGTGGTCTTCCCGTTGGTGCCCGTGATCCCGACCAGCTTCGCATCCGTATACCGCGCTGCAAACTCGATCTCCGATATGACCGGCACCCTTTTCCGCCTGAGCTTCCTTACCATCTCGCTTTTCTCCGGAATGCCCGGGCTCTTTACCACCTCATCCGCGTTAAGGATCAGCGCCTCGGTATGCTTTCCCTCCTCGAACCGTATCCTGTGCTTTAAAAGAACTTTCCTGTATTTACTCTTAATGGTCCCCTTATCGGAAACAAAAACTTCAAACCCTTTTTTCCGGGCCAGCACCGCTGCCCCTACCCCGCTCTCTGCCGCTCCCAGAACCACCAGCCTCTTCATCACCTCAGTTTAAGCGTTACTACCGTGAGCACGGCCAGCATGATGCCGATGATCCAGAAGCGCGAAACGATCTTCGCTTCATGCAGCCCCTTTTTCTGGTAATGGTGATGCAGGGGCGACATGAGGAATATCCTCCTGCCCTCACCGAATTTCTTTTTCGTGTATTTGAAATAGCTCACCTGCATCATCACCGAAAGGTTCTCGATCAGGAAAATGCCGCAGAGAATGGGAATGAGCAGTTCTTTGCGCAGCACGATGGCAAATACAGCGATGATGCCGCCCAGGGCCAGGCTGCCGGTATCGCCCATGAACACCTGCGCAGGGTAGGAATTATACCAGAGGAAGCCCACGCAGGCCCCCACAAAAGCCGCGATGAAGATCACCAGCTCGCCCGAGAGCGGGATGTACATGATGTTGAGGTAATCGGCAAAGAAGAGGTTGCCGGAAACGTAAGCGAAAATGCCCAGCGTGGCGCCAATGATGGCCGAAGTGCCCGTAGCCAGCCCGTCAATCCCATCGGTGATGTTGGCTCCGTTGGAAACGGCCGTTACGATGATGATCACCGCAAGGATGTAAATGACCCAGGTGTATTTGCGCATACCCTCACCGAGAAGCGCCATGACGGAAGAATAGTTGAACTCATTGTCCTTGACAAAGGGAATGGTGGTGTTCGGCATTTTTTTGTCGTACATGTAATGGGTATTGCCATCGGCATCCACCAGTTGGGTCACCTTGCCGGGGTCTACCTGCTGCACCAGCTCTGCGGGGATCTCTACTTTTGTTTTGATATCCGGGTGAAAATAGACCGTGATGCCCACGATCAGGCCCAGGCCCACCTGCCCAAGAACCTTGAACTTGCCTGCCAGCCCCTTCTTATCTTTCTTGAATACCTTGATGTAATCGTCCAGGAAACCGATGAAACCCAGCCAGATCGTGGAAACGATCATCAGGATGATGTAGATGTTGTCCAGTTTCGCGAACAGCAACGTGGGTAGAAGGATGGCTGCAATGATGATCAGCCCGCCCATGGTCGGTGTGCCTTGCTTCTGTTTTTCCCCATCGAGACCCAGGTCCCTGATCGTTTCTCCCACCTGCTTTCTGTGCAGCAGGCTGATGATCCTCTTGCCGAAGACCATGGAGATGAGCAGGGAGACGAGAATGGCCATGGCCGCCCGGAAGGAGATGTACTGGAACACGCCCGCCCCGGGAAAATCCAGCTCATTGAGGTAATCGAAGAGGTAATAGAGCATTATTTATCGAACAGTTTCAGTGTTGCTTTCAAAATTTCCATATCGTCAAACGGGTGTTTAACACCCCTGATCTCCTGGTATGTTTCGTGACCCTTGCCTGCGAGCAGGATGATATCGCCTGCCCGGGCGATTGAGCAAGCCGTTTTAATGGCCTCTTTCCGGTCAGTGATCGCCAGCACTTTCTTGGCATGTTGCTTCTCCACGCCTTTCTCCATATCGCGGATGATCTGCTCGGGCTCCTCTGAGCGGGGATTATCGGAGGTGATGATCACCTGGTCGCTGTGATCGCAGGCTATCCTTGCCATCAGCGGCCGCTTTTTCGCGTCACGGTCGCCACCGCACCCGATCAGCGTAATGACCTTCTCATTTCCCGTGCGTATGTCATGTATGGTCCTGAGCACGTTCAGCAGCGCGTCAGGCGTGTGGGCATAATCCACGATGCCGGTTATGCCGCTGTCGGTACGGATGTACTGAAACCTGCCCTCTACGGGGTTCATCATGCTCAGCGTAGTGAGGATATTCATCTTATCCTCCCTGAGCAACATGGCGGTGGCGTAAACGCCCAGGACGTTATACGCATTGAAACTGCCGATCAGCCTGGTCCACAGCTCCGAGCCATCGATATGCAGTTGCATGCCGGAGAACTGGTTCTCGATGATCCTGCATTTGAAATCCGCAGGCGACTTCAGCGCGAACGTTTTTTTCAGCGCACGCGTGTTCTGCAGCATAAGTTCCCCGTTCGGATCGTCCTTGTTCACCAGCGCGAACGCCTCGGCACTCAACTGATCGAACAGGCCTTTCTTCGCTTTGATGTATTCCTCGAAAGTTTTGTGGTAATCGAGATGGTCGTGCGTGATGTTGGTGAACACCGCTCCCGTAAAGCGGATGCCGGCTATCCTGTTCTGGACCACGGCATGCGAGCTCACTTCCATGAAGCAATGCGTGCAGCCCTTCTCCACCATCTGCGCAAGCAGCCGGTTCAGCGCCACCGCATCGGGTGTGGTATGGGTCGAGGGAATAACCGTATTGCCGATCTGGTTCTTTACCGTGGAAAGCAGGCCCGTGTTATAACCCAGCGAGCGGAACAGGTTGAACAGGAGGGTGACCGTGGTGGTCTTTCCGTTCGTACCTGTTACGCCCACCAGCTTGATCTTGCCCGAAGGGTTGTCGTAAAAATTGGAGGCGATAATGCCCAGCGCGAACGAGGCGTCTTTCACCCTCACATACGTGATCCTGTCGAGCCTTGTTTCCGGCACATCCTCGCACACAATGGCTATGGCGCCCGCATCAATAGCCGACTGGATATACTGGTGACCATCCGCCTGCGTTCCCCTGACCGCAACAAAGAGCGCATCCTTTTCCACGCGCCTCGAATCGCACGTGATGGAAGTGATGGCCACGTTGGTCGTTCCCGCCACATCGAGGAGGTTAGCCTTATAGAGTATGTCCTTCAGCAGCTTCATGACAATACCAGCATGATATGGGCGCCTTTGTTAAACCGGGTTCCGGGGTCGAGCGATTGCTCCTTCACGGCACCGCTCCCGAGCACGGTCACGTTCAGACCCGCGTTCTCCAGCAGGTACAGGGCATCCTTCAGGTTCATCCCCCGGAGGTCAGGAACCACTTTTGATTTCAGCAGGTCCTGCACTTTGTTCTCCGTGAAAGACAATATGGAATCGCGTATCACCGGCTTCAGCCACTTGTGCTCGGTAAAGACCGAGTTACATTTGATCGCCAGCTCGCTGTAAATGGTTTTGATATCGTGCCGGAAACCTGCTTTGGTGCGCGGGGCCGTGGCGATCAGTTGATGCATGGTAGCGTTCAGCTCCTCGTGTATATCGAGCGTAGTGGAGTATACCTTGTAAGCAACCTCCTTGAAAATGGGACCGGCTACCAGGGCTCCATAGTATTCACCGCTGGATGGCGCGCTTACCATGACCATGCAGGTATACTTGGGCTTATCGGCAGGGAAATACCCTACAAAGGATGCCTGGTAGGTATGGTTGCCGTCCGATCCGTAAGTGCCGCCCTTGGCGATCTGCGCTGTGCCTGTTTTTCCAGCGATCTGGAAAATGGCAGAACCCAGGCTCTTGGCTGTGCCGTTCTGCACCACGGCCCTGAGCAGCTCCTGGGCCTTTTGTATGGTTTGCCTGGAGCAGATAGGGGTTGTGCTGAGCTGCTCCGGGGCGAATTTCTTAACCGTCTGCCCCCTCCTTCTCATCTCCCTGACGAAAACGGGTTTCATCGGTATGCCGTTATTGGCAACGGTATTGTAGAACGTGAGCATCTGTAAAGGGGTCAGCAGCGATTCATACCCTATGGAAATGAAAGGAAGGGATACGCCCGACCAGTCCTTGTCCTTGGTGCTTTTGATCCGGGGCTTTGTCTCGCCCGGTATGCTGATGCCGAGCGGCATGTTGATGCCCATTTTGCAAATGCGGTCAATGAACTTCTGCGGATCCTTTGAGTAGTACTTGGTGATCAGTTTCGATACGCCCACGTTGGAAGATTCCTCGAACACCTCTTTCACGTTCATCTTGTTCTTTTTGGGCTTATGGCTGTCGGGCATCTTGATCCCGTAGTAGCTGGTCACGCCACCCTCCACATCCACCACCTCATCCAGGTTCAGGTAACCGTCCTCTATGGCGGCCATCAGCGACACCAGCTTGAATGTGGAGCCCGGCTCCGTAGCGGCACCAATAGCCCAGTTATAGCTTTCCAGGTAAGTATTCGAATCTTTGCGCGTGAGGTTGGCGATGGCGCGTATCTCGCCCGTAGCCACCTCCATCAGGATCACGCAGCCATGATCGGCCTTGTGCTCGATCAGCTTTTCCATCAGCGCGTTCTCCGCCACATCCTGTATATGGATATCGATCGTAGAGATAAGGTCCAACCCATCCTGCGGCTCCACTTCATTCTCATCGTTCACGGGCATTTCCACTCCCCCCGTGATCTTGCGCATAAGGCGTTTCCCGCCAATACCTTTCAGGTCGTGGTTGTAGGCCCCTTCCAGCCCCAGGCTGGTCTTCGAGTTCTCGTTGACATATCCGATGGTACGTGCCGCCAGGAAACGGAAGGGCAGCTCGCGCTTGCTCTTCTGCGTAACGATAAACCCGCCTTTAAATCTTCCCTTGCGCAGGAGCGGGAATTTTTTCACGGCCTGCAGCTCCTCGTGCGATATCTCCTTCTGCAGCACCAGGTAACGCAGCGTATCCCTCCTGGCCCGCTCCAGCTCCCGCTTGTACTCGCTTTTGCTGCGATCACCGAACAGGGCAGACAGCGCATAGGCCAGCGAATCCACGCCCTCGCTGAACACTTTATCGGTAAGGCCGTCAGCATTGGGATCGATAGCGATCTGGTAATAGGGAAGCGAAGTGGCCAGCAGGCTGCCGTTCACATCGAAGATGTTGCCCCGTACCGCTTCGATATCCTTATACTCGTAGGTGAATTGATCGGCTACACTTTCCCAATGATCGCTTTCGAACACCCCTATCTTCACGATACGGCCGATGATGAAAGCCGCAAACAGGCAGATAAGCAGGTAAACGATGTATATTCTCCAGAGTATGCCTTTCTTTTCTTCCACGCTCAGTTCGCTTTAACCGTTACGGTATCGATGATCTTTTTGGGAGGCGTGACCGCTTCCTTTAGCCCCGTGCGTGCCGCGGCACGGGCCACCTCCGACTGCTTGCTGATGAACATCAGGTCGGACTTGGTGATGATGTACTCCGATTTGAGCTCTTTGATCTCGTTGGTCACCCGGTTGATCTTCCTTACGGCCGATTCGGAGTAATAACCGTTGGCCACGTAACACAGGGCGATGAACGTGAGGAAAAAGATGAAAGGTAATTGCCTGAGGGTGGCTTCTTCGGCCAGGAAACTGCCGCTGAACAGGGAGGCGAAGGCGCGAGCAAACTTACTTTGCTTTTTTTCTTTTTTGATCTTTTTAGGTTGCTCCTGGGGCTGCTCCCGTAATTTATTCATTCTATGTATCTTCTTTTTCTGCTATTCTCAGTTTAGCGCTTCTGGCGCGGTTGTTTCGTTCTGTTTCCCGTTCATCCGGAACGATGGGCTTGCGGGTGATCTCCCTGAAGGGCGCCAGCCTGTTCCCGAAAAAATCTTTCTCTGCTTTCCCCCCGGCATTGCCGCTGCGCATGAAATTCTTCACCAGGCGGTCTTCCAGCGAGTGGTAAGAGATCACCACCAGCCTTCCGCCAGCCTTCAGCAGCCTGCACGACTGCTCCAGCATATCCTCCAGCGCGCCCAGCTCATCGTTCACTTCTATCCTCAGGGCCTGGAACACTTTGGCGAAATACCGGTTCTCCTTCCCTTTCCGCGCGAAGCGCTGCGCGATCGCCTTCAGCTCACCCGCATGCCTGAGCGGGCGCTCTTTCCGTGCCGATCCGATGGCTGCTGCAAGCTTCCCCGCATGCTCTACCTCGCCATACACTGCGAACAGGTGTTTCAGCTCCTTCTCCTCATACCCGTTCAGCACATCGGCCGCTGTCAGCCGGCCGCTCCTGTCCATCCGCATATCCAGCCGCTCGTCATGCCTTATGGAGAATCCCCGTTCAGGCGTGTCGAACTGGTGCGAGGAAACGCCCAGGTCGGCCAGCAGGCCATCGATTTGCGTTATTCCGTGCTCTTTCAATGAACTTTCAATGAACCTGAAATTGGTATTGATGAGCACAAACCGCTCATCGTTCAAGCTGTTCTCCCCGGCCTCCGCATCCTGGTCGAAAGCGAACAGCCTCCCGTTCTCCAGGCGCTGCAGTATCGCTGCCGAGTGCCCTCCTCCCCCGAACGTCACATCCACATAGATCCCATCGGGGTCGATCTTCAATCCGTCTATACTCTCATTTAAAAGAACGGGTATGTGGTACTCATTTGCCTGCATCCGGACCGTCTTGCGAAACTCCGCCCATCACATCCTCCGCCAGCTTCTCGAAACGCGCGCTGTTTTCCCGGATGAACTTGTCATAGGCCCGCTTATCCCAGATCTCTATCCTGTCCTGTGCGGCCACCAGCACCACATCCTTTCTGATCCCCGCAAAATCGAGCAGGTCCTTCGGGATGAGGAAACGCGCGCTGCTGTCGAGCTCTACCGACCGCACACCGTAATTGAACATGCGGATGAAATCCATGTTCTTCTTCACAAACTTGTTCAGCCTGTTCACTTCGCCCGCCAGCCTGTTCCATGAGTCGACCGGGTACATCTCGAGCGACTTGCTGAAGATGCTTTGCTTGATCACAAAACCTTTCCTGAGCAGTTTCTCGATCTGCTTTTTCAGCGCAGACGGCATCATTACGCGGCCTTTCGCGTCAGCCGCGCACTCGTAAGAACCGAAGAGGTTGATTTCCGCCATAATTCCTGGGTGGTAAAAATAGATAAAAAATTCCCACATTTTACCACTTTTTACCACTTTTGTTGAAAACTTTTCGGCCGCTGGTTTTTTCTCCAATGAATATCCGCCTGAACCCTTCTGTTGACAGGGCCTTGAGCGGCACGCCCGCTCTCGTACGTGTGATCGCGCTGCGCATGCGCTGTTAACAATTCAGCGGGGAAGCGTGACAAATTGGTATTTTTGAGCGCGCATGGACGCAAGCACTTCAACCCGGAAAAAGTTCATCGACCTGGAGCAGATCATCCGGAGCAAAAATCCGCGCCTGCTTAAGCTGATGCCGGCATTTTTGCTTAACTACATCAGGCGCGTGATCCACGAGAAGGATGTGAACGCATTTATCGACCGCCACGGCCACAAATACGATTTTGATTTTGTTCACGCCATCATCGAGGAGTTCGGGGCCAAGGTGGAGCACCGCGGGCTGGAGAACATTCCCGAAAAAGGCGGCTTTATCCTGGCCAGCAACCACCCGCTGGGCGGGCTTGACGCGATGGCCCTGCTGCACGCGATCTCAGCCAGGCGTACCGATGTGCGCTTTATCGTGAACGATATCCTGCTTCAGTTGGAGAACCTCAAGGGCCTGTTCACCGGGGTGAACAAGCACGGCCGGAATTCAGCCCGGATGCTGGACGAGATCGAGGAGCTCTATTCATCCGGCAAGGGAACGCTCATCTTCCCGGCCGGGCTGGTGTCGCGTAAACAGCATGGGCTTATCCGCGACCTGGAGTGGAAAAAGAGCTTTATTACCCGGGCCAGGAAACATCAGAAGAACGTTGTTCCCGTGTACATAGAGGGGCAGAACACCCAGCGCTTTTACAACCTGGCGCTCTGGAGAAAAAGACTGGGCATCAAAGCCAACCTTGAAATGTTCTTTTTGGTTGATGAGATGTACAGGCAGAAGAATAAAACAATAACTATTATATTTGGCGAACAGCTTCCGTACCAGATCTTTGATAAGCGCTTTACCGATCAGCAGTGGGCAGACAAAGTGAAGGAACACGTGTACGCCCTTGCCTCGGACCATAAAGCCCGGCTGGCCGTATAGCTTCGAACATATGCAGAATATTGCTGAACCCATAGACAAGAAAATACTTGTCGGAGAGCTGACGAAGGACAAGTTCGTTCGTGACGCCAATAATGGCGACAGCCAGATCTATATCATTACCCATCACGATTCACCGCATATCATGAGGGAGATCGGCCGGCTGCGCGAGATCACCTTCCGTGCCGCTGGCGGGGGCACGGGAAAACCCATCGATATAGACGAATACGATACCGCTGACGCCCCTTACCGCCAGCTCATCGTATGGAACCCGCACGACCAGGAGATCGTGGGCGGCTACCGCTACATCAAATGCAAGGACGCACCGGTAAAGAACGGGGTGGTTCAGCTCGCTACCACCGAACTGTTCCGTTTTTCAGAGGAGTTCGTAGCCAAATACCTGCCCTACACCATCGAGCTGGGGCGCTCCTTCGTACAGCCCAAATACCAGCCCAGCATCGAGAACCGCAAGGGGCTGTTCTCGCTCGATAACCTGTGGGACGGCCTGGGCGCGCTGGTGGTAGACAACCCGGACATCAATTATTTTTTCGGTAAGGTAACCATGTACACGCACTTCAATCAAATGGCGCGCGACATGATCCTGCACTTCATGAACCATTATTTCCCCGACCGCGACAAACTGGTATGGCCCATCCACCCGCTGACCATCAGGAACGACATGACCGAATTCGGCAATATGCTGAAGAACCTTACCTATAAGGAAGGGCATAAGGTCCTGAACCAAAAGGTACGCGCACTTGGCGAGAATATTCCTCCGCTGGTCAATTCCTATATGAACCTTTCATCGACCATGCGCACCTTCGGCACCGCGCTCAACGAACATTTCGGTGGCGTGGAGGAAACCGGCATCATGGTCACCATCAGCGATATTTACGAGACGAAGAAGGAGAGGCACATCTCGTCCTATAAAAAAAGCGTATAGCCCCGTCATGAAGATCACCTCTGCCAGGTTCGTTATCAGCAATACGGAGGTGAGCAAATGCCCTAAACCGGTATTGCCCGAATACGCTTTCATCGGGCGTTCGAACGTAGGCAAATCATCGCTTATCAATATGCTGGCCGGGATCAGGAACCTGGCCCACACTTCGGCCAAACCCGGCAAGACCCGCCTCATCAATCATTTTCTGATCAACGACAAGTGGTACCTGGCTGACCTGCCGGGGTACGGCTATGCCAAAGCATCGAAGGAGCAAAAGCTGCTTTTCGAGCGTTTCATCACCGAGTACCTGCTTACCCGCAGGAACCTGCTTTGCGTGTTCGTACTGGTTGACGTGCGCCTGCCCCTGCAGCAGATCGACCGCGAATTCTTCGAATGGTGTGCCGGGAAGGAAATCCCTTTTGTGATCGTGTTCACCAAGGCCGATAAACTGGGGAAGACCGAATTGAACAAGCAGTTGAACAATTACCAGAACGAGTTGCTGAAGTCGTGGGAAGGTATGCCCAGGTATTTTGTCACCTCTGCTGAAAAACGCACGGGCAGGGAAGAACTGCTGACCTTTATCGGGGAGACCAACAGGATATTCAAGGTGCTTTGAAAAAGAAAAGCCCCCGGCATGCGGAGGCTTCCCTGTGTTCCAATGTTAGATCTTAATTCTGGGCTCCGCCACGGATCAGCGTAACGTACCCGTTGGTGCTGTAATCCTTCGGGCCGGCCTGGCTCTTTAACTTCGCCTTGAGGATATAATAATACGTACCGTCCGAAAGGGGTTGTCCCGAGGTGGAACGTCCATCCCAGCGGATCTCCGAAGCGGTGGTCTCCCACAACTTGGTTCCCCAGCGATTGTATATCTCTATGGTGAACTCTTCGAAACCGCTGCTCGGGATCCAGAACTCATCGTTGATACCGTCTCCATCGGGGGTGAACACGTTCGGGATAAGAATGCCCTCATCCACGATAACGATAGAATAGATGGTATCTACGCAGCCGCTCGCGTTGGTCACTACCTGCATAACGGTGTAGGTACCCGCACCCGAATACTGGTGCGTGGGGTTCTGCTGGGTAGAGGTATTGTTAGCGCCCGAGTTCGGGTCACCGAAGTTCCAGTACCAGGTGGTTCCGCCCTGGCTGGTGTCGGCAAACTGGTAAGTAGTATTAAAGGTACCGAGCGAAAGGGTATCGAAGCCGGCAATAGGGCTGGGCGCCACACTCACCAGGCAGGAGTCGATCAGCGAAGGACAGCCGCTGGAAGAGGTAGCGTAAACATATACATAACCCTGGGTAGAGCTCCAGTTCACAAGTATTGAATCGGTTCCCTGGCCCGATTGTATGGTGCCGTTAGGTACGGTCCAACTGTAGGTGGTGCCGGTACCCGTGGCGGTAAATACGTTGCCGGGCGAATTGGCGCACACCGTACCGGGACAGGTGATCACAGGCGCGGCCGGCTTCAGCTCGGTGAGGATGTACGGGTCACCGGGATTTGCGAAAAGCCAGTTATTGCGCGTCATGGTGGTGAAAACGCCTGAAGTGCCGAAGTTCACGGTGGCCATATCGTTCCACATGGTATTGGTGGTGCGCCAGTGCGCCATGCCATCCCAGGTGCCGTCAGTGGCTACAATATAATGCAGGGTGATATTGGCGGGAGTATTGTTGCTGCCTGTACGCAGAATGGCATGATAAAAAGTATCAATAGCGGTACAAAGCATGCCGTCATTGACTGTACGCAGGTACCCGTCATTATCCGCATCGTGATTGATGAAACGAACCGTATAGGTTTCGTTATTGGCCGCTGTGGGCGTGATCACTACAGGGCGGTAGCGGGTCAACGTAATGCTCGATCCGGTAGGGAAGATATACGCTGAGGTGGAATTGGTATTCCTCGACAGGGTGCCGGGTGCCAGGCTGCTCACAAAACCTTCGTTACCGGGAGTAGTGTTGTTGGTTACTATGGTAGGATCGGGGTTCAGCACGAACATGGTAAAGGTTTGCGTGGCCAGCTCACGGTCGTTCAGCTCGAGCAGGCTATCCACCGAAGCATCGAGGGTCTGGGTCTTGATGCGGTTGGCACCGGTGCCTGTGCCCTGAAGGCGCAGCTTATGAAAAGTAGTGGAAACCGTACCCGTGATCTGCTGCGGGTTATTGCTCGCGAAGAGACGCACATCGCTGAGGTCCTGCTGGAACGTGGCATTGTTCACCCAGTCGCCTTCTACCTTGATGATGCCATCGCCCTGCCAGGTAGAGTTGTTGTTCAGGATCACGTCACCCGGGTTGGAGAACGTGCTGTTCACCGTAACGGTCATATCCCCATTATGGTCGATATTGCCGTTGCTGGTCGAGCTGTTGTTCTCTATGCCTCCGTTCACCTGCACGACCGACTGGGGTGCGGTGTAAATGGTGGCGCCATTATTGAAAAAGATCTGGGCTTCGGCACAGGAAATAGTAAAAAGCCCGAGAAATAAGGGGATGATAATCTTGGTAGAGCTCTTCATGCGTGTAAGGGTGTTTGTTTGAGCCTATTGAACGAACAAAATTAGTGATTTTTTTGAATTATCCAAATCGCCTCATTATTAAGACGTTGCATATGAAAAAGGTTGCCTGTTCACTATTTAGCCGTTATACATTTATCATATGCCGCAATAGCATCCTCCAGGCGCTTTAGCTTTTTCTTTTTCAGGAACTTTTTATACAACGCGAGCGCATCCGGGCATGCGTTGAAATATTCAAGGGCAAGATACGAGTCGTCTATCGCCATATAGGTGTCCTGACCTGTAAATCTAATTCCCGCGAGCATCAGCTTTCCCGTATAGCCTTCAAACTCCTTAAACTCTTCTCTTTTAAAAAAAAGCTCCAGGGATACTTTGGTCAGGGTGCTGTCATAACTCTTCAACTGCCGGTAAGTTAATGCAATGGGCTTAATGGAGATCACCGCTCCCGTATCCTTATACGAAGGGTTAAGGGTATCGGGCAATAACCTGGTGTCCGGCTTGCGTTTGTACGGATCGTTCCACATCAGCCTAACCGTATCGAGTTGAGCGTACGCAGGCGCCTGGAAAAAAAGGATGAGTGAAAACAATGCCGTTCTCATGACACCGGGAGCTAACTTCCCTTGGGCGGCATGATGCCCATCTTCTCGGCAAAGTGGGCGCAGTAATCTTTCAGGTCATCGGTGATCTTCTCCTCACCGGTGGCCTTTTTAAAGGTATCGGCCGATGAGATCAGCATCTGGTGGAAGAACTGTTTCATCTCGTCCACCAGAAAATCCCTCGTCCAGAGATCGATGCGCAGCGTATTTTTCTCGTTCTTATCCCAAAGGGCGATGAATAAGGCCTGGCACTGGCTTTTTTCATTGGCATCGGCCGCTTCCCAGTCGATCTTCACGGGCAGGTTGTTCTCATCGAGGGTTATGGTAAACTTGATCTCAGAGGTCTTCATTCGTTGGTGTTTAGTTGGGTTTGTACTTCGATTCATCCAGTATCTTCCTGGCATCCGGTTCGGCCATCAGTTGCGGCAGGGTCTTTTTGGTCTTTTTCATGTATGCGCGCACCATCTGCCATCCGATCCATATACCCGTACGGGCGGGCGATTCCTTCACGAATCCGGAAGTGAACGGGCCTTCATTCACGAACTTGGCGATCACCTCGGCCGAAGTGGAATACAGCATTTCATTTTCTATCATATATCCCCATATGTTCTTCTCATTGGCCTCGCACCAACCGAGCTGCTTGCCAGTGAACGCGATCTTTACGCTGTCTTCCGCCTCAGGCAGGAAAGCATCCAGCAGGTACATGATCTTTCCCTGGTAAACGATCTGGGAAAGCAGGTCGTTCTTTTGACTCTTGTCGGGGAACTCGTTCATCATCCAGCCGCGTATGAAGTCGGGCACCAGGTTGTAGCGGTTCATGGTCTTTCGCTTATAGTAAGGGAACTGGGCGTATTCATAGAACCTGCTGCCCTCGCCCAGGTACATATCCAGGCCCACGCAATACAGGCTGTCGGCATAGGAAAGCGAGCTGTAGAATCCCGTCATGGTGGCAACGGGAACGGGCAGCTTCCTGCCGGGAAAATAATGCCTGAAGTAGCGGAAGGCCGAGCGAAGGTCGTTCTCGACATCGCCCAGATCGGGATAGACCTTCTGGCACTCGTCATACAGCGAGCGCATGTACTGGTTTCCGAGCCACTCCAGGAGTTTTTCCTTATACAGGCTGTCGGCTATTCCTTTTCTCCAGATCAGGGTCTGCACGAACCCCTCGTAATATTCCCCGTACGCGGCCTTCAGCGCTGCGTTCCTCTCCTCAAAATTGCCCGCGTTCACGCTGAAGAGCTCGCGGTCGAAGCGCCTGATCGTTACCTGGGGCACCTGCACCTGGCTCACATCGATCAGCAGCGGGTTATCACCGCATGAGGAAAATAGTGAGGCTGCCGCTGTATATAAAATTAAAACCGCCTTTTTCCTCATTCGGGAAATTTCTGTAATATTGGTTCGGATTTTGATAAAAATTCAAAAAACAAAACTATGAAAAACTTACTTACCTCTTTTTTGCTTCTCGTCTTTATTATCCCCTCCGCGGCCCAGGATGAAAATAATTTTAAAAATGTCCGTTTCGGCCTGATGGCC
>JBFLYZ010000055.1:0-25328 GCA_040756415.1 Bacteroidota bacterium
ATATACCTTCTATATATGTTTAAACAAGCAATGGTTAGACAAACGATAGATTTTTATTGTTATTTTTGCTTATATGAATGGACTGTTTTGGTTAAATCAAGCTATTTCCGAATCCCTGCGCGACACGACTTTTGCCAGAAAGTGTGCTGTTTCGCTGGTTGAGGAAAATAACTACAAAGACATAAAGGTTTTAATTGAGGCACTTACTAAGGAAGAAGAAAATGTAGCGTTGGTCAGTTCCAACATTTTATTTGAAATAAGCAAAATCAAACCTGCTTTACTCGAAAACGAAGTGAAGTCTTTCGCAAATGTTTTCAATAGCAGGGCAAGTAATGTGCTTCTCAATAATTGCTTGGGTATATTAACAGCCCTTGCTCCGACTAAACATGATGAAATATACAAGTATGCTGATAAAATTTCAGATCAGCTTCAGAATGACGATGTAAATATTACGGACGGGTTAATTGATTTACTTGCAGAGCTTGCAAAATATTCAAAGGATAATAATCATCAGGAAATTTGTATGGTGCTGAAGTTTGTACTTCTTCATTGCCCGGATTCTAATTTTAGGGAAGTATCAGGTAAAAGAATCGCTTATAGACGCTATAATTTGGAAACTGGAGCATGATTATAACGAGATGAACAAGGACAACTCAGGCAAGGAAACAAGGTTTCTGAAGCAAGTGGAAGAACTGGAGAATGGGATGTTCGGTCTTGAAGAAAAGTATCACGTTAAGGAGGAAATGACAAGGGAAGTTTTTGACCGATTAATGGCAAGGCTGATTGGTGAAAGAGAGCGAATCTCAAAGGAACTGTCTAAGTTGGGGGTTATGATTTCGAACCTTACTGATAAACTGAAGCAAGCAACCAATTTCTGTCTGAATATCAAATCATTATGGATGCAAAGCGGATTGAATCTGAGGGAGAAATTGCAGAAACTTATCTTTCCTGAAGGACTTTCCTATGATAAAAATTTACAGGCATTTCGAACCACAAAGATAAATTCCGTTATCGCTGAAATAGCCCGACTATCAAGCAGTTTGGGGGAAGTAGAAAAGGGACTTCCCCCTTTTTTATGGGGGCAGTCCCTTTTTGCGGAAGAGGAGGGATTCGAACCCCCGGGGCTGTTACACCCAACAGTTTTCAAGACTGCCGCGATAGACCACTCTGCCACTCTTCCGCGGCAAAAATAATCAATGATCGGCAATCTGCGCAAGATTTTTTTACCCGTTTCCATTCTGTGCGGCTTTTCCAACCCGGCCGAACATTTTTTTATTCCTCATTCGAAGATTTCCTAAATTTGGAGCTCAAGCGGGAATAGCTCAGTTGGTAGAGTGAAAGCTTCCCAAGCTTTAGGTCGCGGGTTCGAGCCCCGTTTCCCGCTCGTATTAACAGAACATGCCTACATAGTTTCCCGGGAGCGGAAAACCCGTCCCTGCTGCGAACGGCCGGCCCCCGCCTGCCTGGCGCCAGGCCTGCCCTTCGTTCTATCCTTGTTTTATGAGCAAACAGCATCATTACCAGGTATCGGTGCGCTGGACCGGCAATACAGGCAGCGGAACTGCCGGTTATACCGCCTACGAGCGAAGCCATACCGTTTCTGCCGCTGACAAGCCCCATATACTCTGCTCTTCCGACCCCTCCTTTCGGGGAGACAAAAGCAAATACAACCCCGAGGAGTTGCTGGTAGCCTCCCTCTCCTCCTGCCACATGCTCTGGTTCCTGCACCTCTGCGCTGATGCGGGTATCACGGTAGTGGAATATTCCGACTCGGCACAGGGCACGATGGCCGAAGACCCCGATGGCGGAGGACGATTTACAGAGGTTACGCTTCATCCCTTGGTCAGGATCAGGGAAGCGGAGCTGATCCCTAAGGCCCATGCCCTGCACCAGCGCGCGCACGAGCTCTGCTTCATCGCCCGGTCATGCAATTTCCCTGTACGGCACATGCCGGTGGTGAGCGGTTTGTGATCCTGCATCGCACGCTCATGGCTTTACTGGAGAACTTTAAGTAAAAAAGAGGCCGTTCCTTTTCTTTTCGGGCATTTAAGTCTACAGCCGGCCGGCCGGCCCCCTTGCCTTATCGTACTGTCGGGAATTCTTTTTGCACCTGATCTGGCGCACGTTAAGTTATTACGATCCTATGCGCATGAGGCTCTGGCACCATTTATGAAAAAAGCCAGCGCTCATCATTTGTGTAGAGCTTCCGTCAATAATTAAAAAAAGGATCAATGAAGCATTCAAAAAAAAACAGGGGCCGTGCAGGCCGCGGTAACCGAAGGGGCTTTGCCGCAATGGGTAAAAAACGCCAGCGCGAGATCGCGCGCATGGGCGGTGAAGCGGTACGCAGGAAATACGGACCCGGATTCTACGAAGATATCGGTCGTATGGGAGGCGAGGCCGTTCGCGATGAATACGGGCCGGAATTCTACGAAAAGATAGGGCGCCAGGGCGGCAAAGCCGTGCGCGATGAGTACGGGCCGGGGTTTTATGAAGAGATCGGGCGTGAAGGGGGCGAGACGGTACGGGATGAATATGGATCGGCATACTATTCCGAGATCGGCAAGATGGGCGGTGAAACGGTCAGGGATGAATACGGCCCGGAGTTTTATTCAGAGATAGGCCGTTTGGGCGGACGCAGCCGCAGGCGTCAATCGGGCCGGTCGGGTACAAACCCCGGCCAGCGCGGAGGCGCTGCAAGAAGGCGTTCGCGCACGCGCGGTTAGTGCCGCTGAAAACAACAGAACGATCAACTAAAAAAGCCGGTCAGGTTTGGCCGGCTTTTTAATGTCCAGGAAAACTGTTCTTACCTCTGTCCCCTTGCGTGCTCCCGCTCGTATTTGTTCGCCAGCGCGTATTCGCTGCGGGGAGCCACCCTGGCGCCCCACATGGTTACCAGCGCTCCGGTTATTAGCGCGATGAAAGCGATGATAGAGGCGGTCGAGGCGGTCTCTGCCGCCCTGTCGGCCTTCACCTTGGCATCGGCCCTCAGGTTCTCGTAGGAGCGTATCCAACCGTCTACCTTATTGCCGGCCTCCGCATAGCTCATACCGGTTTGCCGGGCCACCACTTCGATCAGGGCCTGCCTTGCTTCCGGATCACGCACATCGCCCCTGAAGAAAGCCCGGAGCTCCTCGCGCATTACCCCGCTGCCTGCACCTTCCGTACCTTCCACACCCGTACCGTAGAGGCTTTCCGCATCACGCGTAATGGGCGAAATATCCGTGAAGCGTCCGTCCACGGTGCTGGCTCCGGCTACCATAGCCGTGCTGATCATGCTTCCCGCCCCGGAAATAAGCTTTCCCACGCTGGTGGTCAGCATGAAGAACGAAAATACCGTAAAGGCGCACCAGGTCAGCAGGCCATGCCAGGTCAGGTAGGTCAGCGAGCGTGTCTGGTACATCTTGCCCGTGGTCAATCCGCCCAGGAACAGCGATACCAGCATGGTAGCCGACCACCAGACGATGGAGCCCACCGCAAGGCCACCGGCTTCCGCACCGCTTTCTCCGCCCAGCGGGTCAAGCGTGGCCAGCCCAATGCCCACGCCCAGCAGGCTGAGCAGCATCTGCGAAACCGTAGTAACGACCACTCCCGCCAGAATTGCCGCCCATGAGATCTTCCCGAAAGGGATCCATAGTTTCTTCCCTTCCTTCCTGTACAACTTCTCTTCCCCGTTATGGACCTTCTTTTCCGTAACGAGCCGTTCATTTACTGTTTCCATTGTCGTTCATTTTATGTTAATAAAAACCCGTTATCATGGATAAGGTCTAAAAAGCGTACCATACCGAAACAGCGTGGTTTAGTGCAGAATGGCGATTTTTTTGGTCAGAATGGGGAATTTAAAGCCTCCCTATGAGAATATTTTTCCGCACCAGCGGCCTGGGGGCTCCGCCAGCGGCTTCCTGGTATGCGGGAGTTTTCGTAACTTAGCACTGGCAATATCCCCGCCCGGAAACGGTTTATTAAACGAAAGGAAGAACCCATGAAAAAGTATTTAGCCTCTTTGGCCCTGATGGCCGCGCTCTGCGCCCCGGGAGCTATTGCCGCCAGGAATGTAACAGCTTACCTCAGCTATGCCACCTTCAGCAGCCCGGGCAAGGGGCCTTACGTAGAAACCTACCTCTCGGTGATCGGCAATACCATCGATTATAAAAAGAACCCCGACAATAAGTGGATAGGCGCGGTGGAAGTGGCCCTTATCTTTAAGCAGAACGATACCATCAGGGCCTCGAAAAAATATGTGCTGGCCAGCCCACTGCTGGACGATTCGGCCAAAACGGTGAACTTTATTGACCAGCAGCGCATACCGCTCGAGAACGGCATTTACACGCTGGAGCTGCAGATTGCGGATAAGAACAGGGATGCCAAGCCTTTTATTATGGAGCAGGAGGTTATCGTCAGCTTTCCGAACGACCGCATCATGGTGTCGGACATTCAGTTGCTGGAATCGTTCAAGAAAAGCGCTTCGCAGAACGTGCTGACCAAGAACGGCTACGACCTGGTGCCTTATGTGTCGAACTTTTACCCCGACAACATGAACAACTTCGCTTTTTATGCCGAGGTATACAACGCCAAACAGATACTGGGAGAGGGGAAGAAGTTCGTGATCAATTATTTCATAGAAGGTTACGAGACCCAGGGCAAGCTGCCCTCGTTTAACAAGTTCAGCACTCAGACGGCACAGCCGGTGAACATCCTGCTTGCCGAGTTCAACATTGCGGAGCTTCCGAACGGGAACTACAATATGGTGGTGGAGGTGCGCGATGAGGCCAACCAGGTGATCATGACCCGCAAAGCATTTTTCCAGCGCCTCAACCCCAAAGCCGATTTCTCGCTGCTGGATATCGCCTCGCTGGACGTATCGGCAACTCTCTTCGGTAAGATGAACAATGCCGATACCCTTACCGACTATATCCGCTCGCTGCGCCCCATCTCTGCCGAATATGAGAAAGACTTTGCCGATAACGTGATCAAGAAAGGCGAAATAAAGCTCATGCAGCAGTACCTGTACAGCTTCTGGCTGAACCGCGATAAGGCCAGCCCCGAAGCGGCATGGAACAAGTACAACACCGAGGTGATGAAGGTGAACAAGGATTTCGGCACCCAGACCATGAGGGGCTATGAGACCGACCGCGGGCGTGTTTACCTGCAGTACGGCCCGCCCAACCACCGTTCAGTGGTAGAAAGCCAGCCGAACACCTATCCTTACGAAATCTGGCAGTATTACAAGCTGAAAGACCAGAGCAACCGCAAGTTCGTTTTCTATAACCAGGACCTGGTCACGAACAACTATACCCTGCTGCACAGCGATGCCAAGGGCGAGATCTATGACGCCAGTTGGTCGATGAAGCTGCACAAGCGTACCATCCAGAGCAACGACATGGATATGACCAAACCGGGCGTGGATAATTTCGGAGACCATACCGAGGACCTTTTCAAGAACCCGCGCTGAGCCCACATCGTTTTTATTGCTATACTTACACGCATTATACTCCGGCATCATGAAGCGTGTAGCAGTGGTCATCCTGAACTGGAACGGAAAAAAATTCCTGGAAAAGTTCATTCCGGGGGTCATCGCACACGCTCCAGACTATACAGAGGTCATCGTGGCGGATAACGCCTCCGGTGACGATTCGATAGCCTGGCTGGAGAAGAACCACCCTTCGGTGCGCATTATCCGTAACCTTTCGAACGGGGGTTATGCCAAGGGCTATAACGATGCTTTATCCGGCCTCGGTCATGAGTATTTTGTTTTGCTGAACTCGGATGTGGAGGTGACCGCGAACTGGATCGATCCCCTCATCCGCATGATGGACGCTGATCCGCGCATAGCCGCCTGCCAGCCGAAAATACTCGCCTATCATAACCGGACCCAGTTCGAATATGCCGGGGCGGCCGGGGGCTTCATCGATAAATACGGATTCCCGTTCTGCCGCGGAAGGATCTTCGATACCTACGAGGAGGATACCGGGCAATACAACGACACCAAGGAGATCTTCTGGGCAACGGGGGCCTGCCTGTTCGTGCGTTCCGAGCTGTTCCGCAAGGCGGGCGGGCTGGATGAGGATTTCTTTGCCCACATGGAAGAGATCGACCTTTGCTGGCGCCTGAAGAATATGGGGTACGCCATTATGTACAACCCGGGCGCAACCGTTTACCATGTGGGAGGGGGCACCCTTTCTAAGGCAGACCCGAAAAAGACCTTTCTCAATTTCCGGAACAACCTGGTGCTCCTGTTCAAGAACCATTCTTCGCAATATTTCCTCATCAAGATATTGCTGCGTATGTGCCTGGACGGGGCTGCCGGCCTCCGGTTCCTCTTCTCGGGCGATATCGCTCATTTCTGGGCCGTGCAGCGCGCCCATTTCAGCTTTTATGGCCGGCTGGGCCGTACCATGGCCAAGCGCAGGGCCATGAAAAAGCTCATCGCGCGCTATGCCACCAGCGCCATCTACCGCAGATCCATCGTATTGGACTATTACCTTCGCGGAAAGAAAAATTTTTCCGAACTTGAGGCGTCAAAATTCTGAACCTATGCGTACGCTGTTACTCCTTCTTGTCCTGCTTGCCTCGGGCTTCACCCGCATCATGACCGAGGATGAAGTATATACGATAGAGCCCGGCATCGGCATAAATGACATCAAGCTGGGGATGAGCTATACCGATTTCAAAGGGATTGTCGGCACCCCGTTCGAGCACCGCTCTTTTTCGGAGGAGAAGAAAAGCTACAAGAAGGCCAAGCTGGACGCGGCCGCGCTGATGCAGTACAAGATCGGCTTCGATTTTGTGCTCGTCTATTACAAGAACAACAATAAATCCCCCTACCCGATCTATAAGGCCTATTTCAAGGACAACAAGCTGGTATATATCAATCTATCCAGCTATACCTACGAGCTGGCCGACTGCAAGAAAAAGTTCAGGCTGCCGGGCGGGCTGACCTTTGGCGCCTCGAACGGCCTGATCACAACCGAGTTCGGTGAGCCGGATGAGAAAGGCGTTTACCTGAACGACAACCTGGCCTACGTTTACAAAAAAAAGGGAGTGGCCCTGGTGGTGAACCAGACCGAGAACGCCATGCGCGGCATCGAGATCTTTAAAGCCCAGGAATGATGTTCCTGCACATTCGCGCCAAGGCGGGCAGCCGGATGAACCGGGTGGAGCGGGTCGCTGATGGCACCGTAACCATCAGGATAAAGGCCCCCGCACACGAAGGCAGGGCCAACGAAGAACTTCTCTCTTTCCTCTCCGGGGAGCTGGGCATACCCGTGTCGCGTGTACGCATCGCCTCGGGTCATACTTCCAGGTACAAAAAGCTGGAGATAGACCTGGACGAAACGGAAGTGCGTAAAAAGCTCGGCCTATAGCAGGAAGCTGTCGATGGCCAGCCTGTACGAGTTCAGCCCGAAACCGCTGATGCTGCCCCTGCACTTGCCCGCGATGAGCGATTGATGCCGGTATTCCTCGCGCGCGTAAATATTGGATATGTGTACTTCGATGACCGGTGTTTTGATCGATGCGATGGCATCCGCAATGGCCACGGAAGTATGCGTGTAACCGCCCGCGTTCAGTATGATGCCATCATAGGTAAAGCCCGTTTCATGCAGCTTGTTGATCAGCTCGCCCTCCACGTTGCTCTGGAAATAATCCAGGCTGACCTGGCTGTATTTCTGCCGCAGCTCATCCAGGAACTCGGCAAAGGTTTTGCTCCCGTAAACCGAAGGCTCGCGAACGCCAAGCAGGTTCAGGTTGGGGCCATTGAGGATAAGCAGCTTCATTAATTCTTATTTTTACGGGATAAAAGTAGCAAATAGACTTGAACTGGAAGCCGGAGATACAGGGCTTCAGGTCCTTCCTGAAGCTGGAGCGTTCGCTCTCAGAGAACTCGCAGCAGGCTTATGTGCACGACATCGAGAAGCTGCTCCAGTTCTTCGACTACCGGAAATACGATCTGTCTCCCTTCCAGGTGGAGCTGGCTCACCTGCAGGAATTCCTCAAATGGATCAATGAGCTGGGCATGACGGCCACTACCCAATCGAGGGTGATCTCCGGCATACGCGCCTTCTACAAGTACCTGCTTCTTGAAAACCTCACCAGCACCGACCCTACCGAGCTGCTGGAAACCCCTAAAACCATACGCAAGCTGCCCGATACACTGAGCCCGGAGGAGATCGACCGCCTGATCGCTGCCATCGATCTCTCCAAAAAAGAAGGGCAAAGGAACAGGGCCATGCTGGAGACCATGTATTCATCCGGCCTGAGGGTGTCAGAGCTGACCGGACTGAAGCTGTCGGGCCTGCATTTCGATATCGGCTTTATCCGCATCACGGGCAAGGGCGATAAGGAGCGCCTGGTGCCTATAGGCAGCGTAGCCATGAAATACATCAGCATATATAAAGAAGAATCGCGCTGCCGCCTGCCGGTAAAGAAAGATGCGGAGGACATACTTTTCCTCAACAGCCGCGGGGGCCGGCTTTCGCGGGTAATGGTCTTCCTCATCATTAAGCAGTTGGCCGCCAGCATAGGCCTGCGAAAAAAGATCAGCCCCCATACGTTCCGCCATTCGTTCGCCACCCACCTCATCGAGGGCGGGGCCGACCTGCGCGCGGTACAGGAGATGCTGGGGCACCAAAGCATCACCACCACCGAGATCTATACGCACCTGGACCGCGAATACCTCCGTAAAAACATCCTGAATTATCATCCGCGCGCCCGGTAATTACGTAATTATTTTGTTTCTTTATGTCGCTTATGCAGCGTATCCATGTCTACACGACCATCGGCCTCATCTGCGGGCTATCGGCAGCCGCCCTTACCCGCTCCGTGCTTCCCGTGCTGGGGGTGGCCTATGCCGTGCTGGGCTACCTGAGCTCGATCAAGGAAGTATCGACCTACACTTCCAAATACCAGTTCTTCGTGGTCTTTCTCACCGCCCTGCTCACCAGCGCGGTGATGGAATACCCATTCGGTCATTTTCCGCTCATGACCGCAGCCATGTTCTTTTGCGCCTTCGGCTCCATTGGGCGTATCATCTTTTTCCCGGTTTTCACGCTTACGGGATACAAATGGTTCGAGCCGCTTTTGCTCCTGTCGGCACTGGCAACCTACCTTGCCGCCAACCTGGTTTACGATTACGGCTGGGCGGGCTGGGTGTTCCCGGGGATCCTGATCCTGTTCCAGGGTATACTGGCCTGGGGCGTTTATAAGGACATGAAGCAGCTTGGAGACCATGCCCGGGGCGGGTATAAGGTGCGCATCGGCACCGAGGCGCCCGATTTCAAACTGCCCGATCAGAACGGCATGCCTGTATCGCTCAGCGATTTCAGGGGCAGCCGCCACATCCTGCTGATCTTCGTGCGCGGTGACTGGTGCCCCGCCTGCCACATGATGCTGCGCACCTACATGAAGAACAACCAGAAGTTCCAGGAAAAAAATGTGTTCTGCCTGGCGATAGGGCCCGACCCGGTAGGCGTGAACCGCGAAATGGTGCTGAAGCTGGGCCTGGAGTTCAAGGTGCTGGCGGATGACAAGCAGCGCACGGCCATGCAGTATGGCGTTCAACTGGATAAATACGATAATGATTTTGCCGATAAATACGATGAGGGCATTCCCCTGCCCGCCTCATTCCTCGTTGACATCAACGGCATTGTGCGGTACGTGTCGCGCCCCGACCGCGTGGGTGAGTTCCTGGACCCCGGCAAGATATTCCCCATACTCGAAAAGCTGAACTGATGTTCTACGTTATCATCGTCATACTGGTCAGCGCCATGTTAATCGTACTAACGGTTACCTGGAACACCTATCTGAGCCAGCGGCACCTGGAAGAAAGGGTGAAGGTGCTGGATAAGGACAAGAGCAATTACGAAAGCATTATCGAGCAGGCGAATGATGCGCTCTTCGTGATCGATATCGCCAACGGCAATATCCTGCAGTGCAACCCGGCCGCGGCCGACCTGCTGGGTTATACCAAAGCCCAGTTGGAGGAGAAGACCCTGTTTGATATTCAGCCCAGGGAGATGCTCGAGGCCAGCTCATCCATTGTGGCCGATGTGTGGGAAAAAAAGGGGATGATATTCAAGAATATTCCTTTTATCACCGCAACCGGTGAGCACCTTCCCGTAGAGTGCAGCGCCAAGGTGGCCCCTTTTGCCGGCCGGCCGGCCATCGTGATCTATGCCCGCGACATACGGGAGCGGCTGCGGCTGGAAGGCGAGATACTCAAGCAGAAAGCCATTATCGAGGAAAAGAACAAGGATATTACCGACAGCATAGAATACGCCAAGCGGCTGCAGCGCTCCGTTTTCCTCGAAAAGGAGCTGCTGAAAAAGCTGGCCCCCGACTCGTTCATCTTCTTCAAGCCCCGCGATATCGTGAGCGGTGATTTTTACTGGTTCACCCATTTCACCCTTACGGGCGATATTACAAATTCCGACCGGTCGCGCACCGCAGCGGGCACCGACCTGCTGGTGGTAGCCGCTGCAGACTGCACGGGCCACGGGGTTCCGGGCGCGTTCATGAGCATCATCGGCAACACCCTGCTCAACCAGACCATCAATAACCCGGATATTACCAGCCCCGCACAGGCCCTCGACCACGTGAACGAAGAGCTGAAGAAAATGCTCAGCCAGAAAAAAGATGAAGCCCCTATCCGTGACGGGATGGACATCTCGCTTTGCGTGATCGACTTTCAGAATAAGCGGCTCAATTATGCCGGGGCCAACAACCCGCTGTTCATTGTGCGCGGGAAGGCGGTGATCGAGCTGAAGGCCGACAAGCAGCCCATTACCGCATCGAGCGAGATCGAGGCGCGCCCCTTCACTGACCAGACCTTCGACCTACAGGCAGGCGACAGCATTTACCTGTTCACTGACGGCTATGCCGATCAGTTCGGTGGACCGAAAGGGAAAAAATTCATGTACAAGCGGTTCGAGGAAACGCTGATCAACATGCAGGACAATACCATGGAAGAGCAGAAAGGTATCCTGTATTACACCTTCGAGAACTGGCGCGGCAACCTGGCGCAGGTGGACGATGTGCTGGTCATAGGCATAAGAGTATAGCTCTACGGAATCAATTAAATTCTTACATCGGTTTAGAAAGCCCTTTATGTCGGCTTGAGCGCGGTTAGCGCGCGCAGTTACTTTGTGGCGTAAAATCACAAAGTATGATCACGACAACAACACGCTACCTGCTTACCCTGGTCACAGCCTTCGCCCTCACCGCTTTTGCGGAGGCGCAGAACGACCAGCCCATGAAATACCGTGTAACCGCTTACCGGAACGGGGACACCACGGTGGTCAGCCAAAGCAACATAGCCCGGGTCATGGCTCCGGCCAACCTCTATGTCCCGAACGCCTTCACTCCTAACGGTGACGGCATCAATGACCTTTTCGGGGCCAAAGGCGATGGCATAATCGAATACAGTATACAGATATTCAACCGCTGGGGCGAACTGGTATTCGAAAGCAGCGATATCAATAAGCAGTGGGACGGCACCTATAAAGGGCAAATAGCCGAAACCGGGGCCTACGCCTATTCCATTACGGCATACGGTGAAAAGACCAACCGGATCAGTAAAAGCGGCACCGTAACCCTCATCCAGTGAACCCTACAAAAAAGCGTAAAATCTTACATCGGTCATCACAATACCCATATCGCACAGCAATGCCTATAGCCTTAAAATACATTTGCTCAACAAATATTTCTCTAAAATGAAAAAGACAAAGAAAACCATCAAGCAGGCAGCCTCCCTTACCATCATGGCGGCCCTGCTCGCATTTACCGCCCCTGCCGGGCTACATGCAAATACGGGCGGAGAACAGTTCTCCGGCCCTTACGCTTCTACCCTGCCCGGGCTCAGCCAATTCAATACGCATTACCTGGACGGTAAGACCTATATCACCTGGAATGTCACCGATACCAGCGGGCAATGCGTTTATTATATTGAACGATCGGAAGACGGCATCGTCTTCCAAACCATAGCCGTAAAAAAAGGGTTTCCTTCTGCTGCAGGCCAGGAGCTGAGCTACAGCTATATCGACATGTCTCCCCTTCCCCTCTATTCGTTCTACAGGATAAAGCGAATAGACCAGAACGGAGAAACCACCAGTTGGATCAGTGTGGTGTACAACCACGATTCATTGCAGCAGATGGAACTGATCCAATCCATGGACGCTAATACTACCGAATGATGAATCGGCTTCACGTACTTCTTGCTATCATTCTGTTAGCCGCAGCCAGGGCCGGAGCACAGGCGCCTTCTGCCTCGTTCACCGCCAATACGGTGAGCGGCTGCGCCCCGCTGACCGTTCAGTTCAACAACACCTCGGTCAATGCCCTGAACTATTCCTGGAGCTTTGGGAACGGAAACGTTTCCACGCTGGCCAACCCGGCCAACGTATATACCCTGCCGGGAACTTATACGGTAAAGCTGTTCGCCTATGGTGCGAACAATACCACCGATACCGCTGTTTATTCCAATTATATTATCGTATTCCCCAACCCCAGCGCCAGCTTCACGGTATCCGCGCCCGCATCCTGCCTTGACGGCAACAGCTTTGCCTTCACCAACACCTCCACCGGAGCAGCCACTTACCTCTGGGATTTCGGTGACGGCAATACCTCCACGCAGCAGCACCCCGTGCACAGCTACAGCGCTTCCGGCATCTATACGGTAAAGCTGATCGCTTCGAACAGCAACGGATGCACCGACCTTCATATCGTCAGCAATTGCGTAACCATATACCCCGAGCCAGCGACCTCCTTCACGGTCAATACCAATTCCGCCTGCAATCCCGGCCAGGTGTTCCAGTTCACGAACACCACCCCGTCCGTGACCGGACTTTTATGGAATTTCGGTGATGGCAATACTTCCACAGCCGCTAATCCCAGCCATACGTATGCCGCCAACGGCAACTATTCCGTATCGCTCATCACTACCAATTCTAACGGCTGTACCGATACCTTGCTGCAGAATAACTACATCAGCGTAGGCAGCCCCCTGCCCCTTTTTACTTCTAGCGTCAGTTCGGGCTGCGCGCCCCTGAACGTGAGCTTCGCCTGCCAGAACCAGAATGCCATTGCCTGGAGCTGGAATCTCGGAGACGGCAACACCTCTACCCAGCAAAACCCCGCCCATACCTATACTGCCACCGGCAGTTTCAACGTATCGCTGACCGTAACCCTGCAGGGCAACTGCACCTCCACGCTCACCCAGGCCAATATGATCGCCACTCCTCCCAACGCAATACCCAATTTCAACTGGACGGTGATCAGCCCCTGCAATCCGTATAAGGTGCAGTTCAATAACCTGTCACAGGGAGCCACGTCTTATCTGTGGGAATTCGGTGACGGCAATACTTCTACCCAGGCCAACCCGGTTCATATCTATACGGGCAGCGGCAGCTTCAACGTGAAGCTGCACGCCTATAACAGCGCGGGCTGCGATTCGGTGTTTCAATCGCCCCAGCCGGTAGTCGTCAGCCTGGCCAGCGCCAATTTTTCTTCAACCCAGCTTACCGGCTGCGCTCCCCTTACCGCCTCTTTCACCAATGCTTCGGTGGGTACGCAATGGTCCTGGAGTTTCGGTGATGGAACCAGCTCCAGCCTGCAGAATCCAGTACACAGCTACGTTCTGCCGGGAAGCTATACGGTAAAGCTATTCGCTTACACCCAGGTGGGCTGCGTGGATTCCATGATCCGCACCGCTTACATCAACGTCATCAACCCTGTTTCGAACTACTCCGCCCCTCCGGCCATCACCGGATGCGTACCCTTCACAGCCAGCTTTACCGATGCCACGCACGGAGCCTATGCCTGGTCATGGGACTTTGGTGACGGAAACACTTCCACACTGCAGAACCCTTCGCATACCTATGCCGTGGCCGGCACCTATACGGTAAAGCTCGCCATACAGGTGAGCAATGGCTGCACCCAGTACTATCCCAGCTTCAGAACCATTATAGCCGAGGGAGGCGCACCCCAGGTCAGCTTCAGCGCACCCCAGTGCCCTCCGTTCAACGTCAGCTTCTCGGCCAGCGCCCCGAATGCGGTGAGCTGGCAGTGGACCTTTGGAGATAATTCCGTTTCAAGCCAGCAAAACCCGGCTCATACCTATCTCAGCCCCGGCCTTTATTCAGTAACGCTTACCGCGATCACTGCCTCGGGTTGCATGAACACGGTTGTGCTGAGCAGCGCAGTGAACCTCAACGCATGCAATACCAATACCGGGAATAATACGGGCTCGGGAAATACGACCGTGATCAGCTCTTCTTCTCTTTCAGGCTGCGTACCCTTAAACGTAAGCTTCACCAATATACTGCCCGGAACCACGGCCTGGAGCTGGAATTTTGGAGACAACAGCTCCAGCATGCAGCAAAATCCAACGCATACGTATACCAGCGCAGGCATTTACTCCGTGACCATGATAGGCTATTACCCTTCAGGCACGCCCGATACGGTCTATTACACCGGCCATATCAACGCGCGCGAGGTAAGGGCCGCCTTTTCTGTGGCCAGCATCAGCAACTGCCAGAACAACATCGTAGCGCTTACTGATTCTTCCGTCAATGCCAGCGCATGGTCGTGGAACTTTGGCGACTACACCACTTCCAGCCTGCAGCATCCGGTCCACGCATACAACGGCAATAACCCTACGTATCATATTACGCTCACCGCATCAGGCCAGAACGGTTGCCTGTCGTCTCACACGGAGACCTATTTCCAGAATCCCGGCAACCCGGTGTGGGCAAATGATTACGATGCCTGCGCGGGGCAGAACATTGCCTTTACCTGCGCGGTGAACGGATATGCGGCTTACTCCTGGAACTTTGGCGATGGCAATGTATCCGCACAGATCAATCCCACGCATGCCTACGCAGCGGCCGGCACTTATACGGTAACGCTTACGGTTACGGATGCCAACGGGTGCCAGCGCCTGTTCGCCCTGCCCAACCAGGTTGTTATCAGGAACCCGGTTGCCGACTTTACCTGGGCCATGAACGGGAGCTGCAACGCCCTCAGCGTGGGCTTTACCAGCCTCTCTACCGGCATCTCGCTGCCGCCCCAGTACAACCTGAAGTGGAACTTTGGCGACAATACGCCCGTGCTCTGGGCCAATAACCCCACCCATGTGTACCAGGCACCCGGCACCTACCAGGTAACGCTTACCGCGTATACCAGCAGCGGCTGCAACAGCAGCATCACCAAGACAATCAACGTGCAAATGGTATCGGCCAGTTTCGGGATGAGCCAGCAGGGCTATTGCCTGCCTGTTACCGCCATCTTTACCGATTCAAGCGTCAGTGCCGTTTCCTGGTACTGGAATTTCGGTGACGGCAATACGTCCACCCAGCAGAACCCGAGCCACACCTTCGTATCGGCACCTACCGGAAACGTGGTGCTTGTTGTGACCGATGCGCGCGGCTGCAGCGATACGGCATCGAAGAGCAATATTCAATTGTTCCGTACGCAGTTCGGCATGTCGGCTACAAGCGGCTGCAATCCGTCTTCAGTGGCCTTTACCGATTCTTCCCTGAATGCCGTTTCATGGGCCTGGGATTTTGGTGACGGGTTCACTTCCACCCAGCAAAACCCGCAGCATACCTATACCAGCAATGGCACATACCTGGTTACCCTGGTAGCCCAGGACGCCAGCGGATGCAGCGACACTACCGTTCGCGGCCCTATCGTAATTCAGAAACCCACAGCCGGGTTTGTATCGCCCGGCCTGGCCAATTGCGCACCTTCCCTGGTCTCCTTCACCGACCAATCGCTGGGGGCAACGGCCTGGTCGTGGGATTTTGGTGACGGCAGCTTTTCTACAGCGTCCAATCCTTCTCATATTTACA
The DNA here is from genome assembly GCA_040756415.1 of Bacteroidota bacterium. Lineage (GTDB taxonomy): Bacteria > Bacteroidota > Bacteroidia > JADZBD01 > JADZBD01 > JBFLYZ01. The sequence goes on from JBFLYZ010000055.1 coordinate 15,846, forward strand.
ACACGCCAGGCACTTACACCATTTCGCTCGTTGTCTTCAATGCGCTGGGATGCAGCGATACGCTTGTAAGACCCAATTATATCACCGTATTAGGACCTTTGGCCAATTTCAGCTTTACATCTGCCGGCAACTGCAACAGCACCCCGGTTCAGTTCACCGACCTGTCGGCCGGGGCTGTTTCATGGAGCTGGAACTTTGGTGACGGGAATGTTTCTTCACTGCAGCATCCCGCGCATACCTACCAGCTATCCGGGCAATTCACCGTTTCGCTGATCGTTTCCGATGCGCAGGGTTGCACGGCCAGTTTCGCTTCTTCCAACCCGGTAACGATCAGCCCGGCCAGTCCTCCTGCAGCTTCTTCCATCCTGGCGGCAACGGTTACCGGCAACAATTCCACTTACCTGGCCTGGATCCCTTCCGCTGCGAGCGATTTCTCGCACTATACCATATTCAGGAAAGACCCCCAGACCGGCAGCTTTGTTCAGGCCGGCCAGGTCTATAATCAAAGCAACAGCGTATTCTCCGACTCGGGGTCGATCAACACCCTGCACCATTCCTATTGCTACAAGGTGCAGACCACCGACCTGTGCGGAAACGCACTGCCGCTCGACAGCCTTGCCGAGCATTGCACCATCAACGTGACGGCTGCAAGTGCAGGCGCGCACATTTCCGTAAGCTGGAACGCCTATGCCGGTGCAGTGGTGGGCAGCTACAAGGTCTACCGCATGGAGCAGGGCAACAGCACGCCTGTGCTCGTAGCAACAGTGCCTGCTACCACCACCGCCATCATTGACAGCGGCATTGCCTGCCCGGTACATTACGCTTACCGCGTAAAGGCCTGCAACCTGAACGGCAACCTGATCGCGTCCAACAGCGACACTTCCATAGCACGGCCGGCCGTACACCTGTTCATGAACCAGCAGCCCGCTGTAGTGCGCTCTACCGTAGTTGACGACCAGTACATACTCACCGAGTGGACCGCGCCAGCCCAGCCGCAGGCCGTTTCATCGTACAACATCTACCGCTCTACCGACAACATCTCCTTCGCCCTCATCGCCACGGTACCCGCGCAGGCCTTTGCGTACATCGATAATGACGTGAACGTTCAGGAGCAGAACTACTATTACAGGGTAGAGGCGGCCAATGCCTGCGGCCCGATGGGACAAATGAGCAACAGCGGCTCCAGCATACTTCTGGAAGCCAAGCGCGTTGACCAGGAGATACTTCTGAACTGGACCGCTTATGAGGGCTGGGATACGGGCGTAGATTATTACATCATTGAGAAAATGAATGAAGCCGGCATCTGGGAAGTGATCAGGATCGTGGACGGGAATGTTACCGAAACGATAGACCCTAATAGGGAATGAATTCGAACGCCACATCGATGCTCCCGGCAAGCGATTTGGCGTATTCGAGCTCATCATCGTCATCGTCTGAAGGATAATACCACTTGACGATCACCTTCGCGCGCTGTGCCGGCACTTTGGCCAGCGATTCAAGCACCTGTATCATGCACTTGTCGGTTGCCGAGTTACGGTGGGTCAGCTTCACGTTCAGCACCGTTACCGGAAGCGGCTCGGTGACGTACCGCTCCAGGAAATCAATGACCTGCTCGTAAAACTCTACAGAATGATTGGAAAAGGATGAGCCGGTGATGTAAAAATCACCTGTGCCCGGGTCCAACAACACCTCGGGTGTCGCACTCGTTGCAAGAATGTGCAGTCGTTTCAGAAAATCGGATCATTTTAAGAGAGCAAGGGCGTGGAACATGCTCCCGGTTTTGATTAAAACTCCGAATGTTTATCTCTGAAGCAAAAGTATGAAATTATTCATGCATACAAAAACAGCGGTGCAGGGATCTGGCAGGCAGCCGGGCGGTCGCCTCTACAAATGCAAAGCCCCGCTATGCACGGGGCTGTTGACTTACTGCGGAAAGGGCGGGATTTGAACCCGCGGTACGCTTTAAAGGCGTACGGCAGTTTAGCAAACTGCTGGTTTAAGCCTCTCACCCACCTTTCCTGTTAAATAATATTGCTTTTCTTAAGCCAAATATAACCATTAATGGATTTGAAAAACCGCTCCCTGTTTACTGCTTCTTTACGACTTGCGAAAGTTTCATAATAATGAATAACAAACGGAACCCTGCTCTTTGTTGATTTAACCTTTTGGGCATTGTGTTTATTCAGCCTGTTATCCAAATTATCCGTGCTTCCGTAGTATACCCATTATCTCTTCTGCTCTTCAGAATGTACGCATAATATGACTGCTTCATAGTAAAAAACGTACTTATAAAGAACTTTTCTTCGGCAAACTGTGCCGAAGGCATCCCTTCGGGACTGGTTTAAGCCTCTCACCCACCTTCCTCTTAAATAATATTGTTTTTCTTAAGCCAAATATAACCATTAATGGATTTGAAAAACCGTTCCCCGTTCACTGCTTCCTAACCTGCCGGCAAAAAATTAAACCGTCCTCCTGAAAAGGGGAGGCAAATTTAGAAAATAGTTGCCAGAAATGATGGTTTTAAACTTTTTATCCGGGGGGGCCAACATTTATGCAAAAAGCGGAAAAAGCTATCGATTGGAATATTATATTTGCAACTCTGTTTGCTAAACAATAACTGTATGTCTATGAGAATCAGAATTTTTGTGAGGTTTTGGGGTATATCTGCCTTGCTTTCCTGCCTGTTTTTCGTGCCTTCCTGCTCTTCCTATACGCCTAAGAAAAATGAGGTGAAAGTACATGAGCTCAGCGATGCTGAGATGCTCAACCCGATCTGCTATACCGATGCCAGCGCTGGTTACATACTACCTAACATTTTTCAATCCCTTCTTGCCATCGATTTCAAGACCCTCGAGCTGGTGCCCGTACTGGCCCAAAGCCGCCCCCTTATCGAGAAAATTGAGGGAGGCAAGCTGAAGATCACCTACAGCATCCGCAAAGAGGCCAAATGGGATAACGGCACGCCCGTTACGCCTAAGGATGTGGAGTTCACCATCAAAGTGATCAAGAACCCCAAGGTCAATAACCAGCACGTTAAGCCCTATTACGAGTTCATCGAAGATTTTGTTCATTACCCTGACGATCCGCAGAAATTCACCCTGCTTTGCAAAGAGACCTACATCCTGGCCGAAGCCTCCAGCGGGGATTACGGCATACTGCCCATATACGCATACGACCCCAAGGGGCTCATGAGCGATTTTACCATTCCCCAACTGAACAGTGAAAAGGATAAGCTGGCGAACGATCCCAAGATCAACGAATTTGCCACCGACTTCAACTCGGAAAAGCGGCAGCGTGAAAAAGATTTCATCATCGGCAGCGGTGCCTACAAGCTGGAAAGCTGGACCACCGGCCAGCAGATCGTGCTGGAGAAAAAGAAAGACTGGTGGGGCGATGCCCTGAAAGAGGTGAACTCGCGTTTCCAGGCCAATGCCACCAAGCTGGTCTATAAGACCATCAACGATATGACCTCGGCTATCGTGGCCCTGAAGGCGGGTAACGTGGATGTGATGTACGGCATCAAACCGAAGGATTTCGTGGACCTGCCCAATTCGGACAAGATCAAGGAAAATTTCGTGCTGCATACTCCCCCTCAGCTCGCCTATCTTTATTTCGGCATCAACCTCAAGAACCCCAAGTTCGGGGATAAGAAAACACGGCAGGCCCTGGCCTATCTCGTAGATGCCGACAAAATGATACAAACCGTGTACTACGGGCTTGCCGAGCGGGTGGTCGGCTTCATTCATCCGTCCAACAAAAAGAACCTGAACACCGACCTTAAGCCTCGCCCCTTCGATCCCGAAAAGGCCAAGCAACTGCTGGCCGAGGCCGGATGGAAGGACAGCAACGGTGACGGCACGCTCGACAATACCATCAACGGCAAGCGCGAGGATTTCAGCATCATATTTTCCATCAACCAGGGTAACGATATGCGCAAAGCCATGGCCCTCATGTTCCAGGAAGAAGCGCGCAAGGTCGGCATCAAGGTGGATGTAGTGCCGCAGGACTGGGCGGTATTCCTCGATAACCTGAAGAACCATAATTTCGAAATGTATTGCGGCTCATGGATAGGCACTCCTACGCCCAATGATCCCAAACAGATCTATCACAGCGAATCTTCGCTGAACGGCTCCAATTACGTCAGCTTCGGCACCCCCGAATCGGATGCGGTGATCGATTCCATTCGCGTAGAGCTGGATGAGGACAAGCGGGCAGCGCTGTACAAAAAGCTTCAGGCCATCCTCTACGATGAGGTGTCGTACATTTACCTCTTCGCGCCTACGGAGCGTATCGCCATACACAAACGTTTCAGCAATGCGGAAACATCTGTCATGCGCCCGGGTTTCTGGGAGGCAGGCTTCCAGCTAGCAGGACAGGAATAGACCAAAATACCCCAAGCCCAAGCTGATGCTCAAGTATATTTTCAAGCGAATACTGATCTTTATCCCAACACTGATCGCAGTATCGCTGCTTACTTTCGTGATCAGCACCAACGCTCCCGGTGATCCCGTGGAGAGCATGCTCAACAAAAACCAGGGTGGCGAGGGACAGGCATCGCAGAAGCTGGCAACGGAAAAAGCCTATAACGACCTGCGCCACCAGCTCGGCCTCGACCTGCCTATTTTTTATTTCTCGTTCACCAACGCCACCCTTACCGATACCCTTTACAAAATATCCAAAGGCAACCACCGCAACACGCTCGAGCGCCTGGCTTACCAATATGGCAACTGGAAAGATGTAGCCGCCTATTACAAGGCCATACGCAACTTCGAAATGGAGTTGTACTACTACATTCCCAGGGATGAAAAGACAAAGGCAGCGATAGCCAAGGCCAAGGATTATACCGCGCAACTGTACGACAAGTACTCCGATTCGGATATCACTTTCGTGTTTTCCAACCTCGATTACATCTTCACCTCCACCCCCGCGCTGAAGGACATCAACGGCCCTTATAACGCGCTGAAACGGAATTACGATGACCTGATCCATAAGCAGAACATCCTTAACCGCTACATTCCCGTTATACACTGGTACGGGTTCAACAACCAGTACCATAATTGGATCACCAAGTTCCTGGTATTCGATTTCGGCATGTCGTACCAGGACAAGCGCCCCGTCAAATCGGTGCTGATGGACGCCCTGCCGAACACGCTCTGGCTGAGCGTATTTTCCATCATACTGGCCTATGCGCTGGCCATCCCCATCGGTGTGCGATCTGCCATTCATAAGGGGAAGATGAGGGAGCGCGTAACCACATCCGTGCTCTTCATGCTCTATTCACTGCCCAACTTCTGGATCGGCACCATGCTGGTCATTTACCTCTGCTGCGGTGATTACCTCTGCTGGTTCCCCGCCCCGGGCTCGGACCCTATTCCGGATGACGCCCCTTTCTCGTACAAATTCACCGAAACCATTTACCGCAGCATACTCCCGCTCTTCTGCTGGACCTACGCCTCGCTGGCCTTTATCTCGCGCCAGATGCGCGGTGGCATGCTGGGCGTGATCGGGCAGGATTACATCCGCACCGCGCGTGCAAAAGGACTGGACGAGAAGACCGTAGTGTGGAAGCATGCCTTCCGCAACTCCCTGCTTCCCATCATCACGCTTTTCGCCAACGTGTTCCCCTATGCTATCTCAGGGTCCATCATCATCGAGTATATATTTCAGATACCCGGAATGGGCAAGCTTACCATCGAGGCCATTTACGCACGCAATTACCCGGTGATCTTCACCACCATGATGTTCACCGCAACGCTCACCATGATAGGGGCGCTGGTAGCCGATATCCTGTACGCTGCGGTGGACCCGAGAATATCATTTTCAGGAAAGAAGTAGACCGAAGGCATGAAAAACATTTTCAGATACATCCTCAACCCGTTCTCGCGCAGGGACAAAGGCCTGGGGGAATATGGCGCGGCACGGAAGGATGAAAGCTTCTGGGCCAATACGAAGAGGCAGTTCAGGAAGAACAAGCTGGCGGTATGGTCGCTGCGCTTTATCTATGTGCTGGTATTCATCGCCCTGTTCGCTGATTTCCTGGCCAACGAAAAGCCCATAGCCTGCGGCTATAAGGGCAGCACCTACTTCCCCGTGTTCCGCTCGTACGCGGTCGACCTGGGCCTGGCCAACTGGCAAAGTGATTTTCAGAACATAGAATGGAGCGAGCTGGAATACGACTGGGTGATTTACCCCCCGGTGCCCTACCTGCCCAAGAACCAGGATGAAAAGAACATCCACTCGGTGAGCCCTTTTGGCGACCAGGATATCAAATCGAATTTCTGGCGGCACTGGATGGGTACCGATGAGATCGGCCGCGATGTGCTCTCGGCCATGATACACGGCACGCGCATCGCCCTGCTGGTGGGCGTGGTGTCCATGAGCATTTCCGCCCTGATCGGCATCATCCTGGGCGCCATGGCCGGGTATTTCGGGGATACGCGCCTTAAGGCTTCGCGCGCTACGGTCATTGTAGGAGGCATATTCCTCCTGCTCGGCATATTCTGGGGCTTCGGATCCAGGAGCTATATCCTGCGCGATTCGTTCGCCATTTCCCTGGTCAGTTTCCTCTGGGAGTTCCTGCTCAGCACGCTGATCATGATCGCTGTATTCCTGGCCGGAAGGCTGGCAGCCAAACCGCTCAAACGCATACCCTGGTTCGGTTACCGCATCAATATTCCGGTGGATATCATGGTATCGCGCCTGATCGAGATCAAACTGAGCATACCCACCCTCTTCCTGATCATTTCTATCTCGGCCATTGTAGAAAAGCCATCTATCTACATCGTGATGGTCATCATCGGTGTGATCTCCTGGACCGGAATCGCGCGCTTCATCCGCGCTGAACTTTTGAAAGTACGCAACCTTGAATTCATCGAAGCCGCAAACGCTCTGGGTTTCCCGGAGTGGCGCATTATCTTCAAGCACGCCATCCCCAACTCCCTTTCGCCCGTGCTCATCGCGGTGGCTTTCGGCATAGCCAGCGCCATCCTGATCGAAAGCACGCTTTCTTTCCTGGGCATTGGCGTTCCGGCCGAGACCCTGACCTGGGGCTCGCTTCTATCTGCAGCGCGGCAATCGCCCACAGCCTGGTGGCTGGCCATATTCCCCGGACTGGCCATCTTTCTCACCGTTACGGTGTTCAACCTGGCGGGCGAGGGGCTGACCGATGCGCTGGATCCCAGGCTGAAGAAGTAATAATACTTGTTCCCTTATTCCCTTATTCCCCTTGTTCATAAGTAAACCTTGACGGTTTGCCTGTTTCTGGGTAAATTAGATTAAAACTTACTTACCATGAATACCCGTGAAAAACAACTGTATCGCACCATCGACAGGCTGTTATGGGACAAGTGGAGCAGCATTGGAGATGATGACATTGCCGAAAGCGAGGAGCACGCAGATTGCGTTCAGCAGATCTACCGACTGGCATTGAACGGTGCCGGCACCGAAGAGATCATGGGCCATCTGCGCAGGCATGCGCTGGCCGACCTGGGTCTCTTCTCCAATCTCAGGCATTGCAGGAGCATTGCCGAGGAGATCGTTGCCGTACGCGATGCCATGAGCGAAGCGGTGGCAAACTGAGCCGCTTTCATTCGCAAAACAGGCATGCGGACCAGCCGGTCCGCCACGCATAGTTATTAACCATACCTGTTCAAAACAATTCCCCCTCCCTATTGCCCTTTCCCCTCAAAGCCCTAATTTTGCGGATGCCCGTAAAAACCTTACGCTAACCGCTTATGAAGCTTCGTTCACTGCTCATCTTACTGGTCTTTTCATTTACCGTTTCCCTCGCCCAACCCCCTTCCTTCGATAAAAAAGAGTTCCGTTACCTGTTCGAGCAGGGCAACCTGATGATACTGGAGCAGTTCTACGACACGGCCCTCAAAACCTTCCTTAAGCTTCACCAGTGGGACACCGCCCATGCCAATGTAGCCTATAAGATCGGTTTTCTCTACCTGCAGTCCGCTACGAACAAAGCCAAATCCATACCCTACCTGGAGCAGGCCAACCGCCATCTCACCAAAAAATACGTGGAGTTCGAGGCCTCCGAGCGCAACGCGCCCGAGATAGCCATGTACTACCTGGCCGTGGCCTACCACCTCGACTATAAGTTTGACGAGGCTATAGCCCTCTTCGAAAAATACAAGACCCGGATCAGCGCCAAGAACACCGATGTGATCGCTGACATCAACCACCGCATTGAATGGTGCAAGAACGGCAAGGTCCTGACCAACGCGCCCATCAATTTCATTATTACGAATATGGGCGACAGCGTGAACTCGCCCTACCCGGATTACAGCCCGGTGATCACGGCCGATGAAAGCATGATCCTGTTCACCTCCCGCAGGCCCGGTGTAGGCGGAATGGACAACAGGACCATAGACGACCAGTTCTATGAGGATATATGGGTGTGCTACCGCAAACCCGATGGCACGTGGACCGAGGCGCAAAGCATTGGCCCCACCATCAACACCTTCGACCATGAGGCCACCATCGGCCTTTCCGCTGACGGGCAGCAGCTATTCATTTACAAGGACGATAAGGGAGACGGCAATATTTACGTGAGCGAGCTCAACGGCAATGTTTTTTCTGTTCCCGAGAAGCTGGGCACCGAGCCGGGCGACATCACCGATGTGAACACCATCGCCTGGGAGCCCAGCGCCTGCGTGAGCGCTGACGGGAGCACTCTTTATTTTGTGAGCGACCGCAAAGGAGGCTTTGGCGGACGTGACCTGTACAAATGCGTAAAGTTGCCCAATGGGCGCTGGAGCAAAGCGCTCAACCTGGGCCCTTCGGTCAACTCGCCTTATGACGAGGACGCCCCCTTTATTCACCCTGACGGAAAAACCCTTTTCTTCTCCTCCAAGGGGCACAAATCCATGGGCGGCTTCGATATTTTCTTCTCCACGAAAACCGACAGCGGATGGACCGTGCCGGAGAACATGGGGTACCCCATGAACACCACCGATGACGATATCTTCTACGTCATGTCGACCGATGGACGCAGGGCCTATTTCGCCTCGTACCGCGAAGACGGCAAAGGCGAAAAGGACATTTACATGGCCACTATCCCCATACCTGTGTCGGAGCCGGTGGCTCTCATGCTTTTCTACGTGAAGAACGGCAATGGCGATCCTCTCGATCCCAGCACGGTCATGCACCTGATATCTCTCGAAACAGGCGAAACGAAGGATTTCCGGCCGGTGATCGGCACGGGCAAGACCACCGTTACCCTGCCTCCCGGCAAACCATATACGCTCACCATAGAGGTGAACGGCAACAACGTATATTCCGAGGACCTCAAAACACCCTACGATGACTTTACCGATATACAGAAGGAAACCTATGTGCGCACCATCGTGCTGGGCGAGCTGATAGCCAGCGATACCACCAAAACGGTACAGCCCGTTGACAGCGTTCCCCTGGTGAAAAAGGATCCGGATGTCATAGTAAAGAAAGACCCTGATGTCAAAAAAGACCCTGACA
>JBFLYZ010000056.1:0-24793 GCA_040756415.1 Bacteroidota bacterium
GGATCGGGTTTGTTTTGATGCGAGGGGAGCTTATACTCCGGAGTATAGTGAGTATAGAGTTGCCGGAATAAAGAAAATAGAGGAAGAGATAGAATCGCTTGAGAAAAGTGCCGTACTCGGCAGTGATTTCCGCCTGGCGGTTTCTGAAAAGCTGGTTCAGTACTGGCGCGACAAATTCACCTATGCGGACCATCGCTATGTTATCATTCCCTGTACCCTGAATTCGGCACACCTGAAACATGAGCCGGATGCAAGTAAAACCAGGATGCTGCGAAAGCAAATGGGAGTCAAAGAAGACGAGGTGTTATTGTGTTATTCCGGGTCCACCGCGGGCTGGCAGTCGTTTCGGCTGATGGAAAAATTCCTCCTGTCGTGCCTGGCAATGAACACACGGTGCAAGATGTTGTTTCTGACGGATAAAAAAATCGATTTTTCCGCTGCACTAGATGTGTATAGGGACAGGTTGATCTTCATGAGTGTGGCTCCATCCGAGGTATTCGCTTATTTATCCGCTTGCGATTACGGTATCCTGCTTCGAGAAGAAAGCATGACCAACAAAGTGTCTTCTCCTGTCAAGTTCGCGGAGTACCTCCTGTCCGGGCTTAAAGTGATCATAACCCCTAATGTTGGTGATTACCCTGCTTTTATACGCGAAAATAGCTGTGGTCATATAGTATCCCGTGAGATGAAGCTGCAACTGGGTACCGTTGGTACAGATGAAAAGGCGAGAATAGCCGGACTGGGCCGCAGGTGCTTCGGGAAGAAAGCCTTTAATGATCATTACCGTACACTGCTTGAACATCTGAACGAAAACACCTGATGCGGATAGCCCTTTTTACTGACGGAATTTACCCCTATGCAATTGGAGGAATGCAAAAACATTCTTTCTATTTATGTAAATTCATGGCTAAAAAGAGGGTGTACATTGATCTTTATCACACGAACCTAAGCGGCAAGGATATTTCCAGGCTGGAAGGATTCGATGAAGAAGAAAGAGAATATGTAAATCCCGTGGTGATTGATTTTCCTCCTCCGGGAAGGCGATTCGGGCATTATCTTAAGGAGTCTTATGTCTATTCCAGGCGCATATTCGAGAGTTTCATGAAATCGGGCGGGGCGGATTTCGTGTATGCGAAGGGCTTTACTGCCTGGAAGTACATCGATGAAAAAGAAAAGAGCAAAGATCTTCCTCCGATCGGTGTTAATTTTCACGGGTACGAGATGTTCCAGCCGGCACCATCGCTTCGCTCTTACCTGGAACAGGTGCTCCTTTTCAAACGCCCTGTCAGGTACATAACTACCGGAAGTGACTGCGTTTTTTCCTATGGAGGGAGAATAAGCTCTATTATCGGTCAATTGGGCGTTCCCGTTTCGCGGATAATCGAGGTGCCAACGGGAATTGAGCGATCATGGCTTAATGATCGTGTGCGGAACACTCCGCCAGTGAAAAGATTTCTTTTTGCAGGCCGGTACGAAAGAAGAAAAGGAGTGCAGGAACTGACCCGTGTACTCAGGCAACTGGATTCATATTATTCTTTTCAGTTCGATTTCGTAGGCGAAGTGCCGTCTCGCTATAAGATAAGTTCCCCGAACATAACGTACCACGGTGTCATTACCGATCCGATGGGCATGCAGAAAATCATGCGCTCCTGCGATGTGCTGGTTTGTCCGAGTTACTCGGAAGGCATGCCGAATGTGATCATGGAGGCCATGGCTTCGGGGTTGGCCGTTATTGCGACCGATGTGGGTGCAATTCCGGAAATGGTCGATGCGCAGAACGGAATGCTGATCGAGCCGGGTAATTTGGCGCAGTTGAACGAAGCGATACGGCTCATGATCCATGAGGATCCTGTTAAAACAGATGAGAGAAAGAGCAGATCATTAACCAAGGTCATGGATTCTTTTCTCTGGGATAAGGTGGCTGAAGCCACGATCGAGAAGATCAGTTCCTTTTTAGCTAGGCGACATGGAACCGGATAAACCGAAAATATACTTCCCAGGACTGAATGGCCTGCGTTTCGTGGCTGCATTTGCGGTGATCATCACTCATGTGGAGTTGCTTAAAGGGCAGCTTGGCCTTGATAACAACTGGCTTCACCCTGTAATCTTCAATCTTGGAGGGCTCGGTGTGTACTTTTTTTTCGTCCTGAGCGGCTTCCTGATCACGTACCTGCTGATCGCTGAGAAGGATAATACAGGAACGATTTCCATTAAAAAGTTCTATATCCGGAGGATACTTAGAATATGGCCACTGTATTACCTTCTCATCCTGCTTGCGTTTTTTGTGCTGCCTCATTTCGGTTTCCTGGACATCGAATGGTTAAAAGGGCCGTTCCGGGAAAATTTCTGGCCCCTGCTCGTACTGAACTTATTTATGCTGCCTAACCTCGCTCTTGCTCTTGATACCAGGTATCCTGTGCCGCATGCGGGCCAGGCCTGGTCCATCGGTGTCGAAGAGCAGTTCTACCTTATCTGGCCTGTCATTGTCAAGTTTTCCAGAAGGTTTCTGGTCTTGTTGCTTGTCCTGACCGGAGGAATCGTTGTGGCGAAGGCCGGAATCCTGTTCTTGTCGGAAGGCCACGCTCATAATTCCTTCATAGGTGTAATAAAGGAATTTGCGGCAATGAGCAAGATCGAATGCATGTCAATAGGCGCCTTCGGGGCCTATTTCCTTTATACCCAGAACAAAAGGATAATGATCCTGGTTTTCAATCCGCTGGTTCAGTTGCTTTCTTATCTTATGATACCCCTCCTGATCTACTTTACTCCTGAACTTCTGCAAGACGGTATTCATATTGTGTATTCGGTGATTTTTTGTATTATTATTCTGAATGTGGCCGCTAATCAAAAGTCTTTTCTCAAAATGGAGAACAGGGTCTTTGACTTTTTAGGGAGTATTTCGTACGGACTATATATGTATCACATGTTCATCATTGTCTTTGTTATAAGAGGCCTACAATACTTCGGCATGGAGAATGATCTGATGGCCAATGTAATGTTCTATCTCTTTTCTGTTGGGTTGACCATCGTTGTTTCCTGGTTATCGTTCCGCTATTTTGAATCGCTCTTTAACCGTAAAAGAAAGAAGTTTGCCAAGATTATAAGCGGCAATGATGCAAAAATCCGAGAATGATCAGAAGATACCTGCTCGACATATTAATATTCATTTCCGTTTTCATAAGTTCTATAACTTTTTTTTCTAGTCCTTTTGAAGGGTATCTGCATTACGTGATCTTTTTGTTTCTTTTCCCCTTTTTTATTTCGAGGTACGGAGTACCTAAGAAACCTTTTCAGATACTCCTTATCCCTCTTGTGGCAGGGGTCATGCATATTATGATCGGGAACAATACCTGGGCCCTTTTCTTCAAAATTTTTATTGGTGTGCTCCTTTCCACAACCTTTTACTATTATGTCATGCAATATTATAAGCTGGATCCGGAAAAAATATTCAACTATTATCTGAAAGGCGCTGTTATTGTCTCCTATATTGGCCTCTTTCAGTTTATTTCATACATGGTGAACTTCAGGCCCGGATACGATTATCAATGGATATTCAATAAATGGGGCCTGGTGGAGGGTGGTTTTGGTATCCGCCTGAATTCGGTGTTTTCGGAAGCCTCCCAATGCGGGATCATGCTTGGGCCCGCATGTTTCGTGGCGGTATATAACCTTATTTTCCGTAAGAAAGTCTTCCTGAAAAGGCATGAGAGCATTGCGCTTCTTACCGCGCTCGTTCTGACCACGTCTTCTACGGGTTATCTGGGCCTTTTCATTATTGCTATTCTGATCACGATCAATTACGGGCAGATCGTTAATCTTATCTTTGGGGTGATCATGATGATCGTTCTTGGTAATGTTCTTTATAATTATATTCCCGAGTTTAAAAGCCGTGTGGATACCTCCATCGGCCTGTGGATCGAGAAGGACTATTCGGTCACCAATGTGAATTCATCAAGTTTCGTTCTGTATAATAACTACCATATAGCAGTAGAGAATTTTAAAAGTAATTTTCTGACTGGCACCGGCCTGGGTTCCCATCAGATCGCTTTCGATAAGTATACCCTGACAAAGAGAAAGGAGATACTCGATATCAAGTTCAATAAGGCCGATGGCAATTCCATGCTGTTGCGCCTCATGTCGGAAACCGGCCTTATCGGGCTTGTGTTCATCTCTCTTTTCATTACAAGGTTGTATGTTCGGAGGAATCCCTACGATGGAGAAGACCGCCTATGGATCGTTTCCAATGCGGTCCTGGTCATCATACTGCTCTATCTATTACGTCAGGGCAATTACTTCCTTAACGGATTTCCTCTTTTTATGTGGCTCTATTACTATACGGGTGTTATAAGTAAAGAAATAAAGGTGCCGGATGAGCACATCGTAAGAAATGTCTGAACGGATACTTTTTCTTTATACTGAACTTGCCGGTTATACGATGGCGTGTTTACAACAGCTCTCTAGATCTACAGTGGTGCATGTCTTTCGCTACCCGGTCAATGCCGAGGCGCCATTTCAATTAGATCCTGGTGGTTTCATGAGGCTGTATAACCGACAAGATTATGCTTCAGCAGGGTTGCTCGCGGAAGTGAACAGAATCGATCCGGACATAATCGTATGCAGCGGCTGGATCGACAAGGATTACCTGAAGGTATGCCGGGCTTTTGCCGGAAAGATACCGGTCGTTCTTGCCCTGGATAACCAGTGGAAGGGCACGCTGAGGCAGCACGCGGCAGCATGGCTCGCCCCGTTCACCCTCAAAAGGATCTTTACCCATTGCTGGGTGCCGGGTAAAAGGCAAAGCATGTTCGCGAAAAAACTGGGCTTCAGCGATGATAACATCCTTCTTAATTTCTACTCTGCCGATACAGACGCCTTCGACCGGGTATATACCTCTTCTTCTGAAACAAAGCAGAATGCCTTTCCGCACCGCTTTGTTTATGCCGGAAGGTACTATGATTTTAAAGGCGTAAGTGACCTCTGGGAGGCATTTGCGCAATTACAGGGCGAAACGCCTAACGACTGGGAACTGTGGTGCCTGGGTACTGGCTCTGTGCAACCCCTGAAGCGTCCTGCCATACGCCATTTCGGTTTTGTTCAGCCCGGTGAAATGGAACGATACATGGCCCAATGCGGGGTCTTCATTCTTCCCAGCCGAAAGGAGCCCTGGGGCGTGGTGGTGCATGAGTTTGCCGCGGCCGGCTTCCCGCTTTTGCTGAGCGATGAGGTTGGCGCTGCAGACGCTTTTTTAGAGAACGGTCGCAACGGGTTCCTGTTCCGGGCCGGGGACAAGGAAAGCATCAAAAATGCGATGAGAAAGATCATCGCTCTCCCTGACGAACGCATTGCGGGCATGATGGGCCTGAGCAATCAACTGGCTAAGCGCATCACACCCACCATATGGGCGCAAACGATTTTAAATGTAAGGCATGTGCGGAATTAACGGGATATGGGGTTTGCAGGACAAAGAATTGTCTGCAGCCAAGGTACGTGCCATGAATGGCAGCCTGGCCCACCGGGGTCCTGACGATGAAGGAACCTATGTGCAGGAGGGGATCGCGCTCGGGCACCGCAGGCTATCCATAATCGACCTTTCAGCGGCCGGGCACCAGCCCATGACATTTGACGAGGGCCGCTTTACCATTGTTTATAATGGCGAGCTGTATAACTACCGGGAGCTGAAATTCGACCTGCAGCGGGCCCCCTCCGGCAGCGGAGGAGGCTTTATATTCCGCACGAACACAGATACCGAGGTTATCCTGGCGGCCTACGCGCGATGGGGAAGCGCCTGCCTCGACCGCTTTAACGGCATGTTTGCCTTTGCCATATGGGACGCGCAGGAGAAAAAGCTGTTCATAGCGCGCGACCGGCTCGGGATCAAACCGCTGTATTATTACCATACTGGCGACATACTGGTTTTTTCCTCGGAACTGCGATCCCTGTTATCCAGTGCGCTGGTGCCAAAGAAACTGGACCGGTACGCGCTGACTGATTACCTGCGTTACCAGACGGTACACGCTCCCGCTACCATCATCAAAGATGTAAAAATGCTGTTGCCGGGACATTTCATGGTGGCGGGCGGAAAAGATCTGGCCATCAGCGAATACTGGAGTGCCGCTAAGAAGCCGGACCAGAACACCGCACAAAAGCCGTATGAACGGGTTTGTTCGGAAATACAGGCGCTTTTCTATAAGGCCGTGGAGCGAAGGCTGGTTGCAGACGTGCCTTTTGGCGCCTTCCTTTCGGGCGGTATTGATTCCAGTGCCGTAGTAGGCGCCATGAGCAGGGTTTCGGGAACAAAAGTAAAGACCTTCCTGGTCACCTTTCGCGAAAAAGAGTTCAGTGAGGCGAAGTACGCAAAGCTGATCTCCGGGAGGTTTGGAACAGACCATCATGAGATATTATTGAAGCCGGAAGAGTTTCTGGCGCAGTTGCCCCGGGCGCTTGACGCAATGGACCATCCCAGTGGCGATGGCCCGAATACCTACATCGTTTCAAAAGAGACGAAAAGGGCTGGGATCACCATGGCGCTATCCGGGCTAGGGGGTGATGAGCTGTTTGCGGGATACAATGTGTTTGAACGTATGGCCCGCCTGCAGCGGAAAGGGTGGCTTAACCTGGTTCCCGCCTTCGCGCGCGCGGCCGCGGCTGCAGGGTACGCCAGGATGAGGCCGGGCGTGGCATCAGATAAGCTGTACGAGCTGATGTCGCTCGATCGCCTGGATTTCCGATCGGTTTATCCGCTCATGCGCAAGGTGCTTACCGAAAAGAGGATCGCGGGCCTCATAGCTACCAGGCAGCTAGACGATAATGCGGTGCAGCGCATCGTATC
Source organism: Bacteroidota bacterium (assembly GCA_040756415.1). Taxonomy (GTDB): domain Bacteria; phylum Bacteroidota; class Bacteroidia; order JADZBD01; family JADZBD01; genus JBFLYZ01. Next base: position 6,830 of record JBFLYZ010000056.1, read on the forward strand.
CGCAAAGCTGCCCTTTGACCGCAGTTCGCATTACCTCAGCCTGGTATCCTTCGCAGAGCTGTCGACCTATATGCAAAACACCTTGCTGCGCGATACCGACCAGATGAGCATGGCCCATGCCCTGGAAGTGAGAGTTCCGTTCCTTGATTACACGCTGGTGGAGTACGTGCTGTCAGTGCCTGATAAATATAAATACCCTTATACGCCTAAAAAACTGCTTACCGATGCGTTGGGCGATCTACTTCCTGCCGATATCATACACAGGCCCAAAATGGGTTTTACCCTTCCCTGGGAGAGCTGGATGCGCGGTGAGCTGCGCGGCTTTTGTGCGGACCAACTGAGCTGGCTCAGGGATTCGGGCATATTGGCTGGAGCAGAGGTGGAACGCTTATGGAATGATTTTATCAAGGGCCACCCGGGTGTACCCTGGTCAAGAGTGTGGCATATTGTGGTGCTGGCGCACTGGCTGAAAAAGAACAACATTGAGCGCTAAAAGAAAGATATTGATCCTTATCGACTGGTACCTGCCCGGTTACAAGGCGGGCGGGCCGGTACGCTCCTGCGCTAATATGGTGGCTCACCTGAAGGATGATTTCGATTTTTATGTGATCACAGGAAATAAGGACTATTCTGACGTACAGCCTTACCAGGGCGTGAACATGGGCCAGTGGAACCTGCTGCCTGACGGAACCCAGGTATATTATCTGCCTGAAGCCGAGCAAAACGCGGCCGCGCTCAGGAAGCTGGTCAGGTCGGGGCAGTTTGACGCCATATTGCTGAATGGCGTTTTTTCTCGCCTGTTCACCATTGCCCCGCTGCGCTTTTTAAGCAGGGAGGAAAAGAAAAAGGTCATTCTGTCGGTAAGGGGAATGCTCTCGCCCCAGGCGCTAGCAATAAAAAAGCTGAAGAAACGACTGTTCCTGGCCTATGCTCGGCTGCGGGGGCTTTATTCCGGTATTACCTTTCATATTACCGACAGGAGCGAAGAGGGGCAGGTGAAAAAATATTTCGGGGCCTCGTGCAAGATACGTTTAGCGCCCAACCTGGGAAGAAAATCGGCCGGCTCGGGCCAGGCTTTAAAAAGTAAATCGGCTCAGGCGCTGGAACTGGTATGCGTTGCGCGTATAGCGCCCGAAAAAAATCAATTGTTCGCCCTGAACGTGCTGAGGGGCGTGCAGCAGCCGGTTATCCTGGACCTGTACGGTCCGGTTTATAATCCCGTTTACTGGAATGAGTGCCAGGGAGCTATAAAACGCCTGCCTGCGCATATTTCGGTCAATTATAAGGGCGCCTTGCCGGAGAACAGGATATACGATACGCTGGGGCAATATCATTTTTTATTCATGCCATCGGTCAGCGAAAATTTCGGGCATATCATACTCGAATCGCTGACCAGCGGCACCCCGGTCATCATCAGCGACCAAACGCCCTGGAAAGGCCTGGAAGCCGCAAAGGCCGGTTTCGATGTTTCGCTTTCCGATCCTGAAAGGTTCAGGTCAATTATAGAGCGTGCAGCGTTGATGAACGCTGAGGAATACCTCCTATGGTCGCAGGGAGCTTCGGCCCTGGCCGCCAAGTTCAATGCCGATCCCGGGGTTGTCCGGCTCAACAGGGATTTGTTCATCTGACCGGCAGGAATTAATTTTACTGAATGGGATTCACCTGGGCCCAGATACCCTTCCTGCGCTTGCTTTTCCCTTTTTTAGGCGGAATATTGTTCGAGATCTACCTCAGGCAGAACATTCCGGGCCTGGAGTACATTATTTTACTCATTGTCCTTATACTTCCCCTCTGGCTATACGTGAAAAAGCTCAACCTGAGGATAGCGTATAACATGATCTTCGGTGCCCTGCTTTGCGCGGCACTTTTTCTATCGGGTATTTCCATTACGCGCTTTAATACAGAGATATACAAAAGCGATCATTTTTCGCGGATGGTTCAGCGCCCCGGCCTTGCCCTGGTAAAGATCAGCGAGCCTTTGCTGGAGAAGGAGAGATCGCTGAAGGTGGCCGCCAGTGTTATGGCTGTTCATGATAGCGGCAAGTGGATACCCGTAAGCGGCAGGGCGATGCTTTATTTTGAAAAGGATACTGCAGCGGCCCGCATTAAATATGGCGATCGCATACTGGTGAAGGCTGATTTTGCCGTGGTGAAGCCACCTCAGAACCCATCCGAATTCAATTATAAGCAATACCTCTCCTTCCACAACATTCATCACCAGGCCTATGTTCCGTCTGATTGCTGGAAGTTTACGGGAAAGAATGAAGGATATGACCTGTTCAGGTATTCCTATAGCCTGCGTGATGAGCTGCTGGATGTGATGAAAGAGAATGGTATTACCGGTGATGAGTTTGCGGTGGCATCGGCCCTGGTGCTGGGTTACGAGGATAAGCTGGATGCGGATATCATCAGCGCGTATGCGAGCACGGGCGCATTGCATGTGCTTTCTGTTTCGGGACTTCACGTAGGCATATTGTACCTTATCCTCTCGTTCCTGTTCGCGTTCCTGAACCGCATCCGCTATGGGCCGGTTGTCAAAGCGGTTGTCCTTCTTCTCTCGCTCTGGTTCTATGCGCTGCTTACCGGCCTTTCGCCCTCCGTACTGAGGGCCGTTACCATGTTCAGCTTTATCGTGATTGGCGTAACGTTCCGGTATCATACGAATATATTCAATACGCTTGCGGTATCCTGTTTTGCGTTGCTGCTGTACAACCCGTACCTGGTGATGGAGGTAGGCTTTCAGCTTTCTTACCTTGCGGTGTTCGGCATTGTTTACATTCAGCCCAAGCTCTACGACTGGTGGCGGCCCGATAACTGGCTGCTGGATAAAATATGGACCATAACGAGCGTTTCCATAGCCGCCCAACTGGCGACTTTCCCCTTGGGGCTCCTGTACTTCCACCAGTTCCCCAACCTTTTCCTCTTTTCCAACCTGATCGTCATCCCGCTTTCCATGCTGGTACTGTTCCTGGGCATCGTGCTTTTCCTGGTCTCTAAGCTTACCTGGCCCGCTTTTCTCGCGGGCCAGGCCATTTCATGGACCACCTGGCTGCTGAACCGTTCGGTTCAATGGATGGAAGATATTCCGAATGCCATCATCCAGGGCGTGTCCATTTCGATCGCTGAGACCTGGCTTATTTACGCGGTCATTGCCCTGTTCGTTCTTTTCCTTGTCCTGAAACGAAAGGCGTATCTCTACTATTCCCTGATGGGATTGATCGTGGTGCTTGGCCTGCAGGCGATACAAAGCTTTATGGAGAACCGTCAGAAGCGTTTTGTCGTGTACAGCGTTCCCGGCATGAGCGCTATCGACTTTATCAGCGGAAAGAGGAATATCCTGTATGCCGACTCCGCCCTGCTGAGCAACCCGGGGCGCATGCTGTTCCATGTCAAGCACAACTGGTGGGATTCGGGCATAAAGGAAAACCTCCTGGTGAAGAGCGGTGCCTTAGTGAAGGAAGATGTGCTGTACGCCAGAAACTGCTTCATCCAGTTCTATGACAAGCGCATTATCCGCCTGGCGCGCGGTTACACGCTTCCGGCCATACGCAATGAGCAACCGGTGAAAGCGGAGGCCATCGTGCTATCGCATAATTGTAACGTTGCCATAAAAACACTGAAAAGGATATTTGACGCGCGGATCGTCATTATCGATGCTTCCAACCGGCCTTCAAGGGTAAAGAAGTGGAAGATGCAATGCGAGGAACTGGGAATAGATTATCACGTGGTGGCTGAAAAAGGGGCTTTCGTGCTGGAGGTATGATTCATTTAAAGATCGTGCTCATTACATCGCCCTGCGCATGCGGCATATCAAACCCGAAGAGTTCAGCTATGGTCACGGGAATATCCGTTTGGTCATAACGGCCGGTTTCCACATGGCCCGTTTTGAAATCAGGCCCAAGCGCCAGCAGGTTGATATGGCGGCATCCCATGCAGGTGTCTCCATGCGATACAAATCCATCCTGCCACCCGTCCAGGTGCCGGCCGTGATCGTTGGTCACGAAGAGTGTAGTGGAATTAGCGTAGAACGGGTCGGTTTGCAGGAAATTCCACAGGTCACCCAGGTATCGGTCTGTATTCATGATGCCTTGCAGGTAGCCGTTCCAGTTCGCGGCATGGCCGGATGCGTCAGGCTCCTTAAAGTTGATGAGCATCAGCCGGGGATGATAGGTTTTAAGCGTGCTCATGACCTTACTAAAGGTCAGGCTGTCGTTACGGTACCCCGAGCCCAGCCCGGAATTCCCGCAATCGACAGAGGGCATTTTGTTGTTCTTATAATAGACGTCCTTACAATTCCTGAGGGCCTCCAGCTTATCTTTGCTCGCGATGAGCCAGCAGGCCTTTTCCTCGGCATGGTATTTTTCGCTCCAATACTGCATGAATGAAGCATACATGGGGTTTTCAAAGCCTCCATTGTTCAGGTTCTCGTAGAACCCGGTGGTGAGCGCCCCGTGGCCGCTCATGGTGTTCGTGATGCCGTCATTGTAAAAATTGGTGAACACGGTACCCTGGCCAGCGAGACCCGAGAAGTGCGGTATATACTGATGGCTGGAATCGCCCCAGGTCTCTGAGTAGCGCGGACCATCGATCACCAGCACGATCACGTTCCTGGTCTTGTATTCAGGCAGGGCCAGATCGGTATGACAGGAGCAGAAATACAGTCCCGTGACGATCGCGAAGACGGGTAAAAAATATTTGATCTTTGTTTTCAAGCCAAGCAAATTTAATAATTTTAAGGAAGAATGAAAAAGCTCAGGGCTGGAGATGAGGTAGCATTCCTGAATGAAAAGGGAAGGGGAGTGGTTATTTCACTTTTTCCGGATGAAACGGCCCTGGTGCGAACCGATGACGGTTTCGAGCACATTTACCCTGTCGCGCAGCTTGTCCCGCTCGTTTCGAAGGGTGAGACCGGAAGCGCCCCCGCGCCAGAGGCCTCTGACAGCATTTTTTTGTTCTTCAGCCCGACCGATCAAAACAGGCTGCTTGAAAGCGACCTGGATGTATGCCTGGTCAACGGAACCCGGTACGATGTGTCTTTTTCCTTTTCCTATAAGCATCAATCCGAATTTGTATGCCTGCATGCGGGCGGCTTGAACGCGGGCGAGGTCATTGAGCTGGATACCATTCACCGCGGGGACCTCGAACAGTATGCCACGATCAGGATCGACCTGATCTTTTTTAGAAAAATGCCCTATCTGCCGATCGACCCGGTAAGCAGGGTGGTGCGGCTGAAAACGGTCAAATTTTATAAGGAGTCTACATATGCTTATCATACCGCCCTCGGTAAAACAGGGTACAGGGAGGAGCTTTTTGCGGTGGAAAAGGAGCGGGCGGGTATACAACAGATAAACCCCAAAGAGATCGGGCAGATGCTGCGCAGGAAAGAGCGCGGCCCGCGCGTTTCCAAATCGCATGCGGAGGGCATGGCGCAGCTTGAACGCGAGGTGGACCTTCATATTGACGAGTTGCCGGGGGCAGACCGGGCCATGACCAGCGCTGAAAAGCTGGAGTACCAGATCGGTTATTTCCGCCAGGCGCTTGAAGAGGCATTGAGTTCCAATATCCGTAAGATCATTTTTATTCACGGGGTCGGCAATGGCCGTTTGAAGTCGGAGATCAGGAAGATACTTGATACGTATGAGGGCCTGCGCTATTACGATGCCTCCTACAAGCGCTATGGCTTTGGCGCCACCGAGGTGATCATACGCTGATTTTTCGTAATTTTGCAGCGCAAGTCGTTCTATCGCGTCCTGCCAAAGGCGGGATGAGGAAAGTCCGGACAACAGAGAGCATCCCGTCCCGCGGAGTCGCGGGAGGCAGCGCGGTTAAGGCGCTGAACGGAAAGTGCCACAGAAAATTACCGCCACGCCTTTGGCGTGGTAAGGGTGAAAATGTGAGGTAAGAGCTCACGCTCCGCAGCGGCAACGCAGCGGTGGGGTAAACCCCGGGAGTTGAAAGACCAAATAGGTCCTGTTCTAAGCGGCTCGCTTATATTCCGCTTGCGGAATGGCAGGACGGGTAGGTTGACCGAGCCAGGCAGCGATGCCGGCCCAGACAAATGATAGATTAAAACAGAAACCGGCTTACGGACTTGCGCTCACATAAGCCTCCCCCGCCTTAGGCGAGGGGAGGCTTTCCTTTTTGGTTATGGAATACGGCCGGGGCCCGCGTCTTAAAAGTGCAAGGTTTTTTGCATCTTTATACGCCAGCCTACGACCCTTGACTACTATAACGCGCATATTTCCGCTTGTCTTTCTCTTGCTGTTCCTGCATGCCGGGGCACAGGAGGGCAAGGTGATCATTCAGGGTACAGTGAGGGATTTTGAATCGCAAAAACCGGTGGAAGACGCCCTTGTTACCGCTGGCAACCTGACCGCAAAGACCAATATAAAGGGCAGGTTCTACCTGAGCGTTCAAAAGGAGCAGGATATCCATCTTAAGCTCACCTGTATAAGCTATTATCCCGCCAGCCGGCTCATCACAGCCACGGAGCTACAGGTTAAAGACACGCTGAAGGTACTGATCACAATGAAAAAATCCCTCACCAGCATTCCTACGGTCGACATTACACCGGGGGCTAAGCCCGATACGGTGATCGGCAACAATAATTACTTTGTCGAGGACTTTGAGTTCTGGGGCGGGAACCTGGTATTGCTGACCTATAACCGGCACGATGACCTGAAAAAAAGCAAGATCGTGCTGGCCACGGAAAACAAACAGGAGCTGTCATCGCTGGCTGTTCCGGGAGAGGCGGAGCAACTGTTCAAAGACTTCCTGGGCTATGTGAACGTGATCTGCAAGAATGCGGTATACCGAATCAAGCTGACGGATAATCAGTTGGTCCTGGCTCAGATATCAAAAGAGGATTTTGAGTACCTGATCATGCCCTGCGTGGATACCATAGGGCCCTGCATATTGTTCTCGGATTACCGCGATGACTACCCTGAGTTTACCTATTACACTTTCAATAAGCTGGATAGTACGGCCGCGGCACTGAAGAAGATCACCGATGTGCCGCTCTCCCAGTTATATAGTTTTGAGTACGAATACCTGAAACCCAAGGAAAAGCTCTATGCCCGCCAGGTGGAGCAGGAAACGGGCATTGACAAGCGCCAGGTGGCGGCATACATGACCGGGTTCACCAAATCAAGGTATTTTACGCCCCTGTACGCCCCTCTCTTTGTTGTGCGCGATACCGTATTGGTATTCGACCATTATACGGATAGATTGTACAAGTATGACCTGAACGCCAAAGCGGTGGACTCGGTGAAGATCAGTTACCATCGTCCTGAAAAATGGAAGGAATGGCGCAGGCAGCTCCTGAAAGACGAGGTTACGGAGAGCATTTACGGCCTTTTCCTGAAAAACGGCTTCTACTACCTCAAGGAGATCAGTACGGCCACAGGAGAGATAGCGGGGGTGAGTAAGCTCAGTTTTCCTTATGTGCAGAAGATACGGATACGTAACGGCTATGCCTATTATGTCTATCGGCCTTTCGAGTCGCTCCAGACCAAATTCCTGTATAGGGAGAAGATATTCTCTTCCAACGAAGGGTAGGGAATCCGCAACCTGCCCGCCAGGCAGGCTCTCCGGCCTCGGTGTTTCCCCGCCCGAGGAACCCTGCAAAGGAGCGCTTTGTGCTTTCGGGAGGGTTAAGTTCTCAAACCGATACGCTACCCTATGAAGTGGGCGAATTTGATTTCACGGGAAAAAAGCTTACCTTAGCCCTTCAAAATTGCGCCTAACACCCTTAAATCATTTATACATTATGAAAAAATCATTTGCACTCCTTACCGCGGTCGTAGCTACCGCTCTGGTCATTACCGCGTTCCGCAGCCCTGGCGATGAAAAGGCTATCGAGTCCATCGCTATCGGAACTTCCATACCCAAGGCTGATCTCAAAATGAAAGATGTTTCCGGAAAGGAAATATCGCTGAATGATGCCAGGGGCAAGAACGGGCTTCTTGTCATTTTCTCATGTAATACCTGCCCGTATGTGACCTTGTACGAGTCGCGTATTGCTGAGGCCTATTCACAGGCTACTAACTTCGGGGTAGGAACGATCGTGCTCAATTCGAACGAGGCCAACCGCGAAGGCGTGGATTCTTTTGAGGAAATGAAAAAGCATGCCACTGCCAATAACTACAAGTTCAATTATGTGGTGGACGCGAATTCAGCGATGGCTGATGCATTTGGCGCTACCCGTACCCCGGAGGTATTTCTGTTCGATAAAGACGGCAAACTCATCTATAAGGGCGCCATTGATGATAACCCCAAAGATATGGTCAATGCCAAGCAGCGTTACCTGCCCCTGGCGCTTAATGCCATTCGTGACGGAGTTCCGGTGGCTGTAAGCTCTACCAAATCGGTCGGCTGCACGATCAAAAGAAAGTAAAAAAGCATACAGATAATCAGGATAGACCCGGGTCAGCAGCCCGGGTTTATCAATTCAGGAGGGTATCTATCTTTTCTTTCAGGAGCTCATAGCTCAGCTTCTTCCCGTAAAAATCCTTTACCTGCTTGTCGTTGCGCAGGATGAGTGAGGCGGGCAAGGCACCGCTCCAGCGGTCGTCAATCAAAGGGATGAAATAATTGGCGTTGGTCTCATCGAGCAATACCACTTCTGAGCGTATGTCTTTAGCGATCAGGAAGGGGATCAGCTTTGAATCGTAATCTTCCTTAAAGTCCATGCTTACCAGTATCACCTTCACCTTAGCAGAATCGTATTCCTGGCCGATCTTTTCGAAATCGGGCAGCTCCTGCACGCAGGGTACGCACCAGGTAGCCCAGAAGTTGACGATATAGATCGTGTCGCTGGACTTGTTGACCCGGGCTGTCAGGTCTTTGACCTTAATGATGTTGGGTTTGGGGATGGCAGGTAGGGCATGAATATGTGAAGCCTGCTGGCTCAGCAGGGCGCAATCGATCTTTTTCCGGAACATTTTCCGGTAGCCTTTGGAGTTATTAAGGAAAAGCGTTGACGGAAGGTCACCGTTCCACGTTTTATCCACCTGGCCGGGGAAATGGTCGAAGTCGCGCTCATCGAGCAGCACTACTTCGCTTTTTACGTTCTTTTCGGTGATAAAAGGGATCAGTTTGGAATGATAATCCTCTTTGTAATTGATGCTGACCAGCAGCACCTTGGTCTTGCTGCCTTCATGCTTCAGGCCGAAGGCGTCAATCTCGGGCAGCTCTTCCACGCAGGGAGGGCACCAGGTAGCCCAGAAGTTGACAATAAACGTGGTATCGCTGAATGTATTGATCCTTTTTACGAGATCATCGATCTTAATGACTGCCGGCTGCGGGGTGAATGCAAGAACTGCCTGTGGTAGCAGAAGCAGGACGGCAGCCAGGCGGTTCATCGCACTTATTCTTTCTTTATCAGGGTGTCCTTTACCACTTCTTCCTTCTTGCCGCTATGGCCTTCGCAGCAGGCATCGCCCATACCCTGGCAGCCATCTTTGGGGCCGCAACCCGGCCGGCTCTCGCAGTTCATTCCGCCCATGCCTTTCTGTATCATGATCTTCTTCTTGCCCGGGCCGCATTCCATCATACCGCCATGCATGCCTCCGTGCATATACATCATCTCTTTATGGCATTTGTCCTTGCCGCAGCCGCCCCGTTTGCACATCATACGGCATAATCCGCAGCATACGGCCACAATCATGGCGACAAAGCTGAAGCCGATCACAAAATAAGCCGCGTAGCGGTATATACGCCCCAGGTTGTCTTTTTGTACCTGGGCGAGCAGAAAGAAGCCCGCTGTCATGGTCAGCAGAAGCAGGGCGATAGCGGTGAATACTCCCATAGAGATAGATTTTTGGTTTAAACAAAGGTAAAGCAATAAGGAGGAAGAAATTGATAAAAATTGTTAAAAAGCTATATTTGTGTGTTCAAACACACACAGGTTCACGATGAGCTCAGGAAAGGTAGAGGATTATAAGATAGTACCCCCGGCAATCAGTTCGGCCGGCCTCTACTATTTCACTACCGATAGCGGCATCAAGTACGAGGTTCGTTTCGGCAGGAGGAAAGACAATATACTTAAAGCCACAATCGTGTTCGGTGTGATCAATGATGAGTACGAGGGCGAGGAGTACGTGGTGACCAATAAAGGCGAGCTTTACCGGGTAATGCAGACCATATCCACCATTATCCGCACCTTTATGGCCGAGCATCCTAAAATGATCTCGTATGAGTTCACGGGGCTGGCCCGCGAGAACGAAAGCGAAAATAAGTCCACCGCCCGCATACAGTTGTATTACCGTTACGCCAAGCGCATCTTCGATGAAAAGACCTGGAAAACGGAGTATACGGGCAATAATACGATAACGGTCACCCGGATCAGCAGCTTCTGACTAAACTACTGCTTGGGCGGTATTTCCGAGAACTGTACCTGGCATTTGACGATCACCTGGTCGTGCTCAACGTTAAGCAGGCATGCAGCCGGGGTAATGTAAATGGTCTTTTTACTGTTGTCGGGCATGGTAAACTCCATGCTGGTGCCCATGGTCATTGGCCCTTCAAAGGTCAGCGGGTCGGTATAATAATCGGCCAGGTCGATTTGCGTAATATGGAATTTCCGGCCCAGGATGACCGTATAGATCTCGAAAATGCCTTTGGTGATCTTCACGCTGATGAGGTTGGTCTTCTGGTCATAGCTCACTTCCGCGTCACCGATCACCTGGGTCTGGTAGTCGAAAGGCCCGTCCTCGACCTTCACGTCACAGATGTAATCGGCTTTGCCCGGCTTCAGCTCGATATGCGGGTTCATCACGGTCCATTTGTATGTGCCCTTAAAGAACCATACCTTGTAATCGGCCGACCCGCTGAAGTTTCCGAGCGCGGCCAGCAGCTTGTTGATCATGCTTTCGTGCAGGCATACCTGGAGGTCGCTGCCCTGGGCGGACACCCGGAGGAAGGAGAAAGCGAATAAAAAGAGCAAGCAGTATCTTTTCATCAGTACAAAAATAAAAAAGCCCCCGGAATGCGGGGGCTGGATATTAAACCGTGCTACTTTTTACTGGTTGAGTCCGGTTGAAAGTTCAGCGAAAGCGAGTTGACGCAATAACGCATCCCCGTTTCGGTGGGGCCGTCATCGAACAGGTGCCCCAGGTGACCACCGCAGCGGGCGCACATGATCTCGGTGCGGACCATTCCGTAGGAGGTATCGCGTTTGGTGATGATCTTGCCGCCCGCGATCTCCTTATCGAAGCTGGGCCATCCGCAGTGCGAATCGAATTTCATATCGGAGGTAAACAGCTCGTTGCCGCAGGCTGCGCAAACGTAAACGCCCTTTTCCTTGTTTTCGAGCAAGGTGCCGGAAAAGGGAGGTTCGGTGCCTTTTTCGCGGAGAATGTGGTATTGCTGCGGGCTGAGCAGCTTCTTCCATTCTTCTTCGCTCTTGACTATCTTATTGGTATCATCCATGGCATTGTTGTTGTTTGAAGGGTTCGACATAGCGGTACTGCCCGAAGGCGTAAGGGAACAGGCTTTGACCAGCAGGGCCCCTGTTAGCAGCAGAACGGATGTTTTGATCATGGTTCGTGGTTTTGCCTTCATATACGCAGTACCTAAAGTTACGGATTGACGGGAAATAGTAAATTTGAAAAGCCATAAAAAAGTAACATGAAAAAGCTCGTTTTGCCTGCCGCGGCCCTGATCCTTTCTTCCGCCCTGCTTTCTTTCACTGCCCTGACCGGAACCGTTTTTCCCGATATATCGGGCGAAACCCTGGAGGGCAAGAAGGTCAGTCTTCCCAAGGATACGAAAGGCAAGTCTTCGATCATTGCGCTGGCCTATTCCAAGGAGGCCGAGGAGTACCTCAGGAGCTGGCTCGATCCGGCTTACGAGAAGTTCATCGCCAAGTCTGAGCTGATGAGCTACGATGTGCACCTTTACTTCATTCCCATGTTCACGGGCGCCAAGGCGGCAACGGCCGATGCCGCAAAGGAAAAGATCAAAAAAGATACGGATGCTATCCTGCATCCCTATGTGATCATCTACAAGGGCGACCTCGATAAGTATAAGACCGCCCTGGGGATGGACAAAAAGGATGTGCCGTACATTTTCGTGCTCGACAAAGACGGGAAAGTGGTCTATTCAACCTCGGGCGCCTATTCAGACGCGAAGATGGATAACATAGAGGAACACCTGGACTAAGCGATAACTTTAGCGTCAGGGTATTTCGACAGCCACATTTTCAGGGCCTGCTTGCTGCGGAGTATGATGATTGTTTTACTGTCTAAACGGACCTTAATTCGCTCACCAAGGCTCTTCACCACCGACTTTTTTTCTTTCGCCTTCTTCATAAGAGTTATTTTACTGCCTGTAAGACGCAAGAATCTGTCCAAAGTAACCTTTCGGGCAGGCGTTTAACAATTTTTAACATATAAGCCTGGCCAACGGGCCGCTAGACCGCTGATAATCATGGCTATATAAAATGCTTACTTTTAGGTCCAAATGCCGGGAGAAAAGAAAGCTGTTTATGCGCTTATCGGACTTTTTGCCGTTTTGCTGTACATAACGGCAGTTATGACTGACGGAACCGGTGATTCGGGCGATAGCGTGATGCATTACCTGTTTTCGAGATACGCATTCGATCACCCGCAGAACTTTCTCGATCACTGGGCCAAGCCGCTGTTTGTTCTGGTTTCTGCCCCTTTTGCCCAGTTCGGTTTCACCGGAATGAAGCTGTTTAACTGCACTGTTGCCCTGCTTACCGCTGTTTTTGTTTTCCGGGTCGCTGCTTCGCTGGGTATCAGGCCGGCCTGGGTTGCACCGCTGCTGCTTTTCTTTTCCGTAGAGTACGCGGTGCTCATCTTTTCAGGCCTCACCGAGCCGCTTTTCGGGCTCGGGCTCACGCTTGGGGTGTACTGCGCGCTCAGCGGAAGGCGCCTTTGTTCCGCGCTGGTCATTTCATTTTTACCCTTTGTACGTTCAGAAGGATGGATCATCATGGGTGTGTTTGCTCTCTTTTTCGTTTGGAAAAAGCACTGGAAAATGTTGCCGGTGCTGCTGGCGGGCCATTTGGTATACACCCTGGCCGGTTTTTTATCCGGAAAGGAAATACTATGGGTGTTTATCCAGAACCCTTACGCGAACGGGAGCAGCCCTTATGGTTCGGGAAGCCTGCTGCATTATGCCGGCCTGCTGCCTTACGTGCTGGGTGTGCCCGTTTGCCTGCTTTTCTGCTTCGGGCTGATCCGGCTTATTTATCTTTTGTTTTCCGGGGGTCATAAGCGCGTTGCGCTGTTTACGGAGGAGCTGCTGCTGGTCTATGGATGCTTTTTCGCGCTCTTTTTCGCGCATAGCCTGTTCTGGTGGCTGGGGCTTTTCAACTCAGCGGGATTGTCGCGCGTTTTGCTCAGCGTGGTGCCGCTTGCGGCCCTTATAGCCGCCCGCGGGTTCGAAGGCCTATCGGCCAGGTTGTTGAGGAATGATAAAGCGGCTGTTGCGCTGCGCTCATTGCTCCTGGTTTACGTCATGATCTTTCCTTTTACTCCCAATCCCGCTGCCATTGATATCTCAAGGGATTTCAGCCGCATGCCCGACCAGCGCCTGGCCGATGAGCTGGCTGCCGAAATAAAGGCGCGTTATACCGGCAGAAAACATTACTACGAGCACAATTACCTGAGCATGGCCCTGGATATCGACCCTTTTGACAAAGCGTTGCAGGAGGGATTGAAACGCGTCAGGGAACCGGGAGCCGTTCCGCCCGGATCGCTCATCATCTGGGACGACTGGTACGCGCCCGTGCAGGCCGGTATAATGCTGGAAGAGCTGAGACGGGATACAGCCGCTTACACTGAGGTGTGGAACAAAAGCAGGGAAGGGCGGCAATTGGTCCTGTTCACAAAAAATTAGGTCTTCTCTTTTTTCTTTTTCGGCACTGCTTTTTTATCGCTTTCTATGGGATTTCTGAAAACGAACTCCTTATTGAACACGTCCAGCACGATATCGGAATCTTTTTCCACTTTCCCGGCAAGTATCTGTTTTGACAGTTCGTTCAGCACCTGCTTCTGCATCACCCGTTTCACCGGCCGCGCTCCGAACTGCGGATCATAGCCCAGCTCGGCCAGCCAGTTGAGCGCTTCGGGCGTTGCCGTAATCCGGATGCCGTTCTGCCCGAGCATGCGCTCGATGTTCCTGAACTGCAGCTCCACGATCCGAAGCACATCTTCGCGGGTGAGGGGGTTAAACATGATCACCTCATCGATACGGTTCAGGAATTCGGGCCGTATGTTCTTTTTCAGCAGGTCGAATACCTCCAGCTTCGTACGCGCAAGCACTTCATCTTTGTTCAGCTCGTTCATCTTTTCAAAGTTCTCCTGGATAAGGTGCGAGCCCATATTGGAGGTCATGATAATGATGGTATTCTTGAAGTTCACCGTCCGGCCCTTATTATCGGTCAGCCTTCCGTCATCCAGCACCTGCAGCAGTATATTGAACACATCGGGGTGCGCCTTTTCTATTTCGTCAAGCAGGATGACGCTGTAAGGCTTTCTGCGCACGGCTTCGGTCAGTTGGCCGCCCTCATCATAGCCTACATATCCCGGAGGGGCGCCCACCAGGCGGCTGACCGCATGGCGCTCCTGGTATTCGCTCATGTCGATGCGCGTCATCGCATTCTCGTTGTTGAACAGAAACTCGGCCAGGGCCTTGGCCAGCTCGGTTTTGCCTACTCCGGTCGTTCCAAGGAAAATGAACGAGCCGATGGGTTTTTTGCTGTCCTGCAGGCCCGCGCGGCTCCTGCGTACCGCATCGGCTATGGCCACAATGGCCTCTTCCTGGCCTACCACGCGTTTATGCAGCTCGTCCTCGAGATGCAGCAGTTTTTCGCGCTCGCTCTGCAGCATGCGCGAAACAGGGATGCCCGTCCAGGCCGAGATCACTCCAGCGATGTCCTCGCTGTCGACCTCCTCCTTGATCATCTGCCGGCCATCCTTCTGCAGCACCGCCAGTTTCTTCTCAAAGTCCTTCAGCTTGCCCTCGGCTTCCTTGATCTTGCCGTAGCGGATCTCCGCCACCTTGCCGTAATCGCCATTGCGCTCGGCCTGCTCAGCCTCGAACTTGAACTGCTCGATCTGCTCCTTCACCTTTTGTATGCCTTCCACTACTTCTTTTTCGCCCTGCCACTTGGCCCTCAGGCCAGCGCGTTTGTCGTTCAGCTCAGCGATCTCCCTGTTCAGTTGTTCGAGCTTCTCCTTGTCGTTCTCGCGCTTGATGCCTTCGCGCTCGATCTCCAACTGGCGTACCTTGCGTTCCACCTCTTCCAGCTCGATCGGCATGGAGTTGATCTGCATGCGCAGCTTGGAAGCGGCTTCATCCATCAGGTCGATGGCCTTGTCCGGCAGGAAACGGTCGTTGATATAGCGCTGCGAGAGCTCCACGGCAGCAATGATAGCCTCATCCTTGATCCTAACTTTGTGGTGGGTCTCGTATTTTTCCCTGATACCCCTCAGTATGGAGATCGCATCCTCAGCGCTGGGCTCATCCACCATCACTTTCTGGAAGCGCCTTTCCAGGGCCTTGTCCTTTTCAAAATACTTCTGGAATTCGTTCAGGGTGGTTGCCCCGATGGCCCGCAGCTCGCCCCTGGCGAGGGCCGGCTTAAGTATATTGGCGGCATCCATAGCGCCTTCGCCAGCACCGGCTCCCACCAGGGTATGGATCTCGTCAATAAAGAGTATGATCTCGCCTTCGGATGAAATGACTTCCTTGACCACCGATTTCAGGCGTTCTTCGAACTCGCCTTTGTACTTGGCACCGGCAATAAGGGCTCCCATATCCAGCGAATAGATCTGTTTGGTCTTGAGGTTCTCGGGCACATCGCCATTGATGATGCGATGGGCCAGGCCCTCTGCTATGGCGGTCTTGCCCACACCGGGCTCGCCAACCAGTATGGGGTTGTTCTTTGTCCTGCGCGAAAGGATCTGCAGCACCCTGCGTATCTCCTCATCGCGGCCTATCACCGGGTCAAGCTTGCCGTTCTGCGCCTGTTTGTTGAGGTGTATGGCGTACTTACCCAGCGCGTTGTACGTATCTTCGGCACTCTGGCTGGTCACCTTGGCGCCTTTCCGGAGCTCGTGGATGGCGGCCTTCAGGTCTTTCTCCGTCACCCCGTTATCCTTAAGCAGTTGGGAGATGGTGTCCTTTACAGACAGGATGCCCAGCAGCAGGTGTTCGATCGAAACATATTCATCACCAAATTCCCTGAGGAAGTTGGAGGCTTTGGCAAGCGCCTGGCCGGCATGTGCGGAAAGCACAGGCTGCCCGCCTGAAACCTTCGGGTAACCGTCTATGATCCTGTCGAGGGCCTTTTCCAGCATTTGCAGGTTCACATTCAGCTTTTTCAGCAGGAAAGGCGTAACGTTCTCGTCCACCTCAAGGATGGCTTTGAGCAGATGGCCGCTCTCAATGGCCTGCTGGCCGTTGGCCGTAGCCAACTGGACAGCCTGCTGAACGGCCTCTTGTGATTTTATCGTGAAATTGTTCAGGTTCATGTGTGAGGTTTTAACGCGAATCTCAAATAATATACCTGTAGCAAAAATGATAATGATCAGGCAAGAATGTCAGCTAAATTCGGTGGGAACGGATAATTTGTCGGGTAAAATCGGGTGGCCATTTGACAAAATTGCTCTCCAAAGAGCGTGTCAGCGCTCACTTGCCGCTGATCAGGTAAACGGCCCCGTTGGCGGCAAAGGTGCCGGTAAACTTCTGGGCAAGAATATACAGCTCGCCCTGTTCATCTTCGCCAAAACTATTGATGTTAATGCCCAGGTCGTTATCCTTTTTATCCTCCAGCACCAGGTCGTGAAGCTTCCATTTGCCGGAAGCCTCCTCCAGATAATACATATTGCCTTTCCAGTCACCGAAGATATATTTCCCGCTCAGCGAAGGATGGTCCTTGCCGCGGTACACGTAGCCGCCCGTAACGCTGATGCCCATGCCGTGGTCGTATTCGGCAATGGGCGGTGCCAGGCCTTTCGTATTGCAGTTCTCGGATGGATTGTAACAGTGATTTCCTTCCATGATACGCCAGCCGTAGTTCTTGCCCTTTTCAATGATGTCGATCTCTTCCCACTTGTTCTGTCCCACATCGGCACAGAACAATCTGCCGGTACTCCGGTCGAATGAAAAACGCCAGGGGTTACGCAGCCCGTAAGCCCATATTTCCGGCTTGGCGTTCTTGTCATTGACAAAGGGATTGTCCTTGGGTACCGCATAAGGCGATTTGCCGTTTACATCGATGCGCAGGATCTTGCCGAGCCAGGTGGTAAGGTCCTGGCCGTTTCCTATGCTGCCGTGCTCGTCTCCGCCACCGCCACCATCGCCCAGGCCGATGTACAGGAACCCATCGGGCCCGAAGGCGAGCTGCCCCCCATTGTGGTTGGATTCGGGTTGTTCGATCTCCATGATGACCTTTGCCGAAGCCGCATCGGCTATATCCGCATCAGCGGACACCTTGTATTCAGCAAGTATGCTTTTATGGTCGGATGATTTTTGGGCAGAGGGCGCGCTGTAATAAATAAAGAACCGGCCGTTGGTCTTATACTGGGGGTGAAAGGCCATGCCCAGCAAGCCTTTTTCGGAATACATTTTATTGATGCCATCGAGCTTCGAGCTTACATCCAGGAAAGGTTTTGACAGCACCTTGCCGTTCTTAATGATTTTGATCTTGCCGGTCTGCTCGCAGATGAACAGCCTGCCGCTGCCGTCTTTGGGACTTTCCATTACCACCGGACCGGTGAAGCCTTCAGCGATGAGCTTGATCCTGATACTAAGGGCTCCCGGCTCATGCTGGAACGATGTGGAGCAGGCCAATACCAGAAAAAAGAACGAAAGGCGGATAGTGAGGCGCATGGGCAAAATTACTTTTCAGGTCCGACAGAGGCAAGGTTTGGAATAAAAAAACAAAACCCTCCGGGAAGGGAGGGTTTTATTAAAAATAAATCAGATATT
>JBFLYZ010000057.1:0-22942 GCA_040756415.1 Bacteroidota bacterium
GCTCAAACTGAATGGAAATGGTGCTGAAGAAATTGTGTTTAAGGAAGAGCATCTAAACCCTTTGGAGTATACGTCTATAAACAATAAAATTTATGTCACCACTACGGTTTTTAAAGGGAATAAGATTAAAGCCCATATATATGAATTAGAAAATGATATCTGGAAAAAAGTTTCATTTGATACTGATGCAATGATAATAAAGTTGTTTGAGCATAATTCAAAATTGTATGCTTTTTCATACTTTGAGAAGTATACGGAAATTAAAACTTTTGAAAACGGCACTTGGAAGTCATTGACTATTCCACAAGTAAAAACGTTTAAGATGTATGAGATTCATCCGGTAGCATCTGTTGGCGGAGTAATTTTCGTTCAAATACGTTCAAGAGTGGGAGGCCCAATGAGCAAAGCGAAAGATGAACTGTATATAATGAGTGAAGATGGAAATATTACTTCCGTTTTTGATTATGAGAAACATGGGATTAAACCAGTTCCAGTTAAGACTAATCTAAATAAAAATCCATTTGAAAAACCAGATAATATGGTGGTAGGAGATATGCAGGTTATACCCAAAATATTTAAGAAAGGTGAAAGTGTTTATTATTGTTTTCCAACCAATGGTGTTTACCTGGAGAAGAATGGAGATGTCAAGAAATCCGAGGAATTTAATTATGTAGATACTGCTATTTTGATAGGTGATAAGTTATACACTGGGATTCCTAATATGGAAAATGGAGGACTGTTTTATCATACATTGAAATAAAAAAGCTAGATATAGCCTAGATACTTCTCTAGTTTTCCCTTTCTCTTTGCTTTGATGAATCTTTTAACCTTCATTGTTCTCTTAACTTTGTTGTCGGGTTTTTCGCAATAGTTGGCAAGAGCGTTATAGGCATACATCTGTACGGCCTTTGAGTCCTTCTCCTTATCCGGATTCTCCAGTACGAATTTAGCGAGCGCAGCGCAGTACACGCCCAGCAGCAGGTTGTTGGTTTTTTTGCTGTAAAGCTTGGTCACAGGCTCGGTGATCTGGAACGTGTGTTCGCTGTTCTCCATCCAGACAACGATAAAGGCCATGCTGAGTATGCCGTTCACGTCATCAAGGGGGCTTTTCAGCACCAGGTTGGCGGCTTCCAGTATTTCGGGCTCGGCATTTTTGCAGTCAGCAGCGGTCTTCAGCGGTATCTTGGAGTAATCTTTATACTGCTGGGAAAAGGACCAGGTCCCCGCAAGCAGGAAAAGGCCGATCAGTGCGATCTTTTTCATAAGTGTGTTTTTTGGTATATAACAAATGTAGCATTATTTGGATGTCTCCGGCCTGAACCATTCATAAAATTCTTCCGACTGGCTGTTCCATCCAATGGTCCAGGCGGTGAGCTTGCCGATATTCAGTTCGCTGATGTTATAGGAGGTCCGGAGCATGATATCGTCAGGAAATATCTTGCGTGCGCTGTCTTCACGGTCTTTGGGTTGCGCGTAGGTATGGTAAAGATCCCAGGCACCGAAGAGGTGGAGCATTTCATGCGCAATTGAGGAAGAGGCCAGGCTATAGCCATTGCTGTATTTTTCATAGAGCAAAGTGCCCTCAAGGAAGTAAAGCTCTTTGTCCATGGCGTTGCTGAAAGGAAAGGAATAGCTGATGCCTGACTGCTTGGCGAAAATAAGCACCTGCATGGTGCCGCTTTCAATAAGGCCCGTAATGGAATCGTATACGGCCAGTCCGCTGGGGTAGCCTGCATTTTTAAGCACTCTTGCCACCCAATCCACGCTTTCCTGCCCGCTGGCGGTTCCGCTTTCTATCGCTCCTACCTCGATATCCTTATCCTTTCCGATAAAGCCAGTGATAAAGGTCAGTGATCTGTCATACCGTTTCGCCTGCCCGCTCAGCCAGTCCTGGGCCTCTTCCAGCAATGCGATCATGCTGTCTTTACCCTCCGCGCTCCAGTCCTGTTCGGGGCCGGATATGAAACAGCAAAGGGTATAAACCTTGCCTTCGGGCTTGCCAGCGCTCCCGGCATGCCATTTTTCATTGCCTGAGAAAGAGAAGCAGGCCGCGCAGAACAAAAAAACGGGTAACAGGAAGAATCGCATCAGGCAAAAATACGAATGCGCGCGGATTCAGGCATTGCGGCCGGTTACTGGCAATTTCCTGAAGCGGCCCCAGGCCACGAAGAAAGCGAGCCCGGCAAGCGCCAGGTTGATGCCGATGGGCTCCGTTTCGCCACGGGTTATATGAAAAACGGCCGCCAGCAGCATGATAACGCATAGCCCCATGGCCGCCAGCGGGACGAGCACAGGCTTAACAGGGAAAAAGGAGGGCAGCAGCACGCCAGCGCCTCCGATCAGTTCGGCCAGGCCTATGAACCGAACCAGGTCGGCCGGAACATCTTTCACCCACGGCAGTTGGATCATCAGCTTATCCAGGGGCATGGTGACCTTGGTAAAACCCGACATAATGAACATGGCCGCGAGCGCAAGCTGAGCGATCCACAGAGCAACGTTCATTGCCCTGTCCTTTTTTAATGCGGTAGTTGCCATTGCCCAACTGATTTTAACAGCAAAGATACTGCGTAAGGCAGCGTTTGTCCAGCCCATGCAGGAACGAAACAGGCCATCCTGACTATAAAAAATACCCGGTCAGCGAATACCGCAAGATGCGGCCGGCAGGACGGTGTAACTTTGCTCCATCAATCAAAAAGGAACGACCATGATGAGAAAGCACGCTTTGATTGCATTTTACGCTGTACTAACGTTTGTAACTACAGCATCGGTAAAAGCACAGGAAACAACAGAGGAGACCAAACCTGACCTCTATACGGGCGAGATCGGGTTCCGTCTTATGCCCACTTTTTCTTCACTGAGGCTGAATACCTACAATGGCGAAACGGTACAAGGAGCTTTTACGCTCAGCCTGGGCTATGGCGCCATGTTGGGCATCAACCTCAATAAGAACCTGGGCCTTCAGGCGGAAGTGAATTACCTTGAGATCATGCAGAAGTACAAGGACCATGGGCTGGAGCGGGAGGTGCATTTGAACTATATCAATATTCCGCTGCTGGTCTCTTTCAGCCTTGACAAGACCAAACCGGTTAATTTCAATGTGGTCATTGGCCCTCAGCTTGGCCTGAACATCGGATCGAGCCTGAGAACCTATGGCTCCGGTGAAACGGATTCATTGCAGGCGGTGGTAGCGGTAAAAGAAGGTGATACCGGCCTGGCCTATGGTGCCGGCCTCGAGTTTGCCCTGAACCCCGACCGCAACCTGCGCCTGGATGTAGGCTTCAGGGGAGTGTACGGACTGGTAGATATACGCGGCAAGGAAACGGCTCCCAATACCTATAACGTGATCGTAAAAGGGGCCAGGAAAAGCTATGGGGGATATCTTGGACTTACTTATTTATTCTAGTCGGTCCGGAAAAACCCATAAGATAAGCAGGGACTGAAAAGCCCTGCTTATCTTTTATTTGATGGTTACGGTCAGCGGCTTAACGAAAAGGACGGAGGTATCGGTACCGGAAACCTTGATATCGGAGAACTTTATCTTGTCGCCCGGCATCAGTTGTTTAAGCACGACCAGGTGCTCACCGCTCATTTTGTTGCCTTTCACTTCATAGCTCTTGAGCAAGGCCCCGGTTTTGCGGTAAAAGCTGACCTTAAATGACGAAACGGAAGCGCTGAAGTTGTATTCGCAGTTAGGAATGTGTACGGTCAGCACGGGGTTGGGCACGATCTGAACCAGGGTGGCGGTACTGTCTTTCAGTCCCGACAGGAGCGCGCGTGGGGTATTGACCTTTTGCGTTATAAAATCTTTGGCCAGGATAAGCTGGCCGTTCCTGTACACCTTCAGCGTATCGATCGTAAAAACATGCTCGGTCACATAGAATATTCCGCTCGCTGAATCTTTCACCACTTTGCCGCTGCTGGAGGTCATGCCAAGATCGCCATCCGTACCGGTCACCCGCACTTTATTGTTTACGCCTATATAGAGGTAATTGAGCGTAGAGTCGGTCAGGCTGATATTCACAATATCTACCTGTGATACCAGCGCAAGAGGGGAGAGGGTAAGCAGGAAAGCAAGAATTCTCTTCATATGCATTTTGTCAGCACGCCTGCTAAAATAAAAACATTTTGCGCGTATTGACCCCTTTGCGCGACCGTTTGCGCGCAGTTCCAGCATCGCGCTATCCGGCCGGGTATGTTGATAACCGTTTTCCATACCTGTTGACTGCGATTTTAAGTCTCTAACATTGATACATATAAATATTTGATATTTAACTAGTTAGTTTTAGTCATGTACTGCTTGCCTTTAACGTTAAAAAAACTGTTCAAAAAGCACCCAAAGTAAATTGGGGCATGGTAATGAAATTTATTTTTTTGTTTTACTTTCGTTGCGTAGATAAAGCAAAAAGCGCCTATGTTTTTCAACCGCGAAGCATTCATCAATTACATCAGGGAGCACGATAACTTCTATAAATCGGTGGATATCTCAAAGCTGAGCGACAGGCAGCTCGCGCTGACCAAGCTCAATATCGAGATCGAAAAGCAAAATGACCGTCAGAAGGTGGTACAGAGCATACTGGCCCATTCTGACTCTGTAACCTCGCATGACCTTGAAAAGCATTCGACCCAGGAGCTGAGAGAAACTTTCCATTCCATGCTCATGGATATGAGCAACGCCATCAAGCGGATGAAGTAAAGCCTCCCGTCCCGGGCTGGTTTCCGCTGTTTCAGTGAATCCTGCTGCCTAGAATTCGGTTCCCTCCGGAAAAAAGAGGTAATAAAAGGCCATGAACAGGTAGAGGAACACGGCCAGCATGTTCATCCAGAACCCCGCATAACGGAAAAACGCGCGGGCCGGGGGTTTCAGCATGGCAATAATGCCTGTTATGATGCCGCCAATCATGCATAGAATGGCCAGGAAGGCCGGGGTGCCCGCGTTGAAAGTATAAAGGAAATACCCGTTGAAATAGATGACCGGGATAAAAACGAAGAGATTGACCGCACCCAGGGCCGTGGCGAAGATAGAGGCCAGAGAAAAGCGGGCCAGGGCCGGAGCGTCCGCCTCAGGTACCTCTCCGGGCAGAGCATCCTCTTCTGGTTTTTTGAATTCGAACTCCTCCTCGGTAAGCATTACCTGCGGTTAAGTTTGGCCAGCAGGCGCAGGAACTCGAGGTAGAGCCAGATCAGCGTCACCATCAGGCCGAAAGCCGCATACCATTCCATGTACTTGGGAGCACCGCTCTCCGCGCCATTCTCGATAAAATCGAAATCGAGCACCAGGTTGAGGGCCGCGATAATCACTACAAAAATGCTGAGGCCTATGCCCAGCGGACCGCTATCGTGCAGGAAGGCCATATGCACTCCGAAAAAGCTGAGGATAAAGCTGATCAGGTAAACGGTGGCAATGGCCCCTGTGGCAGCGAAAACACCCAGCTTGAAATTTTCAGTGGCTTTGATCAGGCCTGTGCGGTAAGCGACCAGGAGGCAGAGAAGGGTGCCCATGGTCAGCAGAACGGCCTGCAGTACGATGCCGGGGAACTGCGACTCGTAAAAAGCCGAAATAGTGCCAAGAAAAAGCCCTTCCAGCAACGCATAGACCGGGGCGGTAATGGCCGACCATTGCGGCTTAAACGTGGTGACCAGGGCAAAGATCAGCCCTCCTATAGCTCCCCCCATCATAAGGGGCATGGCCAGGGCGCCATCTGCAGTGGTGAGTATATAGTTCCAACTGATGATGGAAGTGAGCAATACCAGGCCGAGTAAGATAAAAGTCTTGTTAACGGCCCCCTGAAGGGTCATCCGCTCAGCGCCCTCTTCGGCTATGGTTTTGGTGAAAGTGTTCTGCCCCAAAGTAGGGTTGGAGGAACGCATAAGTGCCATGGCTTATCTGTATTGATGAGGAGGCCAAGATAGGTAAAAATCACCGTGCGGCTGAAGTGATGAGAAAGATCCCCAGGTTGTATCCTATCAACAAAACTGATTTTTAAGAATATATATCTATTTGATTATGTGCATTTTGTGTGTGATAACATAAACGAACTGTTTGTAACTTGTTGATAAACTTGGCAGTTAGCACCGTTTTTTCTACTTTTACGATTCCTAGAAGAGTTTATATAGTCTTTTAACCCCTCTTAAAGCACGCTTTATGAAGAAATTTACTCTCCTCTTCACCTGCCTTTGTTTACTTTTTACCGCAGCAAGATCACAGGACGATGTGGGTGTGACCGCCATTACGGCCCCTGTGTCCGGATGCGCGCTCAGTTCTACCGAGGCGGTGACGATCAGCATCTTCAACTTCGGTACCACGGACCTTACGGGTGTTCCTTTCACCGTTCAATTTTCGGTCAACGGGAGCCCTTCCATGTTCGAAACCGTAAGTTTCACGCCTTTTCTTCCCAACTCTACCGTATCCTATACCTTCGTACAAACCGCTAATTTGTCTACAGCGGGCACGTACACGCTCACGGCAACCACTAACCTTGGCTCTGACGCCAATAACGCGAATGATGCGGTAACCGGCTACCTGGTTACCAGCTCTGCGCTTTCGGTGGGTGGCAGCGTTACGGCCAGCGCAACCGTTTGCTCAGGGTCTAACAGCGGAACGCTCACCCTGGCAGGGCATACCGGAAACGTATTGCAGTGGGAGCAATCCACTGACGGGGGATTTACCTGGATACCTATTGTCAATACCACCACCACGCAGAGCTATAACAACCTCACTACAACCACGATGTACCGCGCTGTGGTGCAAAGCGGAGCCTGTCCCTTCGCCACATCCTCGGCCGCCACCATTACTGTCGACCCCGTTTCTGCAGGGGGCTCAGTTACCTCTAATGCCAGCGTATGCTCGGGATCCAACTCGGGCACGCTCAACCTGAGCGGGCATACGGGAAACGTGCTGAATTGGCAGCAGTCCACCGATGGGGGTTTTACCTGGACCAATATCGCCAATACCACTACTTCGCAAACCTACCTCAACCTGACCACTACCACTATGTACAGGGCAGTGGTACAGAGCGGAGTTTGCGCCACGGCCAACTCATCGGCAGCCACTATTACTGTCGACCCGGTTACGGTGGGCGGCAGCGTAAGCTCTAACGCCCTGGTATGCGAAGGCTCCAACTCGGGAACGCTTACCCTTTCAGGCCATACCGGCAGCGTACTTAACTGGGAATTTTCGACCGATGGCGGTTCTACCTGGAACAATATCGTAAACACCACCACCTCGCATGCGTACAATAACCTGGTGGTTACAACCATGTTCCGCGCGGTGGTGCAGAGCGGCACCTGTTCCGCGGTACCTTCCGGCTCGGCTACCATTACGGTAAGCCCTGCCACCGTTGATGGTTCGGTAACGCCCGATGCCACCGTGTGTACGGGATCGAACAGCGGTACGCTTACCCTTTCGGGCCATACAGGCTCCGTGCTCAACTGGCAGCAGTCGACCGATGGCGGGTTCACCTGGACCAACATCGCTAATACCACCACTACGCAAACCTATCTTAACCTGACTACCACGACCATGTATCGCGCAGTGGTTCAGAGCGGGGCATGCCCTTCTGATGCTTCATCGCCAGCCACCATTACGGTTACGCCCCTTACGGTAGGCGGTACGGTGAACAGCAACATGACGGTTTGCGCCCCTACCAATACGGGCACCCTTAACCTGACCGGCCACACCGGCAGTGTAATACGGTGGGAATATTCGACCGATGGGGGCTTTACCTGGATACCCATCACCAATACCACCACTTCGCATACATTCAACAACCTGACGGTTACTACGCGTTTCCGCGCGGTGGTACAGAACGGGACCTGCGCATCGGCTAATTCCGCGGCCGCTATCGTTACGGTAACACCTGCATCGGTAGGAGGAAGCGTTGCTTCCAACGCTACTGTTTGCGCTGGCTCCAATTCGGGCACCCTTACCCTGAGCGGGCACACGGGCAACGTACAGAACTGGCAGTTTTCCACGAACGGTGGAGTGACCTGGAACAATATAGCCAACACCACCACATCTCAGGCATATCTCAATCTTACTACTACTACGATGTACAGGGCTGTGGTACGGAACGGCACCTGCGCAACGGCCAATTCGAGCCCGGCAACCATCACGGTCAACCCGATCACGGTGGGAGGTTCGGTAAGTCCCAATGCTACGGTATGCTCAGGCTCCAACAGCGGAACGCTTACGCTTTCGGGCCATACCGGCAGCGTGATACGTTGGGAGAGCTCAACGGACGGAGGCTTCACCTGGACGAATATTTCAAACACCACTACCACGCAGGCATATAATAACCTTACGCAAACGACCATGTACCGCGCTGTGGTGCAGAGCGGGGTTTGCGCGCCTGGCAATTCGGCCGCAGCTACCATAACGGTGAGCCCTCCATCGGTCGGGGGCAGCGTGGCGTCCAACGCCACCGTGTGCCTGGGAAACAATACGGGAACGCTCACGCTGAGCGGCCATACCGGTAGCGTTACCATGTGGCAGTTCTCCACCAATGGAGGGGCCACCTGGAACAATATCGCCAATACTACCACCTCGCATACATACAATAATCTTACGGTCAACACCATGTTCCGCGCGGTGGTGCAGAGCGGTGCCTGCGCCTCGGCCAACTCTTCAGCGGCTACGATCACGGTCGTTCCGGCCCCCACGCCCGGCTCAGTGAACAGCAGCGCTACGGTATGCTCGGGCGCCAACAGCGGCACGCTGACCCTTACCGGGAATACAGGAACCGTCAGCTCATGGGAACTTTCGACCGATGGAGGTTTTACCTGGGTATCCATCAGCAATACCACCACGAGCCAGGCCTACAGCAACATTACTGCCACTACCATGTACAGGGCCAGGGTCACTAACGGAATATGCCCTCCCGTGCCCTCTGCTTCAGCTACTATCTCCGTAACACCGCAGTCGGTTGGCGGAACGGCATCTTCCAATGCCACGGTATGCGCCAGCGCCAACAGCGGCACGATCACGCTCAGCGGGTATACCGGCAACGTTACTTCCTGGGAGTTTTCAACGGACGGGGGCTTTACCTGGAACACCATAGCCAATACCACTCCTTCCCAGACCTACAACAATCTGACGGTCACCACCTGGTATCGCGCCCTGGTGCTCAGCGGTGTTTGCGCTGCCGATACCTCTAACATAGTCGTGATCACGGTGGATCCCGCAACAGCCGGGGGTACCTTATCCGCTAATGCAACCGTTTGTTCAGGTGCCAATACAGGTACCATTAACCTCAGCGGCCAGGTTGGTAACGTTATCCGGTGGGAGCTCTCTACCGATATGGGCAGCACCTGGGTGCCTTTTGCCAATACAGCCACTTCATACACTTACAACAATTTAACCACCACCACGCTTTATCGCGTGTACGTGCAGAGCGGTGTTTGCGCGGCCATGTACTCGACCAACGACACCATCTTTGTTGACCAGCAGTCGGCCGGAGGCTCTCTGGCCTCATCGGCCACCGTTTGCTCGGGAACCAACAGCGGCACGCTTGTGCTTAACGGTTATACCGGCAATATCAACGGCTGGGAGTTCTCGACCGATGGCGGCTTTACCTGGAATCCCATCGCGAACACCACCAATACGGAGAATTACTCCGCGCTTACCACAACCACCATGTACCACGTCATTGTGGCCAATGGCGTATGTCCGGCCGACACGTCCAATAACGTGACCATAACGGTCGACCCGGTTTCGGTTGGCGGTACGCTTGCTCCCAACGATACGGTATGCGCAGGGGCTAACAGCGGTGTGATCAACCTTACCGGGCAGACCGGCAGCGTGCTGAACTGGGAGTTCTCTACCGATATGGGCAGCACCTGGGTGCCTTTTTCCAATACCACCACTTCGTATAATTATACTAACCTGACCACCACCACGCTTTACCGCGCTTATGTTCAAAGCGGTGTTTGCCCTGCTGTGTACTCTTCGGTCGATACGATCATGGTTTCGCCTCAGACGGTTGCCGGAACCCTGTCGTCTGATGCCACCGTTTGCGCCAGCGGCAACAGCGGCACGGTCACCCTGACAGGAAATGTGGGCAATGTTACATCCTGGGAGTTCTCGACCGATGGAGGTTTTACCTGGAATACCATTGTCAATACGACCACTTCGCAGGTCTATACGAATCTCACAGTAACCACCATGTACCGCGCCCTCGTGCTGAGCGGGGTATGCCTGGCCGATACGTCCAATATCGTTACCATAACGGTCGACCCGATCACCGTGGGCGGAACGCTTTCTCCCAACGATACGGTATGCGCGGGAGCTAACAGCGGCACCATTACCCTGAGCGGGCAGGTAGGTGCCGTGCTGAACTGGGAATATTCGACCGATATGGGCAGCACCTGGATCCCGTTTGCAAATACCACCACTTCGTATAATTATACTAACCTGACCACCACCACCCTTTACCGCGCTTATGTTCAAAGCGGTGTTTGCGCGCCCATGTACTCCACCACCGATACCATACGGGTGGATGCCGTGAGCGATGCGGGCGTCATCCTTTCGAACATGACCGTATGCGAGACGGATAATAATGGCGTGCTGGTGCTCAGCGGCTATACCGGTACCATTCTCGACTGGCTGACCTCCACCAACGGGGGCATGACCTGGACCCCGAGCGGCAATACCAACGATTCTATGGCCTACAGCGCGCTGACCGATACCACCTGGTATATTGCGGTAGCGCAAAGCGGTGTATGCCCTTCGGATACTTCGGCAGTTACCACCATCATCGTGCATGCCAAACCGGTGGCTTCGTTTGTTTCATCCAACGTGTGCGATGGCAACGCGGTAAGCTTCAACAACACCACTACGATAGCAGCGGGATCGATCTCTTCGAATTTCTGGGATTTCGGTGACGGCAATAACGCACTCGCGGTAAGCCCCGCCTATACCTATGCCGATACGGGTACCTACGCTGTTACTTTGTACGTTGAGTCCAATAACGGCTGCCGCGATACGGCTTACGGCAGCGTAACGGTCTATCCCTTGCCTGATGCCACCATCAGCCCGAGCGGAAGCACCACGTTCTGCGCTGATGATTCGGTAACGCTCATGGCCCCCGCAGGGGTGGATGATATCTACCTATGGAGCACGGGCGATACCACGCAGAGCATTGTCGTCAATACATCGGGCTGGTATGTTCTTACCGTAACGGATACGATCACCGGCTGCATGAAGATGGATTCCGTGCAGATCACGGTGTTCCCGCTCCCGGCCGTATCGGCCAGCGCTAGCGATACGGCCATCAGCGTGGGTACCGTTGTTACGCTCACCGCCTCAGAGGGAGTGTCGTACTCGTGGCTGCCCCTGGTCGTCACCAATCCTTTCGCGCAGATCACAGAGGCCGCTCCCACGGTCAGCACGAACTTCACCGTTTACGTCACGGACGATAACGGCTGTATGAACCGCGATTCGGTATATGTAACGGTGAATTACGATTACGACATCACCATCTCCAACCTGATGACGCCCAACGGTGACGGGTTCAACGATAATTTCTACATCGAGAACATTCTCTATTATCCCGAGAACACGCTGGTCATCTACAACCGTAACGGGCAGGAGGTGTACACTAAGCAGGGATACAATAACAGTTGGGACGGCACCCGCAACGGCCAGCTCCTGCCTGACGGCACTTATTATTACGTGCTCAAGTTTACGGATACGGAGTTCATATTCAAAGGCTCCATCACCATCCTTCACGAGTAAGACATAAACGAACAGCAATTCATAACCAAGCGTATGAAAAGATATATAGCCTTAGGAATACTTACAGCCGGCATGGCCCTGCAGGGAGCAGCGCAGCAGTTGCCGCTGTATAACCAGTATTATTCGGTCCCTTTCCTGTACAACCCTGCGCTGGCAGGCAGCACGGAGCATACCAACCTCTCGCTCATACACAAGAGCATGTGGAGGGATATTCCCGGTGCTCCCGTGACCAGCGCCCTGGCCATCGAAGGGCCTATCCAGGAAAAGAACTTCGGGCTGGGGGCATCGCTGTACAGCGATGTAACGGATATCACCCACCGCATCGGCTTTTCGGGCGTTTATTCTTACCGCCTTAAGATCGATGACGACAACGAGGTGCTTTTCGGCCTTTCATTCGGTGTGCTCGACAACAAGATCGATTTTTCGAGGGCGGTGGTGCAGGACCAGAACGATCCTTACCTGCTGAACAACACCCAGCATAAGATGGCCCTTGACGCGAATTTCGGCATCGTGTACAACTGGACCCGTTTGGAGGTGGGCGTTGCGTTCCCCCAGTTCGCGGGCAATTCGCTCAAATACGTGAACGAGAACTCTTCCGCGTATTACAACCTGCGGAGGCATATCATCGGTACGGCCAAGTATACGTTCTATATTTCTGAGGCCAAACTGATCAGTGTTTACCCGCTGGTGGCGGTTCGCTATGCCAACGCGGCCCCGCTTCAGTATGATGTTAACGCGGTGCTCGACTGGGCCAGCAAGGGCTGGTTTGGCGTGACCTACCGCAGCAACTATGCCGTAGGCCTCAACCTGGGCGTTCGCCTGAACAATACCCTGCGCGCGGGTTATGCATACGACCTGGCCATAGGGTCGATCAAGAACTATTCAGGCGGATCGCACGAGATCTTCCTGGGCTATACATTTGGCAAGAAAGAAGAGGAAAAGAAAGATGAAAGCGCTGACCGCCTCAAGCAGGACCTGCTGGTGGACAGCATGATCGCTGTGCTGAAAAAGCAGAACGATGATGACAAGAAAAAGATGGAAAACATGCAGCAGCAGATCGACAGCCTGAAGAAGAACCAGGGTCAGGGAGGGGCGAACTCACCGGGCGGCAATAATCCGGGCGGCAATACCCCGGGCAACAGCCCCACGCCTTCGGCCATGAACGATTCCACGGGTACCATGCGCATGTCAAACGCTTCGGATTTCAAGGATGAGGAAGGCAAGATGGTGATGCCTAACTATTACGTGATCGTTGGGGCCTTCAAGAACAAGGAAGGGGCCGAGGAGCAGAAGAAAAAATACATCATGAGGGGGTTCCCGCTTACGACCATTTTCTTTAACGATAAAAAGAACCTGTATTACGTTTGCGTGGTAGGTACCACCAACGAAGAGGCGGCCAATAAAGAGCTGGCCGATGCCAAGTTCGGCACGCCAGATGCCTGGATATTTGTACTGAAGTAAAAAGACAGATCAGTGAAAAAGAGAAGGCCCCTGCGCGGGGCCTTTTTATTTGGCATAGGTCAGCCATTTTACCGTTTTATTTCCTTTCGAATCGCTTACTTCCACTTTCAGGGTGTGCTTGCCGGCAGGCAGATCGGAGGTTTTACAGAAAAGCGATCGTTTCTTCGGCTCATATTCGAACAATATCCATTTACCATCTATCTCCACGCGGTAGGTCTTTATTCCCGATAGCTCATCCGATATCTTGAACTCAAGCGTTTTCAGCCCGGCAATGCTGCCGCCTTTGGGGAGTTTGGGCTCCCTGATCTTCGGGGCTGTGGTATCCATGGCAATGGCAAAGGTGCCGAAGTTCCAGAGCTTGGTGCTTACCCGGCCGTTCTTGTATTGGCCCCCTTTGCTGGTGAAATTTCCCTTATCATCTAACTGGATAATCAATAGTTTGGCCTTTAATGAATCATGAACAGAGGTGTCGCAAGGAATCGCCAATGAGAGAGGCTGAAATAATGGTACATTTTTATCCTCGATCTCAACCAATAAACTATAGATACTGTCTTTAAGTTTTACAACCTGGATTCCCTCAAAAGTTTTCGAAAAAAAAGCTATTGTGAAACACGTATTCTCAAATAATGCATAGGGCGGTATTTGAATGGTAGCCCACCAATCCAAAGAATAGGCAGAATCAAATTTCAGCGGATATTGTCTTACGGCATCTTCGCTGGGAAATTCCCTGCATTTCTTTTGACTATTGATTTGTGCTCCTTTCGATTTAACCGCGAAAGTCACTTCCGAAGCGTTACCATAATAATCCTTTGCAAGGAACTTAACCGTATGCATGCTATCGGTCTTGAAATCTATGATCCCGTTGTTCTTCACGTTCTTATATACCGGGAATTTATTTCCGGGAAGAAGAAATGCCTTTTGAATGGTTTCTTTCTCGGCCCGCTGAGCCTTATAGTCGATATGGCAGTTCACATAACGCGTTTGATCAAAGGCAAAGCGGGTCATTTCATAGGCATAAACGGTCTTTCCGTCTACCTGCAGCTCCAGCGAATAAACCTGGTTGAGCCCGCTGGAGCCGCTTTCGCTATCGAACACTTCCAAGCCAAAGCCGATGCTGCCGCTAACGACTATAGAATCCTTGCTGAAGAGCTTGTACGCGCCCGGTTTGCCGGTTACAGGTAAATAAACCGGTTCGGTGCTGCCGTTGACCAGGCCTCCATCCAGGGGATAGACGGCCAGCAGGCTGAAGAAGGGTTTTATCTTATCCGTTACATTCAACCCAAAGAAATAGGGGTTGATGATCTCCTCGGTCTTGGCGTCCCGTATCTCAAAGTGCAGGTGAGGGGCCTCTGAAAAACCGGTATTGCCCGAAAGGCCTATGAGCTCGCCTTTTTTAACCGGCAGTATTGCTGAATCGAGCAGGAAATCCACCTCGTACAGCTCCTTCTCATACTGCATCTTCTTTACATGATGGCCTATGCTGTCGTTAAAGGCGCTCAGGTGGGCGTAAACGGTCACATAGCCGTTAGGATGGGTGATGTAAATGGCTTTTCCGTAACCACCCGGCCCGGCCCTGAGCCTGGATACATAGCCATCCCCGGCCGCCAGTACCCTTACGCCCTCCTTGCCACCGGTCTTAATATCCCAGCCGTAATGGAAATGGTCATGCCTGATCTCCCCGAAGTTGCCCGAAAGCAGCACCGTGCTGTCGACCGGCATGCGGAAGAACCCCTGGGGGTATTGCTGGGCAAAGGCCCCGGCAGAAATGACTAAAGAAAGAGAAAACGACCTTAACATAATACAAAGATACCGCGGCATTTTACGTTTCAGGGCATAAAAAAGTGAGGAGGTAGGCAATATTTTATTAGGTTTGCTCTGGTATTAGTTGACTAGCGTATGGCCGACCTGGACCTCACACTCACAAGCCTTCAGTCGAAGATCGAAAAAATCGTACATTTGCACCGGAAACTGCAGGACGACTATTCCAAACTGGCTGACGAGAATGCGGAACTGCGTAAAGCCCTTGAGGATCAGAAGTCTGAGATCAACAAACTGGAAGAAAAGAACAAGATCATTAAATTAGCCAAAACATTAAGCGAAAACAACGAAAACAACTCGACCGAATTAAAGTATAAGATTAATGAGCTGATGCGGGAAATAGATAAAAGCATAGCTCTTTTGAACAAGTAGGCGATAGCCAAAGCCCAAAACAAGCCATGAGCAGCGCTTCCATAAAGGTGAACATAGCAGGACGAAGCTATCCGGTCAAGATCAAGCCGGATGAGGAAGGGAGCGTGCGCAAGGCTGCAAAGCTGATAAACGACAAGATAAAGGAGCTGCAGGAGAACTATGCAGTGACCGACAAGCAGGATTTGCTCGCTATGAGCGCTTTGCAGATTTCAACTCAACTGGTAACTGCCGATTATCATAATACCATGGAAGCTACCGGTGTTGCTGACCGAATACATGAGATTGAAAAGTTTGTTTCGGACTTTCTGAAGAAGGAAAAAGCACGTTCATAAGTTGTGTAAAGGGCCCAGGCCCTTTATCCTTTTCCCGTACAGATCGTGGTCCCCTGAGGGATGACCATTTGTACGGGATTTTTATTACTAACAAATACAAATCAAGATGGGAGACATCAAACTAGATACCATGACGATCCTGCTCATTGCGGGAGGCGCAGTGCTTGGCCTGCTGCTTGGCCTGCTGATCGCCAGTTCGTTCATGCGCAAAGCGCTCACGCGTAAAGCGCAGCTCAAGCTGAAGGAGGCCGATGTGGAGGCTGAAAAGATCAGGAATGAAAAGATCCTGCAGGCCAAGGAAAAGTTCCTTCAGCTCAAATCCGAGCACGAGAAGCACGTGAATGAAAAGAACCAGCAGCTCAATGCGGCCGAGAACCGCATCAAGCAGAAGGAGCAGAGCTTATCGCAGCAAAAGGAGCAGGTGCAGCGCAAGGACCAGGAGCTGGACGCCCTGCGCCAGAATCTCAGCAACCAGTTGGAGATCATTGAATTCAAGAAATCGGAGATAGAAAAATCGCATAAGCGGCAGGTAGAACAACTGGAGAAGATATCGGGCCTTTCGGCCGAGGATGCCAAGGCCCAGTTGGTCGAATCATTGAAAGCCGAGGCCAAGACCGAGGCCCTCTCGCTGATCAAGGATGTGGTGGAGGAGGCCAGGCTGACCGCGAACAAGGAGGCCAAGAAGATCGTGATCCAGACCATTCAGCGGGTCGCGACCGAGCACGCCATCGAGAACTCCGTATCGGTATTCCATATCCAGGGCGATGAGATGAAAGGCCGCATCATCGGCCGCGAGGGAAGGAACATCCGCGCCCTAGAAGCGGCCACGGGCGTGGAGATCATTGTAGACGATACTCCCGATGCCATTACCCTTTCGTGCTTTGACCCGGTAAGGCGCGAGATCGCGCGCCTGGCCCTGCACCAGTTGGTGGCTGACGGGCGTATACACCCCGCGCGCATCGAGGAGGTGGTGGAAAAAGTAAAGAAGCAGATCGAGGAAGAGATCATAGAAGTAGGGAAGAGGACGACCATCGACCTGGGAATACACGGGCTGCACCCGGAGCTGATCCGCATGGTAGGCCGCATGAAATACCGCTCGTCTTACGGCCAGAACCTGCTGCAGCACTCGCGCGAGGTGGCTAACCTTTGCGCAACCATGGCATCCGAGCTGGGTCTCAACCCCAAAATAGCCAGGAGGGCCGGCCTGCTGCATGATATCGGTAAAGTTCCTGATGATGAGCCGGAAGTACCGCATGCCATCCTGGGCATGAAGCTGGCTGAGAAATACAAGGAAAAGCCGGAAGTGTGCAACGCCATAGGAGCCCACCACGATGAGATCGAGATGACCACGCTCTTCGCGCCTATTATCCAGGTGTGCGATGCCATTTCGGGCGCGCGCCCGGGCGCCAGGAGAGAGGTGGCCGAGCAGTACATCAAGCGCCTGAAGGACCTCGAGAGCCTTGGACTTTCCTTCCCCGGAGTGGAAAAGACCTATGCCATCCAGGCGGGCAGGGAGCTGCGCGTGATCGTGCAAAGCGACAAGGTGTCGGACAAGGAGGCGGAAACCCTCTCGTTCAATATCGCGAACAAGATACAGACCGAAATGACCTATCCCGGCCAGGTGAAAGTGACCGTGATCCGGGAAACACGGTCGGTGAACATAGCGAAGTAAACCAATCCGCTCAGGCCCCTATGGAGATCAACGGCAGCCAGGAGATCGACCTCTGGCAATTGCTGGTGAAGGTATTTAAATTCACCAGGCGCAGGATCAGGATCATTCTCCTGTTCTTCCTTGCGGGCCTGCTATTCAGCGTAAGCAACTTCTTTACACGCCCGCTGGACTATGCATCTTTTTATAAGAAGGAGCTGCTCGCCAGTTCCTCCGTTGCCTCGAACGATGTATTGTACGACATCATTAATGGCATTCCTCCCGCGCGCATCAATGTAGCGGGATCTAAAAGCGTGAAGGCAAAGCTCGAAGCCAACATCAATAAAGAGACCCGGCTCAAAGTAATGGCCGAGGCCTACGAGCCCCGCGCCATCGATTCCATGCTCGCATCGGTAACCGCTTATATCAACGCGATACCTGAGCTTAGCGAAAGATACGAGCTCCAAAAGCAGCAGCATAAGCAGTTGGCCGGGGAGCTGGAACGCCAGCTTTCCGACAGCGCCTGGAAGTCTTCAGCCCACATGGACCACATGGAGAAACGCCTGGAAATGCTGCAGCAAAGATCAAAGGCTGAAAAGGAACTGGCGCTTGCGGCTATAGTGGAGTTCATCCCGATCGATCCGGAGCCGGTCATGGTCAGCAACAGGCGGGCGGCCATTCTGAACGTGTTAGGGTACAGCTTCCTCGGCACCCTGATCGGGTTTCTTGCGGGTTTTCTGCTCGGTCTAATCAGGAAATAGCTCACGGCATGCTCAAACGCCTATCGCTTAATTCAGAGTTTGCCAGGAACTCGGCTGCCTTGATACTGGGAACTATAGTCGCGCAGAGCATTCCTATTCTGCTACAGCCGGTCCTGCGAAGAATTTACACGCCCGAGGATTTCGGTGCCATGGCCGTATACCTTACCTTGCTCAGCATGCTTACCATCGCGTTTTCGCTCAGGTACGAAGCGGCCATCGTGCTGCCCAGGAACGACCGCGCTGCGGCTAACCTGCTTTCGCTCACTTTTCTGGTGAACCTGGTATTTTCCCTGGTCCTTTTGCTGTGCATTATCCTCTTCAGGGAGGATATCGCACACCTGATCGGTCTCCCGGAAAAATATTCGGCCAGCCTGTTCTTCCTGCCGGCCGCCAGCCTGGCCTTCAGCATGTACCAGAGCATCAATTACTGGCTTATCCGCCAGAAAGCCTTTAAGCTATCGGCATCCAACAAAGTTATCAGGCGCAGTGCCGAAGGCCTGGTGCAGGCCGGGTCCGGTTTCATGAAGATACCTGGCGGCCTGTTCATCGGTGATCTGGCCGGTAACGTGCTGAACGTTTTATCGGGTATCCGGCAGGTCTTCAGGACCGGCTTCAAGCTGGGCTTTGTCTCGGGCCGGAAAATGAGGTACGTTTCGAGGAAATACGCTGACTTTCCGAAGTACAACCTGCTTCCCACCCTGATGAGCAATGCCGCTACCGTGCTGCCTTTTCTGCTCATCAACAAGTTCTATTCTACCGAAACGGTAGGCTATGTCGACCTTTCGCGGCTGGTGCTCTCCATTCCGCTCATATTCATTTCGGCCACGGTCTCGCAGGTCTTTTTTCAGCAAACCGTAGAAAAGATACACCGGTCGCAGAGCGTAAAGAGCGATATGACCGGGGTCCTGTATATCGTGCTGGCCATCGTACTGGCGGAGATGCTGCTGATCTTCCTTTTCGGGCCTGAGCTGTTTGCGTTCGTATTCGGAAGCAACTACGGGGTTTCCGGTATCTTTTCGCAGATACTGGTGTTCAGTTTCGCCCTCAATTTTATCGGTTCCACCTTCTCGTTTATTTTTATCGCCTTCGGGAAGATCCGGATGAACAGCATCTGGCAGGTCGTTTATTTCCTGGCTATTTGCTCGCTCTTTTTCATAAAGGGATTGGTCATAGAGGATTTTCTGAAGATCTACGTGCTTATCGAGGTGATCATGCACCTGGCCTATTGCTGCCTGGCCTGGATGATCATACAGGGCTACGAAAGAAAAATAAATACCGGACCGGCCGACTGAGATGACTGCCATAAAGATCATAGTTACCAAAGAGTTCCTTTTCCTGAAGGTGCTGCTGAGCCTGATCTATATCGTCCTGGAGCTGTACTACGCCTGCTTCATCTCGCAGCAATACGACTACATGCGTTATACCTTCGACCCCGGTATCCTTAAATACCTGGTCACGAAGATCGTTTTTCTTCTTCTGCTCGGATTCTCCTGGCACCTTTACATAAAGAGCGGTTTCCTGTATTCCGTTTACCTTCTGCTGATCTTTCTTTTTTACATTCCTAACGCTATCCTGTATTCCCTGGGCGATTTTCCCGCGCCTCCTTTTGTTTCCGTTACGTTTTTCGTTTCTTTTTTCCTGCTCTCGCCTTACCTGAAAATCCGGTTACCGCGCGTGTCGCTTCCGGTCCGCTACGGTGGGGCCGTTATGCTGTTACTCTCCATACTGCTGCTGGTTCCCATTGTGCTGAAGTTCGGCACGGATATCAACCTGCGCACGCTGTTGCTTTCCGAGATCTACGAGACCAGGGAGGTTTTTGCGGCCCGGCTCACGGGGCTTCTTAATTATTTATATAACCTGGAAGCCAAAACGATCATTCCTGCCGCTCTAGCCTTTTTCCTCATCTACAGGCGGTATCTGCTGGCCGGCCTGCTGGCGCTCGTCCTGCTTTACCTGTTTACCATATCCGGCAATAAATTTGTGTACTTCACCTCCATCATCGTTATTTTCTTCTTTTATTTCGGGAAGGACCACGTTTCAAAGACGGCAAATTTCTTTCTGCTCCTGTTCATCCTGTTCCTGGTATTTCCTGTCATCGATATATTTCTGCCCCAGCCCCTGCTCTCGGGCATTTTCGTCAACCGGCTGGTGTTCATCCCCTCCCTGCTGAACCAGTTTTATTTCGATTTTTTTGACGGTAATCCCTATTTTTTCGCTGACAGCAATTTCTTCAACCGCTTTGTGGAAAATCCTTACGGAATGCCGGCAGGCTATGTCATAGCCCAGGCATATTGGAACGTAACGGATACGTATGCGAACAATGGGATCGTTTCGGATGGCTTCATGAACCTCGGATACGCGGGAGTGGCGCTTTTTTCAGCGATTTTTGCTTTCCTGTTCGGGCTTTTCAATTCGCTGAACCTTCACAAGGGATATTACGGGCTGTTCTTCAGCTATATTTTTCTTATACTCAGCGTGCCCCTCATGAGCACCTTCATTACAGGCGGAATACTATTATTCATAATTTTAGCCGTTTTTGTGATAAGGGGAGAGAGCCGCTGATGCAGGTTTAATCATGTATACTAATGAAGATAGTCATACTTTCCAGTTGGTTTTCTGAGCGGATGGGGTATATCGAGAACTGCCTTCCCAAGTCGCTGGCTAAATCGGGCCACGAGGTGCATGTGATCAGCTCCACCGCGCAGGTCTATTACAATCATCCGGATTACAAGAGCATCTATGAGCCGTTCCTGGGCCCGAACATACTGGATGAATCCCAAAAGCAGCTTGAGGGGTATACGCTTCACCGCATCCCTTTCCGGGATGTGAACGGCAAGGTTTGCTTCAAAAAGCTGGGCAAGACGCTGAAAGGGATCCGCCCGGATGTGGTGCAGGTATTCGATGCTTTTTCGCTCACCACCTTACAGGCGGCCTTTTATAAACTCAGGTTCGGCTATAAGCTGTTTACGGCCAACCATACGGTGGCCTCCGTGTTCCCGCTGTATCAGAAAGGCTCCGGCAGTTTTTTTCACCGGGCTGCTTTTTATTTAACCCGTACCCTGCCGGGAAAAGTGATCAGCGGCCTTACATCGCAATGTTACCCGGCTACCATTGACGCGCTCGACATAGCGGTCAGGTATTATGGCGTTTCTCCCGCAAAAGTGAAGCTGGCCCCGCTGGGCGTGGATACCGATTTCTTTTGTCCCCTGCCTGCAAGCGAACTGGAGGCGGCCCGAAAGCGATCGAGGGAAAGGCTCGGCCTGGGCAATGATAAGATACTGTGTATTTACACGGGCCGTTTCACGCGCGGCAAGAACCCGCTCGTGCTGGCCAGGGCAATCGACCGCCTGGTAAGCCAGGGCGAACCTTTCGAGGCCCTTTTCATGGGAAACGGGGAGCAGTTGGACGAGATCAGAAAATGCCGCGGCTGCGTGGTTCACGAATTTGTCCCTTATCATGAGCTGCCGGGTTATTACCATATAGCGGATATCGGTGTATGGCCGCGGCAGGAGTCAACCAGCATGATCGATGCATCGGCCTGCGGCTTACCGATCATCATCAGCAACAAGGTGATGGCCAAAGAGCGGGTAGAGGGCAATGGCCTGACCTACGATGAAAATGACGTGGCCGATCTTTCGAATACGATACTGCGGATGAAGGACCCGGAACTGAGAAAGCAACTGGGCGAGGCCGGTGTCAGAAAGATCAGGGACAGTTTCAGTT
The DNA here is from genome assembly GCA_040756415.1 of Bacteroidota bacterium. Lineage (GTDB taxonomy): Bacteria > Bacteroidota > Bacteroidia > JADZBD01 > JADZBD01 > JBFLYZ01. Next base: position 21,847 of record JBFLYZ010000057.1, read on the forward strand.
GGGATAAGATCGCGCAGGGCCGGATCGTGGATTATCAAGCATTCGTAAAGGAATAGCCTCCGTGAGCGAATCGAAGCCCATATATTTTCAGAACCTTGACGGGTTCCGTGCCATCGCAGCCCTGCTCGTTATTTTCGCTCATCTTACGTATTGGTTCGAGTACCCCGAAACGGAATTTTACGAAACCCTGAAATTCATCCTTTCGGCCGGGAACGGGGGCGGCCGGCTGGGCGTGATCTTCTTTTTCGTTCTTAGCGGTTTTTTGATCACCTACCTGATGTTTGCCGAGCAAGAAAAGACCGGCCGGCTCCATGTAGGCTATTTTTACATGAGGCGTGTGCTCAGGATATGGCCGCTCTATTTCATCTCCCTGATCGCTGGGTTTTTTGTTTATCCTTTTTTTGTTTCGCTTTCAGGGGGATCGCACCACGAGAACGCCAGCCTGCTCCATTACCTGATCTTTGCCGCTAATTTCGATCATATTTACAATTATTTCCCCACCTGTAATATCCTGGGCGTGCAGTGGAGCGTTTCGGTAGAGGAGCAGTTCTACCTGTTGTGGCCCCTGGTTTTCTATTTCTTTAACAGGAAGAGCATTTTCCCTGTGCTCCTGGTCCTGATCATCGCTTTCTCCGAATGGTTCTCTGCCACGCGTGGCGCGGTGCTTAAGGCCGGGGATTATCACCTCTTCAGTTGCCTCAAATACCTCGCCTTTGGCGGGCTGCTGGCCTATTTTTGCTATAACCACACCGAACCGGTAAAGAAAGTCCTGGGCCGTGCAGGCAAAGCGCTTACCCTGTTGTGTTACCTGGCATCCCTCGTCATCATATTCCTGCACGGCACAATAAGCGCGCGCTTTCCCCGGTACGAGTACGTGTACCATGTTATCCCCATGCTGTTTTTCGGCTTTGTCATCGTAGAGCAGAATTTCTCCGACAGGTCTTTCTATAAGATCGGCCGGTCTTCGCTGCTTGCCTGGCTGGGCAAGATCAGCTACGGGTTGTATCTCACCCACATGATCGCCATTAACATTGTGGCCGGGATCTTCGGCAACGGGCCCGAGCTGGTGCTTTTAAAAGGGCTGCTGTCGCTGCTG
>JBFLYZ010000058.1:0-22498 GCA_040756415.1 Bacteroidota bacterium
CTCATCGGCTACCCCCTCTCCCACTCCTTTTCCCAGAAATATTTTACTGAAAAATTCCGGAATCTGGGGCTTAGCGATTGCGGGTTCAGGAATTTCGAATTGAAGGATATCAGCGGCTTCCCCGGATTGCTGGAAGAGCAGAAAGAGCTGGTGGGCCTGAGCGTGACCATACCGCACAAGGAAAGCATCCTTCCGCACCTGCACAACCTGGACGACACCGCGCGCGCTATAGGCGCTGTGAACTGCATAGATTGCCGTACCAGGACCGGCTACAATACCGATGCCTGGGGCTTCCGCCAGGCCATACGCCCTTTCCTGGCGGCCCATCATTATAAGGCTTTGATACTGGGCACAGGCGGGGCATCCAAAGCGGTGGCCTGGGCGCTGAAAGAAATTGGCATAGAGTACAGGTTCGTTTCCCATTCAGGCAAAACGGGCGCCCTGCGCTACGAAGACCTGAACGCTGTGGCCATGCAGGCCTTTCCCTTTATCATCAACACCACTCCATTAGGCATGCTCCCGGATGTAGAAAGCTGTCCGTCTTTACCCTACGAACACCTCACACCGCAGCATTTCCTTTTCGACCTGGTTTATAATCCCGCTGAAACGCTTTTCCTGAAAAAAGGCAAAGAAAAACACGCCCTCTGCCAGAACGGCCTCACCATGCTGCAGCAGCAGGCGGAAAAGGCCTGGGAGATCTGGAATACTTAGCCTTATTTATTAAAAAGTTCCCATAATGGGAACTTTTTTGTATATTTGCTTCTGTGAGGGTTATTGCCAAGAGTACTTTACGGGCTTTCTGGACCAAACATGCGGATTGTGAACAGCCGCTGAAGTCCTGGTATAAGGAAGCTGCAGAAGCCAATTGGAAAGGTCCGAGAGATATTAAGCGGGATTACCCTTCGGCAAGTTTTTTGCCGGACAATCGTGTGGTTTTTAACATAAAAGGGAATCATTACCGGCTTGTTGTACGTATCAATTACGATTATGGTATAGTTTGGATACGGTTCATAGGTACACATAGCCAATACGACAAAATAGAAGCAGCTAAAATCTGATATTATGGAATGGAAAGTGATCAAAACGGAAAAAGATTATCAAAAAGCACTCAAGCGCCTTGAGACCATCTTTCACGCAAAAAAAGGCTCAAAAGATGGGGATGAACTGGAACTGCTTTCTTTGCTGATCGACAATTATGAAAAGGAAAAAAATTCGATCGATCTGCCCGATCCTATTGAAGCCATTAAATTCCGCATGGAACAGCTCGGATACAAGCAAAAGGACCTGGCTGCGGCAATGGGATTAAAAAGCAGAGTGAGTGAGATCTTAAACAGAAAAAGAAAACTCACGCTGGAAATGATCCGTAAACTTAACGAAGTGCTGGGCATACCGACAGAAGTTCTGATAAGGGAATATTAAATGATGCAGTACAATTTTAAATGAAAAATATTTTTTTCATTACGACCATCTTTCTCGCCCTGGCAGCCGCTCACGGGCAGACAGGCATCAATCAATTTGACCAAAATGACAAGAAGCATGGCAAGTGGCTTGAATATCTAGACGCTAAATGGAAGGTTCTGAACGATTCAAGTCATGCCGTTTACTGCGCTTACAATTACTACGAGCACGGGCAAAACACTTTCCGCATCTCCTTTGGAAAGGAATACAGGCTTCGTGATAAACTGGAAATAACAAATAACGACAATAGAGCAATCGGAAAATTGAAATTACTTCACGGAGAATACAAATGGTTCGACAAAAAAGGCCGGATAGTTTCCATTGATCATTTTGAGAACGGTGAACATATATGGTCGAAAATGTATTTCTGGGAAAGAGGTCAGGGCTATTGGGGTTTTTATAAAAGAATGACGGGCAAGCTGGGGGCGTATTATGATTTTACAAAAATGTATCAAAACCAACCCAACACGTACTACATGGAAGTGTACGATAAAAGCGGCAACATTACCTACTACTTTACCAGGAAAGTTAACCATTGGGGCGCATATCCGATCTCAAAGGATGAATTAGACAAACTGAGCGCTAAGTAGGGTAAAGTAAGCAATCCTGCGGATTCGATTGGCTTGCAGGGCAGGCAGGCGCAAAGGTGCAAACCTCCTGCCCCAAATTTCAAAAGCCAAAACCAGGCGCATAAGCGCGCTTTTCATATCTTTATCTCCTGGTTCCTATGCGCAATGCCGGGAAAAAGACTACATAGTTCCATTATTCTTCCAAAAAAATGAGCGCTCAGCGCTATAAGCACCTCAACTAACATGAAAACGAAACTTTACCTATGCTTATTTATGACGGCAGTGCTCGGCATTTCTGCCCCTGCACAGATCTATACTGCCGCTTTTCAGATCCAGTCTGCCAACACCGACCGGGGTATGCGTGTAACCACCGATAATGCGGGCAATGTGATTACAACGGGCTATTTTGGCGGGTCGGCCGATTTCGATCCCGGAGTCGCCTCCGCCCTGCTCACGCCCACCGGCTTATCTGAGGATGTATACATTGCCAAATACGATGCCGCGCTCAATTACCTGTGGGCGGTTAAATATGGCGCGAGCGGCTCTGATTTTTCGTATGCCCTGGCAACGGACGCCTCAGGCAATATTATTGTTGGCGGTGACATATCCTCAAACAGCAGGGACGGCTTTGTAAATAAATACGATGCCGCGGGTAACCTGATGTGGTCGATCGTCATCGGAGGGGTCAATAAAGACGTGGTTTACGGTGTGAAAACCGATGCGGTCAACAGCGTGTATGTTACCGGCTATTTCAGCAATACGGTGGATTTTGATCCCTCGCCTTCCACGTTCAACCTTACTTCAAATGGCGGCAGGGATATCTTCCTTGCCAAATACGATGCTGCCGGAACGCTGGTATGGGCCTTTAACGTTGGCGGGCCGATCTCCACCGCCTATGAGGAAGGAGGCCAGGATATAGCGATTAACGGGGCAAACGTGTACCTGGCGGGAAATTTTGAGGGTACCGCGGACTTCGACCCCTCTGTGGGCTCCAACACGCTGACATCGAACGGAAGCCTTGATATTTTCGTGGCCAAATACGACACCTCGGGCAATTACGCCTGGGCTTTCAACGTGGGTTCGGCCAATAAGCACGATTACTGCTACGGTATAGATATTGACGCTTCTGAAAATGTCTACATCACGGGAGGCTTCGAGGAGACAGCCGATTTCGACCCTTCCGTTTCTACGGCAACGCTTACATCCGCTTCGGTAAACGCCCAGGATATCTATGTGGCAAAATACAATTCCTCCGGTGCATACCAGTGGGCTTTCCAGGCAGGCGGCAACACCGGTGTTGACGACCATGCTTTTGATATTGACGTGACGCCAGCGGGCGATGTCTATATTGGCGGAGAGGTTTGGGGGCCCGCGGATTTCGACCCCTCGCCCGGTGTAACGAACATAAATACTTCGAACGACCAGGTGTTCTTTGCAAAATACACCTCTGCCGGAAGCTTTGTCTGGGTTTTTGAAGTAGGCTCGACAAGCGGCAACGGCTCGGCCGACAATGGCTTTGGCGTTCACGTGGCGAACAGCGGAACGCTGTATGTTACGGGAGATTTTTCGGGAACCGCGGATTTTGATCCGAGCGCTGCAACGGCCAGCCTGACCTCGAGCGGGGGGGATGCCTTTGTTGCGGCCTACGGTACCGCCATATTCACCCATGTAAATAATACCGGATTGGAAAACGCTGCGCTTACGGTTTTTCCAAACCCTGCTGCCCGGGAAGCAACCATAAGAACAGATGCCAGCCTAGACAACGCAACATTAACACTCTGCAATGCACTCGGGCAGGAAGTAAAAACGATGGAAAACATTTCGGGGCAGGCAATTACCCTGTACCGCGACAACTTGCCGGCCGGGCTCTATTACATTCGCCTGACGCAGGACGGTAAACTGATCGTGGCAGGCAAGCTGATCATCACGGACTAAGCAGGGCGCTTCATAAAGCGGCTGCGGATGCAGCGCTCCCGTGAGAATGGCTCTGCGGCCCTCTGTGTTCTCATTGCTAAATTTTTCAGATTTATACCCCTGCCCCATCCCGCCCCTTCACCGGACAAATAGTAACTTTGCGCATGGAACTGCAGGATATAACGGAGTTCAGGACCTCACCCCGGATGCGGGAAAGACTGGCCGGCCTCGGGTTTACAAAAAGAATAGCGGAAGGCGAGGTCATACTCCATGAAAACGCTCATATCAAGGCCATTCCCATAGTGATAAGCGGAAGCATCAGGGTTATGCGGACGGATGATGACGGCAGGGAAATACTGCTTTATTACATCAAAGGAGGCGAAAGCTGTATCATGTCCTTCCTGGGCGGCATGCACCACGATACCAGCAAGGTAAAGGCCGTTGCCGAAGAGGAAACGGAGATCCTTTTTATTCCGATAGACAAGGTAAACCTTCTTATCCGGGAATTTCCCGAATGGCTGGACTACATTTTCAGGCTGTACCACAAGCGCTTTGAGGAGTTACTGGATATGGTCAATGCGATAGCCTTCAAAAAACTGGATGAGCGGCTCCTCAGCTTTATAAAAAAGAAATGCGAATTGACAAAGAGCCAGACCCTCTATGTAACCCATGAGCAACTGGCCAATGAGCTGGGAACAGCGCGAGTGGTCGTTTCACGCCTGCTCAAACAAATGGAAGAGAAAGGCCTGATCAGGCTGGGCAGAAACAAAATTTTCCTTCTGTAACAAAAGTAGCTGTGCGGGAAAGAACAACATCGCATCTTTGCGCCATAGAAAAAATGGAGATCATACCGTTAAACCTTTTCAGAAATGAGCTACCTGTTGAAACATAAACTCACGATCATCGGGATAATCGCGGGCGCTCTGCTCGGCTATCTCTACTATCATTTCGTAGGATGCGCAAACGGAACCTGCTCCATCACCTCAAAACCATTGAACAGCACCCTGTACGGGGCCATAATGGGGGGCCTGCTCTTAAGTATGTTCAAAAAAGAGCAGCCAGGTAAATGAAAATTCAAACCGAATAGAATATGCTGAAACTAATCAAAGAGCTTCTCGGCCTCGGGCCAAGGGTCGATTATGCCCAACTGGTCAGGCAAGGCGCGCTCATCCTGGATGTACGGAGCAAAGGCGAATTTCAGGCCGGTCATATAAAGGGTTCTGTCAATATACCCGTGGACAGTTTGACATATCACTTGAGCAAGCTGAAAAAAGACAAACCCATCATCACTTGCTGTGCAAGCGGGATGAGAAGCGCGACCGCTAAACACATATTGAGATCGAATGGCTTTGCCGAAGTTTACAACGGAGGGGGCTGGGCGAGCCTGCAAAACAAGATCTCTTGAATTTTAAACCCCGGAACAGTGCGGCCTGCCCGGATATTCCAGGGTGCAGGCCATGCACCTTTGGCTGCATGTAAATTGAATTTTATAGCAGCATAGCCACCGGCCCCTGACATCCGCGCCCGGAACAGTCCTGTTTTGTAATCATGAAAATTAGGTTTTACTTTGCTCCCGCCCGCCAGCGTGACCGGGCATTGCTTTTAAAGGCCGGTCAATGAACGCCAGGGGAACGGTAAAACTCTGCTTATGAAATCCATCCCGATCATATACTGGACCACCACCATCCTCTTTGTGGGTTTTATGGCTTTTTCGGGCGTCTTCGATATCCTGGTCACAGAGGAGGCCGTACAGTTCATCACCCACCTGGGCTATCCCGTTTATTTCATTCCTTTCCTGGGTGTGGCCAAGCTGCTGGGTAGCATAGCCATTTTGATCCCCTCATTCAGGCGCATTAAGGAATGGGCCTATGCCGGGCTGTTCTTCGACCTCATTGCGGCCGTTTACTCCAACTATATGGTGGACGGCTTTCAGCCGGGCGCGCTGTTTATGGTACCCGTGTTCGGGATGGCCATCGCTTCGTATATTTATAATCGAAAATATTTCGGACTATAATTCCTTTCGCTTATATATTGCTTCAGCACAGCCCAGACGACAGCCTGGGCTACGGACTTGGGCTCATAGCTACCGGGATCGTTATCTATCTTTTCTTTTACTTCGTAAAACGCTGGACACGAAAGCGGAACCATTACGGAATGCTTTAAGACCGGCTTCGTTACCGGCAGCGGAACGCGTGCCAGAAACTTCGGGTACCTGGTAGAATACTTCGTTGCGGGCCAAAAGATACAGTCGCGGCTGGACCACACCACCCTGCTCCGGAAATATCCTGTAGGCAGCGCTGTCACGATCTTTTACAATCCGGCCAATCCGGCTGAGTTCTATAGCCTGGAAGGGGTTAAGCAGCAGCAACTGTTTTACACCCTGGAGCGAATGCTTGCCCTGCTCTTCATGGCAACGGGCGTATTTGTGCTGTTTACCATCAACGATTACAGCGAGCTGTACCTGGTCAGGAAATTCAAACGTATGACGGGCGATATCCCTGCCGAAGAACGGATAGAAGAATGCTTTACCAATTACGAGCTTGCAAGCGGTGCTTATGATGATTGCAATGCCTGCTTTTCGTACACGCAGAACCCCTCTGAAAGCGGCAAGACCGGTGCTCCCGACTACTGCCTGAACCATTTCAGCGATGCCGCCACCTATTATTCTGACCTGAACGCTGACGGGCAAACGGACGCCTGCTACCGCTTTACGCTTATACCTTGCCGTAAGGAGAACAAACTTTACAAAGAACGCGCCTTCCTTATTCTTTCTTCCCCTTCAGGCTACCGGGTGGACGATAGCTTCTTCGGTAAATTGGAGACCGATATGATCGTAGACAGCCTGAAAGGGAATATGATCTACGGAAGAGCCCCGCTTACTGATACGGTAAATGCTCCATTGCTACCGGTAGAGGTCGAATTCCCATCGGGCAAGGGGAAGGCCAGGGTAAAAACAGAATAAACCTTTATACTCACTTACGCAGTTGGGCCAATTAGAAGGTTCCCTGCCTTAGGGGAGGGGCAGGATGGGGTGATACCACCTTGAAGGTCCGAAGGATTCATCAGGACGGGCCACCTTATAGGCGGGGCGGGTATGTTTTCTTTCCTTTTCCAAAGAGGCCCGGGGTCCTGAAAGCGGAATTCCTTAATTTTACTTAACCCGACACCATTGGCAAGGATCATCTGCATATTACTTCTCGCGCTCCTGACTGGTCCTGGTTCAAGGAGGAATCTCGGCCTGGACTATTCAGGGACTTACAAGCTTACAGATAGCTCGAGATACTGGTGCTCCAGCCATACTTTAACCCTGTACAAAGACAGCGCATTTGAGTATTATTCCCCATGCCTGAATACAGAGGGAAAATGGAAAGCGAATAAGGGCGGCAGCATCTCCCTGACCAGCATTCCCCTCCAGCCGTACTATGTGAAACTTATAAAAAGCGGCAAAAGTCCGGGCAACATAACCGAGGTCAAATTGTTAGGTGCAAGCTCTAAAACCAAATCAACGCCAGGAAAGCTGGAGGTGATCAGCGAAAAGCCCGTTGTTTGCGAAGAGGTTCAGTTCATTTCAGAAAAAGGGATCAAAACCGCCTTTACGAATAACCAGGGAGAGGCCTGGGTCGATCTGGCAAGCGTAGATACCATTCGGTTCGTTACTATGAGCAAAACGAGCAAAACGGATCATTTCGTGGCCCTTAAAGGACAACAGGGACAAAGCATAACCGTTTTCCTGAATGTGGATAACCAATATCACCACTATTGTGAATTTAAGAATCTTAAAGCAACACTGCAGGGTAACAAGCTTGTTCTTAACAAGAACCTTCAGGACAGTACCATCATAAAGGACATTCCCGGTTATCCTTTCGTAAAGAATAAATAAAGGAAGCTATCAGGAAAAAGATAAAATCCGCCAAAGACATCTGATCTCCCCTATTTCCCTATTCCCTTATTCCCTTATTTCCCCTTCCCTTCCCTCCATAATTCCGTAACTTTGCACAATGGATTTCAGGATCATTTCCGATTTCGTTCCCACGGGCGATCAGCCCGAGGCCATCAGGCAGCTCAGCGAGGGCATACTTAAGGGTATCCCCGCGCAGACCCTGCTGGGCGTGACCGGCTCGGGAAAGACCTTTACCATAGCCAACGTGATCGAGAAGGTGCAGAAACCCACCCTGGTGCTCAGCCATAACAAAACCCTGGCCGCCCAGCTTTTCGGGGAGTTCAAGCAGTTCTTCCCGAAGAACGCGGTGGAGTATTTCGTTTCCTATTACGACTATTACCAGCCCGAGGCCTTTATCCCCACCAGCAATACCTATATCGAAAAAGACTCCAGCATCAACGATGAGATCGAAAAGTTCCGCCTGAGCGCCACCTCTTCCCTGCTCAGCGGCCGCAGGGACGTGCTGGTGGTGTCGTCCGTATCCTGTATCTACGGCATAGGCAACCCGCAGAACTTTTACGATAACGTGATCCATATCCGGGTGGGCGAGCAGATCAGCAGGAATAAGTTTTTGTTCAAGCTGGTGGGCGCACTTTACTCCCGCACGGAGGGCGATTTCAGCCGGGGCAACTTCCGCGTGAAAGGCGATACGGTTGATGTGAACCTGGCCTACACGGATTACTCGCTGCGCATCACTTTTTTCGGTGATGAGATCGAGGAGATCGAAAGTTTTGAAAGCTCCACCGGAAAGTCAATTGAGAAATTTGAAAGTATCAACATCTACCCTGCCAATATCTTCGTCACCACGCAGGATACCATGAAGAGCTCCATCATCCAGATACAGGACGACCTGGTAAAACAGGTCGAATATTTCAAGGAGCTGGGCAAGCACCTGGAGGCAAAGCGCCTGGAGGACCGGGTGACCTACGACCTGGAAATGATGCGCGAGCTGGGCTATTGTTCGGGCATAGAGAACTATTCGCGCTATTTTGACGGGCGCCTGCCCGGTCAGCGCCCCTTCTGCCTGCTGGATTATTTCCCGGAGGATTTTTTGCTGGTGATCGATGAGAGCCATGCCACCATACCGCAGATACGCGCCATGTACGGAGGCGACCGGTCGCGAAAGGAAACGCTGGTGGAATACGGTTTCAGGCTGCCGGCAGCGCTGGACAACCGGCCGCTCAAGTTCGATGAGTTCGAGAACAAGCTCAACCAGGTGATCTTCGTAAGCGCCACACCGGCCGATTACGAGCTGGAGAAGTCGGAAGGCGTGGTGGTGGAACAGCTCATCCGCCCTACCGGCCTGCTGGATCCCATGATAGAGGTGCGGCCCAGCCTGAACCAGATAGACGACCTGCTGGATGAAATAGACAAAGTGGTGAAGCGCGATGAGCGCGTGCTGGTGACCACTCTCACCAAGCGCATGGCCGAGGAGCTGAACAAATACCTCATGAACCTGGGCATACGCTGCCGCTACATCCACTCCGAGGTGGAAACGCTCGAGCGCGTGGAGATACTGCGCGACCTGCGCCTGGGACTTTTCGATGTGCTCATCGGCATCAACCTGCTGCGCGAAGGGCTGGACCTGCCGGAAGTATCGCTGGTGGCCATACTGGATGCCGACAAAGAAGGATTCCTGCGCTCGGAGCGGGCCATGGTGCAGACGGTGGGACGCGCAGCGCGCAACGTGAACGGCAAGGTGATCATGTACGCGGACAGGATGACCGACAGCATGAAAAAGACCATCGAGGAAACGGAGCGCAGGCGCAAGAAGCAGATCGAGTACAATTTCGATCACGGCTTAAAGCCCACCCCGCTGGCCAAGAGCAAGGAATCCATACTCGGCCAGACGCTGGTGGTCGACAACAAGGGCAGGCTGGGAAAGGCTTACGTGGAGAAAGAGGCCGTGAACTACGCTGCCGACCCCCTGACGCAATACCTCACCGATGACCAGTTACGCAAGCGCATTGCCGACCTGAAGAAGCAGATGCAGCGGGCCGCGAAAGAGCTGGATTTCATGGAAGCCGCGCGCTTGAGAGATGAGATGCTGGCGCTGGAAAAGCTGATGGGCGCCAGATAAGCCCGTTCCGGCCTAGGAAATTACCCCGTAGTACAAGCGCGTATCGTATTCAACCGCCACTTTACCGGCCACGTGGTATTTTTCAAAGATGGCCTTCAGCTCGTCCAGCATGGGCTGGTAACCGGGCTGGTCTTTGTCAGGGATGTAGGAAGAAGAAAGCAGCCTGCCCGTCAAGCCCTCCAGGTCGAAATACTGGTAGTTGGGGAAGGATTTCTGCTTCCAGTTGCCCATTCCGAAAAAGAGGTCCATCACCTTATCATCGAAATTCTTATGGTTGACCTCCCTGTAATCAGTGCCGTGATCGAGCAACAGCTTTTCATACGCTTTCAGAAAAGCGGTGGTATCGGTTCTGCGGTCGTTCCACATCAGCAATACCAGGCCGCCAGGCTTTAGAATGCGCGCAAACTCCTTTTTACTCTTTTCCACATCGAACCAGTGAAAGGCCTGGCCGGAAACGATCATATCCACAGCCCCGTCCTCTATGCCGGTCGCCTCTGCCGTGCCGGGCAGGCTGCGGAACAGGGGATTGCCCGAAAAGATACGTTCGGCCGCTTCACGCATCTCCCTGTTCGGCTCCACAGCGTAAACCACATTGCCGTGCTGCAGGAAGAGCTCGCACGAAATGCCCGTACCCGAGCCTATATCCGCAATGGCCCATTCTTTGCACAGGCCAAGCATGCGGCACAGGAATGGAATGATCTCTGCAGGGTAATGCGGACGGTATTTGATGTAATGATCTACCTTATCGGAGAAACGCTGTGTAGAAGTTTTGATTGCCATGCAATAAAGTAACCTGATGATCGTTAAAGGTACGGTATAATTTGAATTAGTATCTTTGTTTAGAATGAAAAGGCTGCTGAACATACTGGTATTCTTCTTCGCTATGAGCGGCATGGTTATGGCTCAGGCCAAGGCGCCCAAAAAGATACCGCTGAAGGACAGCCTGGTGCAGTTCTCGGGAATCGTGGTGGAACGCGACAGCCTCAAGCCCGTTTCCTTTACCAAGATCATGATATTGAACTCCAGGCGGGGAACCACCAGCGATTTCTACGGGTACTTCTCCTTTGTGGCCAAGGTCAACGATACCATAGAGTTTTCGGCCGTAGGCTATAAAAAAGTGGTGTTTGTCATACCCGACAGCCTGACCACCAACCGCTATTCGCTTATCCAGCTCATGTCGTACGATACCATTATGCTCAAGGAAAGCGTGATCTATCCCTGGCCGAGCAAGGAGCAGTTCGAAAAGAACTTCCTGACGGCCAGCATACCGGATGACGATACCGAAAAGGCAAAAAAGAACCTGGAAAAGGAAGAGATGAAGCTGCAGTACGAGACCATGCCCATGGACGGCAGCATGAACTTCAAGGCCAGCATGCAGCAGCAATACAGCAAGCTCTATTATGCAGGGCAATACCCGCCCAATAACCTGCTTAACCCCATAGCCTGGGCCAAGTTCATACAGGCCTGGAAGAACGGTGATTTCAAGCCCAGGGACAAGGACGAAAATTCAGGGCAGTAGGCTGCAATAAAAGCTCTGTTTTTCCGTTATTTGCATACGTTTTATGAGCGCCCCCCGGTATACCTGTTTCAGCATTGTCTTCCTGCTTTCTCTTTTCTGCTTTTCGCAGAACACCGCTGTCATCTACGGCACCGTTCGCGACTCTTCGAATGCCCCGCTTGCCGCGGTGAACATTGCGGTCAGGGGCATGAAGCCCTATAAGGCATTCAGTAACGACAGCGGCTACTACGAGATCACCGTTCCGGCCGATACGGCATTCACCCTGGTCTATACTTCGGTGGGCCTTATGCCGCGCGAAAAAACATTTTTCCTCAAGCCGGGCGAGCGCAGGCGCCATGACCTGGCGCTGGACCAGGACATAGAAATGATAGGCACGATAGACATAGAGGGCGGCCGCGAGGACTTTATCATTGAAATACCCATTGAAACTTTTTTCGTTCAGGCCGGCCCTTCCGAGAACGTGGAGAAGCTGTTGTTCTCCACGGCAGGCGTATCGTCCAGCAACGAGTTCAGCTCGGGATATTCCGTGCGGGGCGGCAACTTTGACGAGAACCTGGTCTACGTGAACGATGTGGAAGTGTATCGCCCCTTCCTGGTCCGCTCCGGGCAGCAGGAAGGCCTGAGCTTCACCAACCCCTACATGGTCTCCAGCCTCAGCTTTTCCACAGGCGGCTTCGAGGCCAGGTACGGTGACAAGATGTCCTCTGTGCTCGACATCAAATACAAGCGCCCGCGCAAGTTCGGGGGCGCGGTGTCGGGCAGCCTGCTGGGCGGAGCGCTTAACCTGGAAGGCTGCTCGGAGGATTTCCGCTTTACCTGGATGGTGGGCGCAAGGCAGAAGACCAACACCTACCTGCTCGGCTCGCTCGACACCAAAGGCGAGTACAAGCCGGCCTTCTATGATGTGCAGACCTTCTTCACCTACAACTTTACCGATGAATGGGAGCTGAGCCTGCTCACCAACATATCGGGGAACAAGTACAGGGTGGTGCCGGAATCGAGGCAGTCGGACTTCGGAACGGTGAATGCCGCCTACCGGCTTACCGTTTTCTTTGACGGGCAGGAGGTGGACGCCTACAGGACCTACCTGGGCGCCCTTACCCTTTCGCGCTGGCAGTCGCACAAGGGGCTTATGCTGAAATGGATCGCTTCCGCCTACCGGGCCGAGGAATCGGAAACCTTCGATATACTGGGCGCCTACCGCCTGGACGCGCTCGAGACCGATTTCGGGAAAGATAATTTCGGGCAGGTGTCGTATAACCTGGGTACGGGAGGTTTCCTGAACCATGCGCGCAATTACCTCACGGCCATGGTCTATAATTTCGAGCACAAGGGGCGCAAGGGCTTTCCGCTCGGCAAGGATCACGAATACCACTGGGGCATCAAGTACCAGCACGAAGAGATCGATGACCGGATCAGCGAATGGGACATGACGGATTCAGCCGGCTATTCCATTCCCATCGGCAACCCCGATGTGCTGGACCTGGAGAGCGTGGTCAAAACGAAGATCCACCTGGGATCCAATCGTTTTATGGGCTATGTGCAGGGAGCCTGGAGCAAGCTGAACAAGGATACCGCTGAGATCAAACTGACCTTTGGCGTGCGCGCCAACTACTGGGATTTCAACAATGAGCTGATCGTGTCGCCCCGGGCGGTCTTTTCGCTCGAGCCTGACTGGGAAAAGGATTTCGTGTTCAAGGCCGCTGCGGGATACTATTCGCAGCCCCCCTTCTACCGCGAGTTCCGCGACCCGAAGGGAAATATCAATTACAACATCAAAGCGCAAACATCCATTCACTTCGTGTTGGGCAGCGATTATAATTTCCAGGCCTGGAACCGCAAGTTCAAGTTCACCACCGAGCTGTACTACAAGCTGCTCGACAACCTCATCCCCTACGAGATCGATAACGTGCGCATACGCTATTACGCGGAGAACAGCGCGCACGGCTATGCCACCGGCATAGACATGAAGGTCAACGGTGAGTTCGTTGACGGTGCCGAATCCTGGTTCAGCCTGTCCGTCATGCAGACAAGGGAAGACATAGAAGGAGATTTTTACATCACCAACTACAACAAGGACGGTGAAGTGATCATACCCGGCTATACCTTTGACGATACGGTGGTCGCCAGCGTGCGTACGGAACCCGGTTATATCCCCCGCCCCACCGACCAGCGCGTGAACGTGGGTATCTTCTTCCAGGATTACATACCCAAATTCCCCAAGTGCAAGGTACACCTCAACCTGCTGTTCGGCAGCGGCCTGCCCTTCGGCCCGCCCAGCTTCGAGCGCTATAAGGATACGCTGCGCATACCGCCTTACCGGAGGGTGGACATCGGCTTTTCTTATGAGCTGATGGGCGACAGCTCCCGGCTGGAGAACAAACGCTTTTTTAAGAACTTCAACAGTTTCTGGATCAGCGCGGAGGTGTACAACCTGCTGGCCGTGAACAACACCGTGTCTTACCTCTGGGTAAAGGACGTGACCAACCGCCAGTACGCCATTCCCAATTACCTTTCCCAGCGCCTGATCAACGTCAAACTGATCATGCGCTTTTGAAAAAATATTCGCATAATACCATCCTGGCCCTGGGTAATGCCATACTGGGGGATGCGGAAGCGGAGAACTGGCTCGAGCAGCATGGCTTTCCGGAGCTGGTGCATCTGTCCGATTTCATTTTACACGAAACGCCCGGTTCCTACCAGTACCTGGCTGACCACAATCACCTGCAACTGGCCGCCTTCTGCGATGCCTTCAAGGGCAATGGAAAGGCTATGGCCTGGCTTTTGAGGACAAAGAACAGGGAATGGGCCGCCACGCTTAAGCTGGCGCTGGACGAGGACTATGACGCGAGGGACTGGCTCATGGCCAATGAATTCAGCGCTTTTGTTTATCTTGCAAAGTGCATTGAGCGGTTCATACGGATGTACAATACGCATGATGACATAGCCCCGATATAAGCGGATGATATACAGTAAAGAGATCATAGAGAAACTGTGCGAATGGCTGGTGACCAAGGCGGCCGGGCCTTATAATTATATAGTGGACCAGAAAAAGACCGAGCTTATCAAAATGATAGAGGCCGTATATGTAAGCGACAAGTCCTTTGAATGGCTGGTCCAAAACAAATTCGTTGTCCTGGCGGCCTTCGTAAAAGCCGTAGAGGGCGAGAGCAACTCCATGCAGTTCCTGCTTAAGAACAAAGCCGTGCACTGGGCCGCTACGGCCAACGCCATCAACCGCGACAGGAACGCGGAAGCTTTCCTGAAGAAGAACAACCTGGCCCACTATGCCAGGCTGGCGGAGGTCATACGCGAGCAGTTGGAAAAGCGGAGCGACCAGGGCTTTTTCTCTTCCATGCACAAAGGTCCTTACTCCTGATACCATGCGGCTGATCGGCACCATTCCCCATCCCGGCATGCGCATCAGCGTATTCCACATGAACGGCAAGTACATCGTCAAGCTGGAGGCTGGACCCATGGAACAGGTCTTTAAGTTCAGCGAAGAAGAGGTAAAGGGCCTGGAAGACCTGCGCCAGGTGCTGGACGAGCCTTTTTTGCAGAAGGCCATCGCACGCTTTAACGAAATGTTCGCAGACCTGAAGGCGGCCAGGGAGAATTTTGAAAAAAAGGACCGCATGGCATGAAGCGGCTGTCGGGCTACCTGCTCACCGCTTGTTTCGCGATTGCCTTTTTCTCCTGCGGGAGCAGGACGGGCCTTCGCCAGCACTAAAATTCCGATTCAGCGACCGCTCCGTACCGGAGACCGGCACCGGAGCCCCATAGCTTCGGCAAACTAAGCCTGCTACGCTTTATTCCTAAAAATTACGGATCACTTCCCGGATAATGGATACGCATTCCATCAGTTGCTCTTCGGTAATGACGAGCGGTGGAGCGAAGCGGATGATATCTCCATGCGTGGGCTTGGCCAGCAGTCCCTTATCCTTCAGGGCCAGGCATACCTCCCAGGCGGTTTTACCGTCCTTTTCAGCGATCACCATGGCAGCGAACAATCCCTTTCCCCTCACCTGCTTCACCAGGTCGGGCCGGTCCATCTGTATGGCACGAAGCTCGCGCAGCAATAATTTGCCCAGCTTCTCGGCATTCTCGTACAGGTGCTCGTCCTCAAGCACGTTGAGGGCGGCTATGCCCACCTTTGCAGCTATGGGATTGCCGCCATAGGTGGAGCCGTGCTGACCGGGTTGGATGGTGAGCATGATCTCGTCATCGGCCAGCACCGCTGAAACGGGATAGGTGCCGCCCGAAAGCGCTTTGCCCAGGATCAGGATATCGGGCCTCACATTTTCATAATCGCAGGCCAGCCTCCTTCCCGTTCTTCCCAGGCCCGATTGTATCTCATCGGCAATAAACAGCACCTTATGCCTTTTACAACTGTCAAAACATTTCTTCAGGTACCCTTCATCGGGTATCACCACCCCCGCCTCGCCCTGCACGGGCTCTACCAGGAATCCGGCAATATTCCTGTCGGAAGCCAGCAGCTCCTCAAGCGCCTCCGCGTTGTTGTATTCTATCTTAAGGATGCCGGGCGTGTACGGGCCGAAGTTCGTGTACGAATCGGGATCGGTGGATAAGGATACTACCGTGATCGTGCGGCCATGAAAATTTCCTTCGCATACCACGATTTTGGCCTCGTTGGCGGGAATGCCCTTTTTCTCGTAACCCCACCTGCGGGCCAGCTTCAGCGCGGTCTCCACGCCTTCGGCACCCGTGTTCATGGGCAATACCTTATCGTAGCCGAAATAACCGGTGATGAACTTTTCGTATTCGCCCAGGCAGTCGTTATAGAATGCGCGCGAGGTCAGCGCCATCTTCTGCACCTGCTGCACCAGGGCCGAAACGATCTTCGGGTGGCAATGCCCCTGGTTGACCGCGGAGAATGCGGAGAGGAAATCGTAATACTGCTTCCCTTCCACATCCCATACAAAAACACCTTCCCCTTTCTCCAGCACTACCGGGATAGGATGATAATTATGCGCGCCATACTTGTTCTCAAGCTCCATGGCTTTTTCACTGGCGCCTTTATTCTTAACCGTTTTCATGACTGTCATATCAGGTACAAAATTAGCCATAAAGGACCGAATAAGGAAATCCGTTTTACCTTTGCCCCCGATGGGAAAAAAGAAGGTCTTGCCGGTGGTTGAAAACCTGGAGATCAGCGATACGGGCAGCGAGGGGCAATCGCTGGGAAGGGCAAACGGCATGGTCGTATTCGTAAAGAACACCGTGCCCGGGGATGTGGTGGACGTGCAGCTTACGCGCAAGAAGAACAAATATGCCGAGGGCCGTCCCGTACGCTTCCATACCTATTCCGCGCAGCGCACGGAACCGCTCTGCCGCCATTTCGGGACCTGCGGTGGCTGCAAATGGCAGAACATGAACTACTCCTCTCAACTGGAGTACAAGCAAAAGCAGGTGCTAAGCGCCCTGGAGCGCATAGGCAAGCTGGATATCCCGGAAATACGGCCCATCGTACCCTCGGCAAAACAATACTATTACCGCAACAAGCTCGAATACACCTTTTCGAACAAAAAATGGCTGACGGAGGCCGAGATCGCCTCGGGCGAGGCCATGGACCGCAATGCGCTGGGATTTCATATCCCGGGCATGTTCGACAAAGTGCTGGATGTAGAGGAGTGCCACCTGCAGCCCCCGCCATCGGACGCGATCAGGAATGCCATTAAGAAATACGCTGCGGAAAAGGGCCTTTCCTTTTTCGACATACGCCAGCAAAGTGGCTTCCTGAGGAACCTGGTCATCCGCAACACCTCTTCCGGCCGGGTGATGGTCATCCTTTCCTTTTTTACCGATGAGGCCGGCAAGCGCGAAGCACTGCTCGGGCACCTGGCGGACAGCTTCCCGCAGATCACCTCTCTCAATTACGTGATCAACCCGAAGAAGAACGATACGATCAGCGACCTGGAAATAATATGCTACAGGGGCGATGACGCCATTTACGAGGAGATGGAAGGCCTTCGGTTCAGGATAGGGCCCAAGTCCTTTTACCAGACCAACCCGGAGCAGGCTTACGAGCTGTACAGGATAACCCGGGAGTTCGCTGGCCTCAGCGGGGAAGAAACGGTTTATGACCTTTACACGGGCACGGGAACCATAGCCAATTTCATTGCCCGGCAGGCCAGGAAGGTAGTAGGGATGGAATACGTGCCGGCCGCCATAGAAGATGCCAGGATCAATTCGAAGCTGAACAACATAGACAATACGGTTTTTTTTGCGGGCGACATCAAAGACCTGCTGAGCGCTGACCTGGTTGGGCAGCAGGGCCGGCCGGATGTGATCATTACCGATCCTCCCCGCGCTGGAATGCACGGGGATGTGACGCGCAAGATCATGGAAATAGCCCCCGCGCGCATCGTTTACGTAAGCTGCAACCCGGCCACCCAGGCCCGCGACCTAGCCACGCTCAGCGAAAAGTACCGGATCACGGGCTTACAGCCGGTCGATATGTTCCCGCAGACCGCCCACGTGGAAAATGTGGCCCTGCTGGAGCTGTTAAAATAAGCGTTTTCCCGCTGCCGCACGAATATTATTCAGGCGCCCAGGCTAAGGGATATCCCGGCCGGCCGGCCTTGACAAATTCCCTATTCCTGCGGAACTTTACACCCCGATGACACAGGTAGCCGGAAAAATACTGCTTATCGATGACGAGCCTTTTGAAAAGGATATTCTCGAGTTCAACCTGGGTAAATTGCACTGGAAGACCACGCTCGGGTATTATGCTGGCGCTGAGGAAGCTTTTCAGTACCTGAAAACTACCAGCGACCGCATCTTTCTTATCCTGTGCGATATCAATATGCCGAAAATGAACGGGCTGGAGTTCAAAAAGGCCATCGATAACGACAGTGATCTGAGGGCAAAGGCCATTCCCTTTATTTTTCTCAGCACCTCGGCCACGCGCGCTGAGATAGCGGAGGCTTATGAGTACAGGGTGCAGGGCTATTTCCAGAAGCCGCACGATACCCATGAGATGACCGAAACCCTGGACCTCATCATACGCTACTGGATCAAAAGCCTCCACCCGAACAAACTGCACAAGTAGACCCAAAGACAGGCACTTTTCATCCGCGATTTCAACGCGTTCACCGCTTTTTTATTACGGGCGAACGAAATCCCTGGTCCTGATCTTGGCTTACAAATACCTTTAAGCGTTTTTTTAGCACACAATGGCTTATGCGGAGCAATGACGAGGTTCAGGTTTACGAACTGACTTCCACCACGGTATGGATAGATGAGAACGGGATAATATGCGCCAGGTATAAAGATGTGCCATCTAACCTGGAAACCTTCAAAGAGACCCGCACCCTCATCAAAAAGCTGTTGAACGGCCGCAGGGCCTGCGCATTGATCGATGTGACCCATGCCTGGCCGCAGGACAGCCAAACACGCGAGCTGGCCGCCTCTGAAATTCCCTCTCTGTACAAGGCCATGGCCTTCGTATCGCGCTCGGAGGTAGGCAGCATGGTGGTGAAGGTGTTTATGAGGCTGAAGCCCCAGCCTATTCCCATGAAACTTTTTCACACGGAGAAAGAAGCCATGAACTGGCTGCAGCAATACCTGGATGATGATCTTGTTCAGAACGTGCTGAGGGTAAGGGGCAGGCGGTTACAGAAGCGCCCGAATTCTTATGAGGAGAAGCAGGCTTGAGGCAGGGAAACAAGGATCCGGGCGGAATACTGCCGGTGATACCGATGCGGATACTCCCCGCTAATACTACTTCTCTTTGAACCGGGCTATTTCTTATGCTTATCCACCATTTTCCGGATCTCATCCGCTATCTTATCGGTCCTTAGTTCCAGTTCGATCAGTGAACGTTTGAGCTTCCGGTCCTTTTCCAGCCGGTACAGGAATCGTATCAGCTCTTCGGTAGATTCACCCCTCAGGCGCTTTTCATCGCACGTGGGGCATAAAAGCATTATCGATGCTACCAGTTGATCACGGTCCATGCTAAGGGTTTTAGTTTTTGAGAACGGAGGTATGGCGTGGTCTACAACCCTTCTTGTTAAGCCTGCAAAAATCCATATGATTATAAGTCAAGGCCGATATTTTCGGTTAATGCGCATATTTTATAGATAAACCTATTAGTTTTTACGACCAATTATTTTGACTTTTTTCGCATTTGCTCCTCCAGCCAGGCCTTGGCTTTCTTCACATCACTGAAATATTTTATAGGCAGGTCGGGCGATCCGAGGGCGAAATAAGGCTGAGCGATCATCTTCCCCGCCTGGGTTCTGGACACTACGGCCAAGCCCTTGTATAATTCAGGCGCCTGCATTCGAATGTATTGCCTGGCCTCCCGATCGGTGATGCCGGCCTGGGTAAAATCGACCAGGCTGAAGACCTTTCGCCCCCTGAGCAGCTCTTTCAGCACTTTAAAATGCTCCATTGTCTTGCCAAGGGTGCGCGGTGTGCGCTTGGCGGCCGATAACAGGATATCGCCTTCGAACCAAAGCTTCGAGATCGGTGTTTCGGTCACTTTTTCATTGCCGCGCGGCTTCATCAGCTCAATTCGCGCTTGCTGAGCAGGGGATCATGAAAGCTGAAAAATCCGAATATACCTTTCTGAAGCAGGTACAGCGTGTAGAAGTTCTTCTTCATGGTGCAACGGTTTTCAATAGTGAAGTACAAAATCATGCCACCCGGCCCGCTTATTCTGCCTTTCAGCGCTCCGGCCCGCCCGCGCGTGGATTTTTTTTCACGATCCCCTTCGCGGCTGTGGTGTTTATGCGGCACGGCCGGCCTGATCAGCGATTGTACAAGAGATTGGGTATTTTTTTCCATTCAAAATGCGGCAGGCCGGAGGGGTAAAACCGATCACAAAATATTTATTCCCTTTAAACCACATACCTGCCTTTCCTGCCGAATACTGAAAGCCCGGGGCCTTTCCGTGCCTGAACTTTACGCTAAAATTTGTATCCCCGCAGATGGCAAAAGCTTACCACACTTCACCTGTAATACGAGTAAGCCCACCGCGAAAAAAGGATATACTGACCATGCGTTTCCTGATCTGCTGCGGGGTATGCAGCATGATCATCTTCCTGGCCTGGTTCTCCGACACCGGGCATATCGGCCATCCTCTCCTATACTGGATGCTCACCTTTGCCCTGGGCTTCAAACTCATGAAAATGCTGCAGGAGTGGTATCACTACTGGAGCGTAAGCGTACCCGAAAGGCCGCCATGGAAAACGCGGTGGAGCGTGGATGTGCTCACTACCGCCTGCCCGGGCGAGCCGCGCGAAATGATCATCCGCACGCTGGAGGCCATGCAGGCCATCCGCTATCCGCATACCAGCTACCTCTGCGATGAAGGCGATGACCCCGTCCTGAAAAAAGCCTGTGAAGAGCTGGGCGTGATCCACGTTACGCGCAAGGAAAAGAAAGATGCCAAGGCGGGTAACATCAATAACGCCCTGCGGCAGGCCACAGGCGATATCTGCGTTATACTTGATCCGGACCATGTTCCCCTGCCCGGCTTCCTTGACCGCGTGCTGCCCTACTTCGAAGACCCGGATGTAGGCTACGTGCAATGCGTGCAGGCCTACGGCAACCGTGAAGAAAGCTTTATCGCCCGCGCTGCGGCAGAACAATCGTATCATTTCTACGGGCCCATGATGATGTGCATGAACAGCTACGGCACCGTGCAGGCCATTGGCGCCAACTGTACTTTTAGGCGAAAAGCGCTCGATTCCATTGGCGGCCACGCTCCCGGCCTGGCCGAAGACATGCACACCGCCATGCGGCTGCAGGCCAAAGGCTGGAAACCGGTCTATATCCCCGAAATATTATCGAGAGGTCTGGTGCCGGCCACGCTGTCATCGTATTACAAGCAGCAACTGAAATGGTCGCGGGGCTGCTTCGAGCTACTGTTCAGGACCTACCCGCTGCTTTTTGGCCGGCTCACCTGGAGGCAAAGGCTGCATCATTTTATCATGCCCCTCTATTTTCTGTTCGGTCTGGTCAATTTTTTTGATCTGGCCGTGCCCGTCATCGCCCTGGGATTGGCCCATGTGCCCTGGCAGGTGGAGATGAGGGAGTTTGCCTTCAGCTTTCTGCTGCTCTGCGGGCTGGCCATGGTCATACGCCTGTATGCCCAGCGCTGGCTGCTCGAAGAACATGAGCGCGGGCTGCACCTGGCGGGGGGGATGCTGCGAACCGCCACCTGGTGGATATTGCTCATCGGCTTCATCTACGCGCTGTTCAACATTAAAGTGCCCTATATTCCCACGCCAAAGGAAGACGAGCACCGCAACTGCTGGAAACTTTGCCTGCCCAATATCTTCTGCGCGCTGGCCTGCATCATTTTTATCGCGTACGGCCTGCGCCTCGACTGGACGCCCTACAGCCTGGTCATGGCCGGCTTCGCCCTGATCAATGCCGCTATACTTATCTATGTCACGCTCGTCAGCCAGCAAAAGCTCCTGCATCGCGCGCGCGAAAAAATGGCGCAGCTTTCCTGGTCGGTAAAAAGCATCGCTGCGGTGAACATGGTTGCCGGGGCGGTACAAAGAAACGCATGGTCCATGCTGCAGAAGGCGCCCATAGCGATCATACTGGCCTTTTCGCTGCTGCTGCTGAGCTACAACCAGGCAGAAGAAAAAACGGGGTTCGAACCGGAAGGACAATCGGCCATAGGTTTTTATCTGGGCGCCTCTTTCAGTGAGCTCGAAAGCCCGGTGCTGGAACAGCACCTGGGACGAAGCTATGACGTGATCGCACTGCACAGCCGGTGGGGTGAGCCGCTCCCCCTGGAGGAAATGCGGGCCATCAGCGCGCGCGGAGCCGTGCCGCTGATCAGGTGGAAGCTGGAGCCCGAATCATTTGCCGCCATACTGAATAAGCGCGCGGAGAGCTGCCTGGCCTATTACGCTTCGGAGTTCCGCGATTTCGCTGAACCCGTGTTCATCAATTTCTGCCCGGGTTTTGACACAACTGCCCGGCAGCCCGAACAGTTCAAAAAAGCATGGCAGTACGTTCATTTTTCATTGAGC
>JBFLYZ010000059.1:0-22371 GCA_040756415.1 Bacteroidota bacterium
CTATTAAGCCGAATACTGTTATAAAATATATTGAAAAGATAATGTGCCAACACGAGTGTGATTTCAGTTCAAATGTACTTATTCTTTTCTTGGTTCAATATAAAAAGCGAAGAAAACCTTTCGATTTTCTTCGCTTGTAATAAACTTAATGACAAAGCTAAGCTGATTGACCCGGCAACTTGTTAAAGCTGCTAAAACGTATCTAGGTCCTGCGGCCGCATCACCCCGAACCATTTCAGAGTAGCCTCCCCTATCCCGGGCGCATCTACGTGAACGATGTACATGCCGCTGGCTATGGGCACGCCCGCCTGGTTCTTCAGGTCCCAGTCGAGCGAGGTCTTGCTGTCGTCATCCTTTTTGATCGTGCGGATCAGCGTGCCGTTGAGCGTATAGATCTTGACCGTGCACTTCACGGGCAGGTTGGTGATCTTTACCCGGTTGTCGACCTGGTTCTTCTCATACTCGCTGTAGCCGTAGTAAGGATTCGGCACAATGTTGATCAGCTTGAGCGCATCCACCGCTGCGGGATTATCCTGCACCTGGGTCTTCAGGTCGGCCGTATTGAAGGTGTACATCGGGTTATTGCCGTTAACCGGTGTAACCGCCCCATCCACCGCGTAATTCACCTTATAGGGTTTGTTTACCCGCAGGCGCACCTTCACGTCCGTTTCCAGCAGGCTTCTGCCCTCGGCCAGCAAGGGAATGTTCACCCACATGGCATCGCGGTATACGTTTTTCATGATATTAGCCGATGGATTATAATCGCCTCCGTTAAAGAGCACACTGAACGCATAAGCCCCTTCATCGTAGGCCGGCACATCGTTTGCGCTGTTGTGCCCGAATACATAGATGTAATGCTGGCCACCCATGATGAGGTTGCCCGCGTCATCGTATAAGGTCGAGGTCGGGTTCCAGAGCATATCCCTTCCGTTCTCGCTCACCAGCCAGGAGTTCTCGCCAAAGGCCATGTTCAGGCGCTCGCCCGTTTCCACGTTGATGGCATAGCCCGGGAACCAGCCCATGCCGTAAGTGCCGCTGCCATCGGGCTGGCCCTCTTTATTTACCGAAAGCGATTTACGAAGCTGGTGTTTTTTCTGCCCGCCCTGGGCCAATGTGGTCTCTTCGCACAGTTCGATGACCGGGCAGCGCGTCCATTTGCTCTTATCCGAAGTAAAAACGATATCCACACTGGCCACTTTGCTCAGGCCCGCCAGGGGAAGGTTCATGTTCAGAGCCGGACCGTACCTGGCCACAGCGCACATGCGATAAGGCGCCCAGGTGCCGCCCAGTATCTTCTCATATACCTCATCATCATCCAAGCCGGTACCTACCAGGTTACCCTGTGCGTCTTTAGAGTAATTGTAGTCATTGAACTCCCCGGTTTGCTCGGCATATTTGCCCGAGCGTATCCAGTTCTGGTAGTTCTCCCCGTCAAAATCCGGTACGCCTGTCAGCCATTGTTTTGTAGGGTCGGTATAGGTCATGGTAGCCTCCAGCAGCCCGTTGTTCTCCGTAGCGCTGTTACCTATCCCATCCGTGTAGGCCACGTACACGCTCAGCCCCCAGTCGGGGATGATCTGCTCGTTTCCTACCTGTATGCTTCGCTCGGAAGAAACCGTTACGCCCGTGGTGTTGTTCGTCAGGGACCATCCTGACGAGACCGCTACCCCATTCAGCTTGAAAGTGAAATCCCCCTCGGGCACATTGAGCGGATCGACCACTTTGATCTTTACCGGCCCTTTGGAATTCCCGTAAACAGGATGAAAGGAGCGATGCTGGGGCGAGGTCAGTATCTCATTCACCGTTTCTTCCGTAAGGTCGAGCACATTGCCCCCGTTGCCCTGCCCCTCTA
The DNA here is from genome assembly GCA_040756415.1 of Bacteroidota bacterium. Taxonomy (GTDB): domain Bacteria; phylum Bacteroidota; class Bacteroidia; order JADZBD01; family JADZBD01; genus JBFLYZ01. The sequence goes on from JBFLYZ010000059.1 coordinate 1,853, forward strand.
TGCGCTTGAGCTTCGGGCCCGTGCCATAAATGGAATTCTGTACGGTGCCGTTGGCCTCGGGAGAAGGGATGTGGGGGATACCGGTGTACACGCGTATATTCCTGCGACCGGCCTTGTACGGCTTTTTCTGTCCGTCAGCCAGCAGGGGATTATCCTGCTCGTACTTTTTATATTCATTATACGCATAGGCTACAGCCAGGTAGTAGTATTGCTTATGGTTGACCAGCGTGCGGTCGCCCGTGGCAAAGAGGTCTTCCGTAACTTTAAACGAATGGATCACACCCGCGTTAGCCCCGTTCACTTCCTCTACGGGAACACTGGCGTTGAGGTTGGGATCAAAATAATAATTGACCAACTGCGCTATGGGCTCTCCATTGGGCCTGAAGTCTTTGAGATCGCACTGCATGAGCAGCCGGGCCCGGTCGGGATTATGAATATCGCTTACCGATACCGTGGCGTCTTTCAACTGGAACACCTGGTAGCCCTGGAAGCGATACATGGAATCGTAGGGTGGAGTAACGTTGGGAGGCGTGATGATGAGGGGATCCAACTCAGCGTATTGCTCTTGGTAATTATTGGACGAGGACTTGTTGCTGATGTATAGTATCAGCTCCTTGTCCAGCTCCTGTATGGTAATATCCGGGGCATCGGGGCCGTTGATCACCTTGAAGCAATTATCAAAGAGCGCCTGCGCTTTATCGTCAGCGGCTTTAAGCAGGTCGACCGAGGCCAGGGGCCCACCGCTGGAGGCGCGGGCCCATACCACGCCTGTAGTGATGGTATTCACCGCGCCCGGCAATAAAGTAAAGGCACCGGCCGATTGCAGGAACCTCCTGTCGCCAGGGGCATTATTGGTCTCGTCCCAGTCGGGCTGCAGCGGCCTAGGGTTGTTGCATGAGCCCCCCGTACCCCATTCCCACTGGTGATCCGAATTGCCGGGGAACATAAAATCGCATGGCGTATTCCCTCCGTGGCCGGTGCCACCGTAGGTCATGGGCGTTCCGTCCTTCCAGATGCCCTGCAGGTAATTGTAAATATGGATGCCCGATGAGGGGTTTCCGGTAGCGCTGCCATCGTTATTATAATAAACGAACTTCGACATGATGATCTGCTCGCCCGGCTCATCCACCAGGCAGTCGCGGTCATTATCCACATTATCCGAGTCGTCTGCAAGCGGCCCCTGGAAAAAATCCACGCCAATGGCGGGAGGATTGGCTCCATAGCCATTAACCCCTACATCTACAGCCTGGCCATTATAGCAATAGCCCAGGCCGCGCCCTACATCGCAGCCCACGTAATCGTCAAGGTAATCACCCAGGTCGGCATCTACCCATTGCCCGAAATAGGTATTGGTAAGCATATAGGTGGATTTGTTAATGATCTTGTACTGGTAGAAGGTCATGTTGTTGATCTCATCATTGGTGGTAAAACCGAAAGCCTGCGCGTGCACCTCCAGTCCTATAGCCTCCGCGTTCGACTCGGTATGGATATTACCCCGGTCGTTGAACACCCACCACAGCGTTTCATCGCCATAGATATGATCGCCCGTGCAGGCAGTTGAGTCCTCCAGGGCGTAAGCCGGGTATTCGCCCAGCTCGGGCTCGTAAATGCCATTGCCGTTCAGGTCGGCAAAGGGGGCCAGAATGTTCCCGTACTCATCGTTGCCGGGCCAGTTGAGGATATTCTGCGTCATGGTGCCGTTTGCAACGAACTCCTCCACCTCTTTCCTGCTGATGCGCCATAGCTTATCGTACTTATTGCAGGTGGCCTGGTCGGTGCCGGCCTGGTCATCGAGCGGGCCGGGCCAGAAATCCACACCGTTCTGCCGGTAGGTCATGGCAGCCACCTTCAGGTTGCCGGCACCGTCAACGCCCGCTATCCAGAGGGCCCCGGCAAACATGGAATGTTTCCCGCTGCCCTTGGGCACTTCATATTGGGGTGAGGTGAAATCCCACCACATATCGCCCGTATTCATGATGCGGCAGCGCACGTTGTTCACGGCCAGGTCGGCAGCGGCCGTGCCGGGCGAGCAGGCCGCAGCGGTGCTTTCATTAACGCGATCGCCATTACGGTTCCCGCCATTGATATCTTCTCTGGCAATGAGATGGAGCGGGATGAGCAGTTGGGTAACCGCCAGTAAAAAGATCAGTTTGGTCTTCATAGTCGTACGTTTTAAAAGGTTTAGAACTGAACTGGCGGGGATGCTGAAGCGAAAGTAGGCCCGGGCGGTGCGTACAGTCAAATCATATTGCGTTATAATTATACAGGCCTGATACATTTACCAGGCCGAGAAACAGATTTGAGCATACTGTAAATCAACATTATACGTTCGTACGAAATAAGTATAATTATACACTTCAGACCTGAAAACAGTTTAACCCATTTTTATACATGTCTGAGCGCATAAAAAAGCCGCGCGCAGAAATTTTGTCGATCAAAAAAATAGTTTCATCTTTGCCGTATCGTTATGAACCGGATTACAGCAAACTACTATTATTACTACGCGCCCGTTACGGGAGTGTGGTAAAGGTATTTTGCTGAACAGATAAAGCATTTTCCAACCCGCTCCGGAGAGCGGGTTTTTTATTTTAATCATGGCTTAACAACAAAAAAATGAAACAGATCTACAGCAATTACACGAACGAAGACCACCAGGTGTGGCAGATCCTTTTCGACAGGCAGGTAAACAACCTTTCAAAGGTCGCATCGAAGGAATATCTTTCAGGGATAGAGAAGGTAGGCTTCACGCGCACGCGCATACCCGACTTTGACGAGACCAATGCCCTGCTTGCCAAACAAACCGGCTGGAGCCTGCACGTGGTGCCGGGCATTATCCCCGTAAAGGAGTTCTTCGGCCTGCTCATACAAAAGAAATTCAGCGCCACCACCTGGCTGCGCAAGATGCACCAGCTCGATTACATCGAAGAGCCCGATATGTTCCATGATGTGTTCGGGCATGTGCCGCTGCTGAGCAATACCTCCTTCAGCAATTTTGTTCACGGGCTGAGCCGGATCGCGGTGAAGCACATGGGTAACGATTACGCGCAGGAGCTGCTGGGCAGGATCTACTGGTTCACGCTGGAGTTCGGGCTCATACGCGAGGATGACGAGCTGCGCATTTACGGGGCGGGCATCTGCTCTTCGGTTGGCGAGACCCGTCATTCGCTGAGCGATGCCTCGCAGAAGCTTCCTTTTTCCGTTGGGGAGATGCTTCGCACACCCTTCCGGAACGATCGCATCCAGGACAAATACTTCGTGATCGGCTCTTTCGATGAATTGTTCCGGTCACTGCCGCTGATCGAAGCCGAGCTGGAGCGGTTACTGGTAGAGAGCGATGCGCAGGCTTAGTCTTTCGTCCAACAGCATAAATTGGTCGATAGAGAATTAAGGGCGGTTTACGATCATTTTACTACTTTTAGCTCCTGAACCCTTGTTTTGTGGCGAAAAGAAAGCACGCACACTGCTCTGCGCTGATTTACCGGTCAACATGTTTGTTGCTGTTGCTGCTCTGGACCGCACGGTCCGGGAGCCAGAACTATAACTTCCGCGGCTATTCGCTGGAAGACGGCCTTTCTCAGTCCGAGATCAATTGCATCTACGAAAGCAGCAACGGATTTCTCTGGCTGGGAACGGCCGGAGGCGGTGTTTGCCGCTTTGACGGGAACAGCTTTGTTACCTATGAAGAGGATGACGGCCTCTGCGGGCAGATCGTAACGGCCATTGCCGAAGACAAAGAAGGCAATATGTGGTTCGGCACCACCTGGGGCGGCATCTGCAAGTTCAACGGCAAGACCTTCAGCAAATTCTCAGTTAACGAGGGCCTGCCCGACAACCACATACGGGCGCTGGCCTTCGATGACAATAACAACCTGTTCATTGGTACAGGACTCGGCCTTTCGGTATACAGCGGGGATAAGTTCACCAATTTTGAAAAGGACCAGAAGACCTTTGTTCCCATACGCGTCAATTGCCTCAAAAAGGACAAGAGCGGCCATATGTGGATCGGTACCGAGGACGGCCTTTATGTGTACCATAACAAAGGGCTGACCAACATAGGCGAGGCAAATAAAGACGTTACGGGTAACATTGTTTCGCTTTCAGAGGACCCGGAAGGCTACGTCTGGGTGGTAGAAAGTCCCCAGCAGTTCTTTAAGGTCAGGCCAAAGGACAATACTTTCTCTGAATTCACCACGCTGGCAGTCGACCTGCTTCCCTCGCCCGTTAAATCGGCTATTTCGTGCATTTACCTCGATAGGCAAAACCAGTTGTGGATCACCACCATGGGTGAAGGCGTGATCAGGATAAAAGAAGGCAAGGCCGCTTATTTTACCAGGGAAAGCGGGCTCTCCAACATGATCCTGTCAACCGTTTACCAGGACAGCGAGGGCAACATATGGCTCGGAACAAAGGGGAGCGGGTTCATCCGGTATATCGATGAGCGGTTCACTTATTTCGAGAACATACCCGGCCTGAAGGAGGGAGATATTTTCGCCATCCGTCAGGACGGAAAGGGTCGGATGTGGGTGGGTACCTCCTCCAATGGTCTCTGGATATTTGACGGCAAGAGCTCGCAGAAGGTGAATGAGCTTACGGATATGAAGATATTCAGCCTGCGCCAGGATAAGAAAGGGAACATGTGGATAGGCACCAATAAAGGCGTATACAAATATAACGGCACCTCTTACCAGAAGTTCAGGCTCATCGATACCGCTGATGCAGCCGTTCGCGTCATATTCGAGGACAGCAAGGGCAATATCTGGTTCGGCACAGCGGCATTCGGCCCCGTGCGGCTGACAGGTGATAAGCTGGAGACTTTTACCGATCCCAAGTACAAGATGAGCGGTTACGTGTACAGTATGACCGAAGACGACCAGGGTAATATCTACTTTGGCACCTCATCCGGCTTGTTCAGGTATGACGGCACCACGTTCTGGGGATTCGGAACGGACAAAGGCCTGTGCAATTCCTACATAGGTAATATGATCAAGGACCGCTTCGGGAATATATGGGTTGGCACGGATAAGTGCATTGCTTATTTTGACGGGAAGCAGTTCTATTCGTATTCGGTGGAAGACGGGCTTTCCTCCACCACGATCTACCTCATGAATGTAGATAAGGAAGGGCATATCTGGGTGGGCACCAATAAGGGCCTTGACCGGGTGGACGTGACTAAAGAGGGAAAGATCGCCAGCATTAAGAACTACAATAAATACGAAGGCTTCAAAGGTATTGAATGCAATTCGCGCGCCACCTGCGTGGATGCGGAGGGTTGCGTATGGTTCGGTACGATAAAAGGAGCGATTAAATATAACCCGGCCGAGGATAAGAAGAACCTTGCCTCTCCCTGGATACACATCACGAATGTGCGCGTGTTCTTCGAAAAGCTGCAGTGGGAAAAGTTCGGTGATTCGCTGGTCACCTGGTTTAACCTGCCTGACGGGCATGAGTTCTCGTACGGCCAGAACCACCTCACCTTCGATTTTGCCGGCATCAGCAAGTCCGTTCCTGAACGCGTTACCTACCAGTTCATGCTGAGCGGCAATGACGAGGACTGGAACCCGCCAACCGATCAGACCCAGGTAACTTACTCCAATCTTTCTCCCGGTGACTATGTGTTCAAGGTCAAAGCGATGAATGCCGATGGCGTGTGGAGCCCCGAACCCGCAGAATTCAGGTTCAGCATACTGGCCCCCTTCTGGCAAACCAAGGGCTTTCTCCTGCTATGCGCCTTCTCCATCGGGCTGGGAGTGTATTATTATATCCAGTTGCGCAAAGTCCAGTTGCAGAGGCGGAACCTTGTGCTGGCCAAGATCGTGAATGAGCGTACCAGCGAGCTGCTCAAAGAAAAAGAAGAGAAGGAAGTGCTGCTCAAAGAGGTACACCACCGCGTGAAGAACAACCTGCAGATCGTCAACTCGCTCATCAACCTGCAATCGGCCAGCATCAAGGACCCTGAAGCGCTGGCTGTTTTCGAAGAATCCAAGAACAAGATCAAGTCCATAGCCCTCATACATGAAAAGTTGTACCGCTCAGGCGATTTCAGCAAAGTGGCCATCAGCGAATACATCAACGACCTGCTCAGGAACCTGGTCGAAACTTATTCCGTGCGCAAATCCATCAAGCTGGTCACCGACCTGAAGGTGGATTCGCTTAACCTCAACACCATCATCCCGCTTGGGCTGCTGCTGAACGAGATCATCTCCAATTCGGTGAAATACGCCTTCAAGGACAGGGCCGATGGGGAGATCTATATCCAGCTTAAGGCGCTGGATGAAACTACATATGAAATGACCGTGGGCGATAACGGCACGGGCTTCGAAGGCGACCCCTTTGTGGGCGAGAATCCTACCCTGGGGCTTGAGCTGGTCAAGATCCTGGTGGAGCAACTGGACGGCAGCATACGCAAGCTTCCCAAGGCGGGAACCTATTACTACATTAAGTTCAAGCGGGCGAAGAACTGAAAAAATCCAGGCAGGCCTTTTTCAGTTTTCCGCTATCGATCTGTTCAATGGGATGAGGGGTGTTCTCCAGGAGAAAAAATTTTCCTCGCTTCAACAAGTCTGATGTCCTTTTCGTTTCTTCCACCGTGACCATTTTATCCTTCTCCCCCACTCCTATCATTGCCTTATGCCCTATCTGCGAAAGGATGCTTTCGGTCAAAGGCGGCTGAGCGCCCATCTCGCGCATCATGGCGGCCGTTCTTTGCAGAACCATCTTCCAGTCCTGCGGGGCATGCCGTTGCCTGAGCGCATCGGCAAAGGCGGGCAGCTTTTGTTCTATCTTATCCGGATCGAGCATTTTGCTTTCCTTTTCGGCCGTTGCGGGCGACCAGTCGAACTTGGTGGCCAGGGTCATAATTTTCCCTATGCGCGATGGATAGCAGTAAGCCAGGCTAAGAGCCACATAGCCGCCCATGCTATAGCCGAAAATATCCGCCTGCCCGATCTGCCTATCGTCCATATAGCGCAGCACATCAGCGGCAAAAACATCCATATTGAAACGCGCTGGAACAGCCCCGCCACCATGACCGGAAAAGTTCAGGGTATGCACATCGTAATACCCGCTCAGCAGACCGGCCAGGGAAGACAACTGCTCTTTTGAGCCGATAGCGCCATGTAGCAATAGGAGTTGCCGCATTCAGATCTTTTTCAGGAAGTGAAATCCCCTGGCGATAAAGCCTTCGCGAAAATAAAAGCGATGGGCGGGCGCATTCTCCACGTAGGCATCCAGGATAATGCTGCGGCAGCCGCAGCGTTTGCCCTCTTCGGTCAGCCAGTCGAGCAGCAGCTTGCCTATGCCGCGCGAACGGTAGTCCTTATCGATCACTACGTTATCGGGCTCGATATACTTGTCGCAATAGAACTTGGTACTGATCCAGAAACCTGAAATGCCCACGCATCGCTGCCCATCGAACACGCCCACCATGCGGTAGCCGTTCCTGAGCATTTCAGCCAGCATGCGTTCGTAATCCGCTTGTTCTATACCAGGACTAAGCTGGATGAGCAGGCCGCGCTGCTCTTTCATCTGCTGCTCGTTCAGCTCTTTGATGGCCAGGGAATCGTTCATGGCCCAAATTTAATCTTTTCAGAAATCCGCCACGACCGTGATGCCGCCCCAGCCGTGCCTGCGGCCTGCCCTGAACTCGGGACTGGTCCATGTGCGGGAGTAGATGAGCGCGATGCCGGGAAACCGGAGCACCAGCCTTCCGCCTCCCCTAAGCAGCAATCGTTCTATATCAGCGCCTGGTATCACATAGGGGTTGTACCCGCTGAAAAGGCCTCCCTGCAAGGTAGCGTTGTAGGCCACCGTTCTCACCTGCCCGGTCAACTCAGCGTAGATCATTATCTTTTTCGTCCCGCGCCTGTACTGATCAAAATACGCGTTCATCCGGCCGGTCCGCAAATTGATCCCCGCCTCTGCATGATCGTACAGCGTTCCTGCGCGCAAGCCAAAAAAGGGGATCAGCTCTAAGCTTTTTTTCATCAGCACAGGCTTTTCGTACCTGAAATGATAATTCACAATGACCGCATCACTTACCTGGTGCTGCCAGCCGCGCGGATCTATACCGTCTATCCAGCCGTGTATGGTCTGCTGGGTCTCCATGCAGCCGGCCCTGGAGCCCAGGAAACCGAAGGTCACTTCGGAGATCAGGCGGTACTTCGCGGCCGCATTCGAGGAAATACGCTGCTGCCCGATAAAAATGCAGGCGGCAAAGGGCCGGTCACCGGTCAAAATGGTATCGCTGGTGATGCGGGTAGGCGTAAAACATTCCTGCGAAATAAGCAGCCCGTGCACATCTTGCGCTTTTTTTCCCGCTTTGGGCAGCACCAACCTGAATGGCGATCTCCCCACGACAGGGGCAACCGCATCCAGGCGTACCCCCTGGGTAAAATAATAATCTGTCGCGTTGAAATAGTCGTTCTGGTAATCGAGGCTGATGAAGCGGATACGCTCTTTGCCGGCTGAATCGGCCAGCGAGGCAAAAGCGGGAAAGGAAAACAAGCCGAACAGGATAAACAAGCCGTATCTCATTCAACGATATACGGAATTACGAAATGGCGGGATTCAATAACCGAGCACTTCTTCCATCAGCCGGGCCACTTTTTCCGCGTTGGGCAGCATGGCGGCCTCCAGGGTAGAGTTGAGCGGAATAGCGGGAAGGTTTTCGGCACCGATCAGCCGCACGGGGGCATCAAGGTGTTCAAAGCAGTTTTCAGAAATAAGCCCGCACAAGGCCTGGGCAAAGCTGTTCTTATAGGTTTCCTCGGTCACTACGATGCAGCGCCCGTGTTTGCGTACGGAATTGAAAACGGCCTCCTCATCAAGGGGGTTAAGCGTGCGCAGGTCGATGATCTCAACCCTGCCCTGGAATTTGCGGGAAGCGTTACGGGCCCAGTAAACGCCCATGCCGTACGTGATCACGGTAAGCGAGGTCTCATCAGCCTTTGCATCGGCCTCCTGCACCATCCTGGCCTTACCGAAGGGAATAATGTAATCCTCATCGGGCTCTATGGTCCTGGCCTCTTCCGTTCCTTTAATCTTGCTCCAGTATAATCCCTTGTGCTCGAAGATCACCACCGGGTTAGGATCGTAATACGCGGCTTTGATCAGGCCTTTCAGGTCAGCGCCCGTAGAAGGATAAGCGATCTTAAGGCCTTTGATATTGCAAACCACGCTTTCTACGCTGGAAGAATGATACGGGCCACCGCTGCCGTAAGCCCCAATCGGCACCCGGAGTATCATGCTGACGGGATACTTGCCGTTGGTCAGGTAGCACGAGCGCGCCACCTCGGTGAAAAGCTGGTTGAGGCCGGGCCATATGTAATCAGCGAACTGCACTTCCACAATAGGCTTCAGCCCCACAGCGCTCATGCCGACAGTAGAGCCCACAATGAAGGCTTCCTGTATGGGTGTGTTGAACACGCGTTCATCGCCAAACTGCTGAGCCAGCGTAGCCGCCTCGCGGAACACGCCTCCCAGCCGCCCGCCCACATCCTGGCCGTACAGCAGGCATTCCTTGTGCTTCGCCATCAGCTCGCGTATGGCGAAGAGGGCCGAATCGACCATCACGGTAGGCTGCTTGCCTTCCGGGCTGCGCTTGCCTCTTTCCTCTGTTATATCGGTAGGCGCAAAATCATGTGTAAAAAGATCTTCGGGCCGTGGATCCTCCGCCTCCTGAGCAGTTCTGAACTCCTGCTCCACGAGCTCCCTGGAGCGCTTTTCGATCTCAGAAAGCTCATTGGCATCGAAGCCGGACACGATAAGCTGGTTCCTGAACCTGGGAAAAGGATCGCGCCTGGCCGCTTCATCCAGGTCATCGCGGTACCACTCTTTGCGCACACCGGAAGTATGGTGATTCAGCAGGGGAACCCTGGCATGAATGAGAAAGGGCCTGCGCTCTTTCCGGATCAGCGCCAGCACGTCCCGTATGGTCTCGTACGAGCGCATGAAGTCGCTCCCGTCAAAACTTCTTACCTCGAGCCCCTTAAAGCCCTTCGCGTATTCAGAGGCGTCCTGTGCGCGTATCTCTTTCGCGTTGGCTGAGATATCCCACTCGTTGTCCTGAACAAAATAGAGAATAGGCAGCTTTTTCAGCACCGCCATCTGGAAGGCTTCGGCTACCTCGCCCTCGGTAATAGAAGCATCGCCCAGCGAACATACCACCACGGGCCTGTCCTCTTCCGATGCATAGTGGTCCATTTCCAGCACCTCGCGGTAGCGAATACCCATAGCTATGCCGGTGGTGGGAATGGCCTGCATACCGGTAGCCGAGCTCTGGTGCGGGATCTTCGGCATATCATCTCTCCGTAAGCTGGGATGCGAATAATAGGTACGCCCACCGGAAAATGGATCATCGCGCTTGGCCAGGAGCTGCATCATGAGCTCGGATGGTTTCATGCCTATACCAAGCAGGATGCTGTCGTCACGGTAATAGGCCGACAGCCAGTCCTGTTTCTTCAACTGCAGCCCGAGGGCCAGTTGTACCGCTTCATGTCCGCGCGAGGTGGCGTGCACGTACTTCTGGGTTATCTCCCTGTTCTGCTCGTACAGGTCCGTCATGGATTTGGCCGTGCAGATCAATTCCCAGGCCTTCAGCAATACCTGCTCGGGTATGGAAGAGCTGATCTTTCTTTTTTTATCCGTCACGGTATCCGACATGGTTTTACCCCGATTAAAGATAGGAAATTATCGCGCTCCCGATTTAAACCGGGCAATTGCGTTACGTGTAAACTCCGACAAGACCAGCTTCCCGCTCAATTCGGCCCGCTCGACCAGGAGGCGGTCCCAGTCATCGGTACCCTTCCACATGACGGTTTTGAGCAGGGCCATGGCCTCGGGGTTGGAGGAGGCAAGCTTTTCGGCCAGGGCGCTCACCGCCTGGTCCAGTTGCCCGGTGTCAGTGAACAGCTCGGCATACAGCCCTTTTTCTCTTGCCCAGGCCGCGCTCTGCCATGCCGTGGCGTTGATGGTGAGCTGGCAAAAGGCCGCAGTGCCGATCTTGCGCTCCACGGCAGGACCTACCACAAAAGGGCCGATGCCTACCGCCAGCTCGCTCAATTTAACCGAGGCCGAATCAACGGCCAGTGTGTAATCCGCTGCGCTGGCCAGGCCAACTCCGCCTCCCACCGCTTTACCCTGCACGCGCGCGATCACGAATTTCGGGGCCTTGCGCATGGCATTGATCACGCCAGCGAACCCTGAAAAGAACTGCTTTCCCTCTTCCATGTTCCGGATAGCCACCAGCTCATCGAAGGAGGCTCCAGCGCAAAAGGCCTTTTCTCCTTCGCTCTGGAGCACAATGACCTTTACCGCGGCATCCCGGCCGGCCGCTGTGATCTGTTCGGCCAATTGCCGCAAGACGGTTCCCGGAAGCGAATTGCTCTGGGGATGAAAAAAGGTGACGGTGGCAATGCCCTGGCTCACCTTTGTCTCTACTCTTCCCTGGTCGGACATAGATCTCGATTTTGGTCACGCAAAGTAGCTAATTTTATGAATAAAAAAACACGAACCTGAAATTGGTTCGTGTTCCCATACAGCGGACACTGTACTTAGTTCTTCGTATATGCCGGCAGCTTGCCTTCTTTGATCAACTGCTGCACTTTTTTCTTATGTTCTTTGAAATCACCGAAACACAAAGCGTCCAGCATTTCCTTCTTGGTCATGTTCGGGTTGCCGAGGTTCTTCTTGATCTCGTCAGAACAGCGCTCCACGAATTTTTCGAACCGCTCGGGCGCCCAGATGTACTCTTTCTTGAACCATTCGGGATTGCTGCGGTCTACGCTGAACTCAGCGGGCATCTCGCCTTTTAGCTGGATATTGGTCTTGATATCCAGCCCCTCGAACTTTTTAGGCAGCTCGCGGTTATCAAAAACCAGCGGGCGGCTGACCTTGATCACATGCTTTTTCTTCTTCGGATCAACCATGGCAAGGCCCTCTATCGTCAGGCCTTTTTTCTTCAGGTGACCGTACTTGGTTTCAAAATGTTTTAAAATCTCGAACATGACTATTTTGAATTGGCCCCCAAAGATACGACAAAAGTTACTAACAGGAAAGGTTTTAGACAACTGAATGTCAACAAGCTATGACTGTGGAAATTTTTTAGACGAAAGCCCTGAGACCCGGCTTTATATGGAAAATACAGCTAGCTGTCAATCAGCATTTTAAGTCAGGCGCCCGCTTGTTCACCGGACCGCTCAAGGCGCCTGAGCGACCGTTCGATATATTTCTCCGAAGGCAGCAGCGACTCCTGTATGCGCTTAGCGTACTTGATGGAGTCCACTATTTCTTTTTGTTTTTCAGAGATCAGTTCATAGGCCTGCTTCAGCTCCACGTTGCGCAGGCGTTCGATTTCTTCTTCCTTTTCCTTCAACAGGTTATTCTGCATGTTACCGATCCGCTCTTCGATCTCTTTCTTGTGCAGCTCGCTGTTCAGGCCTATCAGCTTCTCCGAATAGTTCAGCGCCTCACGGTAATTCCCCTCCGCTTTGTACAGGGCCGAGAGATCGGTGAATATGCGGGCCAGCTTCGGCAACTGGTTGACCGCCAGGGCCAGCGATTCGGCCTCGAGCAGGTGGGCCAGCGCGCTGGGACGATCACCCATCTCGGCCCTAAGGGCCGCCAGCTCCATGTGACTGGTGATCATGAACTGCCGCATACTGTTCTTTTCCCGCAGGCGAAGGCCCCGTGTCAGGTAATCCAGCGCCTCGGGGTATTTCTTTATTTTTTTATAAATAATGCCCACCTCCGTATAAATGCGGCTTTCTCCGATGGTATTGTCCTCCAATTTCAGCCGCTCCACAGCCTTGCCGCTGTACTCCAGGGCCAACTCGTATTTACCCATCTGGGTATATACATTCACCAGGCCCGTATACACCCGGCCGCCCCAACTGCTGTGCTCGATGGCAGGGCCGCGCGTTCCTTTGAGGAAATAGCCCTCGGCCTCCTGGTATTTCTTTAAATCGCTGTAAACCGTACCGATGATATAATACGATCTTACCCTGTCGGGGATAGTGGGGTCCGCGCTTTCGTAAAAATCCACGCCTCTCAGCGCGTTGTACAGGGCGGGCTCATAGTTGCCTAGCGTATTCTGGATCAAACCTATGCTGCTGTGGGCATTGGCGATCCATCGCTTATCACCCAGCTCCCGGAAAATATCGAGGGCCTCATTCATATAGCGCAGCGACTGCTGGCCATCGTTCATGAACACAAAAACGCCCATGCCGGCATTGAGCAGGCCCTGGGCCACTCCAAACTTATAATCGATGCGCGTGGCGACCTCAACCACCTCGCGTATAACCTTTTCGGCATCAAACTTTGGGAAACTGCGCAGGTTCCAGATCTTTTCGTTGTTCTCGTCAACGAAACGCCTCAGTTCAGCGGTACTTTTCTCAGCGTGCATGCTCGTTCAGGCGTTTTAGCTCTTTGTGTATGTACGTCTCGGTCGGCATCAGCGATTGCTGTATGCGCTTGGCGTACTGTATGCTGGCCAGGATATCTTTATTCTTCTCTTTGATGATGCCGTAAGTTTCCAATCTCAATCCTGGTTTTTCTTTCTGACCATGGTCAGAATGGTGGCAATGCCAACCGTATCGCCCATGGACAGGTCCACCTCGTACTTTTTACGAATCTCTTCGCTGCTGGCGTCATAAATATCCACCACCCATTTGACTATACCTACCTTCACCTCCCCGCCATCAGCGGCCTTCAGGGGTTTATCGTTGGCCAGTTTCTCCTTGCAGGTGAAACGAACCCCAATGGTCATTCCGGGGTAAATGGGTTTCGTAAAGCGGCACTCGTCAATGCCATAATTAAGAAGCACCGGCCCTTTGGGCGGATCCACGAAAAGCCCCGCTGCCCGTGAAAGCACAAAATAGCCGTGGGCTACCGTACGCCTGAAAATCGTGCCTTCCAGCGAATCGGGCTCAAGATGGGCATAGAACTTATCCCCGCTGAGCTCGGCAAAGTTGATGATATCGTCCTCGCTGACGGTATGCGTCCCGGTGATGAGGGTTTCGCCTATCTGCAGTTCTTCAAAGTGCTTCCTGAACGGATGCACGCCTGTTTCAATGTATTTGGCGCCTACCTGGTACTGGTTGGTAATTGCGGTAATGGTCGTAGGCGTGCCCTGTATGGCCGTGCGCTGCAGGTAATGGAACACGCCCCGCTTCCCTCCCATTTCCTCCCCGCCACCGGCCCTTCCCGGCCCGCCATGAACCAGCATCGGCATGGGCGAACCGTGGCCGGTGCTCTCCTTGGCGCATTCATTATTGAGCACCAGTATCCTGCCGTGCATGCTGGCCGCCCCCAGCACGTATTGTTTCGCTATCGCATCATCTGCCGTGATGATGGAGCTTACCAGGGAACCTTTCCCCATTTTAGCCAGGGCGATGGCCTCATCCATGCTTGTATAGGGCATCAGCGTTGACACGGGGCCGAAAGCTTCAATCTCGTGGCAATCGGTATGCTTAAAAGGATGCTCATTCATGAACACTACCGGAGGCATAAAGGCGCCCTTGTGCTTGTCGGCCCCTTTCACTTCGAATTGCTCGAAATCACCAATGATGATCTTCTGGGTCTTTGACAATTGCTCCACCTTTTCCATCACTTCCTTCCGTTGAGCCTGCCCGGCCAGGGAGCCCATACGCACTCCTTCTACATTAGGGTCACCGATAATGGTCGTGGCCAAACGCTTGCCCAAAGCTACGCGCACCTCCTCCACCCTGTTCGCAGGAACAATGATCCTGCGCACGGCCGTACATTTCTGTCCGGCCTTGGTGGTGATCTCGCGCACTACCTCTTTTATAAAAATATCAAACTCCGGCTTGTCGGGCGTAACATCGCTGCCCAGCACGCAGCAGTTCAGCGAATCGGCCTCCATATTAAAATGCACGGATTCCTCGATCAGGCGCTTATTGGTCTTCAGCATCTTTCCGGTAGAGGCCGAGCCGGTAAAGGTCACCACATCCTGGTTAATGACATGGTCAAGAATGCCGTTCGCGCTGCCGCAAACCAGTTGCAAGGCGCCTTCGGGCAGGATGCCTGAGGCAATGATCTCTTTCACCACGGCCTCGGTGAGGTAAGAGGTGATCGTAGCGGGCTTAACGATGGCCGGCACCCCCGCGAACCAGTTCACCGCCACCTTCTCCAGCATTCCCCATACCGGGAAGTTGAAGGCATTGATGTGGATGGCCACACCCTCCCTGGGTACGCAGATGTGATGGCCGATAAATGTATTCTGCTTGGAAAGCCTGGCCACATCGCCTTCCACGCAGAAGGTTTCGTTCGGGAATTGCCTGCGCAGGCTGGAGTAAGCGAACAGGTTTCCTATGCCCCCCTCTATATCCACCCATGAGTCGGCTTTGGTAGCCCCCGTTGCCCAGGATATCCTGTAAAAAGCATCCTTTTTTTGCATCAGGTGCATGGCAAGAGCCTTCAGCATCAGGCCGCGCTCGTGGAAGGTCATCTTCCTCAGCCTGGGGCCGCCAACCGTGCGCGCGTATTCGCACATTTTGGCAAAATCCAGGCCTTTGCTGGAAGCGGTGGCGATCTCCTCGCCCGTTATGGCGTTATAGAGCACCTGGCCCTCGCCCTCCCCGGGAATGAAGCGGCCCAAGGCGTAGTTATCGAGCTTGCGAAGCGCTGTTCTGGTAAGAGTTGTCATAATTCTGGTTTAAGCTCTCAAATTTAGGAAAATCACAGCGAAACTGTCATTCGGTTTATTACATTATTTTTGCTTAACGCTGCCTCATGAACCCTGTTAAAAGATTCCGCGATTACATCATCGGTGATGCCCTGGCCGCTACAGATGATGTGTTCGAGCAGGCCCGCATCCGCCTCACCTTCAGCTTTACGGTGTTCTTCATCCTGCTCGGCCTGGTGTTCTATGGCAACATTTTCGCCAATAAGCTGTGGTGGCAGCTCTATATCACCACGTTTGGCGTAATCACCCTGCCCATGGTGCTGGTGGTGCTTAAGAAGACCCGCAACGTGAACTATGCGGCCTACCTGTACGTGTTCAACCAGGTCGTGATGTCGGTGGCCAACCAATGGCTCTACAAGTTCGAACTGAACATCATCGGGGGATTCTGGTCAACGGTCTCGCTGGTATTCACCTTCGTGGTACTGGGACGCAGGTGGGGCTTCTTCTTTACCGTATTTATCGCGCTAACCATGTTCGTACGCCCGCTTGACGAGGCTATGGACGGGAAACTGCTCGATTATCATATTCCCCCCGAACAGGTGCCCCAGCAGCTCACCTTATTCGTGTTCGTACCTTTCCTGCTGGTCGTATTCGCGCTGTCGCAGACCGTAAAAACGCGCAACATAGCCGAGAAGCAACTGCATGAGCAGAAACTGCTCCTCCAGCAGAACAACAAGGAGCTGGAAACGAAGAACGAGGATATTGTATCGAGCATCAATTACGCCAAGCGCATCCAGTACGCGGTCCTTCCCAACGCGGAGACCATTTACCGAAGTATCCCGCTTTCCTTCATCCTGTACCGGCCCAAGGACATTGTGAGCGGTGATTTTTTCTGGTTCCATGAGATAGACCGCGATAACTACATTGTAGTATGTGCTGACTGCACCGGGCACGGGGTTCCGGGAGCCTTCATGACCGTTATCGGCAGCAGCCTGCTTAACCAGATTGTGATTGAGAACAAGGTCCACCAGCCCGCGCAGATATTGACCGAGCTCGACCAGCTCATCACCAGCACACTCAAGCAGCACAAGATGAAAGAGGATTATGTGCACGATGGCATGGACCTCTCGCTGCTGAAAGTGGATAAGACCAGGAAAGAGTTTATATTGACCTCCGCCAAACGTCCCAGCCTGTTTATCCGCGGCAGGAAGATCAGCGAGCTCAAGGGCAGCAAGCATACGATCGGGGGGCTCAGGAGCGGGGAAAAAAAGTTCGAAGAGATCGGGATGAGCTATGAAGAGGACGACATGATTTACCTGTTCACAGATGGCTACATCGACCAGTTCGGGGGGCCTGAGAATAAGAAATTCATGATCAGGCGCTTCCGGGAAATGCTGCTGGAGCTGCATCGGCTGCCCGTAACGGAGCAGAAGCAAAGGATGGAGGAGATCATGGACAAGTGGATAGGAAAGAACGAGCAGACCGATGACATGCTGGTAATGGGAATCAGATTCTGAATATGAAGAAATTGGTAGACAGGCTGATCAGCAAAAAAGACAAGGAGAACCCCGATTCCTACAGGAAGGGGATGCTCTTCATCTATTCGATGTTCGCACTCCTCGGTATCATTGTCATTTCCCTGCCTTACATCGCCATGACGGGATTTGGCGACAGTGAGATGCTGTATGGGAACATTTTCCTGGCTGCAATAATAACAGTTCTGGTGGGTGTTTACACCAATTATGGTTACCGGGTACTGATCGTTAATCTCATCAATGTATTCGGCCATATGTCGAGCATCGGCACCTACGATATTACTGGCGGCATTTTCTCACCGGACTATTACTTCGGTTTTATCATGTGCGCCTGGATATTCCTCGTAGGCAACAAATCGAGCGGCCTGTTCTGGTTCGCTGTGCTGATGCTCACCAACGTGTTCTTTTATTACGCTGAGGTCATGGGATGGAACGACTTCAGGCACGATGCGAATAATCTCAGTCCGGCCTATCATCTGATCACTTCTTTGATGGCAGCGGGCTTTCTCGCGCTGATCATTACTCTCTACGAGAACGGAAAAAACAAATATGTACAGCAGGTGATCGCAGCCAAAACCGAGCTCGAAGAACAGAAGAAGGAACTGGAAGCCCACAAGGAAGACATCATTTCAAGCATCAATTACGCCAGGCGAATACAATACGCTGTACTGCCGCACGAAGATGCCATCTGCCGCAGCATCCCCCTTTCCTTCATACTGTACCGGCCCCGCGACATCGTTTCGGGCGATTTCTTCTGGTTCCACGAGATCGATGAAAAAAACTACATCATTGTATGCGCTGACTGCACGGGGCACGGGGTTCCGGGAGCCTTCATGACCGTTATCGGCAGCAGCCTGCTTACGCAGATCGTTAAGGACAACGGCATCACGAAGCCTTCTGATATCCTCGCTGAACTAGACCGCAGGATCATTGAAACGCTCAAGCAGGAAAAGAACCGTACGGCCCAGGTGCAGGACGGCATGGACCTGTCGCTGCTGAAAGTGAACAAAGCGGACCGTGAATTCATATACACTTCGGCTAAAAGACCCGCCATATTCATTCGCGGCAAACAATTACAGGAGTTCAAGGGAAGCAAGCTTTCGCTCGGGGGAATGCGCAGCGGGGAAAAGAAATTCGGGGAGATCAGGATGAAATACGAGGAGGACGACATGATTTACCTTTTCACTGACGGCTACATCGACCAGTTCGGTGGTCCGGAGAACAAAAAATTCATGATCAAACGTTTCCGTGAGCTTTTGTTAAGGGTATGCGATCTTTCCATGAATGAGCAGAAACAGCAGATGGAGGCAGCGATAAGAGGATGGATAGGCAACAACGAGCAGACGGACGATATTACGGTAATAGGGATCCGGTTCTGATCAGCGCCTGCGCTTCCTCCTGTGCCTGCGCTTTTTCCCTTTCTTTTTCCTTTCCTTTTCTTCGGCTTCCAGGTTATCGCGCATGGCCTTCCAGTAGTCGCCAGCATAATCAACGAATATCTCCGAGCGGGCCGGAATATCCCTCGTGGCCACGATGTAAGGCTTCTTCTTGATGTTATCGTACTCCGCATTGTTCTTCAGCCCTTTCACCCGCACCAGGCCGTTCGCATCGTTGGCATAGCGGGCCAGGGCCCAGGGTGTGTACTGGGCATCGATGCAGTTCTTATGTGAAACATAATAGAGGTAGTGGGCCTGGTCGATATCCTTGCCATACCTCCTCAGGCATTGCTTCCAGGTCATCTTCTCGCCCTTGTATTCTACAATCACATCTCCCTTGCGTATGGGCGATGTGGTAAAAAGGCCCTTGCCCGCTCCGGGGATCTTTGACTTTTTAACGATCAGCATAATTAATCGATCAGCGAGAATTGCCTGGCGTGGTGAAGAAAATGCTTGTGCAGCAAATGGACCCATTCGTTAAATCCGAATTCGCCCGCAAAGGGGTTGACGGTGGTCCGTTGCGAGTGCTCGAACGAATCGAAGAACGCTTTTAGTTCACGCTCAAATTCGAGGATCGCTTCCTCCATGGTGGCGTTGACGCAGGCGGGTGGGACATCCGGGAGCAGGTGATTGGTCGTATTCTCCCTGAAGGGTTTTTCGCTCAGGAAAAAGGCACGCGCCTTTTCGGTCTGTTCGGGGGTAAGCTCCTGCCGCTGATGCTTTTTGCCGTTGGTCACAAGAAGCGTATCCGTCAGGTGCTCCACCATCTGCTGGGCGTTCATTTTGCCCCATTTACCCTTCTGTTCCGGCTGCAGCCTGCGCAGCAGGGCCGGGAAGTCCGTTCTCAGGAATTTGATCTTGTCCATATCAGTTAAAAAGGCCTTTTTCTTTATTGGTAACGAATTGCGGCTCGGGTATCTTCGTTCCACACTTGCTGTTCAGTTGTTGTATAGTGTACTTGCACAGTTCCGGTGAATGCAGCTCCTCGTGCTGGTGCATGAAAAAATACACCTCATCAATTCCCTTCTTCATCCATGAGCGGATCCGGTCCACCCAATCGTCTACGCGCGTATAATCGGTTGCGTGCAGGCCGTTCCCCACAAAACGGATGAACGCCTTAGGTGTGGTCAGCCTCATATGAACGCAATCCCGCCTTCCCGATGCATCGGTAATTACAAAGCCGGCCTTATGCTTTTCCAGCACGCCCGCCAGCTCTTCGAGCGTATCCGGTGCAAACCAGTCAGGATGCCTCACCTCCACGAAAACTTCCAGGTCTTCAGGAAGTGAACCAAGGTAATCATCTATATCCCCTATGTTCTTCGGGGGGAAATTATCCGAGAGCTGGATAAAGCAAGGCCCCAGTTTGCTGCCAAAAGAATGTATCGATCCCAGGTAAGTGTTGGTGATCTCGCGCGCGTTCTTCAGCCTTTTCTGGTGCGTGATGGCCCCGTTGAACTTGGGACAGAATTTAAAACCAGGGGCCGTCTTCTGCGCCCACTTTTCGATCACAGTCCTGTCGAATATGCGGTAGAACAAGGCATTCAGCTCTATGGCAGAAAAATGTCTGGCATAATGCTCCAGAAAGTCGGATTCCTTTGTCCCTTTCGGGTAGATCTTGCCGATCCAGTCCTTTCTGCCCCATTTGGCGCATCCTACGTAAACCTTTGGCCTGGATTTACTTTTCTTTAATACTGCGGAGGTCCCTTTTTTATCGGGGGGAAGTGTAAAATCTATTTTCCTGAGCTCCGAGGGAGCCACCTTGCCGAATTCCATGAAGGGGGTAAAAAAGTGCGGGTCACTCCGTGATACTCGCAAATATTTTGAGCAAAGATAATCATTTGGGATAGAAATGAACCTGGGAGGCGACGGGGTGTTCCACGGGGCGGGCGGTTGGGGCCGGGCAACCGC
>JBFLYZ010000060.1:0-21777 GCA_040756415.1 Bacteroidota bacterium
TGTCGTGGAAATAGTAGACTGGCTCGTCCTGGTTCTCGGAACTCACATGCCGGGGATTGAAATTTTTGGTCAAAACAAATCCCGCCTCAAAATTCGCCTGGGCAAAGAGCGCGTTTGAAAAAAACACGAGAACAATGGTATTCAGGAGCTTCACAGAGCTAATTTAGGAAAAAAATTATTTCTTATTCGTCCGGTTCTTCAGGTCATCGGCCCCGCTGCTGTAGCCGCTTTTCTTGATCTGGGTCTGGCCGAAGCTGTAGCGCACGCGGAACCAGAAGGAGCGGTTCTCGTCATACCAGCTCAGGCGCACGTCCTGGCCCTGGTAAGTGATGGTGCTGGCGAAGGTGGAAGTGCGGAAGATATCCTCCGCGCTGAAGGCCACCAGGAGGGTCTTGTTGAAGAAGAATTTCACCAGGCCGCAATCAATGCCCCATTTCTCGCCCGAGTTGAATATTCCGTACACGTTCCCTGATTCATACCAGCCGCTGATCTCGAAGCTGAGGTTCCGGGGCAAAAAGAAGCTCATGTTGCCGGAGTAGGAAAAGGCCCATCCTTCGCGGTCGAGGGCCGAGCCGAACAGGTCATCGGAACGATAGGACGAGTACACTTCCGTAAACTCGTTCTCCATCATGAACCATTTGCCGACAGGGATAGGGAAGCCGAGTGAAAAGCCAAGATAATCCACCGTGCTCAGGTTTTCGGTGGTGAGGTAGCCTATGCCGGTGGAGTCCACCTGCTGGGTCACCTCCATCATGGCATCCCTGGTGCGGCTGAACTCCATGCCGGTAAAAACGGCCTCCATAAAGGAATATTCCAGGTTGAAGGCATTGCTGAACTGGGGCTTGAGAAAAGGATTGCCCTTCTCATACGTGTATTGGTCCAGGTAAAAAAGGAAAGGGTTCAGCTCCTGGTAGTTCGGGCGGTCTATCCTGCGGCTGTAGCCTGCGTTGAACAGGTGGTTTTCGCCAATGGAATAATTGATAAAGGCGCTGGGAAAAAAGTTGGTGTATTCGGCCACCACGCGCTTGTTCAGGGTGGGCGAGTTGCCGTCAGAGATGGTGTTCTCCGCCCGCAGGCCGAGCTGAAAACCGATCTTTTTCCATGAAAAGGAGAACGAGGCATAGGCCGCGTTGATCATTTCTTTATAGATGAAGTCATTGGACCGGAGGGTATCGTTCTCCCATGCCTGGTTCTTCAGTATTTCAAAGAAAAGGCTGTTGTCGGTCACCACGTAGCTCGATTTAAGCCCCGCTTCCAGCTTGGCCTCGTTCTTTGCAAAGGCCCTGACGTAATCCACCTTGCCAACGCCTATGGTAATATCGGAAGCCGAATTGCTGCGCTGCAGGTAAGGCTGGCCGAATTCCACATGCGAGCCGTCATAATGGCGGGTCTGGTAATCATCGTCCGAATTGTTCGCGTACATCAGGAAATCGGCATTGAAAGAGAACTCGCTGCCCAGCGTGTCCAGCTTTTTCTTAAAGTACAGGCCGGAGCCGAGATGGTAATCGGTGGCGAATATCATGTTCAACTGTTCCAGGGTAAAAGCCGAATCACCGGGTTCCTGGCGTACACCGGTGCCGGATATCACTTGTTCCGTTTCGTTGAAGAAGTTAGCGGAAGCGACCAGCCCCATGCTGGTAACCGAATCAGGAAAGTAATCGAAACCCAGGCGGGCGTTGTGGCTTTTGCTGAGCGTTCGCGTTTCGGAATCCTGGTCAAAGGAGGATAGGGTGTCGTTGTAGAGAATGTTCCTGAAGATATGGATCTCTTCCAGTCCTTCGCGCCTGCCGGAATAATAGCTTCCGAAAAAATTCCATTTGGGAGAGCCGTAGCTCAGGTAGCTGCCGCCACCATACTTGGGGGTTAGCCCGTAACCGCCCCAGGCGCCTACCGTTCCGTTGAGTCCCTGTTTCTGCCTGCGCCTGGTCACGATATTGATATAGCCGGCTTTGCCCGATGCATCGAACTTGGCGGAGGGGTTGGTCACGATCTCCACCCTGATGATCTCGCTGGCTGACATGTTCTGCAGGTAGTTCACCAGTTGGTTATTATCGAGATAGGTGTTTTTGCCGTCCATGGTGATGCGCACGCCCGCTTTGCCTTTGTAGGTGATGTTGTTGTTATTGTCGATGAAGATGCCGGGTACTTTTTTGAGTACGTCCAGGGCCGTGCCTGCCGATCGCAGCGCGCTGTTCTCCACGTTCATCACCAGCATGTCGGGTTTGCGTGTGAAAAGGGGAATGCGCGCGGTAACGCCTATTTCGCCCAGTTGGGTGAGGGGCTTTAATACGATGGCGGGTAGGGTTAGGGGCCCGCCCAGGCTGTCGGTCTCAACAGGACCGTAGTACTCGCGCGAGCTGCCCGTCATTTCGGCAGCCACCATATATTTCCCGTACGGCACCGGGCTGAAAGCATAAAGGCCCAGGCTGTCGGTAATGGCGGCCATCACCAGCGTGCAATCGCTGGCCTGCAGCAGGGCCACCGAGGCGAACTCGGCCGGCTGGTTTTTTTCGTCCAGTATCCTGCCTTTTAGTTCGAAATGCTGGGCGGTTAGCGGGAGGGGAACGACAATCAGCAATATCGTTTTCAGGAGCTTCATATGTCTAAAGTATCAATAATATAAAAGCCCCGCACACTGGCGGGGCTCTTTCGCACTGGTAGTGCAAATTCAACCTATTTGTATCCCAGCATGAAATACACGCAACCCTTGATCTTCAGGTTGAGCGAATCAGCGGGAATATCGTAGTCCACAAATACCTTGCGGGTATTCTTCTCAGGATTGAAGATCAGCTCCGTATTGGTCTCGAGCGAATCCTTGTTGCTGAAAAGCAGGTCGCGCTTCTTGCTGTCCTTGTCCTTGTTGTACACGTTGATGCCGATCTTTTTGGGCATCTGCGAGGTGTTGAACACCAGGCGGTACTTTCCAAAAAGGGAAAGAGGCACTTCGGTCGATATCTTAACCGGCTTTTTGGTAAGCGTAATGCGGGTGAGCTTGGCCGAGTCGTAGTTATACGGGTTCATGAAAGGCGTACATTTCTTCTTCATTTCAACCGCGTTGCACATATCTTTTGTTTTCTGGACCACGGTAAATCCCGCTGCCAGTATGGCGGCTAAAACAAGGCTCAGAAATACTATTCTCTTATTCATAGGGTTGCGTTTTTTCTGTTTTGTATGAATTAACCTTTGGTCATCGCGGTCCTTACTTCTTCCAGCTTGGCGGCCAGTTTCTTGAGCTGGTCATCGCTGGCGTTTATCTTCACTTCCTCGGGCTTGTCGCTTTCCATCATCTCTTTCACGCCAGGTATCTCCATGATGATATCGTGTATGCCCTGAAGCTGGGCCAGCAGGCCACCGATATTGCTGTCAGAGGCCTCGTGCTTCTTCAGCTCTTTGATCAGGTTGTCGAGGATAGCCATCTGGTCGGCTAACTGCTCGGCCAGCTTGCTGTCCTTGCCCTTGGATACTTTCGAAGCAATGTACATGCTTTCCACCCATGCGCCTGAGAATACCTCGGCAGCGGTTACCTGGCGGTCGTTCGAGCTGAAGAACTCGTCTGACTTGCTCTGCAGTTCGGAAAGGATGAACATGATGGAGTCTTCGTTGCCGATGTTGGCGTCAAAGCGCTTCATGAGGTCGTCAGAATTGAAAACGGCAGCCATGCCCAGCTTGTCGGACAGGTCCTTAACGGCCTTCATATAGTTACGGGCATCGTTGCTTTGCTTGTTCAGCACGCAGTAGGCCAGGTCGGAGCTGTACAGCCCCAGCGCTATCGACTGGGTGAACTGGGAAGAATAATTGGCGGCCAGGTTGGGGTCATGCGCGGTACCGGGCACATACTTCATCCCCGACTTCTTGAATATATATGCGATCTGGAGGGGAGAGGGAAGCAGGTAGTTCTGCTCATCCTGCATTTCATCGCTGTTATCTTCCGCCATCGAATCGCCCGCAAGCGAATCATTACCGGTAGTGGTGCCATCGGTGTCTCCACCGCTACAGGAGCTCATTCCGGTGATAAGTACTGCTAAAGCGAGGGCGCTAACAAAGTTCTTTTTTATCATAGCCTTATAGAGGTTTTTAAATCGCGGACTAAAGTATAAAAATTATTCGAAATGAGGCAAATCGGCTCAAAACGGCCGGCCGCTGCACAGCAGGGGTGCTCTCTCCGGCCGGGTACCGGGCCTTTGTTTTTCAGGTGTCAATACCTTACTTTTGGTAGCTCAACACAAAGCCATGTACAGAATAAAAGCACCCCTGATCCTTCTGCTGGCCGGCATCCTTCTGGTTGTGCGCTGCAAGAAAGAGGATAGTATAACCCCGGTAAGCGGCACCCCGGTGGCGGGCAGCGGGCTGGTTGACGTTTCCTGGAGCTTCGACAAGCCGCACAGCAACGTGAACTGGCAGTCGCAGTACCTGGATTATTCCACGGGCATGCTCACCGGGCGTTTCGATAATTTCAATTTCAGCCCCAAGTTCGTTTTTGACGGGGCCAACCTGGCCAACTGCCGCATCAACGCCTGGGTGCAGCTCTCGTCCGTCAATTCGGGCGAACCCCTGCGTGACGGGCCGGGCCGCTGCCTGAGAAGCTACCTTGGGGTGACCTACCTGGACACGAACAAGACCATTACCGATCCGGCCAGCGATACCGCATGGTTCAGGAGCAGCAATATCGTGCGTACGGGCACGGGTTACGCGGCCATAGGCACATTTTATTTTAACCGCTACCGCGCCCCCAGCGGCTATCCTGACGGCACACGCATCTCCCAGCCTGCCGTATTGTATTTCACCTATAACGGCACCACCGATTTCGATACGGATGGCGATGGTACCAATGATAAATACAGGGCTTCGTTCAGCGGGCGCTTCAGCTTCCTGCGCTCGCAGTTCATGGATACCAATTCGACCATACAATGGGTGCCCGTGCCCTCGCTGGCCGATGCGGCCGGCAACGTGATCGCTGCCAACAATACCACTTATGGGGTGTGGACGACCAACGTGGCTGACGAGATGAGCATTACGCTCAACATGCAATTCTATAAGAACCACTGATATGAGGGCGCACATCATCATCCTGGCTGTTTTTTTCGCTCTTTGCTCATGTAAGAAAGAGGCCGGCATTCTGGGCAAGAAAAAGCTCAGCGGAACGGTGTATTATAAGAACGGGGTAAGCGCTGCCTATGAGCCCGCGCCATCGGCTGTCGTCAAGATCGCTTACGGGGCCAGCGCGGCCACCAGCAGCTTTGACCAGACCCTGCTCTCCAATGCGGATGGCTCCTATAAGATAGAAGGGCTTAAAAGGGGAGATTATTACGTATGGTCCGAGTTTACCGATACCTATGGTTTCGTGTATTCAACCCCCGGCTACCTGGTAGATATAAATAGTAAAAAAGGCGATCTGAATCTGGATATTATGCTGGAGTGATGAAATGTCGGACCCTTTTGTAAATTTGTATGGATCAATACCCGCCCCTCATGAAAAACTTATCACCACGTTTCGCTGTGCGCTCTCTTTTCGTCCTGCTGGTCTTTTCCGGCACCCTGGGCGCCCAAACCCCTTCCTGGCAATGGGCCAAGAGTGCGGGTACTACGGGCGCGGAGGCCGCGGCATCCACCGCGCTCGATGCCAGCGGTAACCTCTACGTGGTGGGCTGGTTCACCAGCGCATCCATTACATTCGGCTCCTCGACCCTGATCAATTCGGGCATGAGCGATGTGTTCCTGGTTAAGTACGATCCTTCCGGAAATGTGCTTTGGGCCCGGAACATGGGCGGTGCGGATGGTGACGTTGGCAACGGGGTGGTTGCTGATGCCAGCGGCAACGTGTACATAACGGGCTGGTTCACCAGCGCGTCCATCACCTTCGGATCGGGCACCATCACCAATGCCGGAACGGGCAGCAGCGATGTGTTCGTTGCCAAATACGATGCATCGGGTAACCCGCTCTGGGCCAGGAGCGCGGGAGGCAGCATGGCCGACAGGGGCTATGACGTGGCGGCCGATGCCAATGGAAACCTTTATCTCACCGGCTGGTTCAGCAGCGCAGCGATCGATTTCGGAACGGGCAGCATGAGCAATGCCGGCTCGGGTACCAATGATCTTTTTGTTGCCAAATTCGATGCTTCGGGCAATACGCAGTGGGCGAGGCGCGCTGGAGGCGCCAACTCGGATGGCGGGGCGGGCATCGTGGCAGACGGGAACGGCAACAGCTATATTACGGGATCTTTTGCCAGCTCGTCC
The DNA here is from genome assembly GCA_040756415.1 of Bacteroidota bacterium. GTDB lineage: Bacteria > Bacteroidota > Bacteroidia > JADZBD01 > JADZBD01 > JBFLYZ01. The sequence goes on from JBFLYZ010000060.1 coordinate 6,235, forward strand.
ATCGATTTCGGCAACGGCCCGCTGTCGAATGCCGCATCGGGTATGACCGATGTATTCTTTGTTAAGTACGATGCCTCGGGTAATGCCTCCTGGTCGCTGGCCTTTGGCGGCACCGGTGATGATAACGGCAATGGCCTTGCCTTAAATGGTAATAATGCATACATCACGGGAAGCTTCGGCAGCGCCAGCATGGTGATCGGTTCAAATGTGCTGAACAATGGCAGCCCGGGCACGAACGATGTGTTCGCGGCCAGCTATACCACATCGGGCGCTTCGGTGAACTGGGCCCAGAGCGCGGGCGGGCCGGATATCGATAACGGCAACAGCATAGCCGTGGATGCCAGCGGCAATGCCTACGTTACGGGCTCGTTCTACAGCGCCAACGTCCTGTTCGGCACCATCTCGCTGACCAATGCCGCGCCCGGCTACCGCGACATCTTCGTAGCGAGTTACGGCCCTGCCGGTAATGTGGCCTGGGCCGTGCAGGCGGGAAATGTTTCGGAAGAGACGGGCAATGGAGTTTCAGTAAGCGGCACGGGCGATGATATTTATATTGCCGGCATGTTCAACAGCGCAACGCTGACCTTTGGCAGCTATACTATTTTTAAAGGCTGCGGAGACGATGTATTTGCGGCCAAGCTGGGGTCGATGATGGTGGGAGTAGACGATGATGGCGTAATTGGCATGATTGAGGTATACCCAAACCCCGGTAATGGAATGGTCACCGTTCTTATTCCTGATGATGGTACGGCCGGCTCCGCGCAGATCGAGGTGTTCGACCAACTCGGCCGGCAAATTTATGAGTCGATGCTGGTTATAGGCAAGAATGAGATGGACTTAATGCATTTCTGTAAAGGGATTTACTATTACAGGGTCACGGCCACTGAAACCGTTTCAGGTAAACTTGTGATAAGGTAAGGCAGATCCGCCAACTTATTTTATTCTCTCTGAATTCTTTTTGATGTGCTTCAGCACACGTGTATGTATTTTGTGTACAATGTATTCGCTCCATAATTGCCAGTAGAAGGCGGGTTTGATATTGTGATGATACCAGGTAGTTCCTTCCAATAAGGTTTTTTTTCCTGGAAGCTCAGTTAAGGTAAATTGTCCCTGCCGGGAAACAAAGTAATCGTGCAGGTGTGGCGCATCAATATCCCAGAAACTTATTTCGCGCAAAGGTTCGGGTTGTTGCGCCACATCGAACTTCAGTACGCGCGGCTCGTCCCAAACCGTGATCGGTTCGATAAAGGTTCCGGTGTTGAAATTGCAGTAACGAACGGCTCCGGCACCCGCACCCTTTATTTGCGCGCTGGTTGGGTAAGCAATGCCGACCTTGAATAAAAAATCATCGGGCGAATCCAGAGCGGGGAATGCAACTACATTTTTCCACACTTCGATAGGCGAAGCATCGATCTCGATAGATGTTCTTACAACGCAGAGTCCCGGTTCGGTATCTTTCTCTATAAAGCCGGTTAAGGGAATAAGCGTCATTAAAGCCAGGATGATCTTAGGGGTGTTTTTGGGATGTGGGAGCAGATGATATCCGATAAAAGTTCCAACGGTCATAAAAAGAAGCCCGATCGGGAACGCCATGGCAATACAGATTAATCCTTCTATGGCGAAAACAAGCAATCCAAGCGCGAAGAATAACAGTGCGGAGAAGGAAACCTGAAAGGCATCGTTAAAGGTCAGCTCCTGTTTATAACCGTAGATCAGGGTGGAACAGGTTCCGATGTAAATGGGAGTAAGAATGAAAAGGGAAATACCGTACTCCTCTATACCGTATATGCCTAAAGCAGTGAGCAGCCCTGCTGTAAGAACCGTGAATGCAATGGCAATCCACTTTCTTTTTGCGCCTCTGATGTTAACAGTCGAAGCCAACTTACCGGATGGAATTACTAAGCGTTTTATCCCTATATTCCTTTTCCAACTGCCTCGATGTTTTCCGGCTGCCGTCATGGCTCCAGCCGGGCGGGTAGAAAAGATACTTCAGCTTAATGCTCCAGGGCAGGGGCCTCTTCAGGTCATTCCAGATCTCCGCCCATTCGTGGAACACGACAGTAACTGGATTCTCTTTTTCTATGTTTTTCGTAAGGCCGTATTTCACCGGAACGCTTTCCTCCTCGGGCTGAAAGGTGCCGAAGAGCCTGTCCCAGATGATGAAGACCATACCCATATTCTTATCCAGGTAAATGGGGTTGCTGGCATGATGCACGCGGTGATGCGAAGGGGTGGAAAGGAACCACTCCAGGAACCCCAGCTTGCCTACATACCGCGTATGAATGAGTATGCCGTAGATCTGCGTGGCCGAATACATGAACATGATGTCGAGCGGCCTGAAGCCGCAGATGGCCAGGGGTATGAAATAGAACATGCGGTACAAAGGCTGGAACACCGAGGAGCGGAAACCAACGGTAAAATTGAATTCTTCTGACGAGTGATGCGTAACATGAACGGCCCAGAAGAAACGGCAATAATGATCAACGTAATGAAGCACGTAGAATAAAAAATCCTCGGCAATGAGCAGCACGGCCCAGTACAGGAAGGCGCTTTCGATGGTAAAAAAAGAGAACTGCGCGAAGAAATTAAGGATATACAGGCAAACGCCCAGCATCAGCACGTCAAGCATCATGTTGAGCGACATCAGGTAGATATTGTATAAAGTGCCTTTCTTGCTGTAATATTTCCTGTCGTGCAGGCGGCTGAGCAGCATTTCAAGCCCTATGATCACGATATAGAGCGGGGTGGAGAAGAGAATAAGCAGGGTCTCGCGCGTGAGCTCCATCATACAAATGTAATTATTTGAAGGAAATGTAGAGAGAGGGTGGGGATAAGGGGAATAAGGGAATAAGGAAATAGGGAAATAGGGAAACAGGGGAAGATGTTACTTCTCGCGGATGCCGATCAGCATCAGCACGCAGCCCTTGCTGCCCTCGGCTATTTTTTCGTTCGCCAGGGGTATCTCGTACTCGATGTAGAAGGTGCCGGTCTTTTCAGGAGTGAAGGTGCAAAGATATCCGTCTTTACCGCTTTCAGTGAAGTAAATGGGCTTGCGCTTTTTGTTGGTTTTGGGCTTATCGTATATGGTAATGCCGATCACCGCGCTGGTGAATGAAGTGCAGAACACCAGTTTGTATTCCAGCCCGGCAAAGGCGGAAAATTCCACTTCCACCACCTGCTTTTCCTTTTTGAAAACGATCTCGTTAATGGTATAGCTGTCGTAGTCGAAGGGCGCCAGGTCGGCCTTGAATTGCTTGACCAGGGGCTTGGCCTTGCATTGGGCCTGCAGGCCCGTCCCGAAAACGGAAAGCGCGGAAGTAAGCAGCAGCAGCAGTGTTGTTCTCATATTATTCTGAAATGATCTTGGTGCGAAGCGAAACCACCTTTTCGGTAAGCTCGTTCAGGTCGCCTTCGTTGATCTCCACCCTGGCCTCTTCATTCTCTCCCTGGCGCACCATCTTGTCGAGCGATATCTTCACGTTGTTGAGCTCCAGGAAAAGGTCTTTGAACGTGGGCTCTTTCTCGTAATCCGAAAGCAGGGTCATCAGGTTATCGAGAATGTACTTCTGCTCGGCCACGGTGGTCACCACCAGGTCGCTTTTGCCCGATTTCACCGACTGGGTGGCTATGTACATGCTTTCGGTCCATGCGCCCGTGAAAATGAAGAGGGCCGTGTTGTGCCTGTTGTTGTCGTACAGGAACAGGTCGGCCTCGCCTTTCAGGTCGGCCGTGATCTTTTTAAGCGAATCGATATGGTTGACATTATCCCTGAAGCGTTTGACGTACTCCTCCGTATCGAAGATGCTGCTCATCTTGAGCCCATCGCTCAGGGTTTTGATGACATCCAGGTACTTGAGGGCGAGCTGGGTCTGGCCGTTGATGAGGGTATAGGCCAGGTCAGAATGATAAACGCCCATGTTGAGGGCCATGCTGCGCTGCGAGTTGTACTTCGATACCTTGTCGGCCGGGTTGATCAGGGCTTCGTTGTATTTCATCCCCGAGCTTTTGTAAACAGCGGCCATGGCCAGGGGAGAGGGCAGGCTGTAAAAGAAATTCCTCGTTGTGCCGGTAGCCACCGAATCGGTTTCAGGCAGGCTGTCGGTACGGTTCTTATCGGCCTTTTCGTCTGAAACGCCCCCGCAGGAAAGCAGCGACAGCGATACGCTGAGAAAAAGACAGGCCGGGTTGATTCTGATCATAAAGCGAACTCTGAAAAAGCTAAGATAGGTAATTATTCCTCATACGATAAAGCCTTGCGTTTCCATTCTTCCGGAACCGGAATGGTTGCGTTCTTTTCATAATCATAGCAAACCACCACGCTTTTTCCCGAAGCCAGCTCGGTCTCCGTTCCGTTCACGCTCTTAACGATGATGTGGCTGATGTCGAAACTTTTGCTGCCCAGCCGCGTGCATTTGCTCAGCACCGTCACCTGGTCATCGAGGAGTATGGGCAATTTATAATCGATCTCGATTCTTGCCAGTATCACCCCTTGCCTTGTCCAGTCGATCTTCGTTCCCACCACATCGCTGAAATACTTCATGCGCGCCAGCTCGAAATAGGTGGCGTGGTTGGCGTTGTTCACATGCCCCATCTTGTCCACGTCCTTGAACCGGATCTGTATAGGCGTTCGGTGCTTAAAGCTCATTGGTCCAGCTTCTCGTAAACTGAATTATTGCTCACATACTCGGGAACAATGGCCTTCATCTTCGCCACGATGGCCTCGTTCTCCTGCTTATCGAACAGCGCGATAAGCTCGCTGATATCGCGCGCGATGCGCTCAAAATCATATTCCTTCACTTTGGCTATCATGATCTGCGCATGGTGGGTGGGTATGGTGTTCTCCTGGTTGTTGAGCAGCTCTTCATACAGCTTTTCTCCCGACCGCAGGCCGGTAAACACGATCTTGATGTCCTTGTCCAGCTCCAGGCCCGACAGTTTGATCATTTTTTTGGCCAGGTCGACTATTTTCACTGACTTTCCCATGTCAAAGATAAAGATCTCTCCTCCCTTGCCCATGGCGCCCGCTTCCAGCACAAGCTGGCAGGCCTCGGGAATGGTCATGAAATAGCGCGTGATCTCCGGGTGGGTGATGGTGACAGGCCCTCCCTTTTCTATCTGCTGCCTGAAGCGTGGGATCACGGAGCCGTTACTGCCCAGCACGTTCCCGAAGCGGGTGGTGATGAACTTGGTGCCCGCTTTTTTCCCCAGGGATTGCGTATAGATCTCAGCGATGCGCTTGCTGGCTCCCATCACGCTGGTGGGATTCACCGCCTTATCCGTAGAGACCATCACGAAGCGTTCCACACCGTATTCAACGGAGAGGTCGGAGATGATCTTCGTGCCCAGCACGTTCGTGAGCACGGATTCGGAGGGATTGTTCTCCATCATGGGCACATGCTTGTATGCTGCCGCATGGTATACGATCTGTGGCCTGAAGGTACGGAAGAGGTTGATCATGCGCTCCTTGTTGCTCACATCGCCCATCACGATCTCGTAAGGGCAAATGCCAGGCTTGTCTTTCAGCTCCATTTCCATATCGTAGAGCGGTGACTCGGCCTGGTCGAGCAGGACGAGCAGCCCGGGCCGGTAGCCGGCTATCTGGCGCACGAGTTCGCTGCCGATGGAGCCTGCAGCCCCCGTTACGAGTACTACCTTGCCGCGTAACTGGCGGCTGATGTTCTCCTCGTCAAGCCGTATGGGCTCGCGCTCAAGCAATTCTTCAATATTGACCTTTTTGATCTGCCTGAAGCTGAGTTCCCCGTTGATCCAACTGGTAATGGGTGGTACGTTCAGCACCTTGGTATTGTAGTTCAGGCACAGGTCTACGATCTCCTGCTTGCGGGCGGGCGAAATGTTCTGCACGGAAATGATCACGTGCGCCACGTCATGTCCGGCCAGCAGCTCCCTGAGCCGTTCTTCCCCGTAAATGGTCACCCCCTCCAGCTTCTTTCCGTGCTTGTTCCGGTCGTCATCGATAAAGCCCAGCACTTTATATTTTGTTCCGGCATCGCGGTCAAGCGTGCGCTTGGTGATGATGCCCGATTCTCCCGCCCCGAAGATGATCACGCTTCGTTTTTCACGCGCGGGGCTCAGGTATTCGAAATATAGGGTCTTGAAGAGTATCCTCAGCGTGATCATGAGAAAGGTGGTGCTCATGAACTCGATGATGAGTATGGAGAAAGGGAGGATAAAGATCTCCATGGGAGAGAAGAAGGTGAAAATGTTCACGATGGCGAAGATGAGGCTCACCGCCAGGTTGGTCAGGAATATGCGCTGGGCGTCTTTCGAGCTCGTATAGCGCACAATGCCGTGATAGGTGCGCGACAGGTAAAAGCTGACCACCCGGGTGCCGATCACGTAAGGGATAATGGTCTTGAGGAAGAACGGGATCTCGCTTCCGGGAATGGAGAAGTTGAAGCGCAGCATGTAGGCCAGCACCAGCGAGAAAAGGCAAATCCCCGTATCAATGCAGAGGATGATCCAGCGCGGTATGTTCTCCCTGAATATGAACATGGTAAAGCTCAAAGATAAGTATTCCGCAAAACAAAAACCTTAATTTTACCGCCTGTATGCCAAGGATATTGTTCGTAGCAGCGCATCGACCCGACCGCTCGCCCAGCCAGCGCTTCCGGTTCGAGCAGTACCTGGACCATTTCAGGCAGAACGGGTATGAATGCGATCTTTCCTATATCATACGCGGTGAGGACGATACGGCCTTCTACTCGCCCGGGCATTTTTTCAGCAAGCTGGCCGTGGTCGTGCGCAGTTGGCAGAAGCGCAGGCGCGATGTGCGGTCGGCATCGCGATACGATATTGTTTTTGTTCAGCGCGAAGCCTTCATGACGGGCTCATCGTACTTCGAAAGGCAATTTGCCAAACGCACCAAGCTGGTCTTTGATTTTGATGACGCGCTCTGGCTCATGGACATCTCCGAAGGCAACAGGCGCTTCGGCTGGCTCAAGAACCCCGATAAGACCAGAAAGATCATTGCCGTATCGCACCTGGTCATAGCGGGCAACAAGTACCTGGCAGACTATGCGCGCAGGTACAACAGCAACGTGGTAATGATACCGACCACGATCGATACCGGCTACCACAGGAAAGTTTTTTTTCCGAAGCCGGACGACCGTATCTGCATCGGCTGGACGGGCAGCCTGACCACGATCAAGCATTTTGAATATGCCGTTCCCTTTCTGAAAGCGCTCCGGGAGAAATACCGCGACCATATTTATTTCAAGGTGATAGGGGATGCCGGCTACAGGAACAGCGAGCTTGGCATACAGGGAGTGGCGTGGAATGCCGCAACCGAGATCGCGGACCTGTCGGAGATAGATATCGGCATCATGCCCCTGCCTGACGATGAATGGGCCAAAGGCAAGTGCGGGCTCAAGGCGCTCTCATACATGGCCATGGAAATACCGGCCGTGCTGTCGCCCGTGGGGGTGAACGCGGAGATCATCAGCGATGGGGAGAACGGGTTTCTGGCCCGTGAAAACCGGGAGTGGGTAGAGAAGCTATCGCGGCTCATCGAGTCGAAAGAGCTGCGCGAACGGCTGGGTCAGAAGGGCAGGCGAACCGTGGAAGAGCGTTATTCCGTCAGTTCGCAGAAACAAATTTACCTTGAACATTTCGGGCGCTTGCTTGCCAAATAATTTTATTTTTGTTCTAAATACAACGATCATGGAAGAGACCGCAACCGAACTGAAGCATACCGCGCTCACGCAGAAGCATATTTCACTTGGCGCCAAGATGGTGCCTTTTGCCGGTTATTATATGCCCGTTTCCTATTCCGGGCTGAACGAAGAGCATCTTACGGTCAGGAACGCGGTGGGCGTGTTCGATGTTTCGCATATGGGCGAGTTCATGCTCAAGGGAGAGCATGCACTTGACCTGATCCAGCGCGTTACCAGCAACGATGCTTCGAAGCTGACCGATGGCAAGGTGCAATATTCCTGCCTGCCGAACGATAAGGGCGGAATCGTGGACGACCTGCTGGTGTATCGCTACAAGGCAGACGAGTATTACCTGGTCGTGAACGCTTCCAATATCGAAAAAGACTGGAACTGGATCAGTAAATACAATACGAAAGGCGTGGAGATGCAGAACCTGTCAGACGGGATGAGCCTGCTGGCCGTACAGGGGCCTAAGGCCCTGGCCACCCTGCAGAAGCTTACGGAAGTAAACCTCTCGTCCATGGAGTATTACACGTTTGCCGTGGGTGCTTTTGCCGGTGTGGAAGGCGTGATCATTTCCAATACCGGGTATACGGGCGCTGGCGGTTTTGAGATCTATTTTGAGAATACCGTTGCGGAAAAGATGTGGGATGCCATCTTTGAGGCCGGCAAGGAATTCGGCATCAAACCTGTGGGCCTGGGCGCGCGCGATACCCTGCGCCTGGAGATGGGCTTTTGCCTTTACGGCAACGATATTGACGATACCACCTCTCCCATCGAGGCCGGGCTGGGGTGGATCACCAAGTTCACCAAGGAGTTCACCAACAGCAAAGCCCTCCTCGAGCAGAAGGAAAAAGGCGTATCGCGTAAACTGGTCGGCTTCGAAATGGTGGAGCGGGGCATTCCCCGTCACGATTACGAGATCGTTGACGCGGCCGGTAATACCATAGGTAAGGTTACTTCCGGCACGCAATCTCCTTCGCTGAGCAAGGCTATCGGTATGGGCTATGTGCCGACCGCTTTTTCCAAACCCGATTCGGAGATATTTGTAAAGATTCGCGATAAGGCTGTGAAGGCGAAGGTGGTTAAAGTGCCCTTTTGGAAGAGATAGGATTATTGGCTGCAAATAGTGCCGGAGATTCGGGAAGTCCCATTATGAAGGGAATATCCTTTTTGCAGAGCAGCTTAAAGAAGCGGTCTGTTGAAGACCCCGGTAGCCTGATAACTCAAAAACTCAATGATCTTTAATGAGCGAAGGCGCAACAGGTAACCAGAAGCTGGAAGTGTGCTTTACTCCGGGTTCTTACCCTATTTACAAGAACGATGACGCCATTGTGGTCATCATCGATATCCTGCGCGCCACCTCCGCTATCTGCGCTGCTTTTGAGTATGGGGCTGAGAAGATCATCCCTGTAGCCACGGTCGAAGAGGCCGCTGAATACCATAAAAAAGGCTTCCTGGTTGGTGCCGAGCGCAACGGGGTTCAGCTCAACGGTTTCGATTTCGGTAATTCGCCCTACCATTACATGACCGAGAGGATAAAGGGGCAAACCATTGTGCTGACCACCACCAACGGCACACAGGCCATAGAGGCCAGCAAGGATGCCTATATGGTAGTGATCGGTTCCTTTCTCAATATCACGGCCCTTTGCGATTGGCTTTACCGGCAGAACCGCCCCGTGCTGCTGCTCTGCTCGGGATGGAAGGACCGGTTCAACCTCGAGGATGCCATGTATGCGGGTGCGGTGGTGAATGAGCTCTCGAAGTATGAGAATTTCTATGATATGGGCGATTCGGCTCTTGCCGCCAAGTACCTGTACCAGACCGGCTTTAAGAATCCCGTTCGTTTCCTGCATAATTCCTCCCACAAGGAGCGCCTGGCCAGGCTGGGGCTGAAAGACGATGTGAAATACTGCCTGCAGGTGGATAAAACGCGGGTCATACCCGTTCTGAGAGACGGGGCTTTGGTAAAGATGTAGGCCGGTTCCTTGCCTCTTGTTACTGCTGCTTGTCAGCCGCTAACCGCCATCTCTGCTAAAAACATTATTTTTACCTCATGGTCCGCAGGCTTACATACCTTATTTTTATCTCTCTTTTTGCTTACTGCCTGCTGCCGACCCCTAACTCCTTTTCCTGGGGATTTTACGGTCACAAGCGCATCAACAAAATGGCCGTGTTCACCCTGCCGCCCGAGATGATAGGCTTTTTCAAGAAGCACATCGATTTTATCAGCGAGCACGCGGTTGATCCCGATAAGCGAAGGTATGCCAGCGAGTTCGAGGCACCGCGCCATTATATCGACCTGGACCATTACGGGCAGAACCCTTTCGATTCGCTTCCCAAGTTCTGGAAGGCCGCTGTGGCCAAGTACTCGGAGGATACGCTCAATGCTCACGGTATAGTACCCTGGTGGGTGGATAAGATGCTGTATAAGCTGACGGACGCCTTCAAGAACCAGAACGCGGAGCTGATCCTGCACTATGCAGCGGATATAGGCCATTATATAGCCGATGCGCACGTTCCCCTGCATACTACGAAGAACTATAACGGGCAGTTCACCGGGCAAAAGGGCATTCACGCCTTCTGGGAATCACGTGTGCCGGAACTGCTGGCGGATAACTACGATTATTTCACCGGCCAGGCCAAGTATATAGAAAAGCCGCTGGATGCGATCTGGAAAGCGGTGAAGGAAAGTTTTTACGCGAAGGATTCCGTGCTGCTGTTCGAGGCGGAGCTGAACAAGTCTTTCCCTGCGGATAAGAAGTATGCATACGAAAACCGGGGGAACAGCACGGTGAAGGTCTACTCCGAGGAGTATACGAAAGCGTATGACAAAATGCTGAACGGGATGGTGGAGCGCAGGATGCGCGAATCCATACGCATGGTGGGCAGCCTGTGGTACACGGCCTGGGTCAATGCGGGCCAGCCCGACCTGTCGAAGATCGAAACCAGGGAATTCTCCGATTCGGTCAAAAAAGCGCATGAAGAGATGGAACTGATGTGGAAGACGGGAAAACCCAAGAACGGGCACGGGCATGAGGACTGATGCGCCTGCTTAAAAAAATACTCAGGTATTTATCGCTTGTTATACTGCTTGTCATAGCTGTTTATTTTCTGTTCCTGCAGCGCAGTTACCCTCTTTCGGTGATTACCCGTTCTTTTTCCGTGGGCGATCCGGTAGATTCATTCAATGGCATAACCGTTTATAATAATGGCCTGGAATATGACAAAAGCCATGGCCGCCATTATTCGGCCGACAGCTTTTATTACGGTAAAAAATGGCAGTGCGTGGAATACATCAAGCGCTATTACCACGATCGCATGGAACATAAGTTTCCCGATGGCAGCGGACATGCCAAAGAGTTCTTTGATGCTTCCCTTCCCCAGGGAGGAATGAACGAGCGGAGGGGATTGGTCCAGTACCGTAACGGGGATAAGGAAAAACCTCAGGTAAACGATATTCTCGTTTTCGGAGGTAAGTACGGCCACGTGGCCATCGTCAGCAGGGTGGGAGAGGATGAGATCGAGGTGGTGCAGCAGAATATTTATCTTACTCCGCGCGAGACCTTTGCGCTCAGGAATGAGAACGGCCGGTTCTTTGTGGGTGAAGGCCGCGAACCCCTGGGCTGGCTCAGAAAGGAATAATGCTGTTCCGGCTGAATGCCTTTACTTTGTTGTTTTGCTTCCCAACTGCTTTCCCATCTTTTCATATTCGATATCATTGGGCTCCCATAGTTCTATCTTGTTGCCCTCAATATCCAGTATATGTACAAATTTTCCGTATTCGTAGCCGGCCACGCTGTCCAGCACCGTCACTCCGTTCTTTTTTAACTCCTTTACAAGGGCATCCAGATTATCCACCCTGTAATTGATCATAAAATCTTTGGTCGAAGGCTCAAAGTAGGTAGTGGTCTCTTTGAAAGGGCTCCATTGGGTAAACCCCTTTTGGGTGCTGTCAGCCCCCTGCCACCATTCGAAAACGGTACCGTACTTATTGGTATTAAGGCCAAGGTGGGCCTGGTACCATTCTTTCAGCTTTTTGGGGTCTTTGCATTTGAAGAAGATGCCGCCAATGCCCGTCACTTTTTTGAACGATTGCTTTTCTTCCGCGATCCCGGTGGTAAACGATTTAAATGCATAGCCGAGGCAAAAAGTTGCGACCAGCGCCAGGGCTGAAAGAATTGTTTTTTTCATTGTTGCGTGATTCCTGTTTAGTGAGATTTATTTTTCAATTATTCTTACTATCCTTGTTCTTATTTCTGCGGGAGCGTATCTCTTAGCGGGCCTTGAACGATCCGCCCGGGCCGGCATTCCGGGTCAATAGGCATATTTCGGTCCCCACTTCGCGGCACCTTCCGGAAGCAGGTCGAAATAACTCCACACAGCGCAGTACGCGTCACCGGGACCAAAAACCGCTTTGTTCGTATGGTAGATCTTTCCGGACTCATCGCGGGTGAACACCGAAACGCCAGGCAGTACGCGTTTCCGGTCATCCTCAAAGCCCATATCCTTTTTAAACGTATTGCCCGCGCTGGAGAAGATCTTCATTCTCCAGCCCCTGCTTTCCGCGAATGCCTTCATCACCGCTGGTTCATCGGGCGAAACGATCACGAAGGGCACGCGGTTCTCCAGGTGATGGATCACCCCGTTCATCTCATCGGCCCACAGCGTACAGTAAACGCAACTCTTGCCCATATTGTGCACCAGCATGAGCTCGCTTTGTCCCCGGAACAGGTCAGACAGCTTTATCTCCCGGCCTTCCTTATCCCTGAAGGTATAATCGCTCACTTCGGTCTTTGGCAGCTTTTGGCGAAGCTCAGCCAGCTTCTTTTTTTCTTCCATCAGCCGCTCTTCTGCGGCCATGATCTCTTTTTCGAGTTCGGTGGTGAATGCGGGAAAGTCCATTGGGATGATGTTAGCGGTTTATATCCTGTGGCCTGTGGTCTGCAGCCAGGCCGGCTGCCGGTTTGTAACGCAGGGTATTTCAATTAATGCTGAAACGTACGGTCTCGTCCTTTTCTATTTTCCACGCCATGATGCTGCGGTCATCGCTGGCAGACACCAGCAGGTCATGGTAAGAGGTCCATAACAGTTTATTGACCGAGCTGCGGTGGCTGTCGTTCTTTTCCTTATTGACCACCTTCAGCAGGCCGAAGCTGTTGCTGTCCCATATCTTCAGGGTCTTGTCGCGGCTGGCCGTAGCAAACAGGCTTCCGTCCGGGCTGAAAACAATATCGTACAGGGCCCAGTTGTGAGCGGGTATGACGCTCAGCTCCCTGAAATTATCCATTCGGTCCCAGACGCGCATCATGGCATCCCGCCCTCCGCTGATGAGGTATTTCCCGTTCGGGTGGTAAGCCGCAATGTTGGCGCTCAGCTTATGCGCTTCGATGCGGCCTTTCTCCGCCAGGTTGCCGAGCCCGAATATCCTGATGCTGCCGTCTCCGCACGAGATGGCCGCCTCGGTGCTGTCGGCATTCAGCGCAATATTCCTCACTTTCTCTTCGCACAGGCGTACGATCTTCTTGCAGGCCAGGTCATCGAGCGAGGTAAAGCTCAGCGTCCCGTCACCGCCAGCAGCGGCCAGCATGTTCTGCCCGGGCAGGTACTTCAGGTCGAACAGGGCGCCTTTGTGCTGTTCCAGTATTTTGATCTCTTCTTTCTTATTCAGGTCAATGAGGTGAATATGACCGGCAAAGGTTCCGGCCGCCAGGTAGTTCTTTTCTTTGATATAAAGCAGGGCGTATATATAGGAAGGCAACTGGGCGCTGAACTTCTCGGCAGTCCCCAGCTCCATGTTCCAGAGGGCGATGAAGCGGTCGGAGCTGCCGCTGTAGAATAAATGAGGCTCGTGCGCACGGGCCAAGGCAAATACGCCCGCGCTGTGCCCGCTGAAAGTTAAAGCCTTGTTTACATGAATTGTCATAGGCCCTGTAAAATTAGTCATTGTTGGAAGGCATCTGAGGGATTTAATCTCTTTTTTTCTTACTTTTAGGCATGTTTTGACGTATAAATACCAGGTTTCTCTGTTTTATGCCCCTCTCCGTTTCAGAATTTGAAGATTTGTTCCGATCCAGTCACAGAAGCATGTGCCTTGTGGCTTATCGTATTGTTAACGACAGGAATTTTGCCGAAGATATAGTACAGGATGTATTCCTCAGGCTTTGGAAGAACCGGGACGAGATCAATATCGAGACCTCCTATAAAAATTACCTTCATAAAGCCACCGCCAATGCCTCTTTGAATTTACTGGAAAACAATAAGCGGCTGCTCCGTTATAAGTTGGAAGCGGTGCATACATCTGTCACAGAGGAAAATACATCAAAAACGATTTCCCTGAAAGAACTTGAATTATATATCCAGAAAGCGCTGCACAGGCTGCCGCCCAAATGCAGAACTATTTTTGTTCTGAGCCGCTATGAGGGTCTGCGTTACAAGCAAATTGCCGAGTGCCTTGGTATATCTGTCAAGACAGTGGAAAGCCAAATGGGCAAAGCCCTTGAGATCATGCGCGGGGAGCTGAAACCCTTTCTTACCCGTGAATTCCTAATCACCGCGATTTCGGTAGGGATATCCGCATTACTGCATTTCAGCTCCATCCTGCTTATCATGGCATTACTCAGAAGCAGTCTCTAAGCCCCTGTTTCCCAGTCCTTTTTGTTAAAAATGACCTAAAAATGCACTCGGGTGTAGGGGTAAATCATTTCTCAACTGTCATATAATCAAACGGGCAGAATTTCATGGAACATGTTTATTGGGAACTTATTGCCAAGGCTCTGACAGGAGAACTTTCTGCCGAAGAAGAACAGCAATTTGCCGAATGGATTAAAGCCCACCCGGATAACGAAACTCTTTATAAACAGGTTCAAAAAGTTTGGACCGTTTCTGAGCAAATCGGCAAAGATTACAGCCCCGATACCAGTATGGCTTGGGAAAAGCTCAAAGCAAGGATTGAATCCGGCAAGGCGAAAACGAACGTAATTACCTCGTACCGGAGAAATTGGTTAACTCTTGCTGCGGCAATACTGGCTATTGCGGTATTCGGGTTTGTGGTCAAGCAGTTATTCTTTAGCGATCCTGAGCGGCCAGGTAAGCTCCAATACGTAGAAATAAGCACAGCCGACAGTGTGAATATTTTTTACCTGCCTGACAGCAGCAAAATTTTTCTCAATAGAAACTCAGGTATTGTATATGCAGATGGGTTTCAGGATACCGCTAGAATAGCTTACCTGACCGGAGAGGCATATTTTGAAGTGCGGGAAGATGATAAAACGTTTGTTGTCTTTGCAGGCGGAACACAGGTAACCGTATTGGGAACTTCGTTTAATGTTAAAGCAAATGAGGAGGATGAGGAGGTAGAAATCACAGTTATCGAGGGGGAAGTGGCATTTAAGGAACAAGGAATGTCAAATGATTCGACACTCGTTATAGAGACTAACGAACAGGTTACCTTCAATAGAACCAGTAAAAAACGCAAAAAGGGAAAAAACACAAACGCAAATTTGTGGTGGGGAAAAGCTGACCTGGAAAAAAGTGTAAAAAGGGTTATCAATAAAGTAAAGCGTAAGATAAAATGACATCCGGCAAGAAACAGAAAACATTTGAATAAGAACCTTGAAGACCGGCTATAGCAGATAATCGTATCCGCACGAGTATAACTCAATAAATTAACCAACCAAGAAGAAAGCGTATGAAAAACACCCTTATCCTGCTGATCACCGTCTTATCTGTGGCCTGTTCGGACGAAAAGGAAAACGCAGAAAAATATACCACGGAAAATAAAAATGAGCTTGCTGAATTGACGGACCCGGCCAATCAAACTCTGGATGAGCTTGGCGCATCCGTGATTTACCTGCTCAAGAATAACAAT
>JBFLYZ010000061.1:0-20366 GCA_040756415.1 Bacteroidota bacterium
TTTAGGTGATTTTTGGTTAACCGGGCGCAAAGGTATAATCTTTTACACAGAATATCCAAATTTTGTTGCGGAAATAAGCGATGCGAATTATAACGGGATTACCGCTGAGTGTAAGAGTATAGCCCAAAACCGGGCCTGTTTCCGCACCCAAACCTGCCTCCCCTTCTCTCATCCCCTTATTCCATATTTCCCTATTCCCCTCTACCCTACCCAATTTGGCTATATGAAAATAAAGGCATAGTTTTGCACGGTTCTTGTAAAGCCCAACGCAAAAACAAAAAAATAAACCCTAAACAAACCCTTAATTGAACATGAAAAAGCAAATTTTAGCTATTGCAGCCGTAGCCTTCGTTGCCGGTGCGGTGATGATGAGCGGCTGTAAGAAAGAAGACACTACTGCACCCGTGATCACCCTCACGGGCGGTGACCAGACCCAGAGCCTGCCCAGCACGGCCGGTAACGGCACCTGGACCGAGCCCGGCTTTACTGCCGAAGACGATGAGGACGGAAACGTAACGGCTAATGTGGACGTTTCTGGCACGGTCAATCCTAACCGCAAAGGTTCTTATGTGATCACCTATACGGTATCTGACAAGGCCGGCAACCAGGCTTCTGTGACCCGCACCGTTACTATTGTTAACGATGCCGAGTACCTGGCAGGTTCTTACCCCAACTCTACCGATTCCTGCGCTGCGGGTGGCGGACCTTTCTCATGGAGCACGCCTAACTTCCCGGATGTTTACACTTCTGACTCGGTAAACAACCTGATCAAGATCAACAATTTCGGTGCTTTCGGTGAAAGCATCAACATCTGGGCTACCGTTTCAGGCACTAACCTTACTTTCAGCCTGCCCCAGTCACTGGGTGGTACGGCCAACCTCACCAGCATTTACACCACTACCCCTAATCCTACTGCGATCACCAGCACCACTGCTCCAACAGCGTTTACGGTGAAATACCAGTGGAACGATGGCGTGAACAACGATGTTTGCGTGTCGTGGTATAGACGATAAACCTATCCATTATGTGTAAAGAACCCGGGTGAACGACCCGGGTTCTTTTTTTTTGTACGAACCCAAAAAGAAAAGCCCCGGACGTGCCGGGGCTTTAAAATAATGCTTTGCGGATTTATTTCTGCTCCTCTTTCTTCTTGTACCGGTTGCGGAACTTGTCCACGCGGCCTGCAGTATCCACCAGCTTCATTTTGCCGGTATAGAAGGGATGGCTCATGTGCGAAATATCGAGCTTGACAAGGGGGTACTCCTTACCATCGGTCCAGGTAATGGTTTCCTTGGTATTGGCTGTGCTTTTGGTCAAAAAAGCATAATCGTTGGATATGTCCTTGAATACGACCAGCCTGTAGTTTTCCGGGTGAATGCCTTTCTTCATTTTTATCGTCCTTTAAATTTTGGGAGTGCAAAGATAATAGTTTTAGCCAAACAGACAAATTGATCATTATAGAGGGGCATATATCGGTTTGAAAGCACTGCCCAGAAGGACATAATGGGCTTACAATATTCCGGCCCTTTCTCCGTTCATCCCTAAAGCCTATCTTTGCCGCCCATGCTTAAGCGTACGGTTTTGATATTTACCGCTTTGCTCGCCTTTCTGCAGGCCTGCCGCAGGGATGAATTGCTGACCGATCCTTCCGCCCGCCTGGAGTTCAGTACCGACAGCATTCTTTTCGATACGGTCTTTACCTCCGTTGGCAGCACGACAGCCTCTTTTAAAATATATAACCGTCACGATCAGCCCATTAAAATCTCGCAGGTACGGCTGGGTGGCATGAACAGCTCCAGCTACAGGCTCAACGTGGATGGCACCCCCCTGGTGAGCGGGGGCGATATCGAGATCCCTGCCCGGGACAGTATCTTCTGCTTTGTGGAGGTAACGGTCGATCCTAACAGCAGCACTACCCCTTTTGTTATACGCGACTCTATACTTTTCACCACCAACGGCAACGAACAGAAAGTGATCCTCGAGGCCTGGGGCCGTAACGCCTATTTTCATTACAACGAGATCATTACCTCCACTTCAACCTGGCCGGTGGATAAGCCACACGTGATCTACAATTACGTGGTGGTGGATTCGGCCGCTACGCTTACCATACCTGCCGGGGCGCAGATCTACATGCATAAATATGCCCTGCTCTATGTGTACCGCGATGGCACCCTGAAGATAAACGGCACCCAGGGCAACGAGGTGACCTTCCAGGGCGACCGCCTGGAGCCCCAGTTCAATGAAACGCCCGGGCAGTGGAGCGCCATTTATTTTTCGGCTTTAAGCAAGAACAACACCATTGACTGGGCGGTCATTAAGAACGGTGACGCGGGCATCATCAGCGACACCTTTCCTTCAGCCAATCCTACCGTGGTGATACGGAATACCATTATCCGCAATATGGCGGCTTACGGCATACTGGGCAGGGGGAGCAGGATCGATGCCTACAATGTTTCCGTTTCTAACTGCGGAAGGTACAATGTAGCGCTGGTGTACGGGGGCATGTACCGCTTCTTTCACTGCACCTTCGCCAATTTCTGGAGCTACGATACGCGGCAGTATCCCACGGTGATCGTGAACAACTGGTACGAGGATGCCAATGAGAACGTGATCACACGCCCGCTCGACAGCGCCAGCTTTTACAACTGCATCATTTACGGGAGCATTGACGAGGAGCTGCAGATCGACCGGAGCATCAATACGGGCCCGGCTTTCAACTACAAATTCCATCATTGCCTTATCCGCACCGAGCTGAACACGGCCACGCCCAATTTCATCAATTGCCGCATCAACCAGGACCCTAACTTTGTTTCAGCCACCGATCTGAGGCTGAGCTCCATCTCCAGTGCCACCAATGGAGGCGACCTGAACGTGGTGAACTGGTTCCCGCTTATTCTCAATACCGACCTGAAAGGCGACCCGCGTAATATGGATGGGGATCCGGATGTGGGGGCGTATGAATATGTGCCCTAAATAACTTGTCGATTGAATTATTGAGAAGGTCCTCTCACGCTATCTGATGCAATATTTAATACCAACACGATAAATATCTCCAAGTTCCCAAGTCCGATAGTAAAATCTTCCATCAAAATCTGATTTTTCAAATATAATTACGGCTCCAGCACCCACTGAAAGGCTTAAAATTATCTTTCTATACGCTTGAGCTTGAAATCCAAAACCAACATAATTTTCTGCCGCAAGGTTTGTCGACAATAAAACATATCTTTCAAAAATATCATATACCGTCTGTGGATTCCCATTAACATAAATAGTTGTTGTATCACAGTATTGATAAAGGGCCCTCACTTTAGCCAAAGTGAACTGCATCATGCCAAATACAAAAGGCTTTAGAACACTGTTAGGCAAATCCAAGCTTTTTTCCACTCCCAAGCATAAGCCAAAAGCCTGACCTAAATTAACGGCATAAAAACGGTGTCTAAAAACATAATTTCTATTATCGGTAATAGGCGTATTTATATGGTATTTTAGTCCGGCAAAAAATGTTCGCTTATTCTTTTTGAATGCATATTCCAGGCATGCCTGGTGACCGACATGCGACAACCTATAATACAGCGAGAACGCCTTTTTTGTTGAATCCGATTGAGCTGTTAGCAAA
This sequence comes from Bacteroidota bacterium, assembly GCA_040756415.1. Lineage (GTDB taxonomy): Bacteria > Bacteroidota > Bacteroidia > JADZBD01 > JADZBD01 > JBFLYZ01. The sequence continues at coordinate 3,617 of JBFLYZ010000061.1, forward strand.
AAAGGGAATAGGCCAATTACTATCCAAATAACGAGAAGCTTCATAAAACTCTCTTAACAACAAAATACGATTTGTAATTGCCAAACGCAAAAACATAATTGACAGCAGGGAGAAAATTATAATGATTAACATTACAAATGCTTTTGTGGTACCATTCATTACTATACTTCATTCTTGGATTATGATCCAAGGGTGATGTTCCTGAAATCCTGCAATCTTGTATCAATTTTAAAGAGGCGTACCAGTCATATTCAAAAGTCGTAATATGGAAATGTTGGTATGCTTGCGATACAGTTATAGGGGAAGTGAACCACTGAGATCCTACAAGATTTAAAAAGGTCGAATTTGAAACACTATTCCCGCTAACTTGAGCTACATTCTCAAATCGAACACCGGTAGCACTGTTATTAAATCCGCTGCCCGAGAAAAAATTACCCGTATTATCATGAATTGACAAAAGAAATCTGACATCCGATGCCCCTTTTTGTTCATACCTGTGTCCATTAAATATTTGAACACCTATCCATTCATACATTCTGGATTCACCTTGTGGCCCGGGAAGAGGATCTTGAATTTCCTCGAAAGAGGTAGAATCTGGTTCGATATCAATCTGATCGGTGCCGTTATTAATAATTATGATTGGCTCATCACTTTCTAGAGCCTGTTCCTCTCCAATGTTGGTTTCTGTTACATTTCCATTACCATGAATTTTAAAAGCTAAAATGTGGTCTGCAGCGTTTATTTCCTGACCCACGCAAACATATGGCAATTTGCTTTGATCTGCTATGCCTATATTCGGTATATAAACATTAGGATAGTAGTCTAAACCCTTATAAATCATGCTATCATCAATACATTTATATGGATCTGGAACAGTACCTAATGGTACTGGACAAAAATGATCAGTAAGCTCAGCATTTATGATAGTTTTAAATCTATTGTCAATTGAAATAAGTGCAGAATACTTTACCTCTCCGCGAGGACTTAATGCTGCCTGTGCATAAACAATTGCCATTAAATCCTGATATTCTACAATTTTCGTGAAAGCCTTAGCTAGCATGAAAAGGTTATCATTCATCCGATCATTTTCAATATCCTCCAAATCCTCTAACTGGTTACTTAAGCGACCATCTTCAAAACTATAACCCGAATCCGATGTATTACTGATTGTCTCTCTGTTACAGCTGTTAATCACAAGAACAGCCAGGAGGAGAAATATCGATACAATTTTCGTTTTCATTCAGATTTTTATTATAACGTAAATCAAGCATGTATAGTATAATGTGCTTTCCATTCTTACATTTATTCTACTCCAACACAATTTTTCTAGTGATCACCCCTTCTAGGGTGCTGACCCTTAAAAAATAGATTCCTTTAGGCTGAGTGCTCAGGTCAATTTGAAAATTTGAAGATGATACAGTTTGAAAATTAGCACTGTATATCTTTTCACCCACCAGGTTATATATTTCCAATTTAGCCGTTCTCAAGTTTTCAAATTCCGCCATTTTTAAATTGAATTTCCCGGTGCTGGGATTGGGGATAACCGTGAACATTTCAGAAAGCGAATGCTCGCCCTGTCCTGTAATAGCCTGGCATGAAAGCGCGATCAACTGCGCGCCCGTTACCCATCCCGTGCTGCTGCATCCCGTTAAGGCAGCCGTCTTATTGCCGGTTGCTCCTGCTGTCATCATCAGCTCGTCAGCGATCTCCAGGTTCTCATTGCCCCAGGGATTGTTCCCCGTGGTACTTACATCCACCCGCTCGGTCAGCGAGTTCTGCGGAACGATATTGGTCGCGCTGTTGTTCACGCTGCAGAAGAACACCGCCACCAGGCGGGTACACGGCTGTGTAGTGGTGAACCCGGTGGCCAAAAGGTTATTGCAGGCATCCTGCGCTCCGTTATTGCTGTTCATGTGAATGGGATTGGCCGTATTCACGCCCGAGTAGGCCACTATGCCGCCCACGTAGGCCTGGTTGGAAGAATTGCCGGTGAAGGTATAATTGGCAGGCTCGGATGCACCGGCTACTTTATAGAAAGTGGCCAGTTGTATGGTCGTATTACTGCTTCCGCAACCCGAGCCGGTATTGCTGGTGTAGTTGATCAAGGTCCATCCGTTTGGCGCGATAACTGCGGGGCCGTTGTTGCACCATCCGTGATGTATGGCGGCTATCATCACATCGCCCTGCACCACGCCCGCAGGTATGGGAATGGTAACAGAAGCAGAGTTGCCTGTGGCTTGTGAAGCTGCGACAAAAGGAATGGTGCAGGGCGAGCATTGGGCCGCGGCCTGCGCTACCGAAAAAGCAATTGCAAGAGCAGAGAGTAGTTGTTTCTTCATGTGTTCAGTTTTTGATGATGATCAGGAGAGATATGCGTTAAGGTTAAATCCTCGATTTTACCGTTTTGACCGTAGCCCCGCCAAACACCCCGTTGTACTGGAACAGGAGCTCAAAGCCCCCCTTGCCGTTGCTGGCCGCGGTGAGGCCGCTCAGGTTCATATCGTAGCTGAAGCCGGCCGCAAACTGCCCGTAATCGAAGCGGGTGCTGAAGATAAGAGCATCGCCCATGCGGTACCAGCCCCCGAACTGCACCGACATCTCCGAATAATAACCGGTGTATTTGCTTCTGTCCTGCAGCACGTATTTAACCGCCATGCCCGTATTGACCAATGTGGTTGGGCCCTGTACGGCTATATGGAGCCCCGGGATCAGGCTGGTGTTGCTGGTCTTGCCCAGGCGGAAGGTACCGCTGCCATGCGCCACGTATTTGGCATACAGCCTGTCCTTGGTGCCGAAGCCTATATCGGGTTGGTTCACATGGAACATGGCCGCGCCAATATTCCATTTAACCATTTCGCCAATGGATGAGAACAGTATGCCCGTGCTCATATCCAGGTAATTCTTTGTCAGGCCTATGGTGGGCTCACCCGATGGCAGGGAAGAATTGTACGTACCCCCCGACCACTGGTTATCCCAGCTTAAGGCGCTGAGGTCGATGCTGCGCATGCCGTAGCCGGTCTGAAAGCCTATACTGATGTATTTTGTTCCGCCCTGCGACAGCGATTTATTGAAGCAGATCGCGCCCGAATAAAGGTTGCCTGTAAGTTTCGATGCTCCCGCCTTATCGTTGCTCACCGAGATGCCCCCGGCAAAATAATCATCCCCTTTCATCTTGCTTCTGAATATGGGCGCGTCAAGCGCCATGGTCAGCGTTTTGTAGGGAAAGGAAGTGATGCTGCTCCACTGCTGGCGGTAATTATTGGTAACGCGTATATCGCCATTGAAAGCGCCCGTATTGGCCGGGTTCAGCGTAGAGGGCGAGTATATAAACTGCGAGTAGTGAAAATCCTGGGCTAAGGCCAGCGATGATATCGCCAGCGCAGCCAACGTAAGCCTGAGTATTTTCATGCTATCTTTTTTTCCTGTTTCATATTAATACTTTCCACCTATTTCATATTTCATACTTCATATTTCACATTTCATGCTCCTTCCTTACCTGAACAAGGTCACATCTCCCTTCTTGCTGTCGAATGTGCCGTTATAAAACTCGGCCGTGGCATAGTAAACGAATATACCACCGTTCAGCGGCTGCCCTTTATAGGTGCCGTCCCAGCCCACATTGATATCGGTCGATTCGAACACCTTCTCTCCTATCCTGTCGTAAACTGTGATCTTCATGCTTTTTATCCCGTCACCGCGCACAAAGAAAATGTCGTTCTGGCCGTCCCCGTTCGGTGAAAATCCCGAAGGGATAAACCAATCAAATTCTGAGACCACGTTCACCGTCACCGTACTGGTATCCGTGCAGCCGTTTTGGGTCACAAACAAAGTGTAAGTGGTTGTGGCGGTTGGATTGGCGGCCGGGTTCTGGCAGGTAATGCAGCTTAGGCCGGTGGATGGCGCCCAGGAATAGGTGCCGCCACCGCTGCCATTGAGCGTTGCGCTGTTGCCGATCGATATGGTCGTATCGTTGCCTGCGTTGGCTGACGGAGCGGGGTTGATCGTTACGGTGATAAAGGTCGTATCCGACCCGTTCGAATTGGAAGCGATGAGCTGTACCGTGTACGTTCCGGGAGCGGCCCAGCACACCGGGGGCGGGTTCTGCAAAGATGAATTGCCCGGTGTTCCGCCCTGGAAGCTCCATTGCCAGGCAGTAGGGCTGTTGGTGCTGTTGTCGGTAAATGTGAAACAATCGAACACGCAGCCGGTGGTGGCAGAAGCCGATATGGCGGCAGAGGGCGCTGAGCAGGGATTGACGGTAACTGTGATCATGTCCGTTCCCGTGCAGCCGTTGGCATCGGTTACAATAAGCGTATACGTGGTAGTGCTTGTGGGATTGGCCACGGGGCTCTGGCAGGTGGTGCAGCTCAGGCTTCCACCGGGGGCCCACGAATAGCTTATGCCTCCCGTTCCGTTCAGCGTGGTATTGCCTCCATTGCAGATCGTCACATCCGCTCCGGCATTTGCCGTGGGAACCGTGTTAACGGTTACCGTAACCACATCGGTTCCCGTACAGCCGTTGGCATCGGTAACGGTTACCGTATACGAAGTAGTGCTAGCCGGGCTGGCCACCGGGCTGGATCCCGTGCTGCTGCTCAGGCCGGTTGCGGGACTCCAGGTATAGCTCAGTCCGCCCGTGGCATTCAGCGTGGTGGAGCTGCCGGCACATATGGCCACATCGGGGCCAGCGTTTGCCGTAGGCGGGTTATTGACGGTGATCGTTTGCGTAGTGGTGGATGAGCCGTTGATATTGCTTACCGTTAGCGAAACGGTATAGGTCCCCGGTGTGGTCCAGCACACACTGCCCGGGTTCTGCGTGGTTGACGATGCGGGCGTTCCTCCCGGAAAACTCCAGCTCCACGAGGTAGGGTTGTTCGTGCTTGCATCCGTGAACGTAACGCAGCCATTGGGGCAGATGGAATTGGATGAGGCGGTGAATGCGGCTATGGGTCCAGGGCAGTTCTGTACAGTAACCGTAACGCTTGCGCTGGCCGAACAGCCGTTGGCATCGGTTACGAAAACGGTATAGGTTGTAGTTGCGGTGGGAGATGCCGTTGGATTTTGACAGCTTATGCAGCTCAGGCTTCCCCCGGGAGCCCATGAGTAAGACACCCCACCACTGCCGCTCAGGCCGGTATTTCCACCGTTGCAGATCGTAACGGGCGATCCAGCGCTTGCCGAAGGCAGGGCATTGACTGTTACCGTTGCAGTTGCAGTTGCAGAGCATCCGGCTGCGGAAACAACGGTGACCGTATAGGTTTGCGTGGCGGCAGGGCTTGCCGTGACCGTAGCCCCCGTGGTGGCGCTAAGCCCCGTGGCCGGACTCCAGGTATAGGTCGAGCCTCCGGATGCCGTGATCGCAACTCCGTTTCCCGAACACACGGATGAGGCAGCCGGGTTGACCGAAGCCACAGGAAGGGGATTAACGGTTACCGTTACGGTTGCTGTACCCGAGCAGCCTGCGGCCGAAACAGCCGTTACGGTATAGGTTTGCGTAGCGGTCGGGCTGGCCGTGACCGTGGCCCCCGTGGTAGCGCTTAGCCCCGTAGCAGGGCTCCAGGTATAGGTAGATCCGCCCGATGCGGTGAGCGACACCCCGCTGCCCGCGCATACCGATGGTGAGGCCGGGCTCACCGTTGGAACAGGAAGGGCATTTACCGTTATGGTTTGCGAGGTAGTGCTCGACCCAAAGCCGTTGGTAGCAGTGAGCGTAGCCGTATAAGTTCCGGCCGTGGCGTAGCAAATATTGGTGGGATTCTGCGAAGTGGACGAGCCGGGCGTGCCTCCGCTAAAGGTCCATGACCATGATGTGGGCGAGCCGCTGCTGTTATCCGTAAAATTGATGCAACCTCCCGCGCAGATAGTGGTGCTGCTGGCCGTGAAGGAAGCCACTGGCGGTGCACCGCTGCTGCTGGATAAGGTAATATCGTCAATGGCGGTGGAAGGGTCGCTTCCCAAACCGTCAATATTGTTCACCCACAGAAAACCGATCTTTACATTAGGATTATTATTGGCCGATACCGGCAGGGCTATGGGAGCTACGGCAGCCCAGCGGCCCTGGCCACCCGGACAATTGGTAAGGGTTTTGGCGGGATCGGTAAGCTGGGTCCAGGTGCTGCCGTCAAAATACCATACGGTCATATTATCGATGGCGCCCTGCCCGCCTTCCAGGTAATTGAAATTAAGGGTGATCGTGGATTGGCCGGAGCAGTTGATCGTAGGCGACTCAACCCGCTTGTTGGTTTGCGGAGAAACTCCGCAGAAAGTGGCCCCGTTGCAGGCATCGTAAGCCGCGCCACAATCGCCACTGGGGCAGATAAGGCAGCCGCAATCAGAGGTTCCCACGCTGCCAATATGCAGGGTCCTGTTGGTGAGCGAACCGTTGCTCAGGCACCCGTTACCGCAAATCCCGGCTCCCATACCCGCTTCGGTAGCGCTTACAAACCACTGGTTGGCGCCCGCACCGTTGGCGCCCGTATTCGTTACGGTCCAGGTACCATTCGATGATATAAAGCCATTGGCCAATGTGTTTTGAGAGCAGCCGGTGCCGAAATTCTCCGTCCAGAAGACCTGGGCGAATGAGCCGAATGGAAGGGTCAAAAGGAAAAGAGCCAGGTATCTTTTCATGCGTGATAAAGGGTGTTAATTTGGATAAAAGTAAGAAAAGTAAAGATATGTTCAAAGTGACAGAAGGAACTTCATCGTATCCACCTTGTCAGCATAATCCCAGAGCTCGGGGCACTGCGCCTTTCCGAAGGGTACGGCCTCTTTCATGTGCCCCGAAACAAGGCACTGGATGCTGCTCTTGTCCTGCCGGAGGCGCTCCTTCAGGTGGGCGCTGCTGCGGTAATATTCATAGTACAGCACCCCAACCGGAGAGGCCATGCCTATATCTTCCTTGAGCAGGAGAAAATTATTGTCGAGCAGGGGCGTTTTGCTCATCAGGTAGATCGTGCGGTTGTACTCGTAGTTGTTCGCGTACTTATTGTTCTGCAAAACCGTTTTATAGGGATAAACGGCCTGGAAGAACTCGGTGAACGGATAATGCTCCGGCACGAAGAGCTTTGATACGTTGCGGCACCCGAGCCCGAAATACCGGAAGATATCCCCGCCCAACTGCTCCAGCTCGGCAGCGGTTTCGGCACCATCCAGTATGGCGGCCGAGTTCCTGTTCTTGCGTATGATGTGCGGATAGCCGGAGAAATAATACTCGAAATAGCGGGAGGTGTTATTGCTTCCGGTGGCGATCACCGCATCGATGGCGGGCAGTTGTTTTTCGGTAAAGGCTATCTTGTCCCTGAAAGCAGGCTCAATGGCTGCCAGGCGCTCCGCTATGAAAGGCAGCAGCAACCGGTCATCGGCCGAGAGCTTGCCAGTGAAATGATGGCCGCTCATGAGCACGCACAGGAAATCATGAAAGCCCACGGCCGGGACATTGCCCGCCATGATCACCGCCACCCGTTTCTGTCCTTCACCCGGTGCAGGCGGCCACGGCAGGGCACCGTAGGCCGACAACCATTTATCCAGCTTGCTTTCCTGCAGTGATCTGCCGATCGACTCAAATGCATGGCGAACATTATCCCCGGTGAACCAGCCGTTCTGGTGAAAAGCGCTCCTGCAAAGCGCTAAAAAAGATTCGTCCGGGCTGCCGGCCAGTTCCTGCAGCTCTTCCCCCAGCTTTGCGAAAGCCCTTATTTTATCGGCCACCTTCATAGCCCGGCAAAACTACGCAAATTGTTAACTTTGGCCCGCGTTTTGCGTATTACTCACCATGCTGAAAAAGCTGCTTATACCCCTTATCCTGCTCCTTGCCGTTTCCGCTCATGGGCAGAAGGAAACGATGAACGATTCGCTGCGCAAGATCTTCCTGGCCCATGAGGACAGCATTTCGAAACTTATGCGCATGACGGTAAAGGCGAAGGACGACCCCGAGAAGATAGAGATCAATACCAGCCTGAAAAAGCAGATCGATGAGGTTTTACGCCTCCCGGAATCGCACAGCTACCCCTTCGATTCGCTGAAGAAGTTCAGGATGATGCAGGTATCGGACGATAAGGAGCTTCGCATCGTGACCTGGGATATGCAGATGGACGACCTGAGCCACCGCTACTTCGGCTACCTGCAGCATTATAACGCGGCCGCCAAAAGCTGGGACCTGTTCGAGCTGAAGGACAAATCGGACGAGATCAAAAACCCTGAAACGGCAGTGCTCAGCCACGAGAAATGGTTCGGATGCTATTACTTCAGGATCGTACAGACCGAATACAAGAAGAAAAAATACTATACCCTGCTGGGCTGGGACGGCAACGACAAGATCACGCAGAAAAAGCTCATCGAGGTGCTGACCTTCAATGCCCAGGGCGAGCCGGTATTCGGTGCCGAAAAGCTCATCGAGGTGTACAAATACATCGGCAAGACCGACAAGCTGCTCATCGTTTGGCAGAACCGCCTGATCTTCGAATGGAAACAGAAGATCGCCATGGCGCTGAAATGGGATGAGAACGAAAAGCTCATCATCTTCGACCACCTCTCGCCCGAGGACTCGTCCAAAAAAGGACAGTACCAGTTCTACGGCCCCGATTTCAGCCTGGATGCCCTGGAATGGGAAAAGGGGAAATGGCGCTATAAGAGCGACACCCAGGCCGGTAAGAACCCCGGGAGCGAACAGGATAAAAAGTACAACGAACCTTCCAAAGACCCCAAGGTATCCGACCCTCCAAGATAAATCCCATTTTTAGGGTCTGCATGTTATTTTCTTATTAATTTCGGTGCGTTTTTCAACGCAACGCTGCATTATGACCAAAGTCCACAATTTCAGCGCTGGCCCGGGAATACTTCCCCAGGAGGTGATGAAACAGGCATCTGAGGCCTGCATCAATTTCGATAACCTGAACCTTTCCCTGCTCGAGATATCACACCGGAGCAAGAACTTTGAAAAGGTAATGGAAGAGGCGCGAGCGCTGGTCAAAGAACTGCTCCTGCTGGATGATAATTACAAGGTCCTGTTCCTGGGCGGTGGGGCCAGCCTCCAGTTCGCCATGGTACCCTACAACCTGCTGCGCACCGAAGGCACTGCTGGATACGTGAACACAGGCGTGTGGGCCAGCAAGGCCATCAAAGAGGCAAAGGTGATCGGCAATATAAAGGTCGTGGCTTCGAGCGAGGATAAAAAATTCACCTACATCCCCAAGCAATACGGCATTTCTGGCGACCTCGATTACCTGCATATTACGTCCAACAATACCATTTACGGCACCCAGGTGAAGAAATTCCCGATCAGCCGCGTGCCCATTGTATGCGATATGTCGAGCGATATCTTTTCACGCAAGGTGGACGGCAAGCAGTTCGGGCTGATCTACGCGGGCGCACAGAAGAACATGGGCGCTGCGGGATGCACCATGGTGGCCGTTGACGAGCGCCTGCTGGGCAAGACCGGCCGCACCATGCTCTCTATGCTCGACTACCGCGTGCACATCAAAGGCGACAGCATGTACAACACACCACCGGTGTTCCCGGTATACGTATCGCTGCTCACCATGCAATGGCTGAAGAAGAACGGTGGCCTGGAGTGGATAGAAAAGGTGAACAGCGAGAAAGCGGCACTGCTTTATGCGGAGATCGACCGCAATAACCTGTTTAAAGGCACTACGGAAGTGGCCGACCGCTCGAACATGAACGTAACTTTTGTCATGCATAAACCTGAGCTGGAGCCCGAGTTCGACAAGATGTGGAAGGCGGCCAACATCAGCGGCCTTCGCGGCCACAGGGATGTGGGCGGCTACCGCGCATCGCTGTACAACGCGCTTCCGCTTGAAAGCGTGAAGGTGCTGGCAGAGGTGATGCAGGAGTTTGAGAAGAAGTTCGCTTAGTTACGGATCTGATACGATTAAATACGAATAACATAATTAGAACCGTTGCTTGCGGCTTTTAACCGGCCGTTGAAGCTCGGGTTTTTGTTTTAGATGATATCTATGAGCAAAAAAATCCTCGCCAACGATGGCATCGATGCACAGGGCAAAGCCCTGCTTGAAAAAGCCGGCTTTACGGTAGTAACGGAAAAGGTAGCCCAGGAGAACCTGGCCAAAGCCATCAGCGAGCAGGGCTTCATCGGCCTCACCGTGCGCAGCGCCACCAAGGTGCGCAAGGATGTGATCGATGCCTGTCCCGGCCTGAAGCTCATCGGCCGCGGGGGCGTAGGTATGGATAACATCGATGTGGAGTACGCCCGGAGCAAAGGACTGCACGTGATCAACACCCCGGCCGCTTCGTCCGAATCGGTTGCCGAGCTGGTTTTCGCCCACCTGTTCGGCATGGTGCGTTTCCTGTACGACAGCAACCGCCAGATGCCAGCGAAAGGAAGCACCGAATTCGATGCGCTGAAAAAAAAGTACGCCAAAGGCATAGAGCTGCGGGGCAAAACGCTGGGCATAGTGGGGATAGGCCGTATCGGCCAGGCAGTGAAAAAAATAGGCCTTGGCATCGGGATGAAAACGCTCATCTGCGATCCCATGGTGCATGAGTCGAGCGTAGACATCACTATTCACGGTGCCGGGAACCTGAATGTAAAAACGAAGACCGTATCGTTCGAAGAGGTGCTCCGCAATTCCGATTTCATTACCCTGCACGTGCCGGGCGGGAAGATCATTACGGAAAAAGAGTTCAATATGATGAAGGATGGCGTGGTGATCGTGAACGCTTCGCGTGGCGGAGTGATCGATGAGGTCGACCTTATCAAAGCCCTGAACTCGGGAAAAGTATCGCATGCCGGGCTGGATGTGTTCGAGAACGAGCCCAGGCCCAGGCCCGAAATACTGAACCATCCCCGCATCTCGCTCACCCCGCACATTGGCGCTGCTACCGAAGAGGCGCAGGAGCGCATCGGTATAGAGTTGGCCGAAAAGATCATTGCGGCACTGAGATAAAATGGCCACCGTCATTCCGTTCAAAGGGATCCGTCCTGCCCGCCACCTGGTACACCTGGTGGCCAGCCGCTCGGCCGATAATTACAGCCAGAAGGACCTGAACGAAAAGATAGCGGGCAATCCTTTCACCTTCCTGCATGTCATTCATCCGGACATGAATGACGGGAAAAGAACAAAGCCCGGTTCGATTGAACGCCTGAAGAAAACAAAAGCGGTGTACCTCGACTTTCATAAGCAGGGCATCTTCGTACAGGATATACAACCATGCTACTACATCTACCGCCAGCAGAAGCAGGGGAACGTGTTCACCGGCCTGATCGGCTGCTCGAGCATTGACGATTACCTGAACGGTATCATTAAGATACACGAGCAGACCATACACGAGCGCGAGGAAAAGCTCATGCGTTACCTCGAGGTCTGCGATTTCAACGCGGAGCCGGTGCTGTTCTCTTACCCGAACGATGAGGAGATCGACCAGCTTACCACCCAGATCACCGAGCGCGAGCCCGAATACGATTTTTCGACCACCGACAGGGTGAGGCATACCCTGTGGATCGTGAAACAGGAGGCGGAGGTAAAAAAGGTCTACGAGCGGTTCAAGACCATAAAAGCCGTTTATATTGCCGATGGCCACCACCGCAGCGCCTCCTCTGCCCTGCTGGCCAAAGCCCGCAAAAAGAACAATCCAGCGCATACGGGCAACGAACCCTATAACTTCTACATGGGCGTGTTCTTCCCCGAAAGCCAGCTCATGATCTGCGATTACAACCGGGTGGTCAGCGACCTGAACGGGCTCAGCGAAAAGGAATTCATTGAAAAGATATCCAGGAACTTCAGCGTGGAGGAAAAGGGCGAGACGATCTACCAGCCGCAGCAAAAACATAATTTCAGCATGTACCTGGGCGGAAAATGGTACTCGCTTACGGCCGGGAAAGGCGCAGTGCATGACGAGGAGCCCGTAGCCAGCCTGGATGCGGCCATTCTTTCGGAGCATATTCTGGCTCCCATCCTGGGCATTTATGACCTTCGCGTAGATAAGCGGATCGCCTTCGTATCGGGCATCAAGGGCATGGATGAGCTCAAAAAGATGGTGGATAAGGGCCAGGGGAAAGCCGCGTTCGGGATCTACCCGGTACAGATGGAGCAGCTTAAGCAGATAGCCGATACCGGCAACGTGATGCCGCCCAAAACCACCTGGATAGAGCCCAAGATGCGCAGCGGACTGGTCATCTACAGCCTGGAAGCATAAGCTGGAAATAAGATATGGTGAAATAGAGCTGGTAAAAGAAGACCTTATACCTTTATACCCCGGAAAACCCGAACACTATATCGTTCCATGGCCATACGAGATAACATAGAGCGGCTGAAGAAGCAGGTGCCTGCGGGCGTTACGATCATTGCCGTAAGCAAGACCCACCCGGTCGACCTGATCATGGAGGCCCATACGGCAGGGCACCGCGTGTTTGGCGAGAACAAGGCCCAGGAAATGCAGAAGAAGCACGAACAGTTGCCGGCCGATATTGAATGGCATATGATCGGTCACATGCAGACCAATAAGGTAAAATACATCGCTCCTTTCGTCAGGCTCATCCATTCGGTCGACAGCCTTCACCTGCTGCAGGAGATCGATAAGCGTGCGAAGCAGAACGAGCGCGTGATCGACTGCCTGCTCCAGATCTTTATCGCGAGCGAAGAGACCAAGTTCGGCTTCTCGTTCGATGAAGCGGAGCGCCTGCTGGCCAGCGATGAGCTGAAAAGCCTGGAGCACGTGCGTATAACCGGCCTCATGGGCATGGCTACCAATACGCGCGATGAGAACAGGATACGCGGAGAGTTCCACGGCCTGAAAGGCTTCTTTGATCACCTGCGCACCGCGCACCCCGGGCTCGACATCCTCTCTATGGGCATGAGCAGCGATTACCGGATCGCTATAGAAGAAGGCAGCACGATGATACGCGTGGGAAGCCTGATCTTCGGCAGCCGCAGTTATGAATAAGGATTTTGTGTACGCAGGCGAGCTGGCGGCCTTCTGCACCACGCTTTGCTGGAGCCTGGGCATTTTCCCGTTCACGGAAGCCGCGCGCAGGCTGGGCCCTAATTCGGTCAACCATTTCCGCATCCTGCTGGCGGCTCTTTTCCTGAGCATAGCCTGCCTGGTCTTTCTTCCCTACGGCACCAGCGCTTTTTTTTCGCGGGCGCTTGAGGGCCACTGGCTCTGGTTCGGGCTCTCCGGCATCGTAGGCCTGGCCCTGGGCGATTATTTCGGCTTTACCGCTTTTGCCATACTGGGAACGCGCATAGGCAGCATCTTCACCACCCTGTCACCGGCAGCGGCCCTGCTGCTCGGCTATTTCCTCGTAAACGAGCAGATCAACCTCATCGGTATCCTCGGAATATTCATCACCATTACCGGTGTGATCTGGGTAAGCGTAAGCAAAAGCCAGACCGCTCACCTGAAGGATCACGGGCACGGCAGCATACGGAAGGGCGTAGTTTTTGCCATAGCCTCCGCACTATGCCAGGGCTTTGGCGTGGTGCTGGCCAATAAAGGCTTCGTGTATAAGATAAACGGTGAAGACCTGCCCGCCCTCCATGCCACCTGGCTGCGCATGGTCACGGCCGCTGGAGGCATGTACCTGTTCACCATCCTGCGCGGAAGGCTCCAGGATACGATACGGCCGGTGTTGCAAAACAAGAACAAGGGCAACTGGATGGCCGTGGCCGGCACCCTGCTTGGCCCGGTGGTCGGTGTCAGCTTCAGCATGTACGCGATCGCACTGCTGAAAGACAAGCCATCGGTGGCCCAGACCATCTTTTCACTCGTCCCGGTTTTCGTACTTCCCCTGGCCTGGCTCTTCTACAGAGAGAAGATCACCTGGAAGGCCATTGCCGGGGCGCTCATTGCCATTGCGGGCGTCATGATCCTCATCTGGCGCGATGAGCTGTACAGCCGTTTCTGATCACCTGGGCATGCGCCAGTACTCCTCGCGCGTAAAGGTCTTTCCGGTTCCCGTCAGCATATCGGGAGGAGGATACGCTCCCGTACCGAAGTCATCATCGATCGCATGAGTATGCGTCTTCCGCCTGGCGACCGTAAACTTGCCCGCGCTGTCACGGGTTATGGTCATGCGGCTGGTCTCGTAGCCGATATACATGATCTTAAGCTCCAGGAGCAGGTCCGCAGTGGTATCGTTGATCCGGATGAGGGCCATCCCATTCAGGTCAGACACCGCGCCCGCCTGCAGTTGGCCATTCACCGTAACGCTCACGCAGGCGAAGGGCAAGGGCTCACCGGTATCCTCATCGGTGACGATCACCTGGAGCTGCCGAACGGTGCCGTCCTGAGCGCACAGCATGACGGGGAACACCAGGCATAAGAAAACGCGAAGCATCATTATATACGGCTGACGCCCGCGCGGGGCGTTTTCCATAAAATTGCGGATATTTGCCTATTCAATCCTATCATTTAAAATGGCCAAAAAGAAGAAGCGGGAAGAAGAAGCCTATAACATTCACGAAACGGAGAACTACAACACCCTGTTCCTGGGCAAGCAGCCGGAAGAAAAGGATAAGGGCAAGTTCAAAGGCGATGCGGTAGCTAACCTGGTCGACCTGATCACCAATCCGCAGAACAGGCACCTGAAGGTCGATGCGCTCAGGGAGCTCAAAAGCAAGAACGGCAAAGAGCTGCTGATGCAGGCCATCGGGATCACGCAGGACGAGGCCAGGCTGGCCCTGCTTTGTTCCGCTTGCTGGGAGGCCAACCTCGACTTCAGCGACAGGCTGAAGGAGTTCGTACAAATGGCCGTGGAAAAAAACTACCTCGTGGCGCTCGAGATTCTCACCGTGATCGAAGATATGCAGGGACCTTTCAGGAAGGAGGAACTGCATGCCGCGATAAAGGTGTTTGAGACCGAGATCGGGAAGGACCGCACGGCCGAAAAGAACGAGCTCTATGCCGATATGCTGCAGGCGCTGAGGAGCAAACCCGAATGATATGACCCGATCCGCGACCCTGGCGCTTTTAATTGTCCTGCTTTGCGGCTATAGCGGTACGACCGCTCAGGTAAGCGAGAAGAAAATCCATAAGAAGGCCAGGCAGGCCTTTGAACGCAACCGCATTCCCGAAGCCGTAGAACTGTACGGGCAATTGCTTGCCCTGCAACCTGCAAATTGCGAATACAACTATGGCATGGGAGAGGCCTATTATTATTGGGATGTGGTCAAGGTGCGCTGCATACCTTACCTCGAAAAGGCACTGGCCTGCACCGGCACGGGCAACAACGATGCCGACATCTATTTTTTTCTTGCAGACTGTTATCACCTTAGCGGCTCGTATGAAAAGGCCATTGAGTACTTTGAGAAATACCTGCAGCAGGTACTGGAGTTGGGCACTTTTCTGCCGAAGAACGAACGCGGGAAGCTGGAGGCCGAGGTCAAGCTGAGGGTAGCCCAGTGCAAAAACGCGCTCGAACTGGAAAAAGCGCCCTTTGGCGGCATGCAGGTCAACGGGGAGAACAGGAATGTGCAAGTCGTGATGCTCGGTGCCAGCATCAACGGCCCGGAGGATGACTATAGCTGCGTGCTGGCCTCCGACACAGTGCTTTATTTCGCTTCGCGCAGGAGCGGAAGCTCCAAGGGCAAAACCGATTACTGGGACGACAAGCTGAAAGAGGATATCTATTTTTCTGTCAATACGCTGGGAAGCTGGGAAACCGCCCGGAGCATAGGCAGCGCCATTAACACCAAAAATCACGAGGCGCCCGACTATGTTTCGCCCGATGGGAGGAGGCTGTACTTCTACCGCGGCATAAGGCAGGGCACCGTTTACCTGAGCGAAAAGAACGCCCAAGGCGGCTGGGACAAGCCCAGGCGGCTGCAGAAAGGCCGGAAGATCAATACCCCCAACTGGGAGACCAGCTTCAGCTTTACCATGAGCGGCAAAACGGTATACTTCGCCAGTAACCGGAAAGGCGGCTATGGAGGCCGCGACCTTTACCGATCCGTGCAGAACGATGACGGAAGCTGGTCGGATCCCGAGAACCTGGGGCCTGATATCAATACGCCATATGATGAGGATGCGCCCTTTCTCTCCGCTGACGGAACAACGCTTTATTTTTCCTCTACCGGCCATAACAGCATGGGCGGTTTCGACCTGTTCTTCTCAAAGCCGGCTGGCAGCAAGTGGGGCAAACCGGTGAACATGGGCCTGCCCTTCAATTCCCCGGGCGATGACATTTATCTTACTATCGATAGCAAGTCCGTTCACGCTTATTTCGCATCCAACAGGGTAAGCAGCGACCGGAACGACATGAACATCTACTCCGTTTACATAGAACAGAAAAAAGACACGGTTGTGCTGGCCTCCGACCAGGTTAAGAAAGACACGGTGGTCATCGGAAAATCCGGCACAAACGATCAGAAGGACGAAAAACCCCTGCCCGCTTACGGGAACGTGCTGTTCGGCTTGGAAAAACATTCGCTTCAGCCCCAATACCTGCAGGCGCTCGACCAGCTTGCCGAATACCTGAAGAGCAATACTGATGTTACAGTGTCCCTTATCGGGTATACAGATCTTACTGGTACTGACGCATACAACCTGGAGCTTTCCCAAAAACGGGCCGGGGCCGTACGGGCTTACCTGCTCGAAAATGGCGTATCTCCCGGCCAGGTATCCGTATCGGGAAAAGGCAAGGACCGGCCGGCAGCCGACAATTCCACCAAAGAGGGCCGCAGGCAGAACCGCAGGGTGGAGATCATCCTGAGCAGGTGAGCTCCCGGGCAGGATCCTGTTAACATACAGGCCATTTTTGTTAATAAAAAGCACC
>JBFLYZ010000062.1:0-20153 GCA_040756415.1 Bacteroidota bacterium
GCCCCCCGCCAAAGGCGGGGGGCTTTGTAGCGAGGGAGGGAGTTGAACCCTCGACCTCAGGGTTATGAATCCTGCGCTCTCACCGCCTGAGCTACCTCGCCAAAGAATCAACACCCGTCCGCCTCGGGCGTCTGACGGCCGGCAGGCGGGGATATGAATCCTGCGCTCTAACCGCCTGAGCCTGCCCGCAGTAGACAGGCTACCTGGCCATACGGGTTTTGCGGGCGCAAATATAAGGCTTTATGGGGCTTTACAACCACCCTCAAAACTTATTTTTCTTTGATTTGGACATGGTGGTAAATATTTTTTTATAAATTGCTTGAGTTTTAGTATAGTCACTACCGTTTTTGATCTCATCCGATGGCCAAAAAAGCGCAAAAGAAAAAGCCAAAAAAAACCAGATCCCCGAAAAAAAAGGCTAAGAAAAAGCAGGCGCGCAAGCCTGCCAGGCGCGCTTTACCTGCCAGGAAAAAGACGGTAAAAAAGCAAAAGCCGCCTAAGAAAAAGAAGGCGACTATCGTTAAGAAGAAGGTTTTGAAAAAGCCGGTCAGGAAGCAGCCGCCCAAAAAGGCAAAAGCGCAGCCTGTGAAGCCGGTCGTCCAAAAGCCCGAGCCTAAGCCGGTACCGGTCCAGCCCGTGGCAAAGCCCCAGCCCAGGGTGATCAAAGCGCCTGAGGTCAAAAAGTCCGATAGCTCCCAGTCCGTATCCCCGCCTCCTCCGGCACTGCCCAGGAAAGTGATACGAACCACCTTCTCTTCTTCCTCGCTTAAGGATAAGAAACGCGAAGTGCACCCCAACGAGTATAGTTTTGAATACGTCATGCATGCTTCGCCAGCCCTGCTTTTCGAAATGATATCTACACCCAGCGGCCTATCCGAATGGTTCGCCAATGACGTGAACATACGTGACGGCAACTTCACTTTTTTCTGGGACGGCAGCGAGCAGGTGGCCAAGCAGATCGCTTACAAGGACCTGAAGCTGGTGCGTTTCCGCTGGCTCGACAAACCCGAATACACCTTCTTCGAGTTCAGGATAGAGGTGGATGAGCTGACCAACGAGTCTTCCCTGATCATTACCGATTTTGCCGAAGATGGCGACAAGGAATCGGCCCGCATGCTGTGGGATAACGAGATCGCCAAGCTGAAGAAGGCCATCGGTTCCTGATTTCTCTTTAATTTTACGCAAATCATACCGGCTGTGAACAATTTTTTCGGCAAAAATTCCGCTTTCCTTATTCCCTATGTCCTCTTCCTTATTGCCGGCTCTATCCTGTTCGGCCTGTACAGCAAGGCCGAGATCCACCTGATGCTGAACAGCAGGCACAATGCCTTTGGCGATTTTTTTTTTCCCTATGTCACTTACCTGGGCGATGGCGTGACGGTAATTGCCGCGGTCATGCTGCTGCTGCTGGTACGGTACCGCTTCGCCCTGCTGCTGGCGCTGAGCAACCTGCTTTCGGCCGGTATCACCCAATTGCTCAAGCATACCCTGTTCGCGGATGTGGTGCGGCCTAAGGAGTATTTTAAGAACATACTGGATATCCACTATGTGGAAGGGGTGGAGAATTACCTGTACAACAGTTTTCCCAGCGGCCACACTACCGCAGCCTTCACCACCTGCTTTTGCATTTCCCTGATGACGGAAAGCCGCCTGCTGAAGTTTCTCATGTTCGTGATGGCCCTGACCATAGGCTTCTCAAGGGTCTACATCTCGCAGCATTTCTTCAATGATATCTATGCCGGCTCGCTGATCGGTGTAAGCGCCACCATGGTGGTCTATGCCTTCATCCGGAAAAGCAGCAGGATAAACTCCCTGTCCTGGATCGACAGCGCACTCACAAAAAGGAATTGACGATGGGCGCTGCGCTGAACAAGAACCTGCTCATTGCCGCTGCCGCTGTGCTGCTGTTCGTGCCTTTTCTCGGGGCCGTACACCTGTTCGATTGGGACGAGATCAATTTTGCGGAGTGCGCGCGCGAAATGATCGTGAGCGGAGATTATTCCACCGTTCAGATCAACTTCCAGCCCTTTTGGGAGAAGCCGCCTCTTTTCATCTGGATGCAGGCCGCCAGCATGCACCTGTTCGGGGTAAATGAATTTGCCGCCCGCTTCCCGAATGCTGTGTGCGGGATCATCACCCTTATCGTTCTTTTCAACATCGGCAGGAACATATACGATGCCCGCTTCGGGCTGCTCTGGGCGCTGGCCTTCGCAGGCAGCATACTCCCTCACTTCTATTTCAAGAGCGGCATCATCGACCCCTGGTTCAACCTGTTTATCTTTCTCGGCATTCACCATTTCATCCTCTTCTCCGGAAAAGTGGGCGGAACGAAAAGGATCATCTACTCGGCCTGCTTCATTTCGCTGGCCATGCTCACCAAGGGCCCCGTTGCCCTGCTGGTATTCTTACTGTGCGCTGGCGTATTTTACCTGGTCGGCCGTTTCAGGGGATTTCCCGGCATCTTCCAGATCGGGCTTTACCTGGCGGTAATTGTCTCTATTGGCGGGTTGTGGTTCTTCTCCCTGCTGCTCAGCGGAAAGCAGGAGGTTTTTTTCGACTTTATCGAATACCAGGTGCGCCTGTTCAGCACCGAGGAAGCCGGCCACGGTGGCCCTTTCTATTACCACTTCATCGTGTTGCTGCTGGGCTGCTTCCCCGCGTCCGTATTCATGATCAGGGCGCTGCGCAGGGGACAGGACCCCGATTTCGCCAGGCATTACAGGAAATGGATGCTGATCCTGTTCTGGACGGTGCTTCTTCTTTTCTCTATTGTGGAGACCAAGATCATACACTATTCGTCATTATGCTGGTTCCCCCTCACCTACCTGGCCGCTTACGCCATGTATAAGCTGATGAATGGCGACCTGCAGTGGAAAAGATGGATGAGCTTTCTGCTGCTGGCGCTTGGCACGGTATGGGGGCTGCTTTTCACGGGACTGCAGTTCGTGGACCGGTACAAGGAAACGATCATTGCCAGCGGTATTATAAAAGACCCTTTTGCGGTTGAAAACCTGAAAGCCGAGGTGCACTGGTCGGGCTGGGAGTTCCTGGTGGGAGCCTTTTTCCTTTCAGGAGTGCTGTTTGCTGTCTATCTTATCACCCGCGGGAATATGAAGGGAATTATTATCCTGTTTGCATGCACCCTTATCACGACCAACCTGGCCGTATTGGTCTTCGCTCCCAGGATAGAGCAATACACGCAGGGAGCGGCTATTGAGTTCTACCGAAGCAAGAGCGATGAACTTTGCAGAGTGGAGACCATTCACTTTAAAAGTTATGCCCAATATTTCTACAAGCGGACGACCTCCTCTACCGGGTATTTCCAGGGCTGGGATACCAGCGGGAAGAAAGGTGAACCCTTCTATTTCGTTTCAAAGATACAGGATGCGGAAAAAGTGAAAAGTATCAATCCCTCGTGGGAAGAGCTGTACAGGAAGAACGGGTTTGTGTTCTGGGAAAGGAAATGATCAGGTTTTCGAACGGTAGATTTTACTCTTCATCAAGCCCCATTTATTGAACCTGTGCCTGAGTGAAACGCCCAGGCAGCCCAATCCGTACTTCATGCTGCGCGTAAAATTGATGGAGCTGGCTTCCTTGAAATACTTGGTCGGGCAGGTCACTTCCGCTATCTCAAAACCCGCATAGATGATCTGCGAGAGCATCTGGTTGTCGAAGACAAAATCATCGCTGTTGGCATGGTAGTTTATCTCCTGAAGCACTTCCCTGCTGAAGGCGCGGTAGCCGGTATGATATTCAGAAAGCTTCTGGTTGACCAGTATGTTCTGGGTGAAGGTCAGCATGCGGTTGAACACATACTTATACAGGGGCATTCCACCCTTTAGCGCACCCTTCCCGAGTATCCGCGACCCCAGCACCACGGGGTACAAGCCGCTGGAAATGATCTCGGCCATGGCGGGGATGAGCTTGGGGGTGTACTGGTAATCGGGATGCAGCATGATCACGATATCGGCATTCAGCTCCAGGGCCTTGTCGTAACAGGTCTTCTGATTGCCCCCATAGCCTTTGTTGCGTTCGTGCCGGATCACATGTTTGATGCCGATGGCGCGGGCCAGCTCCGAGGTCTTATCGCGGCTCATGTCATCCACCAGCACCACATCGTCAACTATATTGAACGGGATCTCATCGTAGGTCTGCTTGAGCGTGAGCTCCGCATTATAGGCAGGCAATACTATAACCAGCTTTTTCCCATTTATCATACCGGACAAAACTATAAAAAAAAGCCCAGCCCTCTTCCCGGCCGGCCGCAGGGCTTTTACTTATCTTTGTATCAATGAAAGCCATCCACCGGTACGTCATCTCGTCCTTTATAGGCCCTTTCATCATTACCTTTTTTATTTCCATGTTCGTGCTGATGATGCAGTTCCTCTGGAAATGGATCGATGAACTGATCGGGAAGGGCCTTGAGCTGAGCGTGATCGGTGAGCTCTTTTTTTACGTGGCGCTTACGCTGGTGCCGCTGGCGCTTCCCCTCACCATCCTGCTCTCCAGCCTGATGACCTTCGGCTCGCTGGGCGAACATTACGAGCTGGCAGCCCTCAAATCGAGCGGATTATCGCTGTACGGCATCATGCGCCCGCTCATCTTTTTCGTTATCGCTGTGAGCATAGGGGCCTTCTTCTTTTCCAACCATGTTCTGCCCTATGCCAACCTGAAATGGCGCTCGCTCATCTTCGATGTGCAGCATAAAAAACCCGCCATCGCCATCAAGGAAGGAGCTTTTTACAACGGCATCAACCGCTACGTGATACGCGTGGAGAAAAAAGACCCTGACGGCAAAACCTTATACGGCATCATGATCTACGACCATACCCAAGGCTTTGGCAACACCAGGGTGGTCATTGCCGAATCGGGTAAAATGGAAATGAGCGAAGACGGCAAGTATTTTCTCATATCGCTCAACCAGGGCTTCAGCTACGATGAGGTGATCGACCAGAAAAGCCCCAATTTCCCGCTCATACGTACCGTTTTCAGCCATAAGACCCTGCGCCTTAACCTTACCGGATTTGACCTGAACCGCACCGATGAGGACCTCTTCAAATCCAACTACGAAATGCTCAACCTGAAGCAGATCGAAAGCGAACTGGATACCCTGGAGCTGGAAAAACAGCAGAAGCTGAAATTTTTCCGGGAAGTATTCCTGGTACGCCCCAAGGCGACTCCGCGCATGCAGGCGCCCACCGCTATGGGCGCGTTCAGGCCCAGGAACATGAACCCGGCAGCCCGGGATACCGCGGCCCCGCTCACCGAAAAAGAGCGCCAGGTAAAAATATACGATGCGTCACTGAACATCGCGCGGAGCAATAAGGCCCGGGTAGAATCCTATATACAGGACATCCAGAACATCGAGGACCCGGCCACCAATCTCCTGATCGTATGGCATAAAAAATTCACGCTGTCCATCGCCTGCCTGGTCTTCTTTTTCATCGGGGCCCCGCTGGGCGCCATCATACGCAAAGGCGGGTTAGGCATGCCGGTGGTGATCTCGGTGCTGTTTTTCATTGTTTACTGGATCATCTCCTTCTCGTCTGAAAAAATGTCGAAGGAGGGGGTCATGCCGCCTTATATCGGCATGTGGATATCTACCCTTGTGTTGCTGCCGCTTGGCGTTTTCCTGACCAAAAAGGCCACAGCCGATTCGGCCCTGTTCGACATCACCGAGTATACAGGCTGGTTCACTAAATTTTTCCGCTCGCGTAATGAAGCTGCTCCAACTGGTCAATAAGTTCCCTTACCCGCCAATTGACGGAGGGGCCATCGCCACGCTCAACCTGACCAGGGCCTTTTCAGCGCTGGGCCATGAAGTGACCGTGCTGGCCATGAATACCAGCAAACATCATTACGACCTGGACCAACTACCTTCCGGGATAAAAAGGTTGGCCCATTTTCACGCTATAGACGTGGATAACCGCGTCAGCGGAACAGGGGCGCTGATCGCACTACTGCAGAACAGGTCGTACCATGTTTCGCGCTTCATATCCGCGGCCTTTAACGATAAGCTGATCGAGCTGTTGCACGCGGAGGAGTACGACCTGGTTCAGTTGGAGGGCCTGTATCTAGCTCCTTATGTTGAAACCATACGCGCCTTTTCCGGGGCCCGCATAGCCATGCGCGCCCACAACGTAGAACACCTGATCTGGGAACGCAATGCCCAGCGCGAGACCTCTTTACTGAAAAAGTGGTACCTCGGAAAACTGGCGAAGCAGTTAAAAGATTACGAGCTTTCGAGGCTGGGGAAATACGATTTTCTCGTACCCATTTCCCCGGCTGATGCGGAGTACTTCAGGAAGTATGAGATGGAAACGCCCATCCACGTTTGCCCGGCATCGTACGATGAGGAGCGCGTACGCCCTTCAGGGGTAGCGGACCTTACCCCCACCCTCTTTTTTCTGGGCTCGCTCGACTGGGCACCCAATCTCGAAGGCCTGCGCTGGTTCCTTGAGCATGCCTGGAGCCGCGTCTCGGCACAGTTCCCCGGCCTGAAGTTTTACATTGCCGGCAGGAACACGCCCGCAGAGCTCAAACAACTGAATATCCCCAACGTGATCGTATTGGGCGAGGTGGAAGATGCCTGCAGCTTCATGGATGGCAAACAGATCATGGTCGTGCCGCTGTTCGCGGGTAGCGGCATGCGCGTCAAGATCGTGGAAGGAATGGCCCTGGGAAAGACAATTGTTTCCACAAGCATTGGAGCCGAAGGAACGGGCGCGCGCGATGGCCGGGAGTTGTTCATTGCCGATACCGCTGATGCCTTTATCACATGTATAGGCCGATGCGTGAACGATCAGAACCTGTGTAAGCGTACCGGGGAGGCTGCCCGGCTTTTCGCGCAGGAACATTTCAGCGCACGCGCTACGGCCAAAGCGCTCATCGACTTTTACAGCAAAGAGCTAGCCGCATGCTGACCGCTGAAATCATATTCTGGTCATGCCTGGGTGCCGTGCTGCACTCCTACCTGCTCTATCCCCTTCTGCTCAGGCTGCTGGTATCGGGCAAAGCGGCCAACCGGCAGGTGTATGCCCAAAATGACGAATTTCCCTTAGTGAGCATTCTCATCGCGGCCCATAATGAAGAAAGCGTTATAGGCGACAAGCTGGAGAGCATCTTCGCAAGCGATTACCCGCTTGAAAAGATCGAGGTGCTTGTGGGTTCCGACAATTCGACCGACAGGACCAACGCGATCATTGAGGAGTTCCAGCGCAAGCATGAAACCGTACGCCTTATCGCCTTCACTTCGCGCAGGGGCAAAGTGCGCATCATCAACCATTTGTCAGAACAGGCCGCTGGCGGGGTGTTCGTGATTACTGACGCCAACGTTATTTTCGACCGCGATACCCTCCGGCAACTGGTGCGGCATTTTAAAAACCCGGCCATTGCCCTGGTCGATACCAATATGGTCAATAAAGGGATGAAAAAAGAAGGCATCTCGGTGCAGGAGAAAACCTACATTGAATCGGAAGTGTTCACCAAAAATGCCGAAGGCAGGATCTGGGGCTCCATGATGGGCCCTTTCGGTGGCTGTTATGCAGTACGGAAGAGCCACTTCTCAAAGGTGCCGGAAAATTTCCTGGTTGACGATTTCTACATTAACATGAAAGTGCTTGAGCGGGGCGGGCTATGCATCAACGAGATCAATGCCCGGGTATACGAAGATGTTTCGAACAGCCTGGTGGAGGAGTTCCGCAGAAAAGTGCGCATAGCCACCGGCAGCTTCCAGAACCTGTTTGCCTTTTCTCACCTGCTCTTCCGCTTCAACGGGGTTTCGTTCAGTTTTTTTTCGCACAAGGTGCTCCGCTGGTTCGGCCCCATGTTCATGCTGGGAGGAGTGGCGGCCATCATCCCCCTCATGCAGGCCTATGACCTGTACCGTTACCTGTTCCTCGCTGGCCTCATCCTTTTACTGCTTCCGCTGTTCGATCTGCTGCTTCGGCAGGTCAACACGCATGTTGCCCTGCTGCGGTTCGCCACCCATTTTTTCAGCATGAACCTGGCCCTGCTCGCGGGGTTCTTTAAATTCGTCAGCGGGGTGAAAAGCAGCGTGTGGGAGCCAACCAGAAGGAACCAGTGATCAGTTGGTTTTTATGCCGTTCTTCTGCCTGAGCGACTCGAGTATCAGCGCGTACTTATTGGCATTGGCCGTATCGCCCATCTTGTTGTAGGTCACCATCAGGTTCTGGGCCGCATCCATTGAATTGGGATGCGTGCGGTAATATTTTTCAAAATACTTTGCTGCGCTGGGATAATCGTTCAGGCTGAAATAATTATTCCCTATCTTGAAGTTCAGGTCCATGAACTCCTCGTTGATCGCTGCGGCCTCCAGCCAGTATTTGATGGACTGGTCGTATTGCTTCTTATTATAGTAGATCACGCCCACATTATAGCAGGTGTTCAGGTCCTTTTTGTTCAGGTTATAGGCGCTGATGTAATCCTGCGATGCGCCTTCCGTGTCTTTCAGGTAGTTCCTGGCCACACCGCGGTTATAATAGTCGCGGTAGGTCTCGTATCCTTTATAAATATCGATCGCCCGCGTATAATAATAAATGGCCAGCTTGAAATATTCGTTCCTCGCCAGCGTATCGCGGCTCATTTCGCCAGCATGCAAACACTGCCAGGCGAAAGCCGTATTCGCCCTGTATGAGTTCGGGGACGCTTTCGCACCTGACTCGAACAGGCTGAAATTGCTTTTCCAGTCCTCGTTGCGGGCAAAGGTCTTGAACGAAAACGCGGCCAGGATAAGGACCATCGCTGCCGTCAGCGGAACGGGAACGCGCTGCTCTTTCTTTGCCAGCGCTTTGGTCAGCAGATAGGCCACCGCTATGGAAAAGGCGATGGAAGGGATGAAAAGGAAACGCTCGGCCATCACGGACGAGATCAGCACGAAGAGATTGGAGCTGATCGAAATGGTAATGAAGTAAAAGATGATACAGAACGAAAGAATATGCTTTTCCCTGAACTTCATGACCGCATAGGCCGCGAGCGCGAGGTGAATGACCAGCGAGGCAATGACCAGCATATTGTTCCACCCCGTTATCGGCACCTGGTTGTAGCCGTAATCCCAGGTCAGCGGATGGGGATATACCAGCAGCCGGAGGTACTGCAGCATTATAAAAAGAATGGTCGACAGCTTTTCAGCGCCATGGGCCTCAACCAGCGTATTGTTGATCACCGGCATATAGCCCTTATCCGCATCGAGCACGGAATAGCGCACCATCATATAGATAGCGGCCCAGGCGAAGTTCAGCACCGTCAGCCTGAAGATCCTGGATGTTTCCAGGCCGGTGAAAAAATACAGGGCGAGCGGGAAGATGATCACGAACGTAATGGCGCTCTCCTTCGAGAAAAGCGCAAGAAAGAACATTGCGTTGCTCAGGATAAAGTCGGGGCGTTTGCGGCTTTCGAGGTAGCTGAGCAGGAACCAGAGCGAGGAAAAGATGAACAGCATGCTCAGCAGCTCATCGCGGCTTTTAATGAAGGCGCCTACCTCCGTATGCAGGGGATGAGCCGCGAAGATCAGCGTGGCCACCAGGGGGATCAGCGGGTGGAAGTCCCTGAGCAGCTTCTTCAGCACGAAAAAGAGCAGCACGCAGCACAGGGCATACATGATGATATGCACAACGCGCTGCCCGCGCGGAGGCTCCAGCAGCGGCTTGCCGGGCGTAAGCTTCATTTTATAAAAACCCCAGTCAAAGGCGAACGTGGCCATAGTAAGCGGCCGGTACGTGCCGTAGTTCTCTTTTGTAGCCCCGTAAACGGAAGACTCCTTGAAGAACTGCTTCATCCCTTTGTAGCCCATGCGCGTGGTGGCGTTATCCGCGATCATGGCCCCGTCATCCATTACGTATTCATGTTCAAGCGTATTGGAATACAATAAAAATGAAAAGAGAAAGATAAAAGCGGGCGCCAGCCACCGCGAGGGCCCTCCCTTTTCCGCCTGGCTCTTTTTCTTCTGTAGTTTTTCCTGCTTGTCTTTCTTTGCCATAAAAACGAACCGAAAATACGAAATCAAACCGTATGATACCCTGCCGGCTGCACACGATGGCCGCAGTCCGGCCAGCCTAATTTTGTGTAAATTTGTTGAAAAATCCGAATAGCGCAGAATGGAAATTAAGCTCAATACGATCGAAGAGGCCATTGCCGATATCAGGGCGGGCAAGGTCATTATTGTGGTGGATGACGAGGACAGGGAGAACGAGGGAGACTTTATTACGGCCGCCCGCAACGTCACGCCCGAGGTCATCAACTTTATGGCCACCCACGGCCGGGGGCTGATCTGCGCTCCCATCATCGAAGACCTGGCCGACAAGCTGAAGCTGGAGATGATGGTCAGCAACAATACCTCTCACCACGAAACACAGTTCACCGTTTCTATCGACCTGCTCGGCCATGGCTGCACTACGGGCATATCGGCCAGCGACCGGGCCAAGACCATACGTGCGCTCATCGACCCTTCCATACGGCCCGAAGAGTTCGGCAAGCCCGGACACGTGTTCCCGCTCAGAGCCAAGAAAGGAGGCGTGCTGCGCAGGGCCGGTCATACCGAGGCCACGATCGATTTCGCCCGGCTGGCCGGATTTGAGCCCGTGGGCGCCCTGGTGGAGATCATGAACGAGGACGGCAGCATGGCCCGCCTGCCGGAGCTGATGAAGATAGCGGAGCGTTTCAACCTGAAGATCGTTTCCATTGCCGACCTGATCGAGTACCGCCTGCGCAGGGAAAGCATCATCCACCGTGACGTAGAGGTTCAACTGCCTACGGAATGGGGCCATTTCCGCCTGATCGCTTTCCGGCAAACCACCAACGACCAGGAGCACCTGGCCCTGGTGAAGGGAGAGTGGAAAAAAGACGAGCCGGTACTGGCGCGCGTGCATTCATCCTGCCTTACAGGCGATATTTTCGGCTCATGCCGCTGCGACTGCGGCCCCCAGCTTCATAAGGCCATGGAGATGATAGAAAAAGAAGGCAAGGGCGTGATCGTATATATGAACCAGGAAGGCAGGGGCATAGGATTGCTGAATAAGCTGAAAGCCTACAAGCTGCAGGAGGAAGGCCGAGATACGGTAGAAGCCAATATTGAGCTGGGCTTTAAGAGCGATGAACGCGATTATGGCGTGGGGGCCCAGATCCTGCGCAACCTGGGTGTGACCAAGCTCAGGCTAATGACCAACAATCCCACCAAAAGGGCAGGCCTGCTGGGCTACGGCCTGGAGATCGTAGAGAACGTGCCGCTCGAGATCAAATCGAACGTGCATAATAAGCTTTACCTGGAAACCAAGCGGAACAAGCTGGGGCATTCGCTGCGGCTGGACGACTGATCAGGGCGCAGGGGCCGGCTCATCATCTTTCTTACGGATCTTTTGCAGGTACCTTCGGTACAACTCCCCTATCGTATTGAACTCTTCACGGTAAAACACGCCTATGCCCTGCGTATAGGCCGCATCCGTTTCGATCACCGTATTGTCGTTGGCCTTGTTAAAAGCCTTCACGCGGAACTTGCCGTCATCCGATACCTTGTACTCGGCCGTTACGTCACCTACCACGTTGTTAGCGCTCTGGCTGTTATTGGCGTTATTCGAAACGCTGCCATCGATGGACAGCTTATCGTTGAACAACTGCGTGGAAAGCGCCAGCTCCACCTCATCCTTGCTCACGTAATCGCCCGGGCGGTAATGCACGCCAATATCAAAGTCGTTACTGATCTGCGAAAGCCAGTTGCTGAGCTGGTTGGACAGCAGGTCGCTGGACGTGCTTTCAACCGCCTGCCCCACGTAATTGTTCTGCGTATTTTCCTGCGAGGGAGCTACAAAGCTGTTCAGCACCAGCAGGGCGAAGACCTGCTTGTTCATCTCCTGCTCCGATTTCATGTATTTCAGCACCTCCTCCCTGTCCTGAGAGTCAACGGTGGGCAGGTCGATATCGAACGTGATATCGGGGTTCATAAGCTTGCCTTTCATGTTCAGGATACAGTCGACCGGGTAGCGCTTGGCGTATTTGGATGAAGAATCGTTCGGGAAGAAGGGCTTGAGCGAGGTACGCACCTCGTAAATGGCTTTGATATCGGCTACGGCATCGTAGGGATCGCCCGACCATTTGACCGTGCTCCCCTTCTCTATCCTGAACTTCTTGTTGATCACGTTCTGCAGGGTGAACAGGTAATCCCCGTCCTCGAGCTGGTACTCACCGTACATGGTGAAATTTCCATTGGTATTGATGGACATAAGGATGTTGCCGTTGCCTTTGGCGCGTATTACATCGCCCACCTTCTCATCAAAAATCAGTTGCACTTCAGCATCGGTAGTGGCTTCCAGCTCCAGGTTAAGCAGGATGCCGCTCAGGTTCACCTTGTAGTCGCGGGGCTCGAGTTTGACCAGACCTGTATCTTTTTTGACGAAGGTGATGAAATCGCTTTCGCTTACTTCCTCGGTTCCGCTCAGCGGGATATTGAACTGCGTATACCGCATTTTTTTGATGCCCGTTTTCGGGTCGATGGCGAACGCCTTATCTGTTTTCACCGAGGCATCGATGCGTATCACATCGTCAACAAAACCCGAGAAATTGACAATACCCGTCATGAATGCCGTTCCGTAATACAGGCTGTTATCCTTTTCGGTGGTGCTCAGGCAAAGAAATTTATTTGCCTGCACGTCTATATCGAGCTGGAAATTCCTGAAATTATCGTGATAGACCTTCCCGGTAACGATGCAGGTGTTTCCGTTCATATCGTTCACGATCATGTTCTCCACCCCGAACGAATTGGGCTCTATGCTCACCTTGGCATCGGTCAGGCTGTAGTTGGTGTTGAGGTAGTTCATGTGGATATTCTTTGCCTGCACATCAGCCATGCCGGTGATACGCGGCCGTGACAGCTCGCCCTGTATCTTCAGCTCTGCCGAAACAAAGCCCCTGAATGTTTCGCATACCTCTTTCACGAAGGGTTCGAAAAATACAAGCTTGAAGTTCTTGATCGTGGCCGTGAGATCGAGGTTATCCTTTTCCCTGGTTGGAAAATAATATCCGGAGAACTCGAAATTGGGAATAGTGCCTTTGCTGAACGTACCGTTCAGGCTGATCGCGTCTTTCTTTTTATCATAGATGCTTACCACCGAGCCCGAACCTATATCTTCCGAGTTGATCTTAAAGTCCTTAAAATCGAGATTGGCGCTGTAGATAAGGTTCTCGGGCTTATACAGGTTGGCGATATCCGAATTGCCGGAAACAATACCCCTGAAGTTCAGGTTAAAGGCACTGGTGATGATATTGATATTGCCCAGGTTGAACTTGTCCAACTGTATGTTCAGCTTGTCGGCCGGGTTCTCCGATATCACGCCCCATACATTAAGCAACTGGCTTTTGTTTGACAACATAAAGTCTTTTATTAATACATGAGCAGTGTCGAATACGATCATATTGCTTTTGCTGATGGTCCATGACGAATCGGACAGGAAGAATTTCGAATGGATGAATTTCAGCTCCACCCTGGGCATTTCCCTGAAAGAAACAAAAGCTCCGAACTCGCCCAGGTTCTTTTTCAGGCCCTGGTTGATCCAGGAGAAATCGAAATGTATGGTATCTTTTTGCGTACGGCTTTCCAGCAGCACGTTGTCCATCCAGATGGTATCCGAAAGAATATAGCGCAGGCAGTTGGCCTGGAACTCGAAGCGCGAGTTCCGGGTTGCCCCATCCAAAACAAGGCTTTTGAGCTCGGTACCGCCTACCCCCACGCTGTCAGAATTGCCTTTCAGGGTAAAATCATTCAGCTTCGAGTCGTAATTGCCCTTCAGCGCGGTATTCGGGCTGATACGTATATCGGGCAGGAATATTTTGGTAATGCCGCGGGTATCTTTCAGCAGAACGGAATAGGTGAACTTCTGCTCGGGCGGCCCTTCCTTCTTTTTCGGCTTTTTCGGTTTATCCTTTGCCAACTGCTGGCCTTTCAGGGCGGGCAGGTACTCCTCCACCGATTCCCTGAACGAAGCGGCAATATCCTGCAAAGTGAACTTGCCGCTCATGTTGGCATCGGCAAAATCAGATTTCAGGTCTATGGTCCTGCCACCCGGGTAGTCGCTGGCGGTAAGCGTCAGTTTATCGATCACATACAGTTCTTTATCCTGGAAATAAGCGGTATTCAACAGCACAACAGACCCGGTGGCATCATCCAGGTTATTGGCCTTGAGCTGTACGGTCATGGAGGTGGCTACGCTGACCTTCTTATCTCCCTTGATCAGGTTCATCGGCACCAGGTTCATTTTGTTGACCTGCGCACTAAAGTTCATCGTGGTAGGCGATTTGCTGAAGTTGACATCGCCCGAAAAGCCCAGGTCAACATTCTCGTCTTTGATAAGCAGCTCCCCGTTGAAAATACGCCTGGCCAGCGAGCCTTTTGCCGTAATATTGGTGTAGGTGTAATCGTTGTACTCCAGGCTGGCTATATCGCAGCGCTCCAGGTTGGCCTTCATCGTTTCCAGCTTCAGCCCGCGGCCATTGACCTGGGCATCCATGGTAATGCGGCCCAGGTATTTGTCGTTGATCACGATCTGCCCTATATCGAAATTGTTCGTGCGCAGGCGGCCACGGTAGCTGAACTCGCCCGATTCGTCCTGGTTGAGGTGAATATCGGAAACGATCATGCCCAGGGCCGTGTTGAAGGTCCCGTTGGCCACCAGGCTGTAATAATAACCATCGATCTTGCCCTTATACTTTACTCGTCCCAGGTTGGCCATATTGGCCGAGAGCTTGACAAAGTTCCGCTCCGTATACGGGGGAAGCGGGATCTCCTCTACATCCTTTTTGGTGGTGGAAAGCTCCTCGATATTGAAGTTGAGGTAGGTCTCCTCGATATCGGGCAGGCCGGTCATGGCGAAATCGCCCCTGAAATGCGTTTCCTTACCGATGACCAGGTTCATGTTCTTTCCTTTCAGGTCATCCACCCTACCGCTCACCTCGCCCGAAAGGAATATCTTCCGGTCGAGGCCCTTCAGCTCGGGAGCGAAATACCCGATATCGTTCATCTGCACCAGCGAGCTGTCGAAAACGGCTTTCATCCGCACCTTGTGCACAAAATCATCGTAATCCTCGTAATCCTTGTGCTTAAAGAGCAGGTCCGTTTCGATCACGCTCTCGTTCGTATGGATGACCAGGTTATCGAGCCGCGTGAATACGGGGCTCAGCAAGGCATCAGCCGTCAGCTTACGGAGCACGAAACCGCTTTTTTCCCTGCAGGCGAAATCCTTGATCTTTACGCTGATCGTATCTTCATTGCTCTGCAGCCCGAACAGGCGGGCATCGATATCCGAGCAGCGTATGTCATCGAAATCGATGCCGCGCGAGGTGTCGGTGAAACGCTCATCGCGGAAGGCGAAATTGAAGTCCATCAATACGATATCGCCCAGCTCTACCAGCCAGCCAGCGCTGGTATCTTTCGCTGTAGTATCCTTATCGCGGAAGTAATCCTTCACGAACTGGAAGTTAAGGTCCGAATCGTTGGCATACCGCACGATCTCTATCAAGCCGCTGCTCAGGGTAATGTCGCTGATAAAGACCTGCTGTTTCCCGTAGTCGAACTTATCGATGTCGACCTTCAGCTCTTCTACATACAGCAGCGTGTCATGATGCAGGTCTTCGATATAAAGACCGCCCACCACTAACTTTTTTATGAACCCGATATTGACTGACGACACCTCCACCTTGGTCTTCAGCTCTTTGGAAAGATAGGAGGCCGCTTTCTGGCAAAGATAGGTTTGTACGGAAGGCATCTGGACCAGGAAATAAAGCGTAACTAAAAGTACCAGCAAGACCAGGAATATGCGCCACAGCCACCTGCCCGTTTTTTTGATAATTTTAGGTACTTTCATTTATACAAAATTACGCATTTTATGAGCAGGGAGGGGATTACCATACTCGGGATAGAGTCATCGTGCGATGAGACCTCGGCCGCTATAGTATATAACGGCAAAGTCCTTGCCAATATTATAGCCGGGCAGGAAGTGCATAAGCGCTACGGGGGCGTGGTGCCCGAGCTGGCATCGCGGGCGCATCAGCAGCACATCGTTCCCACGGTCGACCTGGCCATCCGGAAGGCCGGAATATCGAAAAAAGACATCAGCGCGGTGGCGTTTACGCGCGGCCCCGGCCTGATGGGCTCCTTACTGGTGGGGGCCTCGTTCGCCAAGAGCTTTTCGCTGGCGCTGGGCATACCCCTTATCGCAGTAAATCATATGCAGGCGCACGTGCTGGCCCATTTCATTGACAACCATCCCTCATTTCCCTTTATGTGCCTGACCGTTTCGGGCGGACATACGCAGATCGTGCTGGTGAGCGATCATTTCGATATGCGCATCATCGGTGAAACGATCGATGATGCGGCCGGTGAGGCCTTCGACAAGGCGGCCAAGATCATGGGCCTTCCCTATCCGGGCGGCCCGCTGATCGACCAATACGGGCGCGATGGGGACCCGCAGCGGTTTGCTTTCCCCCACCCGAACATTCCCGCATACGATTACAGCTTCAGCGGGCTGAAGACATCCATCCTGTATTTCCTGCAAAAGGAGACCGCGAAGGATAAAGACTTCATCGAAAAGAACAGGAACGACCTGTGCGCGTCCATACAGCGCACCATCGTGGACATACTCATCGATAAGTTCGGGCGCGCGGCACTGGATCACGATATGAAGGAGGTTGCGCTGGCCGGGGGTGTTTCGGCCAACAGCGCTTTGCGCAGCGCGTTCACCCGGCTGGGTGAAAAGCATGGCTGGAAAACCCACATTCCGCTTTTTCAATACTGCACCGATAACGCAGCCATGATAGCCATAGCGGGCTATTACAAATTCATGCGGGGCGATCATTCAGGGCTGGATACCGCTCCCCTTGCCCGCTGGAAGTTCTGAAAAAGAAAAGCCCCCGTTTTCAGCGGAGGCTTTTTCACATTCCTGGTGCCTGTCAGTTCGTCTTCACCACTTTCAGGGTGGCGGTGCTTTCGCTGCCGCTCACTATCCGCACAAAATAGATGCCCTGGCCAAGGTCCTGGCCAATGATCACGCTGCCATCTTTCGACTGTACGGGAATAACGGCTACCGTCCTCCCCGTAAGATCGGTGATGTACAGTGCCGCGTCATCGGCCAAATCGCTCAACAGGTGATATTCCACCGTGGCCGTGCCGTTGGTGGGATTGGGATATACGCTCAGCAGGTAATCGCCTGCCGGCATCTCTTGCGCTGAGTTGCCAACGGTCCATAGCGAATCCAGTATCCTGAAGTGGTCAAATCCGCCTTCCACCAGGTTGCCTTGCGGTGCATCCGCGCAGCGCACGCGTACACGCATCGTTGCAGTAGGTGTGATATACTGGTTCAGGCTGAATTGCTTCGGCACCCAGCTCGACATACCGGGCGTACTGGCAGTAACGGTTTCAAGCAGGACCGTTTGGGTACCGTTCGTAATGTATATCTTAAGCGAATCATTAGGCGAACTGAAACCTCCGTCATTGAAAAACCAGCGGCTGTAATACATAATAGGGGTCGAATAGTTCGCCAGGCTGAACTGCGGGGATACCAGCAGCGTATAGCCGTTATCCACATCATCGTCCGATGAGGTGGTGCCTGTATTGCCCGTTACATACGCCTCTACAGAGCAGTCACTGGAAGCGTCATATTCGGGATTGGCGTCACCGGGGTTGTTATAGGTGGTGCCTAAGGGCTCGCCCCGCTCCCACATACCGGTAGTGGCATTTCCCGATACCGTCCAACTGTAATTCCAGGTGAAATCATCGTAGATGCCCGTATCCAGCGGAACCACCGGAGGCATCTGGGTGGAATTGATGGCAATATTGCTCATGCAGTTGTTCTGGTAGAGCCATTTGCCCGCGGTGATCTCATAGGTTCCGGCATAGGCCGTGGGAAAAGTGTAATTTCCGTTGGCATCGGTGATGGTATCGTAAGTGAAGGTTCCGTTGGTGATGCGGATGTGCGCATTGGGAACGCCAACGCTGTTCCAGGAATTGACCACCTGGCCGGTAAGGGCGAAGGGCACCATGGGTATCAGCGCAACATTCTGCGTAACGGTATTGCCCGAGCTCAGCGTGATGTTATTGATCGTTTGCGGAAAATAGCCGGGCTTGGAATAGGTCACCGAATAG
The DNA here is from genome assembly GCA_040756415.1 of Bacteroidota bacterium. GTDB lineage: Bacteria > Bacteroidota > Bacteroidia > JADZBD01 > JADZBD01 > JBFLYZ01. The sequence goes on from JBFLYZ010000062.1 coordinate 18,143, forward strand.
GTACCTGGCGTTCCGATGCCGGTTGCGTAGTTGCCCGATGCATCCGATGCATCCGTAATGTTCTGCGACACGATCGTGATCGTGGCCGCGTTGATGGGAAGGCCCGTTGAAAAATCCGTGACCTGGCCGTTCAGGAAACAACCCTTCTGGTAATTGGGCGACAGCACGAAAAGACCGTTATTGATATCCGATACCACGATATTGCCCGAGGGCAGGTAGGGATAAACGCCCCAGGCCCCGCTGAAGCCGCTGCCTCCGCCCTGGGTATAGGTATCGTACCAGGCCACGTTCACCAGGTTGTTCGGATCGTTCACATCGGTGATCACAATACCATCCTTATACCAGGAGGTAACGGCATAGTCATTACCCGCAACATTGATGATGTGGGTGTTATGCCCGATCGACCCGGAACCGGGAAACTGGGATTGGATCCGGTCGAGCTCGGTGATATTGCTGATGTTGGAAATGTCGTAGGAGGTAAGATAAGAGTTGGATACCTCGTCAGTGGTGAAGAGGTAATTCGCATTCGTAGTGGGAAGCCAGGTATTATGCGTAAAGGCCCCGGGAGTGGTTTGCGTGGCGAGTATCTGCGGGTTGGCCGGGTTGGAAACATCCATGATGGAGAACCAGCCGTCATAAATATGACCTGCATAGCAGATATTGTTACGCACATAGCCATCGTGAACGTAACTGCCGCTGTAGCGGCCCAGGTAAACAGGCGCCATGGGCGTGGTGCTGATATCGGCAATGATGATGCCACCGGGGTTCACATTTCCCCCGTAGAGATAAACCCTTCCGGCATCGATATGCAGGGCGTGTATCTTCTCCAGGGTCTGAGAATTGATGGTAGGCTGCCAGGTGGTGACGGTAAGGCTGGGCGATGGCAGCGGCAGCAGGTCAACGATCTGGAGGCCTACCGTCCCGCTTTCGGTGGTCACGTAAGCGTAATTGCCCCATACCTTGATCTCGCGCCAGGTGCTGGAAGGGCCCGGTATCTGTACGATCTGCGTGGGCGCGGCCGGGTTGGTCACGTCCACAATGGAGAGGCCGTTCTGTGCGCCTACGAGGGCATATTCCTTATTATCCTGCGGATCCACCCATCCGCAAATGTTGGAGAGCGATTGACCACCGTAAGTAAGCGTGCCGGCAAGGGTCAGGTTGTAGTTGGCCTGGGCTGCAGCGCCTGAAACGATTCCCAGGCCAAGAAAAATGAGTAAAAGTCTTTTCATAAAAGAAGCAGATGGGTTAATTTTTTTTTGATTGGCAAGCACTAAGTACGGTAAAATAAACCGGAAATGCAAAAAACGAAGCGGGCCACCACGCCCGCTTCTAACCAAAAAACCAATTATGGTGTGTTTTATTAAATGGTTCCGTTCTGTATGCGGTGAATAATGCCCTCGATCAGCTTATCCTCGCCCTGCGTGGGATCGTATTCGGTCTTCAGGTTATTTCCCCAGAGCGAGGCCACGGCCTGCCACATGAAGGCTGAAAATGATCCGCGCAGCTCTTTGAGCAGCTCGTACGAGGTGGTGCCGGTCTCGCGGTCGATCAGGCGTATAAGTATCCGGCCCTGGCTCATGGTCAACTGCTTGATATCCTTTTCGAACTGGTCCATCAGCTCTTTCTCCGCCTTTTTCATATAGGCCTTACGCTCCACTTCGGTCTTCAGCGTGGCCAGCTTGGCATCGTATTCCCTTATCTTGATGCCGGCCAGCACGGCATAGGGGTAGGCCTTTTTCACATTTTTGACCAGCTTGCCGTATTTCTCCTGCTGCTGCTTGTTCTTGAAGGTGATGGGCGCATACACATGGATATCGGGCAGCGTAGAAATAGGGATCGTGTCGGCACCTTCTATTACACCCCATACCGTGATCTTCTTACCCGGCTCCTTTTGAGAAAAGGCCGGAAAGGCTCCTGAGAGCAGGATGGCTATAAGCGGTATATATGTTCTGCTTTTCATGTTCTCTGCCGCCCGAGCAATTTCTATGCCAGCGGCCCACCGTATAACGCA
>JBFLYZ010000063.1:0-19552 GCA_040756415.1 Bacteroidota bacterium
CAGTATTTTTACGAAAAATAATGACTCTGGTTTCCTTATTTATAGTATTATAGACGAACTTGAAAATATTCGAGATGAACCATGCCTTTCAGGCGTTTAGGATTATTTTTCAATTAAAGCGCTCCTGGACCTGCGGTCCGGACAGAAAGCTCTTTGCCAATTAATTATTCACTAATTTTAAGGGCTCATTCTCCATGCTCCGCTCCCTTTCCATACAGAATTACGCGCTGATCGATAAACTGGAGATCGATTTTCCGGACGACCTTACGGTAATAACGGGCGAAACAGGCGCGGGGAAGTCCATTTTACTCGGAGCTCTTTCGCTGATAGCGGGTAACCGGGCCGATATTCATGTCCTGCAGGATAAAAGCAGGAAATGCGTGGTTGAGGGAGTTTTCAACCTGGAAGGTTACGGTTTGAAGGATTTCTTTAGCCTGCACGAGCTCGATTATGCCGATGAAACGGTGGTTCGCAGGGAGATCAACCCCGAGGGCAAATCCAGGGCCTTTATCAACGACACCCCGGTGAACCTTTCCGTATTGAAAGGGCTGGGCGACCGGCTCATCGACATCCACTCGCAGCACGAAACGCTTACCCTTCATTCTTCCGGATTCCAGATGGGGGTGGTGGATGCCTATGCGGGCCACGCTGAATTGCTGGAGAGCTACCGCAATGCCTATCGCGATTTCAGGAACGCTGAACAGCGCCTGGCCGAGCTCAGGGAAAAAGAGGCTCAGTCGAAGAAAGACCTGGACTATTTCCAGTTCCAGTTCTATGAGCTGGAAGATGCCCGGCTGAAAGCTGGCGAACAGGCATCCATGGAGCAGGAACTTGAAACGCTCAGCAATACGGAAGAGATCAAAAAAGGCCTGAGCAGCGCTTCCCACCTGCTTGAGCACAGCGAGACCAACCTGCTCTTCCTGCTGAACGAGGTAAGGTCAACGGTCGCTTCGCTCTCCCGCTTCAACCCCTCGCTTAAGGGGATCAGCGAGCGGATCAACAGCGTTTATATCGAATTGAAGGATATCGCGGCCGACATTGCCGGTGCCGAAGAAAGCACGGTACACGACCCCCAGCGCATCGAGGAGCTCAATGAAAAGCTGGATGCCATTTACCGGCTGCAGAAGAAACACGGGGTAAATAAGGTAGAAGAGCTGCTCGAGATCAAAGAGGCCCTCAGCAACAAGCTGCTCGATATTACATCGCTCGATGAGCAGATCAGCGCCCTGGAGAAAGAAGCCGCGAAGATGGGTAAGACCCTTGCACAGCAGGCGGCCAGGCTGTCGGCCGGCAGGGAAGCCGCCATTCCCGGGATAGAGCGGGAGATCGGGAAAATGCTGGCTTCGCTGGGCATTCCGCACGCGCGCTTCGCCATACAGCAGGAAAAGACGCAGGAGCCGGGCCCGAACGGGTCTGACCGGATCAGCTTCCTGTTCTCGGCAAACAAGGGAAGCGATGCCAGGGAGCTCAGCAAAGTGGCTTCGGGCGGAGAACTATCGAGGCTCATGCTGAGCATTAAGGCCCTGGTGGCGCGGCTGACGCGGCTGCCGGTCATCGTTTTCGATGAGATCGATACGGGCGTATCGGGCGAGGTGGCCAACAGGGTGGGCGGCATCATGGAACAAATGGGCAAAGCCATGCAGGTGATCGTAATCACTCACCTGGCTCAAATAGCTAGCAAAGGCGACTCGCACCTGTTCGTATATAAGGAAATAAAAGGGGGAAAGACCTTTACCCGGATCAAAAAACTGGACCGGGAAGAGCGCGTGATGGAGATAGCGAAAATGCTGAGCACGGAAAATCCCACACAGGCCGCCATTAAGAACGCCAAAGAACTATTGAATACTTAATTATATTTGCCAAAAGCAACGCTGTATGTCGAACAATCTACTGAAAGGTAAACGCGGTATCATCTCGGGGGCGCTCGATCAGAATTCCATCGCCTGGAAAGTGGCGGAGAAAGCCCACGCGCAGGGGGCGAAGTTCACGCTCACCAATGCGCCCATCGCCATGCGTATGGGCGAGATCAAAAAGCTGGCCGAGCAGTGCGGGGCGGAGATCATACCTGCCGATGCCACCAGCGTGGAGGAACTGGGGACGCTTTTCAGCCGCTCGCAGGAAGTGCTGGGCGGCAAGATCGATTTCGTGCTGCACTCCATCGGTATGTCGCCCAATGTGCGCAAGAACATTCCCTATACGGAGCTGAATTACGAGTTCTATATGAAATCGATCGATGTTTCAGCCATGTCGCTGCACAAGATGCTGAGCGTAGCCTTTAAGCAGGACGCCATGAGCGAATGGGGTAGCGTGGTGGCCTTATCGTATATAGCCGCGCAAAAGACCTATCCTTTTTACAGCGATATGGCCGAGGCCAAGGCCATGCTCGAATCCATCGTGCGCAGTTTTGGCTATCATTACGGCAAGAAAAACAAAGTGCGGGTGAACTCGGTTTCGCAATCGCCTACCAAGACCACTGCGGGAAGCGGGATCAAGGGCTTTGAAGATTTCTTCAACTTTGCCGATTCGCTATCGCCCCTCGGTAACGCGAGCGCTGAGTCCTGTGCCGATTATTGCATAACCCTGTTCTCTGACCTGACCCGGATGGTTACCATGCAGAACCTCTACCATGACGGGGGCTATTCCACAACAGGCGTGAGCATGGAAGCCATGGCCAAATTTTCAGGTAAATAACATAGCCTATGCGGATAAAGCTGCTGGTATTGCCGTTGATCCTGGCCTTTGGCGCATATGGGCAGGAAGGGCTCAGGGGCCTGGTGAAACTCGATTTCCAGGTGCCGCAGCCCACATCCAACAAGGCCTTTAAGGAAAGCTTTACCGGGATAATGGACCTCAGCGGATCGCTCTGCCTTTCCATCAGGGGCTTCAATTTCGGTGGCTTTTACCGTTACAAGCAGTTCCAGGTACAGGCCAATAAAATAGCGAACATCACCACCGTTCAGATGGTACATGGTACGGGGCTACGGCTGGGCTACGATCACTGGATCTCCGATAAAAGCATATTTTCCTCATCGATCAATATCGGATATAACTGGATCAGCTACAACCGCGTTTCCTGCCAGGGGCAGGCCCCGGCACCTTTCAAAGAAACGGGGATCAGCCTGGAGCCCAATGCCAATATCTATTTCCTGATCGATGACGGGTTCGGCATAGGGCTGATGGCATCGTATCACGTGCTGACCTATGCCTTTGATCCCGCGCCCATCTGCCTGGACCAGTTCCATACCTATAACGACTCCGACAAACAGGGGCTTACACAGGGCTTCAGCTTCGGATTCTGCGTCTACTACGATCTGGCGCGGGAAGCTTCATCGGATTACTGATCGCGCCTGATATGGTATAAAAATCAAAGGGAGCGTTTCCGCTCCCTTTTTCCTATTCTTCTTTTTTATTCTTCCTCGGCTTGGCCGTGTTGCCTGGCTTCACCGCTTTGATCCGGATCTCCTGCTTCTCCTTATCAAAATCCACCTCGATGGTATCGCCTTCCACGATATTGGATTTGATGATCTCTTCCGCGAGAGGGTCTTCCACGTACTTCTGGATCGCGCGCTTGAGCGGGCGTGCCCCGAACTGCGCGTCAAATCCCTTGTCGCAGATAAAGTCCTTGGCCGCATCGGTGATCCTGATGTTATAGCCCAGGCCGTTGATCCTTCCGTAGAGCTTCACCAGCTCCACGTCAATGATCTTATGGATGTGGTCGCGGTTAAGGGTATTGAATATCACTACGTCATCGATACGGTTCAGGAACTCGGGCGAGAAGGCCTTTTTCAGCGCATTCTCGATCACGCTCTTCGAGTTCTCGTCCATCTGCTCCGACTTGGCCTTGGTGGTGAATCCCACGCCCTGGCCGAAGTCCTTCAACTGGCGCGCACCGATATTGGAGGTCATGATGATGATGGTGTTCTTGAAATCGATCTTCCTGCCCAGGCTGTCGGTAAGCTGTCCGTCATCGAGCACCTGCAGCAGCAGGTTGAATACATCCGGGTGCGCCTTTTCGATCTCATCGAGCAGGATGACCGCGTAGGGGCGCCTGCGTACCTTCTCGGTCAGTTGACCGCCTTCTTCGTATCCCACGTATCCCGGAGGAGCGCCCACCAGTCGCGATACGGCAAATTTTTCCATGTATTCGCTCATATCGATGCGGATGAGCGATTCGTCATTATTGAACAGGTAATTGGCAAGTATCTTGGCCAGTTGCGTCTTACCCACACCGGTGGGGCCAAGGAAAATGAACGAGCCGATGGGCTTGTTCGGGTCTTTGAGGCCCGCGCGGTTACGCTGTATGGCCTTTACCACTTTGGCCACGGCTTCGTCCTGTCCGATCACGCGGCCTTTCAGCTCCTCGGCCATGTTCACCAGCTTGGCGCCCTCGCTCTGCGCTATGCGCTGAACAGGCACCCCGGTCATCATGGCCACTACCTCGGCCACGTTATCTTCGCCAACGATCACGCGATGGGTCTTGGTTTCCTCTTCCCAGGCCTTTTTGGCGGCATCCAGTTGCTCGAGCAGTTGACGCTCGGTGTCGCGCAGCTTGGCAGCCTCTTCGTATTTCTGGCTTCTTACGACCTTGTTCTTCTCTTCTTTGATCTCCTCTATTTTTTTCTCGATATCGAGCACGTTCTTGGGAACATTGATGTTGGTGATGTGCACGCGCGAGCCGGCCTCGTCCAGCGCATCGATGGCCTTATCCGGCAGGTGCCTGTCGGTAATGTAGCGCGCGGTCAGGGTCACACAGGCCTTGATCGCTTCATCGGTATAGGTCACGTTATGATGCTCCTCGTAACGCGGCTTGATGTTGTTCAGTATCTGTATCGTTTCTTCCTCGGTGGTCGGCTCGATGATCACTTTCTGGAAACGTCTTTCGAGCGCACCGTCCTTTTCGATGTACTGGCGGTATTCATCCAGCGTGGTGGCGCCAATGCACTGGATCTCACCGCGCGCAAGGGCCGGCTTGAACATATTGGAAGCGTCCAGCGAGCCGGAGGCTCCTCCCGCACCGATAATGGTGTGTATCTCGTCAATGAAGAGGATCACATCGGGCGATTTTTCCAGCTCATTCATCACGGCCTTCATGCGCTCTTCGAACTGGCCGCGGTACTTCGTGCCGGCAACCAGGGAGGCCAGGTCGAGGGTGACCACGCGCTTGTTGAAGAGCACGCGCGATACTTTGCGCTGTATGATGCGCAGGGCCAGGCCTTCGGCTATGGCCGACTTCCCCACACCGGGCTCACCGATGAGTATAGGATTGTTCTTCTTCCTGCGTGAAAGGATCTGGGATACGCGTTCGATCTCTTTTTCGCGGCCTACAATGGGGTCGAGCTTGCCTTCTTCGGCCATCTTGGTGAGGTCGCGGCCGAAATTATCGAGAACGGGCGTTTTCGACTTGGAGTCGGTCGGCTTTTTCTGCTGGCCGCTGAACGAGCCCGCATCATCCCCGTCATCGTCATCGGCTGGATTGGCGGGGAACTCGGACTTGGGGTCAGCGCTGAGGAGCTCGATCTCCTGCTTGACCAGCTCGTAGCTCACGTTGAACTTCTGAAGGGCCTTGGTGGCCACGCTGTCGTTATCCTTCAGTATGGACAGCAGCAGGTGCTCCGTACCGATGACGTTGCTTTTAAAGAGTTTGGCTTCAAGGTAGGTGATCTTCAGGGCGCGCTCGGCCTGCTTTACCAGCGGAATATTCGCCAGGTTGTTCACCGACTTCTTGCTGCCGGTTGCGGTAGTGCTTTCGATCTCCTTGCGCAACTCCTGTATGTCCACTTCCAGCGATTTCATGATCTTTATCGCCATGCCTTCGCCTTCGCGTATAATGCCTAAAAGCAAATGCTCGGTGCCTATGTAATCATGTCCCAGTCTCAATGCTTCCTCGCGGCTGAATGTGATCACATCCTTAACCCTTGGTGAAAATTTAGCTTCCATACCTTTTGTTTTCCTTTTTTTCGGGGACTTTGTTTGTTAAAGTTAACAATTTTTATTTATGCCAAAAATACATTTCGTCTATCGGCACCCTTTGTTTTTATACTGTTAATTTTCAACTGATTTTTGTTAATAATTAAACCGGGAAAACGACAAATTTTAAGTATTTTCGGGCTTCTTTTTATACTACGTTACAGAGCTACAAATATTGTGCTGAAAAGTCAAAACTTACATTATGGCAGGAGAGAAAATCATTCCGATCAACATTGAAGATGAGATGAAGACCGCGTACATCGATTATTCGATGTCGGTCATCGTGTCGCGCGCCCTACCTGACGTACGCGATGGGCTGAAGCCCGTTCACCGCAGGGTGCTGTACGGGATGCTGGAGCTGGGCGTGCTGTCAAATCGTCCATACAAGAAATCAGCGAGGATAGTAGGGGAGGTGCTGGGCAAATACCACCCGCATGGCGATACATCCGTTTATGATACCATGGTGCGCATGGCCCAGGACTGGAGCCTGCGCTACCCGCTGATCGATGGCCAGGGTAATTTCGGCTCCATCGATGGCGACAGCCCGGCTGCCATGCGTTATACCGAGGCCCGCCTGAAGAAGATTGCCGAGGAAATGCTGGCGGATATCGAGAAGAACACGGTCGATTTTCGCCCCAACTTCGATGACTCGCTCGAAGAGCCCACCGTTCTGCCGGCCAAAATACCCAATCTGCTCGTTAACGGGGCCTCCGGCATCGCTGTGGGCATGGCCACCAATATGCCTCCCCACAACCTGGGCGAGATACTGGATGCGGCCATAGCCCTGATCGATGACCGGGAGATCGACCTGGCCGGGCTGATGAAATACGTAAAAGCCCCCGATTTCCCCACAGGAGGCATTATTTACGGCTACGAAGGCGTAAAGGACGCATTCGCGACCGGCAGGGGAAGGGTGGTGCTGCGCGCCAAGGCCCTTATCGAAACCCATGGCGACCGCGAACGCATTATCGTTTCAGAAATACCCTACCAGGTCAATAAGGCGGATATGATCAAGAAGACCGCTGACCTGATCAATGAAAAGAAGCTGGAAGGCATCAGCGATATACGCGATGAATCGGACCGTGACGGGATGCGCATCGTGTACGAGCTGAAACGGGACGCCATTCCCAATGTTGTATTAAACAATTTATTTAAATATACTGAGCTACAGACCTCATTTAGTGTAAACAACATCGCGCTGGTGAAGGGCAGGCCCATGCTCCTGAACCTCAAGCAACTGCTGGGCTATTATGTAGAGCACAGGCATGACGTGCTGATCCGCAGAACGCGGTTCGACCTGGATGAGGCCGAAAAGCGCGCCCATATCCTGCAGGGTTACCTCATCGCCCTCGATCACCTGGACGAGGTGATCAAGCTCATTCGCGAATCGGCCACGCCCGATGACGCCAAGAACGGGCTGATGACCTCTTTCGGGATGAGCGAGATACAGGCCAAGGCCGTTCTCGAGCTGAGGCTGCGCGTGCTGACCGGACTGGAGCGCGACAAGATCAAGGCCGAATACGATGACCTGATGAAGCTCATCGCCTTCCTGAAAGAAGTGCTGGAGGATGAGGTGATGCGCATGGAGCTGCTGAAGGATGAGATGCGCGAGATGAAAGAGAAATACGGTGACGGGCGCAAAACGGTGATCGAATATGCAGCGGGCGACTTCCGCATGGAGGATATGATAGCCGATGAGGATGTGGTGATCACCATATCGCATATGGGCTACATCAAGCGCACCCCGCTCGATGAATACCGCAGGCAGGGCAGGGGAGGCATGGGCTCGAAAGGCAGCGCTACCCGCGAAGAGGATTTCCTGGAGCACCTGTTCATCGCGTCAACCCACAATTACCTGATGTTCTTCACCGAGCAGGGAAGCTGCTTCTGGCTGCGCGCCTTCGAGGTGCCCGAAGGCAATAAAGCCTCCAAAGGCCGGCCTATACAGAACCTCATCAACCTGCCCCCGGGCGACAAGGTGAGGGCCTACATCAACGTGAAAACGCTCGAAGACCAGGACTACATCAACAACAATTACATTGTGATGTGCACCAAGAACGGTGTGGTGAAGAAGACCACGCTGGAAGCTTACTCGCGCCCGCGCGCGAACGGCATCAACGCCATCACCGTACGTGACGGAGACACCCTGATCGAGGCCCTGCTGACCGATGGCAAGAGCGAGATCATGATCGCCTCGCGCTTCGGCAAGGTGGTGCGCTTCAACGAATCGACCGTGCGGCCTATGGGTCGCAACGCCTCGGGCGTGAGGGGCATTAACCTGGATGATGAAGGCGGGCAGGGTAACGAGGTGATCGGCATGATCGCCATCTCTGACAAGAACACCGATGTGCTGGTGGCCGCTGAGAAAGGATTGGGCAAGCGCTCCGAACTGGAGGAATACCGCGCCACCAACCGCGGAGGAAAAGGGGTGAAGACCATCAAGATCACGGATAAGACCGGCTACCTGGTGGCCATTAAGGCGGTGACCGATAAGGACGACCTGATGATCATCACCAAATCGGGCATCACCATACGCCTGGCCATTTCCGACCTGCGCGTAATGGGCCGGGCCACGCAGGGCGTGAAACTGATCAATATCCGCGAGGATGACGAGATAGCCGCGGTGGCCAAGATCGATGTGGAGGACGAGAAGAAGGAGGAATATGGAAACGCGGGCGATAAGGCGTCAGTCAATACAGGCAACGAAAGCCCAGCGGCCGATGAAGGCAGCACGGACGGGGGCGAAAACGGAACGGATATTGATAACGCCCATGACAACAACGAAAACAACCCTTAAGCGTATGAAAAAACTGCTCTTAGTATTTGCCGCTTTGCTCTTCATCGGAGAAAAGCTCTCAGCGCAGAACAATAACCTTACATCGGCCGTGATGTATTACCAGGGATACCTCAAATCAAAGGACCCCGAAGAGCTGAGCAAGGCCAAGGCCAGGATCGACTCGGCCTCCAAGCACCCCGACACGCAGAACAAGGCCAAAACCTGGTACTACCGCGGTGAGATCTACTATATGCTGTTCAGCTCCAAATGGCAGAAGCTGAAGGAGGCCAGCATAGAGAACGACAATAAGAAGAAAGAGGACGAGGCCTTCCGCCTGGTGGATATGAGCGAGCTGGAGACCTCGCTGGCCGCTTATAAAAAATGCATGGAGCTGGACGCGAAGAAGGATTACCCCGATGCCAAGAAGAAAACGGGCATGTACTCGGCTTTTTTTTCGAATAAGGCTATTGCCCTGTATAACGCCAAGAAATTCGAAGATGCGGGCGCTTTCTTTGAAAAATCGGCAGAGATCAACCAGTCGTACATGGGAAGCATAGATACCGCATCCATCGATAACGCTGCGCTGGCTTACGGCAAGGCCAAGAACTACGACAAATCCATACAGATGTACAACAAGCTGCTGGACCTGAAGTATAAAAAAGAGATGAGCTACGCGCTTATGCTCGAGATCCTGAATCTGAAGGGAGATGATGCGGGGTATAAGTCAACCCTTACAAAAGCCAGAGCAGAATTCCCTAATAACTACGATTTTATAGTATCTGAATTAAATATATTCCTGAAGGAAGGCAAATCGGAGGAGGCCATAGCCAGCATCAACAAGGCCATTGAAAAGGAGCCCAAGAACTACCAGTTGTACCTGGTGCTGGGCCAGACCTATACGAAAATGGCCTTTCCCAAGGACAAGGACAATAAGGACCTGCCCAAGCCCGCCAACTTTGACGACCTGGTGAAAAAGGCCACCGAGGCCTTTACCAAGGCCCACGAGCTGAAGCCTGACGATTTCAAAGTGAATTACAGCATAGGCGCCTTTTACAATAACCTGGGAGCCGGCAAGATGAAAGCCGCGCAGGATGAAAAAGACATGAAAAAGGCCGCTGCCATGGAAAACGAGGCCGTGGAGATATTTAAAAAGGCCATACCGTACCTGGAAAAGGCCCACGACATAGATAAGGGCGACCGCGATACCATGAAGGCTTTGAAACAGCTATACGCCAAAACCGGGCAGGCCGATAGCCCCAAGTACAAGGAGATAGAGGACCTGCTGAAAAACTAAGACCGATGAGAAAATCCCGTTCAGAAGACGGGATTTTTTTATCCACTTAAGTAAAAACTGTGTTGCGATAAAATAGAGTAAAGTGCTTAATATTAAAATATTATAATTTAACATAATATTAATTATATTCCTTTTGTGGCAAGTATTATAAACCGCTAAAAGTCTTGCTGGAATACATCCTTACAGCCCTTATACATAGCCTTTATCGGCTGCATATGGTAATCCCATAGTTTTTTCCACACCTGGCGCTCGCGCCTGCCGGTGTACGGCAAAAAATGATACCAGCGGTAGCCCAGGCGGCTGTAATAATCCTTCACCAGGCCTTTATAGCCGTATTTCGCGGCCAGCATGCCCGCCATATGCCGGCTGCACCAGGCCTCGCGGTGCGCAAAGAACAATTTCAGGCTGAAGCCCCGCCTGAGCAGTATGCGCTCAGCCTTGCGGTAACGCAGGTATTTTAACAGGCCCGCAGCCAAGGCAAGCACGACCAGGATAAGACCCATGCTGTTCTGAACAAACGCAAGACCCAGCAAAACTGCCGTATTGGGGATCAATCCCGCCATAAAATACTCCCGCACGCGTCCCATCCTTCACTTATCTGCGGGAACACCCGCAAAAAGCATACGCTTCTATATACACAAGCGGTCCTGATACCAGGCCGGCAAAAACCTGCGGTTTTTTTTCCACAATTCTAACCCTTCCTGTCTTTCCTGCGTATACCATGCACTGCTTCTTTTCCGGTTTTTAAAGCCCCTAAAACCCCTGCTTATGAAAACGCGCCTCCCTTCCATCTTTTTATTCCTGCTCTTCCTGTACGCCTGTGGCGGATCATCCACCCCTGAGCTTACGGACGAAGAGATCAAAGCGGACAGCACCGGGCTGGCCGGTGACCACTTCAGCCTGGAGGGCGCCCTGGAGCTGTTCAAAACAGCCGGATCGCCCGAGGCTTTCGAGCAGGCGCTGAACACCGAGGATAATCATGTGAACAACCTCGACCTGAACGCTGACGGCCAGACCGACTACATCCGCGTTATCGATAACATGGAAAACGAGGTGCACGCCATCGTTCTGCAGGCCGTGCTGGGCGACCAGGAGGCCCAGGATGTGGCGGTGATCGGGATAGAAAAGACCGCTGAGGATTCGGCTTTCCTGCAGATAGCAGGAGACGTTGAGCTGTATGGCGACAGCGGCATAGTAGAGCCCCTGGCGGAAATGAGCCAGGGCGGTATACAGGCCGCTTCATTCGGCTTTATCGCCAAAAAAGGCGTTTCGCTGAACGTGTCGGTGAATGTGATGCTGTGGCCCTGCGTGGCCTTCATTTACGCGCCCGCTTACACCATATGGGTATCGCCATGGCACTGGGGCCATTACCCGCCCTACTGGAAAGCATGGAAACCCCATCCCTGGCATGTACATTACAAGCACAGCAAGCATTATTTCAAAGGCTACGGAAAAGCCCATAAGCACAGCATTCACGCGGCCCATGCCCTGTATGGCCCGCACCGCAAAAGCTCGGGCCTGTGGAAGAACCATTACAAGTCATCCGGAGCCAGGTTCAAACAGGTGGGCGGGCACAAGCCGGACGGAAAGCAGGATGGCATGAAGAGTAAAAAGAAGCAGGACCTTTTCGGCAAACAGGGCAAGGACCAGAAAAGCAATACCAAACCATTGGGTGGCGGCAACAAGCAGGGCGGAAAAAAAGAAACGAATATTAAGCTGCCCAAGGGAGGCAAGCAGGGAGACGGTGGCGGAAAGAAAAAAGGAAAATAAAGCGGTTCACCGCTCAGGCCCTGAAGCCCACTACCAGGATATCGTCCAGTTGTTCGGAGTTCTTCATCCACTCGCTCATGGTCCGTTCCAGCTCAGCCTGCTGCCGGGCCATGGGCAGCCCTGAAATGCTGCGGAGCAGCTCCTTGAAGCGCTTGGTGCGGAACTTCTTCCCCTCAGGCCCCCCGAACTGATCGGCAAACCCGTCAGAGCTGAGGTAGAACGTACATGGCGCATCCAGCGAAACGCTATGGTTCGTGAACTGTCTTTGCTCCTCTGACTGCATGCCGCCTATAGGGAACTTATCGCCACTGACCTCTTCCAGCCCCTTTGCGTTAACCAGGTACAGGCCGCGGTTAGCCCCGGCAAACTCCAGCTTTTTATTTTTCGGGTCGATGGCGCATAAGGCGATGTCCATCCCGTCATTCGTCTCCACCTCGCTGATATTCTGCTGCAGCGCGGTCTTTACGCCCGTATGCAGGTGCTCCAGTATATCGGCCGGCCGCACTATCCCCTTCTCCTTGATGATCTGGTTGAGCAGGCTGTTGCCGATCATGCTCATGAAAGCGCCCGGCACCCCGTGACCGGTGCAGTCGGCCACCGCCAGTATGGTCTTGTCACCGCTGGCGGCAAAGAAATAAAAATCACCGCTTACAATATCCTTGGGCCGGTAATAAATGAAATAATCATTGATGCGCGAGGAGATCAGCTCGTTCGATGGCAGGATGGCTGTCTGGATACGCCTGGCATAATGGATACTGTCGGTAATGCTTTTGTTCTTTTCCTCTATCACCAGGTTGATCCTTTGCTTTTCCTTGTATCCCCTGAACAGGAAGAAGGCGAACACCATCACAACGAGCAATCCTCCCACCGAGAAATAAATGATCATGTTCTGCTGGCCCAGCCTGGCGTTCTTCAGGTCGTCCTCCTTTTTCATGAGCTCGATCTGGCGGTCCTTTTTTTCCGAATCGAACTGCCCCTGCAGCCTGGCGATCTCCTCTTTCACATTAGCGCTCTGCATGGTATCGATAATGGTCTTGAACTTCTTGTAATAGACCAGCGCGTTCTTAAAATCGCCTTTCGCCTCGAAGAGCTCCGACATGCCGCCATAGCCCTCTTTCAGCCAGTCTACGTAGTTGAGCCGCTCGGCTATCTCCAGGCCTTCCGAATAGTATTTCAGCGATTTGTCGTACTGGCCCATCTCCTTGTACACTACGGCTACGTTGCCCAGGGTATTGGCCAGGCCCCGCTCATCCTTGAGCTCGCGCTTGATGGCCAGCGACTGGTTATAGTAGTTGATGGCTTTGTCAAATGCTTTTATGTCCTCGTCTTCCACGCCCATATCAAAAAAGAGCCGGCCCATGCTGTTCAGCACGTGCGCCTTGGTGCGGATATTCTTGCTCTTCTCGCAGGTACGCAGGGCCCGCGTGTAATAATCCAGGGCCTTGCCGTATTCTTTTTTCTGGTGAAAGGCAATGCCAATGTTCGATTCGAACTGGCCGATCTGGCGCTCGTTGTTGATCTTTTCTGCCCAGTTGAGCGCCTCCTGGAAGAACTTCAGCGCATTATCGGCATCGTTCAGGCTGAAATAGATCCCCCCGATAACATTATTTATCCGCAGGATCTCCCCGCTGCGGCCCAGCTCCTCGGCTATCTTCAGCGCGGAAAGGTTGTAGTCGAGCGCTTTGGAAAGATTGCCTCCCTGGGAATGGTACAGCCCCAGAAAACTATAGACCCCCATCTTTCCCCTCTTATTGTCCAGGCTGTCGGCAATACGCTTTGCCTCCCCGATGTACTGAAGCGAAGCCTCTTTCTCCTCGCGCGAAGCGTTGAAGCCCAGGCGGGCGTTGGCCATTACGATCAGGGTGGTCATGCGCGCGGTATCCGGCTCGGGAAGCTCGGCCAGCCTTTTATTCAGCGAATCGATGATCTTCTGGTCGGGCTGCTGGGCATAAAGCTGTATGCCGGAAAAACAGAGGAAAAGAAGCAGGCTTAATTTTTTCATACCTTGTGCGGCAGGGTAAAGATAATAATAAGATCAGGAAACCTGCACTTATGGACCTGCGCAGCGAAATACTCAGGGAGCACTCAAAAAAGCAAACGATGAGGATCGTGCGCTACGTGGGTGACGACAAGAAGCGCTTTGCCGTTCTGATGAAGCTGTTCCTGGGCGATGAATACCGCATAAGCCAGCGGGCGGCCTGGATGGTCAATTACTGCGCGGGGTACCATCCGGAACTCATACAGCCCTACCTGGGAAAAGTGATCGCGAACCTGAAAAAGCCGGGCCTTCATGCGGCCGTTAAGCGAAATACCGTTCGCCTGCTCCAATACATCGCCATACCTTCCCGCCTGATGGGGCCGGCAGCGGAAGCCTGCTTCGTTCTTTTTTCTTCAAAGAGCGAGCCGGTAGCAGTAAAATGCTTCAGCATGACCGTGCTCTTCAACATCTGCAAAAAGGAGCCGGGCCTGAAAAATGAGCTGAAGCTGATGATCGAAGAGCAACTCCCCTACTCCAGCGCGGGCTTTCGCGCCAGAGCCGGAAGGACCCTGGCCGCGCTGGAAAAGCTGTAGCTATTTCAGCACCACGTCATCGATCACGCTCTCCCCTACCGCCTCGTTGATCAGCTTGATGATCTTATCCTTGCCGAACATGAGCTCATGCCGCAGGGGAGCCGAATCCAGGCGGATATACAGGGTACGGTTGGCGATATGGATCTCGCGGGTATGTGACGAGATGGATTTGCCCATGATCCTCTCCCAGGAATTGACCAGCCTCACCTCGTTGATGCGGCCTTTGAGCTTGTAGGTCTCCAGCAGCTCTTCGATGGCCTGCTTTATATTCTTCTCATTGTGCTTCGACATGTCCTCCGGCTACGTTAAAGAATTTTATTTCCGCGTCTATTCCTTTCAGCAGGCCCTGTATGCGCTGCCGCGATGTATCGGTGATGAAGATCTGGCCGAAATGATGCGAGCCCACCATCTCCATCAGCCGCCTCAGCCGGCTTTCGTCCAGCTTATCGCTGATATCGTCCAGCAGCAGGATGGGATCGAAACCTTTCGCGCTCTTGACGATATCGAACTGGGCCAGGCGCAGGGCAACCAGCAATGATTTCTGCTGGCCCTGCGAACCGAACTTCTTGATCGGCTTATCCCCTATGGTGAACTCCAGGTCATCCTTATGTATGCCTACGGTGGTATACTCCAGGGCCCTGTCCTTGCGCTGGGCGGCCTGCAACTGAAGCAACAGCTCCCCGTGATGCAATTGCGATTCGTAGGCTATGTCCACCTCCTCCCTTCCGCCCGAAAGGCTCCGGAAATGCTTCCTGAACAACTGGATGAAATGGGCGATGAACTCTTTCCGCCTGGCATAGAGCCGCGTGCCCAGCGCGCTGAGCTGCTCATCCCACAGGCCCAGGTTCTGGCTGTCGAAGCTGCCGCTTTCGGCAAAATGTCTCAGCAGGGCATTGCGCTGCATCAGCGCCCTGTTATACGCGATCAGGTCCTCGAGGTACTCCTTATCCAACTGCGAGATGATGCTGTCGATGAACTTCCTGCGTTCCTCGCTGCCTTCGTACACCAGCTCGCTGTCGCCAGGCGATACCATCACACAGGGCAAAAGCCCGATATGGTCGGCCAGGCGGCCGTACTCCTTTTTATTGCGCTTGAACTGTTTTTTATGGCCCCGCTTCTGCCCGCAATACACCTCTTCCTCCTCCCCTTTCAGCTCAAAGGTACCCTGTATTACGAAAAAAGGCTCATCGTGCCGTATGTTCTGGGTGTCGAGGGGATTGAAAACGCTTTTGGTAAAGCAGAGGTAATGAATGGCATCCAGCAGATTGGTCTTCCCTTCCCCGTTGTTGCCGGTAAAGCAGTTGATATCCGGGCAGCAATCCAGCTCGGCCTGTGAGTAGTTCTTGAAATTGACCAGCGAGAGCTTTTTGAGGTGCATGAAGCAAAGGTAATCCTTTGGCAGGCCTGTTTTCTCGCTTTTCGGGCCCTGTTCAAAAAAATATCCGGGCTAAGAAAAAAAAGCTATTTTTGCACCCTTAATTAACAATACAGGCAATGTCGGAAAAGAAAGACGAACCGATCGTAGACATTCAGCAGACCATCAGCAAAACGGAGAGGTACTTCGAGGATAACAAGAAGAGCATACTGATCATTGTTGGCGTGGTGGTGGGCCTTATCCTGGCCTATGTAGCGTACGAGAAGCTGTTCGTGGAGCCGGCCGAGGCCGAAGCCCAGCAGGAGCTGTTCTGGCCCGAGCGTTACTTCGAGAAAGATTCGTTCAGGCTCGCCCTTGACGGTGACGGCACTCACCAGGGCTTTATCGATATTGCCGACCAGTACGGCAGCACCCCATCGGGCAACCTGGCCAGCTATTACGCGGGCGTGTGCCTGCTTAACCTGGGCCGTTACGAAGAAGCCATCGAATACCTGGAGGATTTTGACGCCAAGGACGATATGCTCGGGCCCGTGGCCACAGCCGCCATTGGCGATGCGCATATGGAGCTGGGTCGTGTAGACGAGGCCATCGATCATTATGTGAAGGCCGCCAATATGTTCAAGAACGAGTTTACAACGCCCATCTTCCTGATGAAGGCGGGCAGGGCCTACGAGGACCAGGGCAATTTCAAGGACGCACTGAAGATGTACGAGCAGATCAAGGCCGACTATCCCGAGACCCGCGAAGGCAAGGAGATAGACAAGTTCATAGCCTACGCCAAGGCCAAGGCCGGAATTGAATAGGGCATTGTCACCCTTCGCCTCCCTGCCGGTCCGAAGGACTCCCTCGGAGCAGGCAGGCGCTCAGGACCTCGCACTATTCTATTCCACAGACTTACAACCTCTTTCATGTCATCCAAAGACAAGAATCTTTCCCATCATGATGCAGAGAGCGTGCCTTCGGCACGAAAGCTTTCTTTCGGCATCGTGGTCAGCGAGTGGAACAGCGAGATCACCGAGGCCCTTTTCAAGGCGGCCCATGAAACCCTTTTGAAATACGGGGCAAAGGGAAAGGATATCATACGCATCAATGTTCCCGGAAGCTTTGAGCTGACACTGGGCGCGCAGAAGCTTGTTTCCCAAAAGAAAATAGACGCGGTGATCTGCCTGGGCTGCGTGATACAGGGCGAAACGCGCCATTTCGACTTTATCTGCGAAGCGGTGGCCAACGGCATCACCCAGCTTAATATCATCTACGGCAAGCCCGTTATCTTCGGGGTGCTCACCACCAATACCCTGCAGCAGGCCAAAGAGCGCGCAGGCGGCAAGCACGGCAACAAGGGTGTTGAAGCAGCGGTTACGGCTATAAAGATGGCTGCCCTGTAAATGGAGCCTGGTCTCATTCCCGATTATCTAACACATTACTACCTTCCTGACAGGAAGCCTTTTCTTTCCCTATCAGACCTCGATGAAGAAAACCTCGAGAGAGTATTATCCGGATTGAAGCAGAAAGCCGAGCGAGGCGAAACTAAAAGAGGCTTCGCCACCTGGTACGTTGAGGAAAGAAAAAAAACAGAGCTGTTTCTTCGATCGGAATTCATTAATAAGGGCGGAAAGCCCCAGCGTCAGTACCCGATCTATTTCGTTTTAGGGAAAAGCGATTGCCAGAAGAATAGGGATCCCGCTCAGGCAGAATTACGGATCAACCTGAGCGATATTCCCAAAGATGTTATAAGCTTCACCTACCCCGACAGCATGGCCACGATGATATTGAAGAACGACCCTCCCTACAGGCAGCCTTATCATGGCCGCCTATTCACGTATGCCGAGATTCTTGATGTGGTCAGGAAATACGGTTTCCCGAGAGATGAGGCCGCTAGAACTTCAAAATTCCTGTATCCCAATTACATCGAAGTTCAGCTTTGGAGCGATGAACCGGTAAGGGAATTTCTTTAATCAATTCATCGGCACTTCGATCACCAGAACCTCCGAGTTTTTCAATGCTTTAATATCAAATCTATCAGTCTCCCACACTCCTATCGCATCGCGCTTACCTAACTTCCTGCCGTCAATCTCTACTTCTCCCTCAACCAGCATAATATAAGCACCGTTGCCTTTAAAATTTATTTTGTATTCCAGCGATTTCCCCTCATCCATATCGGCCATGCTGAAAACCGTATCCTGGTGCAGCCAGAGGTTCTCCCCTCCTTTATCGGGGGCTACCAGGGTCTGGAATTTATTCTTTCTGCCGGCCGGATCGAACAGCTTCTGATCGTAACGCGGGGTCACGCCTTTTTCGCGCGGGAACACCCAGCATTGGAACAGCTTCACCGGTTCGCTCTTGCTGTGATTGAACTCAGAATGGTAAACGCCTGTTCCAGCGCTCATCACCTGCACCTCGTTGCGCCTGATCACCCCATGGCTGCCCATATTATCCTTGTGCTCCAGCACGCCTTCGAGCGGAATGGTCACGATCTCCATATTGTCGTGCGGGTGCATGCCGAAACCCATGCCCGGGGCAACGGTATCATCGTTGAGCACGCGCAACATGCCGAAATGCACCTTTGAAGGATCGTACCAGCCGGCAAAGCTGAACGAATGCCAGGCATTGAGCCAGCCGTGGTCGGCATGGCCTCTTTCCTTTGCAGGATGAAAAATCGTTTTCATGATTAAAAGCTTTCGTTAACCTATCTGCAAAGATCGCATGGAGGCGGAGCCCAGGTCGATCTTTTCGTTGAAATAGCTGATCTTCTCGTTCTTTTCCTGCAGGGCCAGGGCGTACAGCAAAGGCAGGTAATGGTCGTTGGTGGGCACCGAGAGCTTGGCAATGCTGCCCAGCTTATCGTACGCGATCACCGATGCGTGATCCTGCTCATCGATAAAACCCTTGATCTTCTCATCGAACTCGATGGCCCAGTCGTAAGGCTTTCCGTTCCACTGTATCATGCCCAGGTTGTGCACGATATTGCCGCTGCCTATGATGAGCACGCCTTTTTTCCGGAGCGCTGCCAGCTCTTTGGCCAGGTCGTAATGGTACTGGGGGCCCTGGGAATAGTCAATGCTCAGTTGGAAAACGGGAATATCCGCTTTCGGGAACATGGGCAGCAGCACGCTCCAGGTGCCGTGATCAAGCCCCCAGTCCATATCGGCTTCCACTTTTGCCTTTTTGATCAGTTGTTGCGTTTCTTTTGCCATTTCGGGCGAACCCTTGGCGGGATATTGCTGCGCGAAGAGCTCGGCCGGGAAGCCACCGAAATCATGAATGGTCCTGGGTTTTTCCATGGCGGTAACCTTCGTGCCTTTCGTGAGCCAGTGGGCCGATACCACCAGGATGGCCTTGGGCCGGGGAAGCGTTTTCCCCAGCCCGGCCCATTTGTTATGGTATTCGTTCTTCTCGATGGCATTCATGGGATTGCCATGGCCTACAAAGAGAACCGGCATTTTCTGATCTCCCGGCTTCTCTTCACCGAAAGAACGCATAAAGGAATTGAGTGTGACCATAGCCCCTGCTCCCATTACTGATTTAATGATGAAATCCCGTCTGTCCATGGCAAATCCTTAATGCATTTGTCAAGTTACTGCTTTTTGTTGAATTCAGCGCTGGCCCGCACCACCACTTCATCGCTCAGCATGGCCTCGGCAAAGCCGCTGCCGATGCCGAAGTCAGAGCGCTTGATCTTTCCCAGCACCTTGAATCCCGCTACGGGCTTCTTGGTCATGGGGTGCTCAATCACGATGCCGGCCGCATCCAGCTCTACCGTTTTGGTAATGCCGCGCATGGTCAGGTCGCCCGTGATCTT
>JBFLYZ010000064.1:0-19491 GCA_040756415.1 Bacteroidota bacterium
CAGAAGGTCTTTATTTGCGAGATGATCTCCTCAATAATGTACTCGTAATCGTACTCAAAGCCCAGCGAAGTGCGTATGGGCATGCCCCCGCCTATATTGAGCGAGTCCAGTTCAGGGCAGATCTTTTTAAGATCGGCATATACTTTCATGCACTTGGCCAGCTCGGTCCAGTAGTAAATGCTGTCCTTGATCCCCGTATTGATGAAGAAGTGGAGCATCTTGAGTTCCAGTTTGGGATCGTCTTTGATGCGTTCTTTGTAGTAGTCGGGTATCTCTTTGTATCGTATGCCCAGGCGGGAGGTATAGAATTCAAAGGAGGGCTCTTCTTCCGAAGCGATCCGGATACCGATCTTAATCTTGCCTTTGACGTGCTTCTTGTAATAGTCCAGTTCCCCCTTATGATCGAGAACGGGTATGATATTAAAGCCATCGTTGGCCAGGTCGGTGATGTACTGCTGGTAGTTCTCACGCTTATACCCGTTGCAAACGATAAAGGTCTCCTTATTAACCAATCCCTTCTTATAAAGGTCTCTAACTATCGGAATATCAAAGGCTGATGAAGTTTCAATATGTACCTCATTTTTAAGCACTTCCTCCAGGATAAAAGAAAAGTGCGAACTTTTTGTGCAGTAACAGTAAGTATAGCTACCTTTGTAATCGGCCTTGGCCATAGCCACCTTGAACATCCGCTTGGCCTTCTGGATTTGTGAGCCGATCTTCGGCAGATAAGTAATTTTAAGAGGCGTGCCGTATTGCTTAATGATATCCATTAATGGTATATCATTGAAGTAGAGATGGTTATCGATCACCTGGAAGCCCTCCTGCGGAAAATTGAAGGTCTGCTGGATAAGGTCGATGTATTTGTTCTTGAGCATAGCCATGGTCTAAGGACAGCTTAAATTAACGATGTAAGTAAGTTACTTTGCTAAAAGAAAGCAAATGTAAGTAATCCGGATTGAAAAATCCATAGCGGAATGCAATTTATGGGGAATAAATTTTGAGTGTTATGAAGATCATCAAGCTGATAGAAGTGAAGTCAGAGATAGGTGCCGGAACCCGCGGAGCCAGCCTGGGGCCGGATGCCATTAAGATAGCGGCCCTCGATTTCGGGTCATCCTATTTCAAGAAGAACCGTTCGGTAGAGGTTCCCCATGAGAACCGCCTGCTGCTGGAGCCGGTGGTGCATGATTACGCCAAGCGAATCAAGGGCATAGTTAGCCTATGCGAGAAAGTGGCTAAGGAAGTGAGCAAGACCATAACGGATAACCGTAATTTCCCTATCGTACTGGCGGGCGACCACAGTACGGCCATAGGAACGGTTTCGGGCATAAAAATGGCTTTTCCCGATAAAAGGATAGGGGTGATATGGATCGATGCGCATGCCGACCTGCACTCGCCTTATACCACTCCTTCGGGCAATATGCACGGTATGACCCTTGCTGCGCTGCTGGCCGAAGACAATATGGAAATGGCCGTTAACAAGCCCGATGAGGAGACCATCGAGTTCTGGAACAAGCTTAAGAACGTGGGAGGCATCTCTCCCACCATCAATTACAACGACCTGGTATACATCTCGCTGCGCGATTTCGAGCCGCAGGAAGACCACCTGATCAAGAAGAACAAGGTAAGAGTGTTCAACGTGGCCGAGATACGCAGGAAAGCGGTGGAGCGCATTGCCATAGAAAGCCTGAACTACCTCGACCAGTGCGACCTGGTTTACATCAGTTTCGATGTCGACAGCATGGATAGCGCCATCAGCAAGGGCACGGGTACGCCTGCGCCCCAGGGTATTACCGAGAAAGAGGCCGGCAACCTGATCTACTATTTGCTGCGCTCACGCAAGGTCTGCTGCTTCGAGATGGTGGAGATCAACCCTACCCTGGATAAGGAGAACCTCATGGCCGAGAATGCTTTTGAGATACTTCTCAAGGCCAGCAACCAGATCACCAACGATTTCTAGCTTACCAGGCTGCCTGGATATTCTTCACGCAGCCAGTCCCGGATTTCGGCTGCAGGACCGGCAGAAAGCGGTTTTAATCACGGAGAATCCAGAGAGCCACTAGCCTGCCTGCACGTTACTAGGAGAAAAAGCAAACGTATACTACCCGCGTTATCAATGCAGCGATTGTTTTCTGCTACTGTTCCTCTGTGGCATTAGCAATAATGTGCCAAACGTCCATAAAAGGCCCTTTGGCATGGGGATCATACTTTCCGTATCTATGCTCGGCTATTTCCAGGGCCGGTTTGGGGTCAGCGCCATATTTTAAAAGAAGCTTTGCGATCTCAGCCAGTTTGGGAAAATGATGGTCTTCCAGCAGGCTGTCTGATAAGCGGAACATGAGCAGGCGCAGGGGAGTGGTGGGCTGCATGTGATTATCGCCAACAGGGCGGAAATAGTTGGGATCGGCTCCCTGCTCCAGGCATCGTTTTACTTCTTCCATCTTGCAGTCGGCAACCGCATCCATTAATGCCTCATTTATATCCTTTCCTCCGCTCATTCTACCAGCTCACCATCTTTATAGGTTTCCGTTTTGATGATCTTACCGCTTTCATCGAACCAGGTCCATACCCCGTGCCTGTTCGAGCAATACCCCCGGTCCCAGAGCTTATTCCACTTCCCGGTGTCATTCACCTTGTACATGGCAATGCATTTGATCGTTCCATCCGGGTAATACTCTTTGATGGTGCCGATCCGGCAATCGGTATACTGGGGACCTTCGCTCACTATGCTGTCGTTCTTATCCAAACGTATCAGGTAGCAGGGCTTGCACTTATCCAGGTTCTCGTTCGCTTTTTTATACTTCATAAATACCTCATAGCTCACTTCCTCGCAATCGACAAAGTAAGTAACCGCCTTGTTCTTTCCGGTAAAGGTGCTGCAGTTGATGGCCCATGGGCCTGAAGTAAGATTTACCGCGTAGACTACCAGCGTGTCGAGCCGGGCGTATTCGCTTGTCAGCGTGTCCTTCACATCGCTTTGGGCATGAGCATGAAGGGAGGCAAAGCCTAAAAGAAATGTAAGGGAGCTGGGGTAAAAGATCGATCTCATAAGCAGGCCGAATCTATTCTTTTTTCTTTAATGGCTTTCCATCCCTGTCCCAATACTTCCATTCGCCCGCTTTTTTGCCGTAATAATATTCGCCTTCCTCTTTTTTCTGGCCATTCGGATGCCAGGCTATCAGATGACCGTGGTACATAGTTTCAGGGTTCTTTTTATTGGCCATTTTCAGCAGCAGTGTGCTCTGCTTACGTACCAACTTGCCCTCGAGGTAAAATGTGAGATCGGCAAATACGCTATCGCCTGTTATTTTTAACGTATCGGTAACAACAGAATCTCCAAACGCACCGTATGCCATTATACCTTTGCCTTTATAATATTCCACCTTACCATTTTTTCGGTAAATGTATATATGATAGCAGGAATAAGGCGCGTGGCCGAATTTGGGAGCGAAATCAATACGCATATTCATACGGCCTGATTTTTTAAACTCTTTATAGTAAAGATAGTCGCCCTGTCTTGCAGCATAAATATAGCGCAGCCTTCCTCTTCGGTCATAGGATCTATATTCACCGTCCAGTAATAACGGCCTGCCCATTTGTCCTGCCGTATCGTTCTTAGGTTCATAAGTAAACTTTTTCGATCCTCTTCCACCCTCAATGTTCCATATGCTTTCGCCATGATCATAATAGGCATAGCGATAATATACTGCCGCAGCACTATCTTTTACAGGTTTCCAATGGTAATCTAGATAGAGAATCCATTTCCCATGCTTCCTTCCGGCTGAATCCAATTGGTTCAGTTGGCCATAAGCCGTGGACAGGGATAAGCAAAAGCAAAGGACAAAGGCAGTTCTCATGCCATTATAACGGTATACCTGAATAAAGATACGCTTTTTGCCCGGCTGCTGCTTTTGTTTATCAGCGAAAAAACTGAACTTTACAACGCTCAAGCCCCATATCCCATGAACAGGGGAGTAGCGCGTTCAGGATTTGGGCCGGTAGCTAAGGGCCGGGTTTACAGGTTTTATCATGCTTAAGAGGTAACGGCCGGTACACGAAAACCAATGGAATTATCGATCAGGGAACTGCAGGAGAACGACATTGAGCCGCTCACGCGCTATTGGCTGGGCTCAAACAAAGCCTTTCTCGAGGGCATGGGTGTGGACGTAAGTAAAATGCCTTCGGCCGGGGCCTGGAGGAACATGCTGCTTGACCAGTTGAACACTCCTGTAGAGAAAAAACAGTCGTATTGCATGATCTGGCTGGAGGATAATCAGCCGGTCGGTCACTCGAATGTGAACAAGATCATTTTCGGCCAGGAGGCCTACATGCACCTGCACCTGTGGTCCCCGGATACAAGAAAAAAGGGGATGGGGCTCGCATTTGTTCAGCTTACCCTGCCGCATTTTTTTGAAAAGCTGCGCCTGCAGAAGATATGCTGCGAGCCGTACGCGCTGAATCCCGCGCCTAACAGGGTGCTCGAAAAGGCCGGGTTCGCCTTTATTAAAAGCTATGTGACCACTCCCGGCTGGATCAATTTCGAGCAGGAGGTGAACCGGTGGGAGCTGTCCCGCAAGCGATTCGAAGTACTGTATGGATATTCTGCCGCTTAGACAAAAGCTTTTCGGCAAGGCCCCGCCAAATAATATTATTTTTGTTTTTCAAAACCGGGTATTGAAGGCGTTTCGGATAAGATTCGTGTTGCTGCTCATGCTGCTCCTTGCTGCCCCGAATTCCGGGGTAAGTGCGGATTCAATATCCGACAGCGGGTTAAGGCCATCGCGCGACACGGCCGGGGTACGGGAGTATTTCAGGCTGGCTGCCGGGCTCACCCACAAGGATCCCGTACAGGCCATTGAATATGCCGAGAAGGGCATACGGCTTTCCCGCGAGATCGACTACCCGCAAGGCGAGGCCCTCTTGCTGAAAGAATTGGGCATTATCCATATGTACTCGGGCAAACTGGATACGGCACTCTATTATGCCATTCAGGCGCTTAGCCTGTTTGAAAAGCTCAAAGATGTAAAGGGCATTGCAGCCGCATACGGGAATATCGGTATTGTTTACTGGTATCAGCATAATTTTTCCAAATCGCTCGACTATTACAACCAGGCGCTGCAAGCGTATACAAAGCTGAATGACAGTGACGGAATGGCGAACCAATACAATAATATAGGGCTTATATACAGCGAACAGAAAAAATACGATGAGGCGATAGCATTGTATGAAAGATCATTGGAAATATATCTTCGCTCAGGCAACCTGCGTGCCGTCTCAAAGCGGTATAACAATATCGCCATCGTGTATGAGGAAAAGGGGGATTTTGACCGCGCAATGGAATATTATAACAAAGCGATCAAGCTCAGGGAAGAAACGGGCGACAGGAACGGTATGGTAATCTCGCTCAATAACCTAGGCGATCTGCTTTCCAAGAATAAAAAGTACGCGCTTGCCCTTGAATACCTTGATAAAAGCCTGAGTATTGCGAAGGAGCTCGGATTCCTGGACGGACAGAAATATGCATACGAATACCTGGGAAATACGTATGAACGCCTGAAAGAGTACGAAAAAGCGCTGGAGTACCACCGGCTATCGGTGCTTGTAGAAGACAGCATGCGCAATATTGAGATGGACAGGCAGATGGCCGAAATGGAAGCCCGCTATCAGAATGAAAAGAAGCAAAAGGAAATCGCGAGGCTGGAACTTGAAAACAAAGGGCAGGAGGCCGCGAATTATCGTATAACCCTGTGGCTGATTCTTGTATCCGCGTGTTTGCTGGGGCTTTTCCTGTGGTTTAACGCTTTTCGCCAGAAAAAAAGGAGGCAGGAGGCCCGTTTACAGGAAGAAATGAGAAAATATACGGTCGAGATTGAGCAACTGCGCACCAATATTGCTGAAATTATAGTGAATCGCCCCTCGCTTTTTAAGGTCAGCCTGAGTAAAGACGAACTTAACCGATATCTTCTCGATCCGCTCACAGACAGGGAAACGGAGATCCTCCGTAAAATAGCGGAAGGAAGATCTAACAGGGAGGTCGCAGAGCTCCTCTTTGTTTCGGAGAATACCGTGAAATACCACCTGAAGAATATCTTTCTCAAGCTGGATGTTAAAAACAGGACCGAGGCGCTTGTAAAGGCCAGCGCGATGAACCTGATACAAGCCGGGGCCTGACCGGCCTACCCATGCTTTTTTCCTATTGTTTCATATCTGTCGGCCCCGAATAACAGGAATTTTTCAGGAGAACTACCCGATCGGGTAGCAGGATAAGGATACCCTGCCCTGATCTTTGTTTCCTAGCGCTTTATGGGAAGAGCTTTGACAAAACGGGAAAAAGAGGTTCTAACGCTGCTGTACAGGGGTATGAGTTACAGCCACATAGCCAGTGCCCTGTATATCACGGTTAATACGGTAAAGTATCATACCAAGAACATATATTCTAAAACGGGCGCCAGGAACAGGGTGGAACTCATGGCAAAGCAGATGAAAGCTGAAAAACTACCCTAAGGGGTAGGATGCAGGATGCTAAGATGCCGCATTTTTGCCGCTCTACAGAACAATTGAAACTAATCATAAACCAATAAACCCAACCCCGTATCTTATGAAAGCAACCTTTATTTTCTCCTTCGTTTTCGGATTCTGCGGCATCCTTTTTTCGCAAACCGCCCCGCAGTACATCAGCCTTAATTCAGTCAGCAACAAAAAAGTGTTGAAGAGCCCTGTGCCACAATTTATGCCTTACCTGGCGCTTAAGTTCCGTACCGGCACTTCTAAAACCGAGCAAACGGGTGGTAATAAGGAAGATAACGTAAAGGCTACCGCATGGGCCGTGCTCGATGGTGTTGATTCAACGATCTTCCAGGAGATCACCAATGAGTTCTACAAGCAGCTAACCGGAAAGCTGGCCTCCGTTGGGTTGGCGTATACCGATCTGAGCAAGATCAAGAGTTCCAAATCCTATCTTAAATATGCCGCGGAACAGGAGGAGCGGCATTACAACCATACGATCTACGGCACTGCAGATGTCTTTACACCCGACAATGTGCCTTTTTTCAAATATCCTGCGCTGCAGACGAAGATATGGAAATGGCAGAAAGAAATGGAGGCTATGCTGTCCTCGTTGCGCCTGACCGTGAATTTTGTCGAATTCGACATAAATATGAATCAAAGCACAACTTTTACCCCGGAGTGGAAGATAACCACCACTACTGCAGATGCAAAAGCTGCGGCTATAATAAAGATCGAGTGTGTTTTCCAGGAAGCGACATGGGAAGCGGCCACCACGGGAGGCTATTACAACAGCCCCGGCCTGATCATAAGCAAGGACGAGTATGTTGCATTGCTGGACAATAAAACGATCTATGAGCCTTTAAAAGCCACAATAACTACCTATGACGATAAAATGCCGGTATTCGCTTCCAGGAAATTCCGTGCGTTCAAGGGAGATATGAAGCTGGGAACATTTGTCGTGTCGGTTGATCCGCAGGAATATAAAACGGCTGTGCTGAAGGCCCTTGATCGCTATGGCGATTACGTTGTCGAATTCATAAAGTCGTATAACACGGAAAAAAAGAAATAGCGCTGAGCCTGCATACACCGTATTGGCCATCAAAAAGGGGCTGTATCTTTCGAAACAGCCCCTTTATCCTGCTAATTTCCTTTTTTATTCCCGCCACCTTTCTTGCCCTGCTTGGGGGGAGGGCTTGACTTGGGTTTTTGCTGAGGCTGCTTGTTAACGGGCTGCTTCTGCATTTTCTTATTGTTGGGCGCCTTTATCGTTTTGTTCGGCTGGCTGCTCTTCTGCACCTGCTTGGGCTTGTACGGGCTGGGCTTCTTGCTGGCCTTATACGCCACATGGTTGGGCTTGTATTTGGTTTTCACCACTACCGAAGTCTTGCGGTGCGGCCCGTAATGCACGTGCGCCTTTTTTACGCGGTGTACATGCACGTGATGGTAATGATGGCGGTAGGGATGGCAATGCTTATGGTGCCAGCGCCAGGGATGCGGTTTCCAGGGTTTCCACCATACGGGGTAATGGTGCCAGTACCAGGGCGATATCCATACCGTATACGTAGGCCCGTAAACAAATTTCACGCAGGGCCACCACCAAACGTTCACCACTACGCGCCAGTACATGAGCTTTGCGGGGGCGGGACCTTTCCCGTCATCGTTCTTATCTACGCCCTCAGTCTCAGCAAAAGGTTCTACTATGGCGCTGTCGCCATACAACTCCGGGTCGCCTACGATCTGGAGGATGGCCGAGTCTTTGCCCGCTTTCTCCAGTTCGATCACGGCCACGTCCTGCGATTCGGTTGAGCTTACCGGCACCTGCAGCACGATGGCATGCGCGTCAGCATCCTTGTGGTCCACTACGCGCACATAGTCGATCTCGTTGTCACCGTTCAGGTCGAGGTTGTTGACGTGGTTGTTCTCGCTGTTGAGCTGCTTTTCAAAGTCTTCAAGCGAGGTGGCCTTTTTGAAGAGCTCGAGCGCGCCCTCCAGGCTGAAATGATCGCCCGGCAGGCCCGTGCTGTCAGCGGTGTTTACCTCAGCATCCTTCTGGGCCAAAGCGCTTCCCATTCCAATAGGAGCAAAAAGCGCAAGCATTACAAATCGTTTCATGGGAAAGGTGTTTTGAACGTTTAGATGATAAAGATAATCAGTGGTTTAATTTGATAGGCTGCAAACCTGCAAACATCGCACCAGATGGCGCACTGGTCGTATAGTGCTTATTGCCTGCCGTTTACGTGCAACTTTGGCTTAAATTAGCGTGTCTTTTATATGCCTATGGACCGCTTTATCGCCATGAGAGTTTTATTCGGGCATTTCTTGCTCCTTGTTTCGGGTTCCCTTTTCTCGCAGAACTGGGAATGGGCGGCAAGCGCGGGCGGATTCGCTTCCGATAAATCTACCGATATGGGTATAGACCCTGCGGGTAATGTATACGTGTGCGGCTATTTCAACGGCCAGGCCAATTTTGGCACCATCTCTTCGGGCAGCGGTTTCGGGAAGCAGGGTTTCCTTGCCAGAATAGATTCGCAGGGCGTATGGCAGTGGATGAGGGAGGCGGATGGGGGCTGGGATGAGCGGGTTCTGGGCATGTGTGTCGACAGCGTGAACGGCTTCATCTATGTAACGGGATGCTACTGGACCTGGGGCCCCGGGAGCCAGCTTAGCTTCGGGAGCTATACCTCATTCAACAACCCGGGCGATGCGGATGAGATCTTTGTCGGCAAGTTCGATTACAGCGGCAACTGCCTGTGGCTGATCGGTGCCGGAGGCGCCAGCGATGATCACGGCTACGACCTGGCTACCGACCAGTCGGGCAATATCTACCTCACCGGTTTTGTATCCAATGAATACTATCCTAATCCCGAGGTGGCCACATTCGGGTCGCTGAGCAGCACTCCCATGAATATGGGCGATTCGCTCGGTTTTGTGGCCAAGATCTCGCCAGCGGGAGTTTTTCAGTGGGTGAGGACCTTCGAGGCCGTGGACGGGGAGCGCGACAACCGCATTGCGGTCGACCTGGCAGGCAACAGTTATATTACGGGAGGGTTCTGGGGCAATAAGCAGTTCGGGTCGCAAACGGTAGCCAGCAACGGGGGCACGGATATTTTCGTAGTGAAGTACGATGCCAGCGGCACTATGCAGTGGTTGCGCACGGTTGGCAGCACCTACGATGAGCGCGGCAATGGCATCACCATCGACCCGTATGGCGATATTTACGTTACGGGCGAGTTCCGCGACCGGCTGGTGTTCGGAACGGATTCGCTCAATAATAACGGGGGACCGGGCGGCCGGGATATCTTTGTGGCCAAGATCACCGCTGCGGGCAACTGGATATGGGCCAAGAAAGCGGGCAGCGATAAGGGCGGAGAGCGCGGCAACCGCATCATTTCGAACAAAACGGGAGATCTCTTTGTAACTGGGCAGTTCAAGGACAGCGCGCGCTTTGGCAGCACTATCACCCTGTCGGGAGACCCTGACAGCATACAGGTCTTTGTGGCCTGCATCGATACGGGCGGCAAATGGCGCTGGGCGCTGGAAGCGGGCGGCCCCGTAGAGGACAGGGGCAACGGCATTGCTGCTGACGATTCCTGCCACCTGTACGTATGCGGGTATTACCAGCAAACCGCTGTTTTTGATTCAGCCATCTCGCTTAATGCCCAGTCCCGCAAGGATGTTTTTGTGGCGAAGATAGGAGAGGCCTGCTGGTCGCAGATATTGCCCCCACCGCCACCGCCACCACCGCTATTGCCCGAATGTACCCTGGTCGTTCCAAATGTGTTTACTCCCAACGAGGACGGCCGTAACGATGCATTTCGCCTGGATACGGCTTGCGTGCTGGAACTTTCGCTCGACATTTATAACCGCTGGGGTAACAAAATGACCCATCTCTCCGGCCCTGATCAGAAATGGGATGGCACGTTTGACGGCAAACAGGCCTCTGAAGGCGTTTACTATTACGCGGGCAGCGCCACGCTGGCCAACGGAGACGTGGTGGCGCTGAAGGGTTTTGTGACCCTGATCCGCTGATCCGCGAAAATAACTCGGCAGTGACGCATGCCGCGACCCCTTCCTCCGCAAGAAAGATCCCGATAAACGTGTGCAAAAGAGGGCTGGCCCATCAGTTCAATTCTTGTTAACTTCGGCACGTGAAATTAGAGGATGTATTAAGCGCCAGAACAGCGGAGGGCATAAAAGCGCTCTACGGGCAGGACTTTCCTGCGGAAAAGATCGCTTTCCAGAAGACCAACCAGGAGTTCGAGGGCGACATCACGCTGGTGGTATTTCCATTCCTGAAGCTGTCGAAAAAAGGTCCCGAGCAAACGGCCGGGGATATAGGCGAGTTCCTGAAAAGCAACTGCCCGGAAGTGGCCGCTTATAATGTGGTCAAGGGTTTTCTCAACCTGGTCATAGCTGACCGTTTCTGGGTGGATTATTTCAGCGCGCTTGGACCGGCACCGGGTGCCGCACGGCCGCTGAAGAACGAAAAGCCCGAAACCATTTTACTGGAATACTGCGGCCCGAACACCAATAAGCCCCTGCACCTGGGGCATGTGCGTAATATCTTGCTGGGATGGAGCGTGATCAGGATACTGGAAGCGAACGGACATAAGATCATCAAGGCCAATATCGTGAACGACCGGGGCGTGCACATCTGTAAGTCCATGCTGGCCTGGCAGAAATGGGGTCATGGAGAATCCCCCCGCTCTGCCGGGATGAAGGGCGACCACTTAGTGGGAAAGTATTATGTGGAGTTCGATAAGCATTATAAAGCGGAGGTGGCGGACCTGGAGGCCTCGGGCCTGAGCCGGGAGGAAGCGGAAAAGAAAGCCCCACTTATACAGGAAGTGCAGGAAATGCTGCGCAAATGGGAGGCGGGAGATACAGCGGTACTGGACCTTTGGAACAGGATGAACGGATGGGTGTATGAGGGCTTTGAAGAAACCTATAAAGCGCTTGGCGTATCGTTCGATAAGGTTTATTATGAGAGCCAGACCTACAAGCTGGGCAAGAAGGTGGTGGAAGAGGGCGTACAGAAAAATATTTTTCACAAGCGGGCGGACAACTCCATCGTTGTTGACCTGAAGGCCGAAAAGCTGGACGAAAAAGTGCTGTTGCGTTCGGATGGCACTTCCGTATATATTACCCAGGATATAGGCACGGCCGTAGAGCGCGTGAAGGATTTTCCGGACGTAAGGCGAATGATCTATACCGTAGGCAATGAGCAGGAGTACCATTTCAAAGTGCTTTTCAAGATCCTGAAAAAGCTGGGCTATGAATGGGCCGACAATTGCTATCACCTGAGCTATGGAATGGTTGAGCTGCCCGAGGGTAAAATGAAATCCAGGGAGGGTACTGTGGTGGATGCGGATGACCTCATCAATGAGATGATCGATACGGCCCGTGAAACCACCGAAGCGCTGGGGAAAATAGAGGATTTTGAGGGGGAAGAGGCGGAAAAGCTTTACCGGATGATCGGCCTGGCCGCGCTCAAGTATTTTATCCTGAAGGTGGATCCCAAAAAGAAAATGCTGTTCAACCCGAAGGAGAGCATTGATTTCAACGGCAACACCGGCCCTTTTATACAATACACCTATGCGCGCATTCAGTCCGTTTTCCGTAAGGGGAAGGCGGAAGTGCCGCCCTACGGTGTTCCTTACCGGGTGGCCGTTCACCCGCAGGAGAAAGAGCTCATCAAGCGCATTTATGATTACCCGGCCGTTATTGCCCAGGCCGCCAGGGAATACAACCCTTCGGTCATCGCCAATTATGTGTACGAGCTGGCCAAGGATTACAACCTGTTTTACCACGATATTACCATCCTGAAAGAGCAGGACGAGCAGTTGAAAAAGTTCCGCCTGGCGCTCTCGGCCCGCACGGGCGAGATCATCCGTTCGGCCATGGACCTGCTCGGCATCACCGTGCCGGAGCGAATGTAAGGCTTATGAGGACGAGCAGCGACAGCGCAGCCATTTATTCTTTCCTGGAAAAGAGCTCCCGCCTGCCTGCCGATTTTTCGCGCGCCCAGACCTTTTGTTTTTCTCACGAACAGGGATTTTACCTGGTCATCTATTTTCCTCATGGCGAAAAAAAAGGCTTTGAGCTGTACGAGGTGGAGGATTTTGCCGGGAACAAGCACGAGCTGCAGGAACTGGAGCTGCTGCTGCAGGAGAAAACGGAGTATTTTTCGGAAAAGGAATTGTATTCGAAGGCTTCGCTGCTCGTGCAGAATTTTTCCAGGACGATGTCGGCAGGCAATTTCTTCTATGACGCTCACTGAGGCCGGGCCCCCGCCCATCCTTTTGCAAAACATTGATTATGTGCTGCTTTCTTAGTACATTTGCTGATAAATCGAGATAAATGCACCTTGGTCACACCCCCCGTAGGTTTTTTATCCTGTGCGGCTTTTTATGCATATGCGCCACGTTTAGTTTTGCGCAGCCGTGCGGCCCCAATACCCCCAGCTTTACGGTCAACCTCACTGGTTTCCCTGCCGGCTCGTGGACCAGCCCAAGCGTGGTTCGCGATGATCAGTGCTGTGGGGTCACGCCTCCCGACCGCTGCGTGGAATTCTGGGTAACCCTCGATCCGGGATCACAGGGAATACGTTTCGATATCAGTTCAGGCGCCATTCCTCCCGGAGCCCTTTTTTATCAGCTCAACTGCGCCAATCCCACTGCTGTGGGCGATACGATGTGCATCAACGGTGTAGGTCCTCACCGTATCACTTTTTGCAAACCCGGCAATAACCAGAATACCTACACGATCACATCCATACCCGCTCCTTCTGCGGGTCCTCCCATTGCCGTGAGCAACGGCTGCACCGGTATCATTTTCGCTACCGGCTATGACATTCCGAGCATGAGCTGGACTTCAGTGCCTTCCAATCCTACCTACAACTCTTACCTCAGCTGTATGGTAGGGTGCGATACCGTGGTGGTGACGGCCCAGCCAGGCTATCCACCTTCCGTTTTGTACCAGGTATGCGGCTATCCTTTGGGCGGATGCCAGTCCATGCTCATTTGCGATACTGTGCGTGTATATTTTATTTCAGACAAAACGGCTACCATTACTCCTCCCAATCCTGTGATTTGCTTTGGCGGCCCGCCTGCAGTTCTTACAGCTAACGGAACGGGCGGAGCACCACCCTACTTTTATTCCTGGAGCACAGGGGCCACCACGCAGTCCATATCCGTGGGCGCTGGTACCTATTGGGTGCAGATTTCCGATTCTACCAATTGTCCTCCTGTTTACGACACGATCACCGTCATTGCCAACCCTTCTCCCATTTCTGCCAACGCAGGTCCTGATGACACGATCTGCGTGTATAACGGATCCTTCCAGCTCAACGGATCGGTAGTGGTGGCAACGGGCGGAGTGTGGAGCGGTGGAACGGGAACTTTTTCACCAAACAATACGACACTTAACGCTACGTATACGCCCAGCCCGGGCGAGATAGCAGCCGGTACCGTTACGCTTGTGCTTACAACAACGGGCAACGGGCCATGCCCGGCCAGCACCGATACGGTAACGCTCTATATCAGCGCTGCGCCTGTTGCCGCATTTTCGGCAACCAGCGCCTGCCTGAACCAGACCACCGCCTTTACTGATCAATCTACCACTACACTGGGGACTATAGTAAGCTGGAGCTGGAATTTTGGCGATGCCTCTGCCAGTACCCAGCAGAATCCAACGCATATTTATACTTCTGCCGGAAATTATACCGTCACGCTCATTGTAAGCAACAGCGCTGGATGCCTTGATACCATCTCGCAGAACATCACTGTTCATCCTCTGCCTTCGGCAGCTTTCGGCAACACGGCCCAGTGCTTTGTGGATTCGGTGTTCTTTACCGATCTGAGCACGATCAGCAGCGGCACTATTACCACCTGGAGCTGGAACTTTGGCGATGCATCTGCCAGCACCCAGCAGAACCCTTCGCATTTCTATGCTGCACCCGGGAGCTACACCGTTACCCTCATCGTAGGCTCATCTTTCGGTTGTACAGACACGACCAGCATGGTGATCACGGTGCAACCTTCGCCTGTAGCCGTATTCAATGCACCGCCTGTTTGCTTTAATGGAACTACCGTATTCACCGACTCTTCTTACATCTCATCGGGAAGTATTGTCAGTTGGAGCTGGAACTTTGGCGATGCCTCTACCAGTACGCTGCAGAATCCAACGCACCTGTATTCTTCGCCCGGCTCGTATAATGTAACGCTCATTGTTACTTCTGCAGCTGGTTGTATCGATACCCTCGTGCAGCAGGTAGTTGTTAATCCGCTTCCTGTTGTGGCCCTCGGTGCTGATCTGTCGGCTTGCGATTCGGTTGTGCTGAATGCCGGAAACCCGGGCTTGTCGTACCTGTGGAGCAATTCAGCCACTACGCAAACAATAACCGTGTACGCAGGCGGCAGCTATTCTGTGGTCGTAACCGATGCCAACGGCTGTACCGGTACTGACGCGATCAATGTGATCATCAACAGCGCGCCTATGGTTACCCTGGGTAATGATGTGACCCAGTGTGGCGGAACGGTAACGCTCAACGCGGGCAACCCTGGAAGTTCCTACCTGTGGAGCGATGGCTCTACCACCCAGTCGCTCGTTGTTTCTGTTTCAGGTAGCTATACGGTCACGGTTACCGATGTCAACGGCTGTACCGGTACGGATGTGCTCAACGTCACCATCAACCCGGTGCCCAATGCGGCCTTTGCCGCTCTCGGTGCCTGTCTTGCGGATGGCATACAATTCCAGGATAATTCAACGGTAGCCTCGGGCAGTATCGTAAGCTGGCAATGGTTCTTCGGTGACCTGGGCCAGGATTCGGTGCAGAACCCCTTGCACTATTATGCCGCCACCGGCAACTACGCTGTTACGCTTATCGTAACGACCAACGCGGGATGCATGGATACGATCACGCAGGCCGCCACCGTCAACCCTTCGCCAACTGCCGGTTTTACAGCCGATCAGACCATCGTGGTCATCCTGCAAACGGTTAACTTCTATGATAATTCGGTGGGAGCCGTTTCATGGTACTGGGATTTTGGGGACAGTACGGGCACTTCCACCTTGCAAAATCCCAGCTACAATTATACTTCAGGCGGAACCTATACGGTAATGCAGGTGGTTACCAATTCTTTCGGCTGTACTGATACGGCTTTTTTCGAAGTGATCGTGACAATGCCCCCGGTAGTTCCGAACGGTTTTTCACCAAATGGTGACGGGAAGAACGATGTGCTCTATGTGCTGGGAGGTCCGTATAAATTCCTCGAGTTCAGCATCTACAATAACTGGGGCGAGCTGATCTTCAAATCCAACAACCAGGCCATGGGTTGGGATGGCACGCGCGATGGAGTGCGGCAGCCTATGAGCGTATATGTGTATACGGTGATCGCGGTCACAGAGGATGATAAGGAACACAAGCTGGAGGGCGATGTTACGCTGTTGCGATGATGCGATATCTTAAATTTGCCGCTGTATTTCTGATTTGTTCGCTGCCGGCCGCAGCGCAGGACTTTCACCTGTCGCAGTATTCGGATGCACCGCTCAACCATAATCCCGCTATGACAGGACTGTTTGACGGGCATTACCGCATCCATGCTCATTACCGTACCCAATGGGCTGCCATAGCTACAAAGCCTTTTGTTACTTCGCTTATCTCTTACGATATGCCTTTGAAAAAGATCGCGATTGGCGGGCAGATCAACAATTACCGTGCTGGTGCAGGCAGCTATAATGTGCTGGGTATTGAACTTTCCGCTGCATACGATATGGCCCTTGGCGCCAGCGGCAACAATCACCTTTCCATCGGTATCCAGGCGGGTATCATACAAAAGAGTGTAAATCTTAACCGGCTTTATTTCAACGACCAATATACTACGGCCGATGGCGGTGGGTTCGACACCGGTCTTCCGAGCGGGGAGATATTTTCGAATGCCAGTATCTTTCTGCCCGATGTCAATGCCGGTTTAATGTATTATTACGGCAATGAGCAGGCCCGGCTCATGCCATTTCTTGGTTTTTCAGCGTTTCATCTGACCCAGCCGAATGAATCATTCTATGGCGCTCCCAACAGGCTGCCGGTGCGCTTTAACCTGAACGGTGGCCTGAAGATCAATATCAGCGGCAGGATACAACTGCTGCCCCAGTTCCTGGCTATGCAGCAGGCCAATGCGCGCGAACGCACCGCATCTTTGCTCCTGCACTATTACCTGAAATCGTCCGACTCATATATTATCCTCGGAGGGACGTACAGGCAATATGATGCCAATATTTTCGAAGCCGGATTAAAGTTCGGTAAGTACGCGTTCAAAGTGAGCTACGATATCAATACTTCAGCCCTTAAGCCCAATACCAGCGGCAGGGGCGGAGTAGAGTTCTCCTTTTCCTTTATTACAAGTCGTCCTAAACCCGAGTTTGTTCCTGATTGCCCGAGAATATGAAAAAGGCGCTTATTCTGTTCGTGTTCTCTACGGTTTGCAGCGCGATGACCGGGCAAAGCAAGCGGGAGTGGCTTCAGTATGCCGATGAGGCATTCGAAAAAGAGGCTTATTCTACCGCTGCCGCCTTTTATCTTAAGGTGCTGGGTGATACATCAGGTAGCAGCGTGAAAGCCATTTTTCCCCAGGAGGTGAGGTACTATGAGCCTCCGCCAAAGACAGAGGACACGACAGCGAACGAGCAATTGGTGAAGGATACCTCTGCCATCAGGATGCCTGACAGCCTGCTGGTAAAAAAAGACTCAGTAAAGAAGGATGAGGTGAAGAATATTTTAGCGGATATCCGCATGCAATATGTGCTCCACCAGGTGGCCGAGTGTTACCGCCTTAGCCATAATTATCAAAAAGCCGAAGAGTGGTTTGCCCAGGCGACCCGGAATACCTCCCCTC
Organism: Bacteroidota bacterium; assembly: GCA_040756415.1. Taxonomy (GTDB): domain Bacteria; phylum Bacteroidota; class Bacteroidia; order JADZBD01; family JADZBD01; genus JBFLYZ01. Next base: position 17,400 of record JBFLYZ010000064.1, read on the forward strand.
AATACCCCTATGAGCGTTTTTATTATGCCGAGGCCCTGATGAAGAATGGTAAATATGATCTGGCTATTGCGGAATTTGAACTGTTCGTGAAAGAATACGGTAAGCCGGATGCGTACATCAGTAAGCGAGCGGAGAAGCTGATGCTCGGATGCCACCTGGCGATGGACAGTACGTTACATAAAAAGTATATCGAAGTGGAGGAGCTCGATACCCTCATCAACAAAGGCAGCGCTACCTTTGGGGCTGCTTATTTCGGTGAGGAGACCAGGATGATCTTTACTTCTGCGCGTATGGGTGGAAAAGTAGCGGAAAATAAGCCGGAGAATTCCTACTATCTCTGCGATCTCTATACGGCAGAGCAAAGTGATAAAGGGTGGTCATCGGTAAAGAACGTGGGCCATCCGGTCAATACAGGAGTTCACGAGGGCGCAGGAACCTTGTCAGGCGATAAAACACGTCTTTATTTTACGCGCTGGTCGGGAGGAGATAATAAGGAATGCGCGATCTATGTTTCCAAGCTGATCAATGGCGTTTGGCTGGAACCTATGAGGCTGAACGCGAACGTAAATGTTGCGGGCTACCGGGCTATGCATCCCTCGCTTTCCCCTGACGAAAGCATTCTTTTCTTTTCTTCTGACCGTCCCGGTGGTCAGGGGAAAATGGATATCTGGTATTGCACGATTGACGATCTGGGTAATGCCGGCCCGGCTTACAATCTCGGGCCAAGGATCAATACCCCTGAAGATGAGCTAACGCCTTATTACAACTATTTCACCCAAACCCTGTATTTCAGTTCCGAAGGGCAGTTGGGCTTTGGCGGGCTTGATATCTTTAAAGCCTATAAATCGGATACTACCTGGACCATTCCCAAGAACCTGGGTAAGCCTATCAATTCAAGCCGCGATGATTATTATTTTATTCTTACGAAGGACGAGCAGAGCGGATTTCTGAGCTCTGACCGTGACCAGTGTGAGAAGTGCAATGGCGGCAACAATTGCCTGAAGGTGTATGCCGTGAAGAACGAGCCGATCATCATTACTATCAGCGGCACCGTTTACAATGAAGAGACCATGGAGCCGCTTCCTAATACCCTTATTACATTCAAGGATATCAAAGGGGAGCAGGATGCCTTCTTTATCATTACCGATGAGAACGGCAGCTACTCCAGCATTCTGCACGAGGATATGGAGATCTATCTGAAAACCCAGAAATCCAAGTTTTTTGGCGATGCGGCCACCATCAGTACTGCCGGTTTCACTAAATCGCAGAACATCAAACAGGATTTCAAGCTTAAACCTATTCCGAAAGGGGATATTGTGATACCCGGCATCGAGTACGATTATGACAAGGCCACGCTCAGGCCTGAATCGAAAAAGATACTTGACGACCTGGTCGATTTCCTGAACTTGAACGATAACATCGTGATCGAGATCAGTTCGCATACCGATTCGCGCGGCAGCGATGAGTACAACATGAAGCTTTCGCAGGAAAGGGCGAAGTCGGTTGTCGACTACCTGATATCAAAAGGCATCGATCCCAAGCGCATGGTGGCTCAGGGATACGGTGAAACCAAGCCGCTCGTGACAGATGAGGAGGTGGCTAAAATGAAGAAGAACGATGAGAAGGAAGCTGCTTACCAGAAGAACCGCAGAACAGCCTTCCGTATTCTTTCTGAAGATTTCAAGGAAATCGATCCGAACAAGCTGAAGAAAAAGCAGTGATTCAACTGTTGCCTTGCTATTCACTTCCTTTTACTGTGTTTAGTAGCCTGCTAGCAGGAGCGGAGCCCCAACGTTTTCTAAATCATTGGAGGCCTTTAAAGGCATGGCCCGGATCGGCACATTCATTATTGTTTGGAATATTTTCCAAAGCAGCTCGAATTGCTGTTGAGATGATATAGATCAGCATTTCTGGCAGTCATGCATATCCCTGGCGGGAATTCCTGACGGATGATTTGAAACCGGGTATTGCCAAAGCTGCAGCAGCAAAAGCAGGATCCAACAGATACCCCGCAGGATTAATTTTATCTGAAACCTGAAGGTTAACATATCTTCCCTTCCCCGAAAGTGGAATGAGAAAAAAAGCAAAGCCC
>JBFLYZ010000065.1:0-17143 GCA_040756415.1 Bacteroidota bacterium
ACTCAAACACCTATGATCATGAAAAGCGCAGCCATTGTTCTCACCTCCTTCTTTCTTTTTTTCGGGCCGCTTTATGCCGGTGATAAACCGCTTGTTGTTAAAGCTCCCGTTACTTCGGTGAATGTATACCTCAATGCGGCCCAGATCAGTCACTCCGTTAAGGTCAAGCTGAAGCCGGGCATCAATAAATGCGCTTTTACGGGCCTGGCCATGAACATACAGCAGGGTCATGTCAGCCTGCGTAACCTGGGCAGCGCTGAGCTGCTTACGCTGAGCCTGTATAAGATCAGCGACATGACCGATGTAGCCACCCTTCATGAGGACGTGCTGTCTGCCATCGGGAAGTCGAGGGATTCGTTGCTGATCGTGGAAAAAAGCATTTCCAGGCTGAGCTACGAGATAGCCGGATTGGAGCTGGAAAAGAACATGCTGGTGAAGAACGATGACATCATTCCCAATTCCAAAACGATCTCGCTCGAGGAGCTCAAGCTGACCACCGCTTATTACCGCGAACGCTACCGCGATGTGAACCTGGAGATCGACAGCAGGAAGAAGGAGCTGGACAAACTGAAGAAGCTGAAGGTGAAACTGCTTAAATCGGCCTTTAGCACCGAAAATGAAAATGAGGAAAATCTCAATTTCTCGGTCATTATAGCCGAAGTCAACAACACGGGTGCGGAATTCACCGCTGAGCCTTTGCTGGTCTACATCGCCAAAGAATCGGGCTGGATACCGGTGTACGATGTTTTTTCGAGCAACAATAAATCGCTCAAGCTGGAATACGGGGCCAAGATACTCAACAACACGGGTATCGATTGGAACAAGCAAACCATTACCCTTTCAACAGCCGATCCTTTTGCCTACTATGCCGCTCCTGACCTCGAACCTTTCTATATTGGCGGGTACAGCTACGGCAAATACAATAAGTACAGCAATAAAGATTATGACGATTACGATCAGCAACAGCAAAAGCAGCAAAATCCCAATGAAGAGGATATTTTCATACCTGATCATGAAATAAAGTTCAACCTGACGAAAGCCTATGATTTCAAATCGGGCCTGGTGCCCGTTTATGTGGATGTAACCTCCTACGACCTGAGCCCTGAGTATGTTTTCCGCTGCGCGCCCAAGAAGGAGCAGCAGGTCTATTCCATCGCCCGCATCAAGGACTGGGAAAAGCTGAACCTGATCGATGGAGAAGCCAATATTTACAACAACGGTATTTTCCTGGGCAAGGCCTATATACGGCCCAGCGATATTGAGGACCACCTGGAACTGCCTTTGGGCATAGTGGACTATGTATATGTGAAGCACCGCCTGGTGAGCGAATACTCAGGTAAGAAAATACTGGCGGGAGATATCGTGGCTACCCGCAATTACGAGATCAAGCTCAAGAACACGGGTACGGAGAAGATCGTGATCGAACTGATCGACCAGGTACCTGTTTCAGAGGAGTCGAGCGTGAAGACCGAAGGAGTCGAGTATACCGAAGGAGGGGAGAAGGACGCGCTGACGGGTAAGATCACCTGGAAGGTGGAGCTGGGGCCTTCATCGGAAAAATCCTATCTGCTGAAGTATTCAGTAACTTACCCGCGCAAACGGGGGTATAGCCCGTTCTCAACCTATAAAGTGAAGAAAACAAGGTCGAAGTTTTAACCGCATCATGAAAATACTTGCTTCGCTCTGTTGTGTGATCTTAATTATTGCCTGTGTTTCGGGTAACAAAACAGGCATTAAAAACGGGCTTCCCATGGTAAGCAAATACGATTCCCTGAAAAGCTATAAAGGCATGGAGATACTCGCTGCAGGCAAGATCGTAGAGGAAAAATTCGTGAACAAGGGAGGGAAAGAACTTGATTTTACGGAGCTCTGGCTGGAAATGGATGAGGGACACCGCATCATGCTCAGGCAGCGCGGAAAAGATAAAGCGAAAGATTATGTGGGCAAGCAGGTAAAAGTACAGGGCACGCTTTTCTACGGCAACATAGACAGCGATGATCCTAAAGCGCAGTCACGCGTAGGATACCGCCTGGATTATACAGCGATCAGCCTGTAGAAATCCCTTTTTAGTTGATCCTCGATACCGGCTTGAACAGGGGCTCTCCCTTTTTACCGCACAACACCAGCGAAAATTCCAGTCCTCCGCGTCCGCCCGAAAAGGCGTTGAGGTACGATGTATTGATATCGTAGCTGATACGGAATATATGCTGGTCCTGCTTGTAGCCCACCTGCACGATCAGCGCATCCTTCCAGCGGTAGTTAACGCCCAGCATCACTTCGGCATCGGTATCCTTGATGCGGTACCATCCGCTCAGGCCCATGTTCAGGTCATAGGCCCTGGCCTGGTTCATATACAGCACCGTGGGTACCAGCTTCAGGTTGTCGTTGATCTTGAAATCCGATCCTCCATGCACGATGAAGTGCATAGGCATCCTGCTTTTCTGATCGGTGAACGATTCGTTGGGCTTGGGAAGGTGATAGACTGAAAAACCGATGAAGGGCATCGCGTCTTTGCTTTGCTCGATGTACTTATAAAAAACACCCATGCTGGCCTCGAAGCGCACAATGCCGGTCTTGCCAAAAGTCTCGCCCGATGGAATACTTACGTCAAAACCATCCTGGCTGGCCGAGTACTGGTTATCGTAGGTAAAGCCGTTAGGGTCGAAGCTTTTATAGAACAAGCCCATCTGGATGCCCACGGTGAGGTTGTGCGGCCCGTTCTGGTCATCTGCAATACGGTATGAACCCGAACCCAGAAAGGTAAGCGTGTTCAGGTTGCCGGCACCAGACCGGTTGTTGATCAGGAAACCGCCCACACCGAACTTGTCATCGTACTTCATATCGTAAGCGGCCGAGAAGGTAGTGTAGGGTTTGCTGGCCAGCGCTTTCCACTGCTGCCTGAAGTTCGCGTTAATGCGGTAATCGGTCTTTTCCTTAAAGTAGATGCCGGTAAGGGCCGGGTTCAGGTACTGTACCGAGGCATCGTACTGCGAAAGGTGAAAGTTCTGCGAGGCAGCGCCTGCGCTGATCAGCAGCGCGGCAGCTAAGGTCACTTTCTTCATATGTATGGTTTGAGGGATCATTTTATTGTCTTATCTGTTTTTTATCGCTATCTGATAATGGTAACATCGCCTGAAAACTTCACGTCCGTTCCATCGGGCATCTTGCCCACTACCGTATAGATGTAGGTTCCGCCCGGCTGCATCTTGCCTTTGTAGGTGCCGTCCCAACCCGTTGCCTGGTCGGTGGAGAGGAAGATCTGGTTACCCCACTCATTGAATATCCTGAACTCCATCTCGCTCAGCGGACCGCCACGCACTAACAGGAAGTCGTTCACGCCATCACCATTGGGCGTAAAGGCCGAGGGGACCACCGGCAGGTCGGGGATCACATCCGAGCAGGAATCCAGCAAAATGGTATCCGAGAAGGCGGCAAAGCAGCCCGAATCGGAAGTCACCACCAGCGTGACGATAAAGCTGCCGGTAGAATCATAGGTGTGCGTGGGGTTTTGCAGCGAGCTGGATGCAGAGTCGCCAAAGCTCCAGTTCCAGGTCGAAATGCTGCCCGAAGCGATGCTCGATCCATCGGTGAACATGGCCGAATCAGGACAGAAGGTCTGCGAGGTGAACGTTGAGGTGGGGACTACGTTCACGTAGATCGTACGCGTAATCGTATCCGCGCATCCGGCAACCGTGCCAACGATAAGCGTTACTGTCTGCAGGCCGGTTGCGGTATAGGTATTGCTCGGGTTCTGCAGCGCTGAGGTTCCATTGCCGAAATCCCAGTTCCAGGTCACGATGTTTCCGTTGGCGACCGTAGACATATCGGTAAAGCTGATAGCCGTTCCTACACAGGCCGGGGTGTTGCCGAAGTCGGCCACCGGTTTCGATTCGATAGTTACCAGCAGGCTGTCGGATACTGCATTACAGAGGCCATTGCCGGTAGAGGTCAGCGTAATGATGACCGATCCGGCCGTTATATCGCCCGAGCTGGGTATATACACCGCGTTCAGCGCGGTATTGCTCGGTGCGAAGGTACCCGTACCGCTCGATGTCCACTGGCCACCGCTGGCCACCGTCACCGATCCGCTGAGGTTAACGATACCGCTGGCGCAGATAGTTACGCTGTTGCCCGCATTCACCGTTGGAGCGGGGGTGATAGTGATCACCAGGCTGTCCATTACCGGTATACATGAATTGATGGCGGTAAGATACAGGGTCACTGTTCCCGCGGCTATATCGCCCGCGCTGGGAGTGTACGTGGCGTTCAGCGAGGTGTCGCTGGGTGCAAAAGTACCCGTACCGCTGCTGGTCCACTGGCCGCTGCCCGATCCACCGATCACCGATCCGTTCAGCGTAACAACCGCGTTATTGGCGCACACCGTATCGTCAATACCTGCCGATGTAGTAGGTATAGAGGTGATGATGATCGTTACCGTATCGTCCTCGGCCAGGCAGTTGCCGTTGTTGGTCGAGGTAAGTATCAGCGTTACCGAGCCCGCAGCGGTATCGGCCGTGCTCAGGTTATAGGTGGCGTTCAGCGTGGTGTTGCTGGGCGTGAAGGTTCCGCTTCCCAAGGTGGACCAAATACCCGTGGTAGAGCCTCCCGTTACACTGCCGTTGAGATTAGCCGTCATGGTGCCGGTGCAGAGATAAATGGTGCTGCCGGCATTCACAAGCGGTGAGGGACTGAAGGTCACTACCATGGTATCGGTTACGGCATTGCATAATCCATTGCCGGTAGAGGTCAGCACCAGGGTGACCGATCCGGAGCTGATGTCAGCGCTGCTGGGCGTATACGTAGCGTTCAGCGCGGTATTGCTGGGAGCAAAGGTTCCGGTTCCGGATGTGCTCCAGATACCTCCTGTGGCTACCAGCACCGCTCCCGAGAGCGAAACGCTGGCATTGTTCGAACATACGGTCTGATCGGGGCCCGCATCTACATCCGGACCCGGGTTAACGGTGATCAGCAGCGTATCGACTGCCGCCACGCAGCCACCGTTGTTCGTAGAGGTGAGTATAATGATAATGGGGCTCTGCAGCGTATCGTTGTTGCTGGGCGTGTACGTGCCGTTGAGCGTAGTATTATTGGGCAAAAAGATACCCGTGCCGTCAGGCGTTGTCCATATCCCTGTTCCGTTGCCGCCCGTAATAACGCCATTAAGCTGAACGGGGTTATTGGCGCATCCGGTAAGGTCAGGACCGGCATAAGCGATGGGAGTTTGCGTATAGGTGATCACCAGGGTATCCGTAACCGCATTGCAGTTGCCGTTGCTGGTCGAAGTAAGCACCAGTATAACGCTGCCTGCGGCCGTATCCGCGTTACTTGGAATATAGGTGGCGTTCAGGGTGGTGTTGTTCGGTGTAAAGCTGCCGCTGCCGCTGCTGCTCCAGATACCCGTTGTGGAGCCACCGCCCACATAGCCATTGAGCGTGGCGTTGGGGTTGGTCTGGCACACGGCCTGATCGGGCCCGGCATTGACAAACGGAGCATCCGTAATGGTTATGACAATACTCTGCGCGGTGGGGAAACAGCCGTTGGTAGCGGTAAGCGTAAGCGTTACCGTTCCCGCAGCCGTATCGGCCGGACTGGGAATATAGGTTGCGTTGAGCGTAGTATTATTCGGGGTGAAGGCTCCCGAACCGCTGGTGCTCCAGCTTCCTGTTCCCGTGCTGGTGCTTCCGTTGAGAGCAACGCTGGCATTGTTGGCGCAAACCGTTTGGTTGCTTCCCGCATTCACGGTTGGCGTATTGGTATAGGTAAGCACCACCGTATCCGATACAGGGTTGCATCCGCCATTATTGGTTGAGGTAAAGATCAGCGTAACGGTGCCGGCCGTGGTATCAGCGGTGCTGGGAACATAGGTGGCGTTGGAGGTATTATTGTTTGGCGTAAACGTTCCGCTGCCCAGCGTGGTCCATGTTCCTGATCCGGTAGATGAGGACCCGTTGAGCTGGTAGTTCGGGTTGCTCTTGCATACAAAGGCATTGGTGCCAGCGCTTACCTGCGGGGCATTGGTATAGGTGATGGTCATGGAATCGATCACCGCATTACACTGCCCGTTGCCGGTAGTGGTCAGGTAAATGGTTACCATTCCGGCAGCGGTGTCAGCGCTGCTGGGCGTATAGGTGGCATTCATCGTGGTGGTATTGGGGCTGAAGCTTCCCGATCCCGAGGTGGACCACTGTGCGCCCGTGGAAACAGTGAACGAGCCGTTGAGCGTTACCACCGCGTTGTTCGAGCATACCGAGGCATCGGGTCCGGCATTGGCGGTAGGCGCATCGGTGATGGTAATCACCACCTGGTCGGTTACGGCCAGGCAGCCCCCATTATTGGCCGAGGTAAGGGTGAGCGTTACCGTTCCCGCAAGGGTATCGGCATTGCTGGGCAGGTATGATGCATTGAGGGTAGTGTTGTTGGGAGAGAATGTTCCGCTTCCGCTGGTGGTCCAAACGCCAGCACCGGTAGTGGAGGTTCCGTTCAGCGCAATAGAATCGTTGTTCGCGCACATGGTGGCATCGGGGCCCGCGTTCACCACGGGCTGGGGCGTATAGGTAATAACCATCTGGTCGGTAACCGCCAGGCAGTTGCCGTTATTGCCCGAAGTAATGGTAATGGTCACCGAACCCGCAGCCAGGTCGCCCGCGCTGGGTATATAGGTGGCATTGGCCGTAGTGTTGTTCGGGTTGAAAGTTCCGCTTCCGCTGGTGGTCCAGGTGAATGTTCCCGTGCTGGACGACCCGTTGAGGGTAACATTGGGATTGTTCACGCACACCGAATCGTCAATACCCGCGCTTACTACCGGGGCATTGGTGATCGTGATGATCATCTGATCCGATACGGCCAGGCAATTGCCATTGCCCGTAGTGGTAATGGTAATGGTCACCGTTCCGGCAGCAGTATCGCCACTGCTGGGAATATAAGTGGCCGAGGGCGAGGTGTTGCCTGGGCTGAATGTTCCGGTTCCCGAAGTGGTCCATACGATACCGCTGGAAACCGTGAAGGTTCCGTTGAGCGTAACGTTGGCATTGTTCGCGCAAACCGTTTGGTCAGGGCCAGCGCTTACAGTAGGCGCAGGGGTAATGGTAATGACCATCTGATCCGTAACAGGAGCGCATCCTCCGTTATTGCTTGAGGTAAGCGTAAGAGTAACCGTTCCCGCAGAAATATCGCCAGCGCTGGGATTATACGTTGCGTTCAGGGTGGTGTTGTTCGGAGAGAAGGTTCCGGTACCGCTGGTGCTCCAGGTAGCGCTGCCCGTGCTGGAAGATCCGCTCAGCGAAGTGGCGGCATTATTACCGCACACCGTCTGGTCCGGACCCGCGCTGACCACAGCAGGCGAGCTGACCACCACGTTCACGGTGCCCGGCAGGCTGGTGCAGCCTGAAACCGTTACCGTAACCGAATAGGTTCCTGCAGCGGCAAGCGTCACATTGGGAATGGAAGGATTCTGTGAGGTTGAAGTAAAACCATTGGGTCCGCTCCAGTTGTAGGTAGCTCCCACCACGTTATTACAGGTCAGGTTGAGCGTTCCGTTCAGGCAAACGGGACTATTGCTGCCCGCTGTAGGAGTGGCAGGGGTCGCATTGACCACGACAACCGTAGTGGCCGGAGAACTGGAACAGCCGTTGAATGCGGTTACCGTATAGGTTCCTGCCGCAGCCAATGTAACGTTGGCTATGGACGGGTTCTGCAGCGTGGATGTAAAGCCATTAGGTCCGCTCCAGTTGTACGTAGCTCCCACAATGGTGCTGGCAGTAAGGTTCAGTGTCTGACCCGTGCATACCGGGCTGTTGCTGCCCGCTGTGGGTGTGGCCGGGGTGCTGTTTACCACAACGGTTACCGTTCCGGGCACGCTGGTACAGCCATTGACCGTGGCCGTTACAGAATAGGTTCCGGCAGCGGCCAGCGTAACGTTGGTAATGCTGGGGTTCTGCGAGGTAGAGGTAAATCCATTGGGCCCGCTCCAGTTGTACGATGCGCCAACAATAGTGCTGGCCGTGAGGTTCAGCGTTTGTCCAACGCACAGCGGGCTGTTGCTGCCTGCGGTGGGCGCTGCCGGTGTGGCATTCACCACTACCGTAGTAGTGGCATTGGGACTGGTACAGCCCGATACGGTAGCCGTAACCGTATAGGTTCCGGCAGCGGCCAGGGTAACGCTGGGAATGGAGGGATTCTGCAAGGCGGAGGTAAAGGCGTTCGGGCCTGTCCAGTTATAGGTGGCCCCCACAATATTGCTGGCGGTGAGATTCAGTGTTTGACCGGTACAGACAGGGGTATTGCTGCCAGCGGTAGGAGCTGCAGGAGTTGCGTTTACCGTTACCGTTACCGTACCAGCAGGGCCGGTGCATCCCGCCACCGTGGCCGTTACCGAATACGTGCCGGCTGCGGCAAGCGTTACGTTTGTGATACTGGGATTTTGTGAAGTAGAAGTGAATCCATTCGGTCCGCTCCAGTTGTAGGCAGCGCCCACAATGGTGCTGGCCGTAAGATTGAGCGTTTGACCTGTACAAACAGGGCTGTTGCTGCCCGCTGTTGGCGCAGCAGGAGTGGCATTTACCACAACGGTAGTGGTGGCATTAGGGCTTGTGCAGCCTGCAACCGTAGCCGTTACGGTGTAGGTTCCGGCAGCGGCCAGGGTAACGCTGGGTATGGAGGGGTTCTGCGAGGTGGAGGTGAAGCCGTTCGGACCGCTCCAGTTATACGTAGCGCCCACAATATTGCTGGCCGTAAGATTGAGCGTTTGACCCGAGCATACCGGGCTGTTGCTGCCTGCCGTAGGCGCGGCAGGAGTGGGGTTGACCGTTACAGTTACCGTACCTCCGGGGCCGGTGCATCCATTCACCGTTGCCGTTACCGTATAGGTGCCGGCAGCGGCCAGGGTTACATTGGTAATGCTTGGATTCTGAAGTGAAGATGTAAACCCGTTCGGGCCAAACCAGTTATACGTTGCGCCCACGATGCTGCTGGCCGTGAGGTTAAGCGTTTGTCCCACACAAACCGGGCTGTTGCTGCCAGCAGTTGGCGCCACAGGGTTGGGGTTAACGGTGACCGTAACCGTTCCTGCGGGGCCTGTACATCCGCCTACGGTGGCCGTTACGGAATAAGTTCCAGCGGCTGCAAGCGTTACACCGGCTATGCTTGGATTTTGCAAAGTGGAAGTAAAGCCGTTCGGACCGGTCCAGTTATAGGTAGCGCCCACGATGTTGCTGGCCGTGAGGTTAAGCGTTTGTCCCACACAAACAGGGCTATTGCTTCCCGCGGTAGGCGCTGCTGGCGCGGCCGTTACGGTAACCGTTACCGTACCTGCCGGTCCGGTACATCCGTTCACCGTTGCCGTTACGGAATAAGTTCCTGTGGCAGCTACGGTAGCATTGGGGATAGAGGGATTCTGCTGGGTAGACGTAAAGCCGTTGGGGCCGGACCAGTTGTAGGTGGCGCCCACTATATTGCTGGCGGTAAGGTTAAGCGTTTGCCCAGCGCATATGGGGCTGTTGCTTCCCGCTGTTGGCGCTGCAGGCAGGGGATTGACCGTAACCGTAGTGGTTCCCGGGGGGCCCGTGCATCCGCTGATCGTTGCCGTTACGGAATACGTTCCGGCAGCGGCAAGAGTAACGCTGGGAATGGAAGGGTTTTGCTGAGTGGAAGTAAATCCGTTGGGACCGGTCCATGAATAGGTAGCGCCCGATACGGTGCTTGCCGTCAGGTTGAGCGTCTGGCCCACGCAAACGGGGCTGTTGCTTCCCGCTGTAGGAGCCGGTGGTATAGAGGGCGGACAGGTAACGGTAGTTACCTGGTAATCGCGCACCACTTCACTTAGCAGCGTTCCGGCCCTGAACTCCTGTACTTTCACTCCGAACACAAACTGACCAAGGGTATTGGCCACACCGGTCAATAAACCCGTAGAGGGGTTTAAGGTAACGCCAGGCCCGCCCGAATTGAAAGGGCTGGTGGCCGAATAACCGGCAACCCAGGTAACAGGGGTGAACGTGGCCACGTTATTTACAATTACCGGTACCGCGTTAGTATAGGGCGTATACATCGAGTAGACAAGCGAATCGCCATCCGCATCGGTAGCGGAATGGTTGATACTGAAATTATTGGTGGAGCAGAAAAGCAGGGGAGGCGGGTTGCCGTAAACAGGGTTACTGTTGGCTGCAAAAGCGGCATTGTAAACCGAAACCATATCGAAACGATAAAGCTCATCGTTGGGCGAAGTGGCGCCAAATGCAATGCGGACAAAGACCTGTACGGTAGTACCGATCAATCCCGATGCGGTGGCAAAGCGGCTACCGTTAAAATCGTTGAAGGCCGATCCGTTGACCGGAAAAAGGGTTAGCGGTCCACCGTTCAGGGAGTAGAGCACTTTTATCGAATCCGAGTTTTCGAGGGTATTGCTGGCCGGTTCGGAATAGTTAACGCTCAGGTTCACTCCGCTGGTGAACGAGGCGATGTTGATCACCTGTGACGACCAGACAACCGTGCTGGCTGCAGCGCTGTTCTGGCTGATCACTTCGAACTGATCGTTGTTCACCTGGGCCGTTGGCAGGGTGGGGGTGCCGGTAACGGTCCTCGACCAGGCCGTAGTGCCGTTATCAACGGTGGTGCCGTTGGGCAGCGTAAAGTTTTCCACCCAGGCGCTGCGGTAGCAGGGAATGAAGGCATAAAATGTTTCTCCTATCGTGCCTGGGTTCTGGATATTGACCACGCTGCCATTCCTGCAGCATACCGAATAGTACAGGTGCATTCCTCCAACCGCAGCCGGCAGGTTGACCGTGGCCGTATACGATCGCTCCTCCACGCAGGGCGGAGAAGGCGGTGCCGTAGCGCAGGGGGGGAGCACCAGCGGTACCGGGGTTACCACACCGCCAGCCATGGTAAAATCGCGCGAAGGCGTAAAGGGGGTGCCGTCAGCCTGCAGTACCGTAATGGTCACGCTGGCCGGATAAGCAGCGCAGGTAGGGCAGCAATCGCGGTAAAGCTTGAGTGTTACCGTGTAACTGTCGCCACCGTTGTGCGTATAGTTGAGCGAACCGCCAACGATATGGGTGGCGGAAACCACCGCGGGAAGGGATAAAGCAAATAAAAGCCCAGTAAAGCATTTAAATAGAAAGGAAGCGAAAAGAACAGGTTGGGCTGGCTTCTTGCTCTTGTTGTTATAAGAAATAGCTTCAGGGGTACAAGTGTATTTCATTGGCAAGGGGGTTAGTCAACTTATCTGTATAAACATGGCTTGCGTTAAATTAGTCATTTTTTTTAAAATCAACAGATAACACTGCCTGCTTTATCTGATGATGGTTACATCGCCCGAAAGTTTTACATCTGTGCCGTCAGGCATCTTGCCCACCAGGGTATAGATATAGGTTCCGCCAGTCTGCAGCTTGCCTTTGTAGGTGCCGTCCCATCCCGCAGCCTGATCGGTGGAAAGGAATATCTGGTTGCCCCACTCATTGAATATCCTGAACTCCATCTCGCTCAGCGGGCCGCCCCTGACGAAGAGTATGTCGTTTACGCCATCACCATTGGGCGTGAAGGCGGAAGGCACCGCGGGTGTATTGGCGAGCACGTCCGAACAGGAGTCAAGAGTCAGGGTGTCGGAAAACACTGCAATACATCCCGAGTCGGAGGTCACACTCAGGGTCACTACAAAGCTTCCTGTAGATGGATAGGTATGTGTGGGATTCTGGAGCGAGCTGGAGGTGGAATCGCCAAAGCTCCAGTTCCAGGTAGAAATACTTCCCGAAGGAATACTTGATCCATCTGTGAACATAGCTGAATCAGGGCAGAAAGTCTGCGAAGTGAAAAGTGAGGTGGGCAAGGGGTTGATATAGATCGTCTTCATTACCGTATCCGAACAACCTGCCGAAGTGCTTACGATCAGGGTAACCGTTTGCGTTCCGGTGGAAGAGTAGGTATTGGTCGGGTTCTGGCTGGCAGAGCTCCCATTTCCGAAATCCCAGCTCCACGAAGAAACAGTACCGGTAGAAATATCGGTAAACACAATAGGTGTATTAAGGCAGGCGGGAGTGCTGGTAAAGTCGGCATCGGGTTTGGCCTGTATGGTTACCACTATACTATCTGAGACCGCAATGCAATTACCGTTACCTGTTGAGGTCAGGATCAGGATAACCGTTCCGGCACTAATGTCGGCACTGCTCGGAATATAGACTCCGTTCAGCGTGGTATCGTTCGGGGCAAACGTGCCGGTGCCGGTGGAAGTCCATTGGCCGCCCGTGGCCACATTCACCGCACCGCTCAGGTTTACGATGTCACTGGCGCAGATGGCCGTATTGTTGCCCGCATTTATCGTTGGAGCTGGCGTAAAGGTGATGACCAGGGTATCGGCTACCGGTACACAGGCATTGGTTGCCGTCAGTATCAGTGTAACCGATCCGGAAGCGATATCAGCCGCACTCGGAATATAAGTTGCGTTCAACGTGGTATCGCTGGGCGTAAACGTTCCGGTGCCGTTGCTTGTCCATTGTCCCGTTCCTGAACCGCCCAATACGTTTCCATTTAGTGTGAGATTCGCATTATTTGCACAAAGGGCCGTATCGGATCCCGCCAGCGTAACGGGAATAGAGGTTATGATAATGACCACCGTATCGGTTTCGGCCAGACAGCTACCATTGTTAGTGGAAGTAAGCACGAGCGTAACGGTTCCGGCCGCAGTATCGCCCACACTCAGGTTGTACACCGCATTCAGGGTGCTGTCGTTGGGCGAAAAGGTGCCGCTGCCCAATGTGCTCCATACGCCCGTTGTGCTGCCTCCGGTCACGCTTCCGCTCAGGTTGGCAGTCATAGTACCCTGGCAGATGAACAGGTTAGGGCCGGCATTCACCAAAGGTGCCGGACTGAAAGTAACAACCATCGTATCGGTAACAGCATTACACAGGCCATTGCCGGTAGATGTAAGCACCAGGGTTACTGAGCCGGAATTAATGTCGGCCGGGCTGGGGACATACGTGGCGTTCAGCGTGCTGTCGTTGGGTGTGAATGAACCGGTACCCGAACTGGTCCATTGAGCTCCGGTAGCAATTAATACTGAACCGTTGAGGCTTACATTGGCATTATTGGAGCACACCGTCTGATCCGGGCCGGCATCCACATCCGGACCGGGGTTGACCGTGATCAGCAGCGTATCGGAATCGGCCAGGCAGCCACCATTGTTGGTGGATGTAAGAACAAGAACGATCGGACTGTTGAGCGTATCGTTATTGCTAGGCGTATAGCTTGCATTTAAAGTGGTGGTATTCGGGGCAAAGGAGCCGCTGCCGTTGGGCGTGGTCCATATTCCAGTACCATTTCCACCTGTAATAATGCCGTTCAGGTTCACCGGGTTATTGGCGCATGCGGAGATGTCAGTGCCCGCAAAGGCAGCAGGTGTTTGCGTATAGGTAATGATCAGCGTGTCTGTAACAGCATTGCAGTTACCATTATTCGTAGAGGTAAGCACCAGGATGACGTTTCCTGCCGCAGTATCCGCGCTACTGGGAATATAGGTCGGGTTCAGCGAGGTATTGCTTGGAGTGAATGTGCCGGTGCCACTGCTGCTCCATACACCTGTGGTAGAGCCGCCTCCCACATAACCATTCAGCGCGGCATTCGGATTCGTCTTGCACACGGCCTGGTCAGGCCCGGCATTCACAAAAGGCGCATCGGTGATCGTAATAATTATACTTTGTGCGGTAGGGAAGCAGCCGTTGGTAGCTGTAAGCGTGAGGGTAACCGTGCCGGCTGCAGTATCGGCAGGGCTCGGAATATACGTAGCGTTGAGCGTGGTATTGTTAGGTGTAAATGTGCCTGTTCCGCTGGTGCTCCATATTCCGCTTCCGGTCGAAGAGCTTCCGTTAAGAATCACGCTGGCGTTATTGGCGCAAACAGTTTGATTACCGCCTGCACTTACTGTAGGTGTGGTCGTATAGGTCAGTATTACGGTATCCACCACAGGGTTACAGCCTCCGTTATTGGTGGAAGTGAATATCAGCGTAACACTTCCGGCAGCAGTATCGGCAGTGCTGGGCACGTAGGTGGCATTGACGGTATTGGCGTTTGGAGTAAATGTTCCGCTGCCCAATGTGGTCCAGGTGCCCGAGCCCGTTGAGGAATAGCCGTTAAGCTGGTAATTAGGATTGCTCAGGCAGACAAATGCATTACTGCCTGCACTGACGGTAGGCGCATTGGTGTAGGTAATGATCATCGAGTCCACCACAGGCAGGCAGTTCCCGTTACCTGTTGTGGTAAGGTAGATGGTTACGGTTCCAGCAGCGGTATCGGCAGTGCTTGGCGTATACGTGGCATTCATCGCAGTGGTATTCGGTGCAAAGGTTCCGCTGCCGGAAGTGGACCATTGCGCACCTGCTGATGTGGTAAAGGATCCGTTTAAAGCAACAATGGCATTGTTCGAACATACTGAAGCATCGGGCCCTGCATTGGCGGTAGGTGCATCGGTAATGGTGATCACCATCTGATCGGTAACCGCAAGGCATCCCCCGTTGCTGGTCGAGGTAAGGGTAAGTGTTACCGTTCCGGCCAGCGTATCTGCATTACTGGGAATATAAGTCGCGTTAAGCGTGGTATTGCTGGGAGTAAAGCTCCCGCTTCCGTTCGTGGTCCAGATTCCCGATCCCGTGGTGGAAGTGCCTGCAAGAACCACAGCGGCATTATTCGCGCACACCGTAATATCGTTGCCCGCGTTAACTACAGGTTGGGGTGTATAAGTAATGATCACGGTGTCTACCACAGCAAGACAGTTCCCGTTATTGCCTGACGTAAGAGTAAGAATGACAAACCCCGCGGCCAGGTCGCCTGCGCTGGGAATATAGGTAGGATTGAATGTTGTATTGCTTGGATTGAACGATCCGGATCCGCTGGTGGTCCACGTAGCAGATCCGGTGCTGGATGAGCCGTTAAGCGTGGCATTGGGATTATTAACGCATACCGAATCGTCTATACCGGCATTCACCACCGGTGCATTCGTGATGGTAATAATCATCTGATCCTGTACGGGCAGACAGTTACCATTGCCTGTTGTAGTTACAGTAATGGTCACGGTTCCGGCAGCCGTATCACCCGCGCTGGGAATGTAAGTTGTATTAGCAGTTATATTATTGGGCGAGAATGTACCTGATCCCGAGGTAGTCCACACCACACCGGCAGAAACCGTAAATGAAGCGTTTAGCGTTACGTTGGCATTATTGGCGCAAACCGTCTGGTCGGGACCCGCGCTTACAGTTGGGGCAGGAGTAATGGTAATGATAACCTGGTCGGTAACGGGCGCGCAGGCTCCATTGTTGGAAGAAGTAAGCGTAAGGGTAACGGCACCTGCAGAAATATCGCCAACGCTGGGATTGTAGGTTGCATTCAGCGTGGTATTATTCGGGCTGAAGGTGCCGCTTCCGCTTGTCGACCAAACCGCAGACCCGGTGCTCGATGTTCCGCTGAGCAGCGTGGCGGCATTGTTGCCGCATACGGTCTGATCGGGTCCGGCACTGACAATAGCGGGAGAGTTGACCACAACGGTAATGTTCCCGGCAGGCCCGGTACAGCCGTTGACCGTGGCCGTAACCGAATAGGTACCCGCATCTGCCGTGGTCACATTGGGAATGCTTGGATTTTGCTGGGTCGAAGAGAATGAGTTAGGCCCTGTCCAGTTATACGTGGCACCCGATATCGTACTTGCGGTAAGGTTGAGGGTTGATCCAACGCAGACCGGACTGTTGCTTCCTGCTGTGGGGGCAGCGGGAGTGGCATTTACGACAACGGTAGTGGTTGCCGGAGAACTGGAGCAGCCGTTGAATGCAGTAACGGTATAAGTACCGGCAGCAGCAAGCGTAACGCTGGCTATGCTGGGGTTCTGTAAGGTAGACGTGAATCCGTTAGGGCCGGTCCAGTTATAGGTTGCTCCCACAATGGTGCTGGCGGTGAGGTTCAGCGTCTGCCCGGTACATACCGGGCTATTACTGCCGGCAGTGGGAGTCGCAGGCGCGGAATTAACCACCGCGGTAACCGTGCCAGCAGGGCTGGTACAGCCGTTTACAGTAACGGTGACAGAGTAGGTGCCGGTGGCAGCTATAGTGGCGTTGGGTATGCTCGGATTTTGTGAAGTGGAAGTAAAACCATTAGGGCCCGTCCAGTTGTACGTAGCACCGCTGACCGTGCTGGCCGTGAGGTTTAAAGTCTGGTTGACACAGATGGGGCTATTGCTGCCGGCCGTTGGTGCTGAAGGGGTAGCGTTGACGGTAACCGTTACTGTTCCTGCAGGCCCCGTACAACCAGCAACGGTTGCTGTTACACTATATGTACCGGCAGCGGCAAGCGTCACGTTGGTTATGCTGGGATTTTGCGAAGTGGAAGTAAAGCCGTTAGGCCCTGTCCAGTTATATGTAGCGCCTACAATGTTGCTGGCCGTGAGGTTCAGCGTCTGCCCGGTACATACCGGGCTGTTGCTGCCTGCCGTTGGTGCAGCAGGGGTGGCGTTGACGGTAACCGTTACCGTTCCTGCAGGCCCGGTGCAACCGGCTACAGTAACTGTTACGCTATAGGTTCCTGCTGCCGCCAGCGTTACGTTAGTTATACTGGGGTTCTGTGAGGTAGAAGTAAAACCATTAGGGCCCGTCCAGTTGTAAGTGGCGCCCACTATAGTGCTGGCGGTCAAATTCAGGGTCTGACCCGTACAGACCGGGCTATTGCTTCCGGCTGTCGGAGCGGCTGGTATTGCATTAACTGTAACCGCAACTGTTCCCGCAGGCCCCGTACAGCCGTTCACAGTGGCCGTTACCGAATACGTACCCGTGGCAGCCACGGTAGCATTGCTGATGCTCGGGTTTTGAGAGGTAGACGTGAATCCATTGGGGCCGGTCCAGTTATAGGTCGCGCCTACAATGTTGCTGGCCGTGAGGTTGAGTGTTTGCCCGGCACAGATCGGGCTGTTGCTGCCTGCCGTAGGGGCGGCAGGTGTAGCATTGATGGTAACTGTTACCGTTCCTGCAGGCCCGGTGCAACCTGCTACGGTAGCTGTTACGCTATAGGTTCCTGCTGCCGCCAGCGTTACGTTAGTTATACTGGGGTTCTGTGAGGTAGAAGTAAAACCATTAGGGCCCGTCCAGTTGTAAGTGGCGCCCACTATAGTGCTGGCGGTCAA
>JBFLYZ010000065.1:17243-19280 GCA_040756415.1 Bacteroidota bacterium
ATTCAGTGTCTGACCCGTACACAGCGGGCTGTTGCTGCCGGCAGTGGGGGCGGCCGGAATGGGGTTAACTGTAACGGTTACAGTTCCCGCAGGCCCGGTGCAGCCGCTCACTGTAACGGTTACAGAGTACGTGCCTGCTGCCGCAACAGTGGCATTCGAGATAGAAGGGTTTTGCGAAGCGGAACTGAACCCGTTGGGACCGCTCCAGTTATATGTAGCGCCACTGATCGTGCTGGCCGTTAAGTTCAATGTTTGCCCGGCACAGATCGGGCTGTTGCTGCCTGCAGTTGGTGCCGCGGGTATTGCATTAACTGTAACCGCAACTGTTCCCGCTGGCCCCGTACAACCGTTCACAGTGGCCGTTACCGAATACGTTCCCGTAGCGGCTACGGTAGCATTGCTGATGGAAGGATTCTGCAAAGTAGAAGTAAAACCGTTTGGGCCGGTCCAGTTATAGGTTGCCCCGCTTATGGTGCTGGCGGTCAGGTTCAATGTTTGCCCGGCACAGATCGGGCTGTTGCTGCCGGCAGTTGGCGCGGCAGGAGTGGTGTTGACCGTAACAGTGGTCGTGGCGTCCGGACTGGTACAGCCATTCACCGTAGCCGTGACCGTATAGGTTCCCGCAGCAGCAGAAGTAACATTCGTGATCGATGGGTTCTGCAGCGTGGATATAAATCCGTTAGGGCCGGTCCAGTTGTAAGTGGCACCGCTGATCGTGCTTGCCGTTAGATTGAGCGTCTGGCCTGTACATACGGGGCTATTGCTCCCTGCCGCGGGAGCAGATGGAACTGTATTGACCACAACCGTGGTGGTGGAGGGTGGACTGGGACACCCGCTTAAGCTTGCCGTAACGGTATAAACACCGGCAGCCGCTGCAGTTACGTTTGCTATGGATGGGTTCTGCAGGGTTGACGTAAATCCGTTCGGGCCTGACCATTGATAGGTAGCCCCTGAGATCGTGCTGGCTGTAAGGTTCAGCGTTTGTCCCACGCACACAGGACTATTGCTCCCTGCCGCAGGTGCGGATGGATTCGTAACCCCGGTTACCGTAACCGTAGCCTGAACGGGGGGACAACCGGAAGCTGTGTCTGAAACAAAAACCGTGTAGGTACCCACACCTACTGTGACCGTTTGCGTGGTCATGCCTCCGGGAGCCCAAGAATATGAATACGGAGGCGCTCCGCCTGAAGGGTTCGCAGTAACATTAACCGTGTTGGGACCTGATGAGCAAACAACCGGAGCGGCCGGTGTGATCGAAGCGGTCATTCCGGGTACTACGTATACCCGAATGGTATCACCGTTGGTGCCCGGGCATCCGGTCAGGGGGCTACCGCTTACGTAGTAGTCGATAAAGGCAGGGGTCGTAGAAGTGGGAGTGACTGTAGTTACAGAACATGCGCTGGTGCAGCTCAGGTAGGTGTTATACTGTCCGGGAGTACCGGGAAATACGGAGTTCCAGGTAATAGTAGGCACCGAAAGGCCGGTTACGGATATCTGTGTGCCGCAGCCAACGCGGGTGGTCTTGTCGGGAGACCCCACAACGGTACGGGTGGCCGTGATGTGATAAGTGGGTGAATCGCCTCCGGGCTTACAGTACGAGATACAAACAAAGGTCTGGTTGCTGACGCAAGCTGGCGTTCCGATGGAAATAAGCGGGCCGCAATTGATACTATAAAATGCCGATCCGCTGGGTGAGGGATTGGTAACGTTAAAGCTCAATAGGTTGGAGAGGGGGTTCAGCGTAACGTTGAAACGTATGCAGTTATTATCCCCACAACAGTTTCCGTTCCGCGTGCTGCTGAATGTCCATGCCGTATCGGGAGTAGAGGAGAGGTTTACATTGATGGTGGTGGCAGCGCAGGGAGAACATTGCGCTCGAACAAAAGCGGAAGTAAAGCTAAGCACCACAACCAGGATAATGGCAATAGCTCTTTTGCCATTCCTTTCTTTTTTTTCGTTAAAGACCAAAACATGATCAGGAGCGTATTTAGCTATCATGGGCAGAGAGGGGTTGGCAGTCAGTATTTTTACGAAAAA
>JBFLYZ010000066.1:0-18786 GCA_040756415.1 Bacteroidota bacterium
AGCTCATACAGCAGGTACCATGCCAGGTACATGACACCGAAAAAGACCAGGAAACGGGCGATGGGATTCTTTAAAAAAGAAACATTCATCAGCGTTTTACTCCGCTGTTTTGTTCTTGCGCGAATCGTAAAGCTTCTTTCCGCCATACACTGCCCCGGCCGCGATCAGCAGGCTCACGCCCCCATCGATCGGTACACAAGGAGGAGGCCAGCAGGGGGGGCCCATGGGAGGCTTGGGAGGGCCCATAGGAGCGGCCGCTGAGCGCTGTACCGCAATGAACTGCAGGGCAAAAAATACAACTACTGTCAGTAAAGCCGATCTTTTCATTTCAATGCAAAGGTAATAAAATCTTTCGTTCCCTATTTTTGTGTAACGAATACCTTTTCGGTGACCACATTGCTGCCCACGGTCACTTTTACGATATAGAATCCGGATGCACCGCTGGTGTTCAGTTCGATGGTCTGCTTAAAGGCGTTGTGATTCGAAATGCTAACCGTTTCACCCAGCATGTTGTAAACAGCGATCTCTGCGTTCGTGGCCTCATCCAGGTCGAATTGGATAAATGCCCCGTCAGCGTAATTCACAATGCGAACCATGTCAGGGTTGAAGTATTCGGGCTTGCTCTTGGCAAGCGTTTGCTCGCAGTCGGTTTCTTTTTTCAGCAGGTGCAGCACAAATCGGTTGGGGTTGTCGTTCTCTGCCATATAGAAAGAATACTCCGGCTGCTTTTTCAGATCGATGATCTTATTTGCGAACACATCCTCAAGCAAAACGCAGGCATATTCTTCAATGAATTCCGCCCTAAAAGCGGTAATGGTATACATTCCCGAAACCGAAGCCCTGGCTCGCAGGGGCAGGCTAACATCATCTGAAGGATTAAACGTGCTTTTGATCAGTTGATTGCTGCCGTCCATTACCAGGGTGAGATTGGGCGCTTTTTTGTTCGGTGATTTGACAAAGTAGGCATCAAGCACATCTTCATATCCCAGGCTTGCTGTTTCATCAAAATTAATTGTGACCTCCTGCGAAAAGGGGGTTTCGGAGCAGGTCAGGTTCAGCTTAAGATTATAAGGTTCGATTATCCGGTTGAACGTACTTGAAGTAGAGGTAAGCTTAGCCGATTGAGGAATGCTCAGCGAGGCCCCGGGTCCGGTGGCATAGATAAAGAAGCCCTGTGTCGGAGGGATGGTGGCAGAACCACTGAATGCGGTATAGTTACCTGTCGCATCGAGCATGTAAAACGTACCGCTTACGTTCGTTTTAGTGACACTCGCCCAGTTGATGGAAGCGTGAAAGGGATTTCCAACCAGGTTTCCGCCAGGGTCAGGGCTGGCGCCAGAATAGCTGATAACGGCAGCGCCCAGAACCTGGGTCCCTGAATTAGGGGTCCCACGCGTATCCATAGTCCGCAAGGCAGGCCATGAGGTTTCATCATCCGCAAGCCATATCGTATAACCCTTGCCTACGGTTAGGGCAGTAGTCGTTTGCGTAACGGGAGAATATGTGGCTGAAGGCTCATCGTAGGTGTTCACAGAATAAAACAGCGGACAGCAGGCATCTCCGTCAGGACCGTTCACACCGCTCAAGTACAATTCACCAGGCGTTCCCGTTCCATCCCAATCGGCCAGAGTAGTTGCGGTAACAGCGCTGCTAAAGTCGTGCCAGTTGGCGGCACGCGCTGATATGAAGCGCTGAAGGATATACGTGCCCGCGTAGCTGCCGCCACCATTGCCCACGATGGCCGTTGCGCCAGCGGTTGAGACCAGCGTGACAGTACCTCCTGTATGGGTGAGGGTTCCCGTTGTACAGGTAAGTATGTTCGTAATATTGTAAGTGCCAGTAACAAAAGAAACTCCTGCAGCGTTGCTGCTGGTCAGGTTATAAAAATCGGTAGTTACGCTTCCGTTCAGCGTTTGGGCTGCGGTGCCCTGGAAGGTTACGGTTCCGTTGCGGGCATTAAAGGTGCCACCGGTACGGTTCCAACTGCCGTCAATTCTAACGGCATAGTTGCTGGCCGAAACGTCAAAAGTGCCGTCTGACTGACTGAAGGCAGTGGTAACCCTGATCGCACCCGTATACCCGCCAATGCCATTGCCGAGCTGTACGGTGCCCGTCCCGGTTTGCTGTAGGGTGCTGAATACTTCGGTAGAGGTCCATCTGGCGATCGTTTGCGTGCCGGACCCATTCAGGTTTACGGTTGCCAGTGAATGGTTAATATTAGCATTGTTGGTCCAGTTACCGCCAAGCGTTATGGCAAAACCAGCGGCACTGAGAAAAACCGGGGAGTTAATAGTCAGGTTGCCATTTACCGTAATGGCGCCCGAAAGCGTTTTCTGATGCTGAAGCGACCCGGAAGCGGACAGAGTAAGATGGTGATAGGTTGCAGATTTTACGGTATTGTAACCGTTTGTGCTGTATTGTACGGTGTTGGGATTGCCCGATGCATTAAGAATGCCTGTTCCTGAAATATTACTCCTGACCCTTAAAATAGAATTTGCAAGATTGTTCCATGTTCCGGCAAGGGTCATGGTAGACAGTGTGGTAATGTCACCGTTATTATTGACCGTAGCGGCCGCAGAAACACTTAGGTTAGAGATGTTCTGAACCGTAGTTCCTGCAGCGATGGTCACTGTGCCCCCTTGTATATAAAGATCCCAGTTGTTTCCGCTTATTGGCGCGGCAGCCGAAAAAGTACCAGTGGAGTTTATATATACTCGGCCAGAAAAAGCCAGCGTCCCGTTAACGGTAAAATTACCGTTAATGGACACGAAAAAATTATTCAGGTTCAATTGTGCTCCCGGGTCTATTGTAACGCTCCTGGAAAAACCATTGGTGTTCAACGATACGGTGTGTGCAATTACTACATCGTCATCGCCATCAGGCCGTCCGTCCGCATCAACCCCAACAATAGTCCAGATGGGGTTTCCCCATCCCCCGTTCTGGTTAGAGGTAAATGAAGCTGAATATGAAATGGAGCAAAATGCAAGGCCGAGAAGAGTAAATAAATTTCTCATAGCAGGAGTGTTTTATATGTTCTTATACTGAAAAAACTCGGATTGGTTTCAATCCTACTCTTATTGCGCAAATTTAGAACAATTGGGCAGGTAAATATAAACAAATTCATTGATTTTCTTACATATGTGTGAACTTTATAGATGTTAGGATAAAGCCCTTGTTTGGCTTCATGAAGAAGGTTGTTAATAAATATTTACCTTTGTCACCGCCTCTCCATGAAGAAGGATAGCAGTATAATCACCGTAGAAGACCTTAAGAAGCTATGGTCCATTATCAAGAAAAATTGGTGGATCCCATTGATTTTTAGCTTCTTTGCATCTATTCTGGCCTATCTTTATGTGCATAAGCAAACCGAGATATTCTCGGCCAGTACCCAGTTGCTGCTGAAATCGAATGATCAGTACATTCCTTCCAGCGTTATTAACGAAACCTATAATTCCTATTACGGCAGCGCACAGACCTATATCGATAACTCTAACGAAATGAGGGTAATAAAGTCCTTTAACCTCATTGAAAAGACCATCGACCGGCTGGATTTTGATGTTTCGTATTACATTGTGGGGCGCCTGAAAACCCAGGAGCAGTTCAAAGGCATGCCATTTAAAGTGACCTATTCGGCTCTGAATAACGAACTGTTCGAGCAGCAGATGAAGTTTAAGATACTGAACCTGAATGAGTTCGAGATAACTTATAAAAAAGGACAGACAGAGAGTAAGATCAAAGGTGTTTTTGACAAGGAATTGATTGGAAATGATATTAAGGCGGTGGTTTATAAAACCGGCACCATAAATCCGCAAACCATTTCGGAGCTCACCAAGGTAGAATACCTGATTCAGATCCATTACCGGCCCAACCTGATCGCTTATTATCAAAGCGCGCTCAACGTAGAGAATCCTGAATATACAAACATACTGCAGTTATCGGTAAGCGATGTCATACCTGAACGGGCCATCACTTTCCTGGATACCCTGTCGCAGGTGTATATTGAAAATACGCTCCTGTCGAGGATCGAGATCAACGAGAAAACCCTGTATTATATCGAAAAGCAGATGGATGAGGTCACAGGTGTGCTCAATGAGATCGAGGATACCATGCAGGCTTATAAGGAAGATAAAGCCATACTTGATCTTAGCAGGGAAGGAGAGGAATACTTCCGGAAGCTTAGCGATTACGATGCCAAGAAAACTGATTTTAAATTACAGATTGGGGCATTGGATGACCTGGAAAAATACATCATCGAAGACAGGGACCCCCAGTTTCTCCCTCCGTCCGTTTATATCACTTCGGGAGACGGTTTTTTGATCAAGAGCACTTCGGAGCTGTATAACCTGCAGATATCCCGTAACGATGCATTGACAGGCGTGACTCCCGAGAGTTTTGCCATCCAGGAACTGGATAAGAAGATCGAGGCTTTGAAAAAAACGCTGCTGACCTATATAGCCAATGCGCGTAAAGCCACCCTGGAGCGGATCGAGAATGTAAATAAGGAGATAGCCGGTTATATCGGAAAGATACAAACGCTTCCCCTTAAGCAGCGCGGATTGATCAATATACAACGCAGACTTTCTGTCAATGAAAACATGTATATCTTTCTCTTACAGAAGAGAGCTAACACTATTATTGCCAAAGCGGGTATAATTCCCGAGACAAAGGTCATTGAGACTGCAAGGAACGTTGGCCTTATCTCACCGAACAAGAACAAGATCTACTATTCTTTCGTAGGCTTCGCGTTGCTCTTTTCTCTGCTGCTCATCGTTATCCGGGTGATCTTTTATCAACGGGTGGAAAGCTTCGAGGAACTGAAGGCGGCTACCCATCTGCCGATCATGGGCGAGGTACCTTTTGTGAAAAATATTCATGATTTAATTCTCGTAGTGGACTCCGAACCCAAGTCAGCTATAGCCGAATCGTTCAGAAGTATACGTACTAACCTGCAGTACATGTCGATAGAGTCGGGGTCAAAAGTAGTGGTCACCACCTCGAACAACTCGGGCGAGGGTAAAACGTTTTGCACGCTTAACCTGGCCTGCATACTCGCCAAGGCCTCCAAGCGCGTGCTGATCCTCGAACTGGACCTGCACAAGCCCAGGGTTCAAAAGGGGCTGGAACTGGAGGCCGATAGGGGTATCAGTACCATCGTTATCGGCAAGGATAGTATTGAGGAATGCATTAAAAAGACACAGATCGAGAACCTGGAGGTTATACTTTCAGGCCCTTTACCGCCTAATCCTTCGGAAATGATCCTGTCAAAACAGTTGGCCGAGATCATCGAGTACGGCCGTAAGAACTACGACTATGTATTCGTTGATACTCCTCCTGTGGGACTGATATCCGATGCGCTGATGCTGATGAAATATGCGGATATAACCTTGTTCGTGATCAACACTAAGTTTGCCTACAAGGCGGCTATCAACAATGCGCATGAGATCGTAGAGTTCAACAAGATCAGGAACTTCGGCTTCCTGCTCAACGGTGTAAAGAGACGTAAGTCCAGGTATTATTACAACCGTTACGGTTACGGCTATGGCTACGGTTCGGGTTATGGCGGCTATGGATACGGTGGCTATGGCGGTTACGGAGGTACCAACTAAGCCCTATGACACCAACTGAAAATCCGGCCCCGGTGACCTGGGACCTGGAAATAAAGCCTAGGAATAGATTCTTTGACCTGCGGTATAGGGAGCTATGGGCCTACCGCGATCTTATTCTTTTGTTTGTTAAAAGGGATTTTACAGCGCAATATAAGCAAACCTTGCTGGGCCCGTTGTGGCATATCCTGCAACCGCTCATTACCACACTGATGTACACGTTCATTTTCGGGAATTTCGCGCGTATACCCACTGACGGCAGTCCCGGTCCTGTGTTTTACCTTTCCGGGATCATCATCTGGTATTTTTTTGCAGGTTGTTTCAGCAATACTTCCAACACTTTTCTTTCCAATGCAGGCATATTCGGCAAGATCTATTTCCCTCGCCTGGCTGTACCGGTTTCGGTGGTCATTTCCAATGCAGTAAGATTCTTTATTCAGTTGGGAATATTCCTTGCTATTGCAGCCTATTACATTTACCGGGGTGACATAAGCCCGGGCACAACGGTGGCCTTGCTTCCGCTTTTGCTCATCATTATGGCCCTGATGGGTATGGGTGCGGGCCTGCTCGTTTCATCGCTTACCACCAAATACCGCGATCTTTCTTTCTTTCTGGCTTTCGGGCTGCAGCTCTGGATGTACCTTACCCCCATCATCTATCCCGCATCCTTGTGGGGAGAATACCGGTGGATACTTGATCTTAATCCCATGACCGCGATCGTGGAAACCTTCAGGAATGGATTCCTGGGTACCGGCCAGGTAAGTTATCTTAACCTCGGCTATAGTGCGGTATTCTCGCTGGTCATTTTTTTCCTGGGAACCGCCATCTTCAATAAGGTAGAACGAACATTTATGGATACTGTCTGATAATGAGCGATCTCGTGATAAAAGTGGATGCAGTAAGCAAACTGTATAAGCTCGGGGTGATCACTTCGGGAACCATACGTGAGGATATACGCTTATGGTGGAAGAGCAGGATCAAGGGTAACGACTCCTGGAAGAGGGAATTGAAAGAAGAGGATTACCTGTGGGCGCTTAAAGATATCTCATTCGAGGTCAGGCGGGGCGAAGTGCTGGGTATTATTGGCAAGAACGGTGCAGGTAAATCTACCTTGCTGAAGATCATGTCGAGAGTTACATCCCCTACATCAGGTAGCATTAAAATCAAGGGCCGGGCGGCCAGCCTGCTGGAGGTGGGCACCGGTTTTCACCCCGAGCTGACCGGCCGTGAAAATATTTTTCTGAATGGCGCCATACTGGGCATGTCAAAGGCCGAAATAAGGAGCAAACTGGATGAGATCATTGAGTTTTCGGGCGTATCGCGCTTTATTGACACACCGGTCAAACGGTATTCGTCAGGTATGTATGTGCGCCTTGCCTTCGCAGTGGCAGCCCACCTCGAGCCGGATATCCTTATTGTGGATGAGGTGCTGGCCGTAGGCGATATGGAGTTCCAGAAAAAATGCCTCGGGAAGATGAAGGACGTTTCAGGGCAGGGGCGTACGGTCCTGTTCGTGAGTCATAATATGGCCATTATGAAGTCGCTCTGCACAAGAGGTATACTATTGGAAAAGGGAAGGATTAAGGTCAATGGCAGCATCCACGAGACTATCGATGAGTATTTTTCCGAAAACAAGGAAGTAGCAAAGACAGGGATCATCCCGGATGATTTTTACCGGCCTTACGGCACTGGCGAGGCGAGGTTTAAGGTGGCGTATGTGATCAATCAGGGCCAGGAGAAGACCAATGAGTTACGCTTCAATGAACGGTTCAGGATAAAGATGGAATTACAGGCCTTGCAGGATATCAAAGGCGCGCTGCTTTCGGTACAGTTGAAGAATGGAGTTCATGAAACAGTGGTATTCTCATCCGATTACAGATCTAAGTTTACAACGGTCGATTTTTGCAAGGGAAACCACCTGGTCGAAGTTGACTTTAACACTTGCCTGATGCCAGGGCGGTACCTGCTCACAGCCAACCTTTCGTTCTTCAATTCCGGTTCGGTGATCGATACTGCGCAAAATGTATTTGAATTTACGGTCAGTAACCTTGCTGAGCCCGGAAAAGGCGATTATCTTTGGGGTACTGTGCACGGGTACGTGCATGCTGATACCAACTGGGTCTATAAAAATTTAAACTGAAAATCCATGGAAATAAAAGACAAAAAAGTGCTGGTGATCGGGGGAGCCGGCTTTATCGGTGGTTTCGTGGTGGCCGAACTGCTGCGCGAGGGCGCCAAAGAAGTGATCATCTATGATAATTTTGCGCGTGGCAAAATGGATAATATCAGATTATCGCTTAAAGATCCACGTTGCTATATTTATCCGACCGGTGGCGATGTGCGTGAAACGGATATCCTTAACGATGCCATGAAAGGAGTGGATTATGTTTTTCACCTTGCAGCCATGTGGTTGCTGCACTGTAAAGACTATCCGCGTACGGCTTTCGATGTGAACATTGCAGGCACCTTTAACGTGCTCGAGGCGTGTGTGAGGAATAACGTGAAAAAGCTGATCTATTCTTCCTCTGCCTCCGTTTACGGGGATGCTGTTGAGGTGCCGATGACCGAGAACCATCCGTTCAATAACAAAAATTTTTATGGCGCCACCAAAATCGCTGGAGAAGCCATGTGTACCGCCTATAATGACCGCTACGGACTGTCTGTTATCGGGCTGAGGTATATGAACGTGTATGGCCCGGGGCAGGACCAGCATGCGGTGTACAGCGGGGTAGTACCTATTATGCTGAACAAAATTGACGCGAACGAGCCGCCTGTTATCAATGGGGATGGTTCTCAGGCTTATGATTTTATTTACGTGGAGGATGTGGCGCGTTACAATATTGCCGCGCTTAAAAGTGAAATAAAATACGGCTTTTATAACGTGGGTACAGGAGTGCAAACTACCATCCGGCAGCTTTGCGATACCATACTCGAGCTTAAGAAATCTGACCTGAAGGTAACGTATAAGCCATACAGTGCCGATGATGCCAGAGCCCTGGTGAAAAACAGGATAGGCTCTACCGAAAAATCAGAAAAGGAGATCGGTTTTAAGTATAAATATAACCTGGTGCAGGGGCTTACCCGCTTGATCGAATGGAGGGACAGTACTATGAAAAAGCCCATTGTGGCCTGATGTTTATGGCAAAAAGGCAGATACAGATATCCCAGCCCGCTCTGGGGGATGAGGAATGGCAGGCGCTGCGCGAGCCCTTGTTCAGCGGCTGGGTGACCCAGGGACCGCGGGTAAGGGAGTTCGAAATGTTGTTTGCGGAAAGGCACCAGGTAAAGCATGCCCTGGCTGTTTCCAATTGCACCACGGCCCTGCATCTTGCGCTCCTGGCGGCTGGCATAGGCCCTGGCGATGAAGTACTTGTTCCCGCTTTTACCTGGGTGGCTACCGCAAATGCCGTACTGTATTGTAATGCCAAGCCCGTTTTCGTGGATATTGATCCTTTGACATTTAATATCGATCCATCTAAAATCAGGGACAAGATAACATCAAACACCAAGGCTATCATCCCGGTTCACCTTTTCGGTTTGTGTGCAGACATGGATGCGGTCAGGAAAGCCTCGGTCGGATTGAAAATCATTGAAGATGCCGCATGCGCAGCCGGTGCATCCTATAAAGGCGTGCCGGCCGGAGGTTTGGGCGATGCAGGTTGCTTCTCCTTCCATCCGCGCAAATCGGTCACTACTGGTGAGGGGGGCATGATTACCACCAATGACGATGCGCTGGCGCATAAGATCGATGTCATGCGCAATCACGGAGCCTCTGTATCGGAGGAGCAGCGCCACAAAGGTCCCAAACCTTATGTGCTTCCCGCTTTTGAGGTACTTGGATTTAATTACAGGATGACCGATCTGCAGGGCGCGGTAGGCGCTGTGCAGATCAGGAAGCTGGATTCCTATATTGACACCCGCCAGAAATGGGCTGAATATTACAACGCGGCATTCAGCGGCATTCCCTGGATAAGAACGCCTCGTGTCGGGAAGGATTACAGGCACGGGTGGCAATCGTATGTTGTCCACATTGATGAGTCCAGGTCTCCGCTTAAACGGAACGATATAATGGAATTTCTCCAAAGCCGCGGGATAAGTACCCGGCCTGGCACGCACGCGGTTCATATGCTTGATTTTTATAAGGACAAGTATGGGATCAGGAGTGCTGATTTCCCGGAGGCCGAAACAGCGAATAACGCGTCTATGGCCATACCCCTGCATAATAAAATGACCAGGGAAGATTTTGACTATGTTATCGATTCAATCCAATCAATTGGCTAAATGTGTGGCATTGCAGGAATATTTAATCTGAGCGGGGAACCGGCATCGCACCACACAATCAGGGCGATGACCAAAATGATCGCCCACAGGGGGCCTGACGGGGAAGGCCTGTTCGTTTATGAGAATGTGGCATTGGGCCACCGAAGGCTTGCCATACTCGATACTTCGCCAAAAGGTGCCCAGCCCATGGAGTCGAAAAATGGGGAGTGGGTGGTCGTGTTCAACGGATGCATTTACAATTACCTTGAGCTGAAATCCCAGTTGAAAGCGCGGGGCCATTCTTTTGTGTCTACAACCGATACGGAAGTAATATCGGAAGGTCTTGCCGCTTTTGGTCCTGATTATTTCGAGCGGTTTAACGGCATGTTCGCCATCGCAGCCTGGCATAAACCCAGCAAGACCCTATACTTGAGCCGCGACCGTTTCGGTGTAAAACCGCTTTACTATTGGTTTAACGGGAAAACACTTTTGTTCTCTTCCGAGATCAAGGCTTTTATGGAGCATCCGCAGTATAAGGTAGAACTTAACCAGTATGCCCTGAACGAGTATTTCACCTTTCAGAATCTCTTTACTTATCAGACGCTGTTCAAGAATGTAATCATGCTTCCCCCGGCAAATACCGTTAAGGTCGACAGCCATACTGTTAACGCGGTGAAGCACCGGAACTGGTGGAACTATGATTTTTCGCTCACAGATGATAAAATGACCTTCGAGGAGGCCAAGGAAGAAACCGCCCGTTTGCTCAAGAATGCGGTAGTGCGGCAGATGATCTCGGATGTGCCGGTAGGCAGTTATCTCTCGGGCGGGATGGATTCAGGATCCATCACCAGCATAGCAAGCCGGCATGTCAGGCGTTTGACCACATTTACCGCAGGCTTTGATATGAGCGAAGTTACAGGTGTAGAGGCCAACTATGATGAAAGACGGGATGCCGAGTTGATGGCCAATTACTTCAAAACAGAGCATTACGAACAGGTCATCAACGCGGGCGACCTGCGCTGGTCGCTTCCGCGGGTAGTGTGGCATCTTGAAGACCTGCGGGTGGGCATGAGCTATCCCAATTATTACATTAGCCGGCTGGCATCGAAATTCGTTAAAGTATGCCTCCAGGGTACAGGAGGCGATGAATTGTATGGCGGCTATCCCTGGCGCTATTACCGCGTTTTCCAGTCGCTGGACCGGCAATCGTTCTTTGACAATTATTACGGGTTCTGGCAACGGCTGGTTTCTGACGAGGATAAACCCCGCTTGTTCACCGAAAAGGTCTTTTCCCAGATCGATCTCCGTGAACCCCGGATGATTTTTGAACGCGTATTTACATTCAACGACAAGCTTAAATATGAAAAACCAGAGCAGCATATCAATAACAGCCTTTATTTCGAAATAAAGACCTTTTTGCCCGGATTATTACTGGTAGGCGACAAACTGGCTATGGCTAACAGCCTGGAAGAAAGGTTTCCTTTCCTGGATAACGACCTGGTCGAATTCGCCCAGAAGATACCCGTACAGCATAAGCTTGGTAATCTGGAAAACATGAAAAAGATCGATGAAAATCAACCAGGGGATAAAAAGCGGAATTACCGGGAGTTCGATGATGGCAAGAACGTGCTGCGTAAAGCCATGCTCGAATTTTTACCCGAATCGATAATAAACAGAAAAAAACAGGGTTTTTCGGCACCTGACGAGTCATGGTACAGGGGAGAAAACGCCCTTTATGTCAAGGAATTATTGCTGGGGAAAAAAACGGCATGTTCCGAATATATTCAACCGGCATTCATCGAGCATATCATTGATGAGCATATCAATAAACGCATTAATCACCGCCTGCTCATCTGGTCGCTGATGAATTTTGAGTGGTGGTGCAGGATATTTCTGAATGGCGATAAAATAGACAGTTAATATGTTAAGCCAGATTAATTATATTTGTTGAGATGAAGAATGTGATTTCAATCAGTATGGATATGGATTGGGCGCCTGACGAGGTGGTCCGATACTCGCTCGATATCCTGGACCGCTACGGCATTCGCGCCACCCTCTTTATGACCAATAAACTGGGTATCGATGTCTCACCGCATGAACAGGGCATTCACCCCAATTTTACAAGTATAGATTTTGAAAAACATATAGCCGAGAGGCTGGATGACTTTCCGGGTACAGTCGGCAGCCGCTCTCACTCGTTCTTCTTCACTGAGCGTTTTCGCCCCCTTTATGAAAAATACGGGATCGAATACGACAGTAACGTGATGATGTACCGTCAAAAAGACATCCATCCCTATCGCATCGCTCCCTGGACGCTGGAGATACCGATCTTCTGGATGGATAATTTCTATATTGAAATGGAGGGTGAGTATCCTGACTATTCGTTAGCAAAGCTCGATGTAGGATCGCCCGGGTATAAGGTGTTCGATTTCCACCCTGTACATGTCTTTCTCAATACTTGCTCCATAAAGGAATACCAGGAGGCGAAAGTACATTATCATAACCCGGAAGAGCTCAAGAAGCTCAGGAACACCAGACGCAGGGGCACAACGGATCTGTTCGTCTCGCTGCTGGAGCATATAAAAGCCAGTAATTTGGAAGTAAGAACGCTTGGCGAGATTAGCGCTAGTTTTAAAATAAGTGAAACTCAAAAAATATCAGACAATGGAAGATAGCAAACTTTTGAAGAAACGCTACGAGGAATTCGCCCTTTCTGGCGATTATAAAACTACTGCGTCCGATTACCAGCTCCGCGAATTGGAGATCGATACAGGAGCGGATTATATGTATGACGGCTGCAAAGTGCTGGATGTAGGATGTGGCTTGGGTTATGCCTCCATCCAGTATGCTTCCAGGAACAAGGTGGAAGCGCACGGACTGGACTATGCTGAAAACATGATCAAGACCGGTAATGAATTGCTTCTTAAAAACAATCCGCCTCTCAAAGGAAGCGTTCGGCTTATCCACGCATCCGTAACCGAGATACCGTACCCCGATAATACATTTGATGTAGTAACCAGCTCCCGCTGCCTGATGGCTTTGCTGGATTGGGAACTTCAGAAAAAGGCGCTCGTTGAGATACATCGCGTGCTGAAACCTGGTGGCGTGCTTGTTTTTATGGAGGGTACATTTGAAGGCCTGGAAAGGCTGAACACCATGCGTCAGAAATTCGGGCTCGACCCGATTGCCGCTGACGGAAAGGACAGGCTGCTTACCTTAAAGTTCCATGAACGGGAACTCTTAGAGTATACGCGTTCCCTTTATGAGCACGAAACCACCAAGCGTTTCGGCATGTACTACTTTCTCACACGCGTTGTGCAGCCCCTGCTGGTGGCGCCTGAAAAGCCTTCCTATGATCACAAGATCAATAAAGTGGCACGCGAGATATGCAAGCTTTTTCCTGATTATGAAGGATTGGGCCACCTGGTTGCGTTTATTTTCAGGAAAAGAAGGTAATCCTGCCCGTGGAATTCGATTTCGTATTGCTGGGAGCCGAAAAACAATCGGCTTCTTCGTTTGCTTTGGCCTACCCGGACAAAACATTTCTGTTCGTTACTGACCAGGCCATCGTTGATGGCTGGGACATACCCAACGTACGGATTGCTTTTTCAAAAATCAACGACATTGAGAAATTGCCGGGCCGTTATCGGGGCAAGTATGTGTCGCTTTCGTCCAGATGGACCGCTTTGTCGGTAGATTCCAAACCTGCCGCAGTGAGATGTTCGCTGTTTGATAACCTGGAGAAGATCTATAAGCACATGCCCGAACTGGCGTTACGCATCGGGCGGGACCTGGCTACATACCGTAGCAGCCCCGTGATCCTGAAAGGCGATCTGTGGCATAAGCCTGATGCTCCTGAAATAATCAGCGAGGAGTATAGTCCTGATATGAAAGATGAATATGGCTGTGGTTTTTTTTACCAGGAATTTGTTCCGGGCCCGGACAATTTTGTATCCGTTGGATATGTTGAAAAGGAACGGGTCCGTTTTGGTATTGTGCAGGTGCATCGTGAGTCCATTGCCCGTGAAGATCACATTGTGGCTGCTGAAACCGTTAATGATGAGCGGCTGAGCGACCTTACTCTCCGTGCCATTGCTCACCTGGGTTACCAGGGTTTTTTTACACTGAACTGGGTAAAAGTCCCGGGAAGAGTGGCCCTGACATCGTTCCGGCCCGAACCCAAGGCATTATTCGGACTGCTGAAGAAGGCAGGTTGCGATCTGCTGGGCGATGCAGGAGCAATGGCCGTCAAACCTGGCGTAAAAATGATCGGTAATATCCACTATTCTTCTTACCATGAACTCGCGTCATGAAGAACGTCCTGATTCTTTCAGCTACTGCTTCGGCCATAAACTATAAAAATTCGCTGGCGGGCGACAGCAGGTATAGACTGTTCATGACCGATGTCAGTCCGTATGCTGCAGGTTTCTATGACGAGAGGATAATCCCGTTGCTGATACCGCGCGCCCGCGACAACGAGAACTATAGAAAGGCTCTTGAAACGATCATCGAGCAGTATAAAATAGATATTCTTATTCCCACTTCTGATCACGATATGGAAGGCGTGGCTTTCTTGCTAAAGCAAGGTTGGAACCCTCCCGTAAGCATGTTCAGGTTTGATCCGGAAAAGTTCAGCCTGTATACGCATAAATCCAAGCTCGCAAGGGCACTTGAGGTGTCAGGATTCGACTCAATCAGGTCATTTTCCGAAAGCGATTCGATCGAATTCCCGGTTGTGGTAAAACCTTCCAGGGAAGGAGGCAGCAAGGGGGTATGGATCGTTGATAATCAAAGTGATTATGAGCAAAAAATCTCGCTGATCAGGAAACAATACGGTAAGGACCTGGTTATTCAGGAGTATATTCCGGGAGGAACGGGAAGTATTTATGTGGTGTTGCTGCTTTACGGGCAGGATAAGCGTTTGTATGGCGAAGTGGTTACCCAATCTTCCCTCACCTATATGACCTGGGGCGGTGGAGGCAATGCCGGGAACATAGTGGAAAATCCGGATTTGCTTGATCATGCAAAAAAGATACTCGGCAGGCTTGGCGGCTGGCAGGGACCGATCAACATGGAGTTCAAAAGACATGCCGGAAATGGGAGATATTACCTGATGGAGATTAACTGCCGGCTCAATGGCTACAGCTATCTTAACTCCATGAATGGGCTCAACTTCCCTAAAGCGGCACTTGAATTATTGGAAAAAGGCACTACGTCTTTTATTACCTCCCGCAGCTTGAAAGAAAGGAAAAATTTTGTGATTGGTTACCGCGAGCAGATTGTTGCCGATTGGGTTCGCTGAGCGATTCCTTTTTTTTATATCTTTAATATCTGAACAAGCTAAAAACAAGAAGATGTCGTTCAAAATATTGGGAATATCGGGTAGCCTTCGGAATGCCAGGAGGGGTAGGGGTAACCAGTCACTCGTCAGTGATCTGATGGCGCTGAAAACCAGCGAAGAGCTGGACACCTATCTCGCGTTACAGGCAGGGTATCACCTGGAAAATTTTCTTGAAGCCGGACGTAAGGAGAAGCTCCCGTTCGATCAAATGTATGCCAACCTTAAAAAGCAGAAAGGGGATAAAGGGCTGAGCAATTCGGAGGTCGCACTTGCTGCCGCACTGTGGTCGGCAAAGGAACTTGGTGCGGAGATCGATCATGTGTCGTTGAGCGAATACTTTCTCGAAACTTCAAAAAAGAAGAATCTTGAAGAGTTCTTGGAGAAGTTGCTTTCAGCGGATGGATTCATAATATCTACGCCAGTTTATTTTGGCGACCGGAGCTCGCTTCCGCAATCGTTTCTGAACATGATAAAGAACGATAAGGGGCTGCAGGAGAAGCTGAAAGATAAGGTCTATGCAGGAATAGCGGTCGGGGCCAAGAGAAATGGTGGCCAGGAAACAACGCTGATCTACCAGATGCTCGACATGCTGAATTGCGACATGCTTGGCGTGGGAAATGATTCGGAAACCACGTCACAATACGGTGGCACCTGCCTGGCGGGGGACATCGGCACCATGCCTAAGGACCGTTACGGTCTTGATACTGCCATGGGAACGGGCAGAAGGATCGCCAGGGTGGTGAACATGCTGAAAATGGCAAAGGATAAAAATCTTAACGGCAAACATCGCATATCGTTCTGGTTGTTGCAGGATAAGAATAACGAAGGCCTGAACTATATTCTTAAACTGATCGCTTCGCACAAGGATATCGATGCGCGTATTATCGACATGTCTTCCAAAAACGTGATCAGGTGCCTGGCCTGTGATATTTGCCCCACACACATCGGTATTGACGAGGAATACCGATGTATAATCAAGAATCCCAACGATGATGTAAAGGATTTTCATAAAGAACTTTTGTGGGCCGATGCGGTCATCCCTGTTTCTTACAGCGCGGTGGAGCGAAGAGGAGTAATGAGCAACTACCAGCGTTTTATGGAGAGAACCCGTTATTTGAGAAGAGGTGATTATGTGTTCAGCGATGTCATATCGGCCCCGATCGTGATCGATGAGATCGGTTCGAATGAAAATATGCATATCCGGATGATCACATCCATGGTGAGACATCACACGATTCTTTCAAAACCTATTATCGCGTATAAGTACGACAACAGGGTGGTCAATCAGCCTGAAGTGGAACAGGATTTCGTCAGGCTAAACGAGCAGATACGAAAAGTTGCCAAGTCGAGGCTGCTTGCCTATTCTTCGGGTGTGAACCACCTGAAGTATAAGCCGGTCGGATATGTGCTCAGCGCATTAAAGGATGCTGAGGATGAAAAGCTGCTTAAGCGATCAGAAATGATTGAAGACCGGATTAAAAAGACGTCCGATCTTGCCAAGGAGAGGGTGTCGTGAAATTTGGTTTTTGTGACTGCAAAAGATACCCGGATACATAGCGTTGAGGTTATTGAAAGGAAATATGCGCTTAACAAGCCGTATGTGCTGTCGTTTGACACGATTCGTTCAATCGTATCCATCCAGTTGACCATGCGTCTTTCAGATGGACGTTCCGTATTGACCGAAACTGTGCCGTTGCCGGGCTATTCGGATGAAACAGCGGATTCAATCCTGGCTTACCTGAACAGAAAGAAGACCGTTATTGCCGGTAAGAAAGCCGAGGACGTCAGGAGGGATGTGGCAGCGGATATACCGGTCAATCCATTTGCCTGTTCCCCGGTGCTTACAGCCATCGACTTGCTGTCGAATGATCTGTATCCGCAAAGCGGTGCTGTACCGATGGTAACACCCGCCACAGTTGAGGATACGGAAGGATTGAAAGCCCTCCTGATGAAAATGGAGCATAATGGAGGCGGCACGATAAAAGTGAAGCTAAGCGGTAAAGCAAGGCCAGACCTGAATTGCGTGCGCGAGCTGAATAGCACGCCCTTTAAGGCCACTTTCATACGTTTTGATGCGAACAAAGCGTATACTTTTGATGATGCGGTCAGGTTTTATGATGCCTTATCCGAAGCCTCTTTTCTGAAAATGGTACACTACGTGGAGCAACCGCTTGCAGAAGCGGATTGGACGGGTCACGCAGCATTGATTAGCCGGTTCAACTCTGTTAGAACCATGCTGGATGAATCCATCGTTACGGAAAATGATCTTTACCGGGCAACTGACATTCGTGTTCCATACGTTAAATTCAAGCTCTTCAAGCAGGGCGGTATAAAGGAGCTGCTCAATTTGGCTAATATTGCATATTCAAAGGGGATGAAGGTGGTAATCGGTAATGGGGTTGCCACCCGCATATCCAATGATATTGAGAACTGGATATATAGCTCACATCCGCAACTTTTTTTCGGAGCAAGTGAAGCAAATGGTTTTCTTAAAATAGCCGGAAATGAATGATTACATCATTACGCTGGACGTTGACTGGGCCTCGGACTATGTAATTGATTACGTGGCAGATAAGCTGGTGCGTAGCAAGGTCCGGGCCACCTGGTTCATCACGCACGACAGCCCATCGATCAGGAGCCTTTTCCGCTATGACGATTTGTTCGAAATAGGTTTGCATCCTAATTTCATGGACGGCAGTACTCAAGGTGATAGTCCAGCGCGGGTGATGGAACATCTTAAGAATATTTACCCCCTTGCCGAATCGGTCCGCACGCATGGGTTGTTTCAGTCATCTCCCTTGTTGAAACAACTGGTCGATGAGTTCGGTGTGAAGTACGATTCCTCGCTTTTTTTACCTTATACGAAAAACATTGAACCCCATGGCATGTATTACCGGGGTTCAGGAGAACTGATCAGACTGCCGTATTTTTGGTCTGACTACACGGAGGCAAATCATCCCTCCAGGGATTTTTCTTTCGCGAATCCTAAGTACCATATGGAAGGGATGAAGGTGTTCAATTTCCATCCGGTGCATGTTGCGCTGAATACCGAGGATGTAAGGCGTTACGATGAATTGCGGGCATCGGTCAGGATCTCTGCCTGTAAAAAGGCCGATATCGACCGGTTTAGAAACAGATCGGCCAAAGGTGCCGAAAACGTATTCGATGCCCTACTGGATAAACTGAAGGATGGAATACTTAATAGTAAGACAATTGCCGGTACTGCTAACGAATGGAAAAAACAGCGCATGGCATGAAGAAGTTCTTAAAGCAATATGAGCCACTTTTGGGTGCGAACGATTACTCATTCCTCGAACGGGTATATAGTACGGATCCGGAGATCTACCGTAACCGGATCAGAGCCATAGCTTTTGAGGGCAAGGAGCGGGTGCTTGATGCGGGATGCGGGTTCGGTCAATGGACGAATGTATTTGCCAAACTGAACCAGGAGGTTCATGCATGCGACATTTCTGGCATCCGGCTGGCCATTTGTCGTGATATGGCCTCTTATTTCGGCCATCGTAATGTTTTTGTCAGGCATTCTTCCCTGGAAAAAACCCCTTATGAGAGTGAATTCTTTGA
>JBFLYZ010000067.1:0-18271 GCA_040756415.1 Bacteroidota bacterium
AGCCTTATTTCATTGACAGGATCAGCGGTTTCATAGAGAACAAGGTGCTGGCGGAATCCGAGCGGGAGTTCAACCAGAGCGTGCTTTACGGGCAGGATACCGATGTGCTTCGCATCATCAGCGAGGCCAGGCGCTTTCCCATGATGAGCGAACGCATGGTGGTGATCGTCAAGGAGGCCCAGAACATCCGCAACCTGGCCAAGGACGATGAAGGAGGAAAGTCCAAGCCGCCCCTGCTGGCATACCTGGACAACCCCCAGCCCACCACGCTGCTGGTGTTCTGCTACAAGAACAAGACCCTCGACAAGCGCACCTCGCTGGCCAAGGCCCTCGACAAAAAAGCGGTGCTGTTCGAATCCAAAAAACTGTATGACGATAAGATACCCGATTGGGTGATATCCTATCTTAAGGAACGCAAATACAGCATCCATCCGCGCGCGGCCCTGCTCATTGCCGAATCGCTGGGCAACGACCTGGGTAAGGTGGCCAATGAGCTGGATAAGCTGATGCTGAACATTGCGCGTGAAACGGAGATCAGCGAGGACCACGTGCATCGTTTCATCGGCATCAGCAAGGAATACAATGTGTTCGAGCTGCAGAACGCGCTGGGCCGCAAGGATGTGCTGAAGGCCAACCGCATTGTGAATTACTTCGCTGCCAATCCCAAGGATAATCCGTTCGTGGTAACGATATCGAACCTGTTCGGGTTCTACAATAAGCTGCTGACCTTCCACATGCTCAAGGATAAATCGCGGCAAAGCGTGGCGGCCGCGCTGAAAGTGAATCCTTTTTTTGTGGGCGACTACGAGAGGGCGGCCAGGAACTATTCGGCCGGAAAGGTCATCCGCGTTATTTCCGACCTGCGGGAGTACGACCTCCGCTCCAAGGGCTTCGAGAACGTATCAACCACCGAGGGAGAGCTGCTGAAGGAGCTTGTGTTCAGGATCCTGCACTGAAGCTCAGGAATAGGACTGCTTCGATTCTTTTATGAGGAGGTTGCGGTAGCGGGTGAAGATGGTAGACTTTGATACAAAGCCGATATACCTGGTCTCCTCGGTCACCGGCAGGTTCCATGCACTATAGCTGTCAAACTTCTTCATTACATCGTACATTTCTTCGTTCGCATCGATCACGCAGGGAGGCTGCATCATCAGGTCCCTGACATAAACGGTCGTATATTGTTCATGATGGAACATGATCTCCCTTATATTATCGAGCAATACCACCCCCTGTAAGCGCCCCTTTTCGTCCAATACCGGGAAGATGTTTCTTTTCGAGCGGGCGATGGTATCCACCAGCATGCCTAAGGTATCCTCCGGCCTTACTGCCACGAAATCGGTTTCCAGGATACTGCGCAGCTTGATCCTGTTGAGCACGGCCCGGTCACGATCCCGTTTGTGCAGGCCTTTCTGAACCAGCTTTCGCATATAGATGGAATAGGGCTCGAAATAGCGGCTGATAAGGTAAGAGAGCGAGCTAACGATCATGAGCGGTACGAAAAGTGCATAGCCCCCCGTGATCTCCGCGATCAGGAATATCGCAGTAAGAGGAGCGTGAACCACTCCGCTTAAGGCACCCGCCATGGCCGCTACAATAAAGTTGGCCTCCGTAAGCTTGATAATGCCCAGCAGGTTGATGGTATGGGCGAATACAAAGCCGGTCATAGCCCCGATGAACAGCGAGGGAGCGAAGATCCCGCCATTGCCTCCGGCACCGATGGTCACTGACGTGGCGATGACTTTGACCAGGATGATGATCGCGCCTATCAGTACAATGAGCCAACTGCTGTCAGCCATGCCGGTGAAGGGGCTGTTCTCCAGCAGTACTGTATAAGAAGAAGCAAGAAGGTTCTCGATGGTATAATAGCCTTCACCGTAAAGAGACGGAAGTATGAAGATCATAAATCCAAGCAGGACGCCACCCGCCAGTGCCCTGACATAGGGATTTTGTTTATTCCGGAAAAGACCTTCCGTAAAGATCGACATGCGGGTGGTATAGACCGAGATCAATCCCATGAGCAGGCCCAGAAGGATATAGAACGGGATCGCGTTCATTTGCCAGCCTTTCGTGATCAGGAAGAAAAGCTGGCCGCTGTACAGGAAATGAGAAAGAACGGCCGCTGTCGCGGATGAGATAAGCAGCGGGATAAAGGCGGGTATGGTAAATTCATACAGGATCACTTCAACCGCGAACAGCACGCCCGCTATCGGGCTGTTGAATATCGCGGAAATGCCGGCCGCCACGCCACAAGCCAGCATCAGGGTACGTTCGCGGTAGTTCATC
Organism: Bacteroidota bacterium; assembly: GCA_040756415.1. GTDB lineage: Bacteria > Bacteroidota > Bacteroidia > JADZBD01 > JADZBD01 > JBFLYZ01. Next base: position 2,284 of record JBFLYZ010000067.1, read on the forward strand.
TTCAGGTCCCTGGCGGTGTTTGAGCCGATTGCGGCACCGGTAACAACAATGGGCGCTTCCAACCCGGCCGAACCTCCAAAGCCCACCGTAAGCGCTCCGGATATCATGTGGGAATAGGTTTTATCGCGCTCTACATTGCTGGATCGCTTGGCTACCGACACCAGTATATTGGCCACACCCCTTCCCAGTTTTCCCCTGCGAAAGCGCTGCACATAATAGACGGTAAGCAGAATACCGATCAGCGGGAAGATGAAAAGCAGGAAATTGAACGAGGCGTCTTCCAGGATCCATTTTAAAAAAAGCTGGATGTAATGCACGAGTGTCTTCAGCACGATCGCTGCCAGCCCCGCAACAATCCCTACCACAATGGCGGCAAGAATAAGGAATGTCCGGTCGTTAATATGGCGGGTTCGCCAGAGATTAACTCGATCTAAGAATTCATGGAATGCCGTCATTGCCGGGAATAAAAGTACGGCATTTTGAAGGAACAGCGTTGACGGATGTCAACGTTCGGCAGCAGGCATGACAACTTTTTTTACAGTAAAGAAAAAAGCCCCCTGCAGATTGCAGGGGGCTTTTCGCTTCTATGTGCGGCTCGTTCAGAATACGATCACCTTCTTGACCGACTGGTGCTTGCCGTTGCTTACGGTCAGGAGGTACACGCCCTTACCTGCAGTCATCAGGTCGATCTTGCGCGCGTAATTGCCGGCAAAGTTCTCTACCTTATCCTCGTACACCACCTCACCTATGGTATTGGTCACGGTAACGGTGTAGTTGTCGGTGTTATCAGCAGTGAAGTTCACCTCGAAGGAGCCGTTGTTCGGGTTGGGATATACCGAGAAGCTGCCTTCGGCAAACAGTCCTTCCATGCCGGTGCAGGTGATCACGGTTCCGGTTACGGGGGTCCTGTTGGTGTTGCACACGATGTTGGTGTACTGCCAGTTGTAGAAGTAGTAATAGTAGCCCGGGGTTCCCGCGTTACTGTTGGTGATGTTCACGCTGGGCGAAGTATAGGGATATACCGCACCGGCCGAATTCCTCCACAGGTCAACCAGTCCGCGGCACTTGATGAAGTAAGTGCCCGGGTATAGGGTAAAGTTCAGGTCGATTGCGATGGGAATGGTGGGATTCTGGAAAATGTATATCGTAGTATCGGCATAGGTATTGCCCATGGCATCGATCACTTCGATGGTGCGGTTACCATCCGAGTTGCAGTACACATCTACGGTGTTCAGCACGATGGGGCTCAGCACATCGAAGTACAGTCCGCGTATATCGTTAGCGGTGAACATGGCGCCCGTACCCATGGAGTTGTTGGTAGGCCCTACGCTTCCGGGGCTGCCGGTGGGGAAGGATTCATCAACATACCATGTAGTTGTGGCGGTAATGTTCGGGTTATAGGTCGTACCGGTATTGACGATGCTGCCACCGCCCGGTGCGTTCCACCAGCGTACGGTTCCCGGCTGGGAAGGCGTAGCGGTGAGGTTAACGATACCTCCGGGGGCGCACACCTGGTCGCCAGTTGTGGTAGGCGCGGTGGGTCCGCTGGCAATAACGATGTAGCCGGTCACGGTCTTGGTGTCGCTTCCGTTACCGTTGGTCACGGTAAGGGTTACGGTGTAGGTGCCCGAAGCGCTGTATGATACTACCGGGTTCTGCGCGGTAGAGGTAGAAGGTGTTCCGCCCGGGAAGCTCCAGTTCCATGAAGTGGGTTGTCCGGCAGACCAGTCGGTGAATGTGATGGAAGCACCGGGGCATGCGTTGGTGGCGCTGGCACCGAAGTTGGCGACAGGCGCGTAGCTGCCCGGAACATAATAAGGTGACTCCCACATGCCGCGGCCGTATGTAGAGCAGCGCAGCTTGCTGCCAGCAGCGTAATCCTCTATCTGCGTCACAACTACATTGGGAAGACCGGTAGAAAAGGGCTGCCATACGTTCATCGTAGCGTCCTTATAGAACACACCGCAATCGGTACCGATGTACAGCCCGTTGTTGGAGCCGGCCTGGTACAGGATGCAGTTGACGGGGATATTGGGAAGAGAGGCTGAAAGGTTGGTCCAGCTTGCTCCCTGGTTGGTAGTTTGGAATACCTTATCGGTATTGGTAAATCCGGAGTAGGTGATCCATGCCCGGTTCACATCGGTATTGTGGCAGGCAATGTAAGAGATGTTTCCCGGGGGAATATTGGTGATCTGGGTCCAGGTAGTTCCGTTATTGGTGGTCAGGTAAAGGCTGGAGCCTTTCGATACCCATATTACGTTGGTATTGGCGGGAGATATGGCGAACTGGTTCACGGTCTCGGTGCTCAGGCCGGGAAGCGTTCCCAGCGCGGTCCATGACACGCCACCATTGGTGCTCCTGAACAGGTTCTGGAATCCGCAGTAGATCGTACTGCCTGTAGTCGGGCTTTCTTTCCAGGGAGTTACCCAAGCCCCTGTTCCCGGAGGGGTAGCGCAGGGGCTGAAGCTGGCGCCTCCATTCGTGGAGCGGTTCATGGCACCGTTGTAATACTCTGCCCACATGTTGTTGTTATTCGTGCGGCTGATGAAACACAGCATTCCGTCACCGCCCATGGAGATGGACCAGGTACCGTTGTAGCGGTTGGTGCCGTTATCCTGCCAGCCGGTGATCAGCAGGTTGTTGGTGGTTGCCGACTGACCGAAGCCATACATCTGGGATATCGCCAGGTTGTTGTTCAGGTTGGTGAATGAAGTGCCGTTGTTGGTGGTGCGGTAAATACCGCCATCGCTGGCCACATAAGCGGTAGTGCCGCTGGTGTAAACGATATCATGGTAATCCACGTGAGTGGTAGTGCCGATAGTTGTCCAACTGGTTCCGCCATTGATCGATTTCAGGAATTGGGTCTGTCCGGCCAGCATTACCTCCAGTGCGTTGGTAGGATTTGCTGCAATGGCCAGGTCATACCAGCCCTGGTTGCCTATATTGGGCGTGTTGGTGCTGAGGGTGGTGAAACTGGTTCCGCCATTGGTGGAGCGGTATACCCCATACATATCGTAGGTAGTGGCTTTCATGGCCACGAGATAGATACGCTGGGGGTCGGCTGCGGTAACGGCAATGGCCATACGCTGCAGGAGCGTTGCGCTGGGCAGGCCGGCCGTGATCTGGGTCCAACTGGCTCCGTTGTTGGTCGTGCGGTAGAACGAGGTGCCGCAGGCGTACATGGTGGTGGGGGTGCCGGGCATGAACTCCATATCCTTGAAGGATCCCTGCTGCACGTTGGTCCAGGTGGCGCCAGCATCCGTACTGCGGTAAATGCCCGCAGAGGTGGCGGCTACGATGTTGTTGCCGTTATTGGGATCGACCAGGATCTTGCTGATCTGCTTGTATTGTCCCATGCCGAACACCAGTCCGGTGGTGCTCCAGGTAACGCCTCCATCGGTGGATTTCAATATACCCACAGAGTAGTTGTCGCCAGCGTCACCGTCACCCGTTGCCATATACATGATATTGGGGTTCACCGGGTCGAAGGCCACATCGGTGCACCCGATCACCTGGGGAAGATTATCCGTATTGGTGCTCCAGGTCTGTCCGCCATCGGTAGATACCCAAAGGCCTCCTGAGGGAGATCCTACAAATATGGTATTGGGATTGGTAGGGTGCAGGCGCACGAAATTGAGGCGTCCGGCACCGGCCAGCGTGCTGGTATTGCTGGGACCGATAAAGGTCCAGTTACCGGCCTGGAAGGCTCCGTAATTGTCATCATACTTTTGCATTTCCTGCCATACCTGGCCGGGGTTAAAGCGTTCTCCGTTAGGTCCTACGCGGGGTGCCTGGAACCATTCCCAGCGCTTATACTGCTTGAAGCCGGGCACTTTCACCTCGCCACGCTCGTTAACAGGTGCGTTCGGAGATTGTTCCAGCTCCTGCTTCTTGGCGGTATAATAGATGTTGAACGCTTTCTGAACGTCATAGAAGTTCACGGTAGGGTCCTGCATCATTTGTACCCAATCCTGTGTCTGGGCAAATAGGGATCCGCACAGGAGGAGAGCGGTCAGCATGGCAAAAAATGAATAGACTTTTTTCATGAGAACACGTTTTGGTTAATAGGTCTTTTTTTTAATGGAAGGGTAAAAGTAATGTTTGAAAGCCGCAAAAGCAAATTTTCAAGTGCTTTTTTATCAGGCCTTTAAATAGGCCAAGAGCCATCCGGCAGGACGGCTCTTGACTGGTAATCACCGGTTTCGGGCAGAAAACCGGGATAGCTTATTTGAAGCGGGCAGAAGATTTGAACACATAATCGCTTGGGCTGATAAAGCGCAGGGCGATCTCGAAACCGCCTTTATAGTCACTGGCATTCTTCAGCGTAGAGGTATTTACGTCATAGCTTATGCCTATTGCGTACTGGCCGATCTCGAGCATCATGGCCAGGATCAGCGCGTCCTTATTACGGTAAAAGGCGCCCAGCGAGAGGAACTGTCCTTTAACATAGCCGGTGTATTTGCTGTCTTCTTTGATCATGTATTTAAGCATACCGCCAAAGATGAGTTCGCGCGCGGGACCCTGCATGGCGTACATGAACGAAGGAACGATATCGAGCGGGGTATTCTTGATGCCGATCAGCAGGCCGCCATTGACGAGGTATTTCATATCCATTTTCTCGGCCGAACCCAGGAAGGAGAGCTTGGGGCGATTGAGGTGATGGAGCGAAAAACCGATGTTGAACTTAAAGGCATCGTTCGAGCGGATGTACATCTCGCCCTGCCCGAAGGAATAAGCAAGGCCTATTCCGGCATCGGGATAGGTATACCTGGTCTGCGCGAAAACTTCTCCCGATGCCAGGTTGGGGTCATAGGCAGATCCGTTATACTGGCTTTCCCATTTAAGAACCCCCGGGTTCACGCTGCGCTGCGCGAAGCCGATGTACAAACCACCGCTGAGCTTGTTGCGCTCGTTGAGCGGTATGTGTCCGGCCAGGTTGATATTGCCCTGCAGGGTGGAAAGCGAAGCGTCACCGGCCTTATCCGAATAAAAGTTCAGCCCATAGGCGAACTTTTCTTTCTTATTGCGCAATTCAGCGCTTGCGCCAAAGGTGCTGTAAGGCGATGCCACCGTTTTCCACTGGTTGCGGTAGTTCAATACGCCTTTGATATCGGTGGTAACGCCCGTCATGGCGGGGTTGAGCAGGCTTTGCGTTTCGCTGAACTGCGAGAAATGTATGTCCTGCGAATAGGAAACGGCCGGCAACAGGCAGCAGGCGGTCAGAACAGGCAGAAATGCTTTTATCTTGTTTTTCATGATCTTGTTTCTTTGCGGTTGGTTTTGATTTTATCAGCGCATCAGCGTTACATTTCCTTTCTGTGAAACGGTTTCGCCCGTATTGAGCGTTGCCTCTACCCGGTAAACGAATACGGCCATATCCATTTCCTTTCCTTTATACATGCCGTCCCAGCCAATAGAGGGGTCGGTGGTCTCGAACACCACTTCGCCCCAGCGGTCGTACACGGCCAGGTAGAACTCGGTGATGCAGTTGTTCTTCACGCGGAAGAAGTCGTTGAGCCCATCGTTGTTGGGCGAGAAGGCGGTAGGGATGAAAAATTCACCGCATACCACGTCAACGTAAACGGTCACGCAGGCCGAGTCGGTGCAGGAAGAGGTATCGGCTACCACTACGCAATACGTGGTGGTTTGCGCGGGAGAAACGCTGATGGCCGATGTGGTGGCACCGTTGCTCCACGAATAGGTTCCACCGCCACCCGCGGTAAGGGTTACGGTTTGTCCCTGGGTAATGGTCATGCTGCCGCTTACCGTAGCCGTGGGGCCGCCCGTCATGCTTACCGTGGCCGTTAGGGAAAACGAGCATCCGTTCGCATCGGTGATCGTGCAGGTATAGGTGCCCGCTCCCAGCCCGCTTATGCTCGCGGTCGTTTGCGCGCCCGGGTTCCAGAGGTAGCTGAGCGTTCCCGTGCCTCCGTTCGCAGTGACTGCAGCCGACCCGTTCGTGCTTCCGCAGGTGGCGTTTGCTGAAGTGGCGCTGGCGGTAATGGCGCTGGGCTGGGTGATCGTTACCGTTTGGGTGTTGGTGCAGCCGTTGGCATCGGTCACGGTCACTGTATAGGTGCCTGCTCCCAGCCCGGTGGCATTTGCCGTGGTCTGCCCGTTGCTCCAGCTATAGGTGTACGGGCTGGTGCCGCCTGTAACACTCGAACTGGCCGTGCCGGTGGTATTGCCGAAGCAAAGCGGGTTGGATGAGGAGCTGATACTTACAGCCGGTCCGTTTGCGTTGGCAACGGTGGCGGTGGCTGTTTGCGTACATCCGTTGGCATCGGTCACCGTAACGGTATAGGTTCCCGAAGCAAGCGCTGTGGCGGTGGCCCCGGTTTGTCCGCCCGGTGCCCATGAATAGGTCAGGGTTCCGGTACCACCGCTGGCGGTTACCGTGGCCGTTCCCGTATTGGTTCCGCAGTTGGTTGCCGTAGTGGCGGTGCTTGCCGTGATCGCAGCAGGCTGGTTGATGGTAACCGTTTGCGTGGAAGAGCATCCGTTGGCATCGGTCACGAACACGGTATAAGTGCCGGCCGCGAGCCCGGTAGCGTTGGCATTGGTCTGCCCGTTGCTCCAGCTATACGTGTAAGGTCCTGTTCCGCCAGTAGCCGTTGCGGTAGCGCTGCCGTTGGAGCCCCCGTTGCACAGGGGATCAGTTGAGGAGGCGATGCCGGCCGTAGGGCCGTTGGAAGTGCCTACCGTGGCAGTAGCGGTTTGGGTGCATCCGTTGGCATCCGTAACAAGTACGGTATAAGTTCCCACGCCAAGGCCTGTAGCCGTAGCAGAGGTTTGTCCGCCCGGTGCCCAGGAATAAGTGAGCGTGCCTGTTCCACCGCTTGCCGTTACCGTAGCTGTTCCCGTGCTGGAAGAGCAGCCTGTGTTGGTAGCGCTGGCGCTGGCGCTGATGGCAGCGGGTTGAGTGATGGTAATGGTTTGCGTGCTGGTGCATCCGTTGGCATCGGTCACATAAACGGTATAGGTTCCGGCTCCCAGCCCGCTTGCATTGGCTCCCGTCTGCGAATTGCTCCAGCTATAGGTATAGGGCGATGTTCCACCGCTTGCATTGGCGGTGGCGCTGCCGTTCGTGCCACCGTTACAAGAGGGGTTGGATGAAGAGGCGATGCCTGCCGTAGGTCCGTTGGTGGTATTTACCGTGGCCGTTGCGGTTTGGGTGCATCCGTTGGCATCGGTGACAAACACGGTATACACCCCCACGCCCAGCCCGGTGGCTGTGGCAGAAGTTTGCCCGCCTGGCGCCCAGCTATAGGTAAGGCTTCCTGTTCCACCGCTTGCCGTTACCGTGGCAGTTCCCGTGCTGGAAGTGCATCCGGTGTTGGTTGCCGAGGCGCTGGCCGAGATAGCCGATGCGGGTTGGGTAATGGTCACAGCCTGGGTGCGCGTACATCCGTTGGCATCGGTAATGGTGCAGGTATAGTTGCCCGCGCACAATCCGGTAGCCGTTGCCGCGTTGCCCCCGCTGGGTGTCCAGTTATAGGAATAGCCCGGGGTTCCGCCAGTGGCGCTGATGGTAGCCGTGCCGGTGCATTGCCCGAAGCAAAGCACGTTGGTTTGCGATTGCACAGATGAGTTGAGGGCCGATGCGGGTTGGGTAATGGTGACCGCTTGGGTGCGCGTACACCCGTTGGCATCGGTAATGGTGCAGGTGTAGTTGCCCGCGCACAATCCGGTAGCCGTTGCCGCGTTGCCCCCGCTGGGTGTCCAGTTATAGGTATACCCGGGCGTTCCACCGCTTACGCTGATGGTAGCCGAGCCGGTGCACTGGCCAAAGCAAAGTACGTTGGTCTGCGCTTGAACAGACGATGTCATGGCCGAAGGCTGGGTGATCGTAACCGTGGCGGTGGCGGTGGTGCTGCCCGCATCGGTTACCGTTACGGTGTAAGATCCAGCGCATAGGCCGGTGGCGGTCTGTGTTGTCTGGCCTCCCGTCCACAGGTAGGTATAGGGCGGGGTGCCACCGCTGGGGTTGGCCGTGGCGGTGCCGGTGCACTGCCCGTTACATAATATGTTGGTTGATGAGGCGGTGGTGGACACAAAGTTTCCGCATACATAGGTCATCTGCGCGCCCGCTGAAGCGGCTATGGATTGCACATAACCGTTGCCGCCACCGTATCCGCATGCGATCACTTCGCCATTGGCGTTCACATCCACATCATATACCGCAAAAGCGGTGGGGTAGGTGGCCAGTTGATTGAGGTTGCCGTCATATTTCACCACCTGGTTGCTCGAGCCTACGTACACATTGCCGCTCGCGTCAATATCCAGTCCGCCATTGCCGTTCACGCGCCTGCCGAAGAAGGTGGTGGTCCAGAGCCCGCCCGGTATGGAGGCGGTGGCCAGCACGGCACCGGTATTCAGGTCGCGTTTATGAATGGTGGCTCCGTTGAGCGTATAAAAAGCGCTTGCGTTGGCGCGTATGGCGCTGATGGGCTGTTTGGTGCCGAATCCGTAACCGGGTATATAATAATCAAAGGCGTAACTGGTAGGCACTTTGAAATTGATGGTGGTAAGGGCCGTGTTGATCGATCCTACCGTGTCGAGCGTGAGGAAGTAAAAATTATTGTTGGGCGCCATGCAAATAGAGCTGACCTCCTGCACGCTGGGCGGGATGGAGCTGGATGAGCCGAAGGCCACCACGCGGGTGGTGATGATGGCACCGTTGGTGAGGTTGATATCCATGATCACACCGCGGATAACGGGTGTCGGGAACGCGAAGGTGAGGCGCGTTCCTCCCACCACCAGTTTGGTCAGGTCGCAGTTGAAGGCCAGGCTCCAGTATTCGTAAGTGGTAAGGCTGTTGGGATTGTTGTACCATACCTGCGTGCCGCTGGTATTGATCCTGCGTATCTCACCGTTCGATCCGGAGGTCATGTACGATTCCCCGTTCGGGTGGGTGATGAAGCCTCCTATCCAGTAGTTGGCCGAGTCCCAGGTGGGTGCGCTGGGCGTAAAGGTCCATTGCAGGGTGCCGGTCGAATTGTATTTGAGCAGGCGGATGGGAGAATCGCCACCGTATATGTAAACGTTGCCGTTCTGGTCGGTCTCCGTTTCCCAGATCTTCCTGGAGTTGTTGAGTATGGGATTCTGCGTCCAGGGATCGATGATGACGGTGCGCGATGCGTTGTAGGAACCCAGTTCGAAAGTGACCGTGGTGCCGCTGAGCGCGAACTTTGAAGCGATGATCTGCTCCTGATCATCGGCATAGAAGGTCACCGGGGCGTGGTCAACGATATCACCGAAGAGGGTGCCCATGATCACTTGTCCTTTTTCGTTTATACTCACGCTGCGGTCGTACTTCATCTTTACCTTCGAAACATCCGCCCCCGGATGAAGGATGAGGGAATATTTCAGCCCGCCCTGGGGATGAAAGATGTATTCCACATCGATGTTGGGATAGAGGTTCTTGTAAATGATCTTTTTATAGCCCTTGATGAAGTTGATATTTTTCTCAGCGATCCCTTCTTTAATGGAATAGCTGAAATAATCGGGGGTTTCCTGCTCAGCGATCACCTGCACGTTCGGGTTGGCGCCCTCCCATTCGAACGCGATCATATCGGTCCTGGTGGTGGTGTTGCATTCGGTCTGCTTCTTCTGCAGGCCCTCGTTGGTCTTGGGCTTGTATTTATCCTTTGGCTTGCGAATGCGCTCCACGAAGGTATAGGCGGTTCCGGTGCTGGTAAAATAGATCACCGAAGGCTGGTCGTCAACGGCAAAAAGCACCTTGCCGGCCTTATTGCCCGGCAGGCTGAACTGGCCTTTGTTCTCGATGAATGACCGGGGGTTCTCAAAGGTGGCCGTCCAGTTCTGGCTGGCACGGGCCTCCAGGCAGAAGACCAGGAGGAGGAAGGAAAAGATGCAGGATGTAGTATGCTTCATGTGTATTCGGTTTGATGGATATCGAATGCAAAAATAGACCACACGAAGTGTGGGACAAATCAAAATGCAGCCTATTATTGAATATCTGATCTGTATTTTTTTGTAATTTTTGGTTGTAAATAAGGATAGAATGTCCTATTTTTATTGAAAATCTGATCTCTGCGTGAAAGCATCTGACGAGCTCCACCAGCTCATCCGCAGCATGAGCATGTCGGAAAAGAGGCATTTCAAGATCTATTCCTCGCGGCACGTGATGGGCGATGGGAACAATTACCTGCGCCTTTTCGATGCGATCGCTGCGCAGGACCGCTACGATGAGACCGCCATCCGGATGCAGTTCAGGGACAGCGGTATGATCCGGCACTTTCCTTCAGAGAAGCATCACCTGTACCGGCATGTGCTGGAGAGCCTGAACGCCTTCAACCGCAACAAGACCTTTCTTTCGCGCTACGCCTCCATCCTCACTTCGGTGGAGCTGCTGTACAGCCGCGGCCTGTTCGCTCAGGCGCGCAGGCTGCTGAAGCGGTCGCGGGCCGAGGCGTACAGCCTGGAGAAGTTCACCGTGCTGCTCCTGCTGCTGCGCTGGGAGACCATCATCTATATCAAGGACGAGGATGAGAAGAACCTGGACCGGAATATGGAGGAGGAGTTGCGCATCCTGGAAGTGATACGCGTGCAATATGCACTTATGCGGGTGGCCTTCAATATCCAGATCCAGATCGACAAGGGTAATACTTCGGCCCGCTTTGTCAGGGAGCAGGAGCGAAAGCTGAAAAAGGCGCTGCCCGCTTCGGAGAAGGTGAGCAGTTTCTGGGCGAAATACTATTATCATTCTTCGGTCGGGCTGCTCTCGTCCATCAGCAGGCGGAACATGAGCCGTTACCAGGCCTACAAGGAGATCAAGCTGCTGATGGATACTTCGCCCCAGTTCATACGCGACCTGCCCGGCATCTATCACCTGAACCTGAGCAACCTGGCGCATACCATGTTCCTGCTTAAGAAGTACTCGGAGGCCGGGCTCCTGCTCGGGCAGCAGCGTATGTTCATGACTACCTACGGGATCAAGCACCCGGCCCTGGCCCGTATCGTTTTCTTCAATACGAACGAGAGCGAGCTTTTTCTCTATTACAAGACCGGCCAGTACGACAAGGCGTCCGAGCTGGTGAGCAGGATAGAAGGCGAGGTGAGAAAAACGGATGTGAAGTTCAGCCCCCTGTTGTTCGACCTGCTGTTCATGATGGCGGTGGCCGGGCTCATGTCGAAGAACTACAAGGCGGCTACGCGGTGGCTCAATCGCATACTCAATGCGGAGCGGGTGACCTCTTTCCGCAAGGAACTGCAGATCAATGCGCGCCTGCTGTACCTGGTGGTGCTGTATGAATCGGATGACGTACTGTTCGAGAGCCGGTATAACGCGGCCAGGCGCTTCCTGCAGCAGGAGAAACAGTATCGCATGCACCGCAACATACTCGCTGCCATTCGCCTGGTGGCCGACAGAAGGGAGAACAAACGATCGCAGCTCCGCAAGCTGATCGCTGAGATAAGAAAGGAGTGGAAGGCCGTTAATGCCGATGCGCTGAACAAGCAATTTGATTTTGCCGGTTGGCTGGAGAGCCGGGCGGCCGGATAGACGGGGCTACAGGGGTTGCTGCAGGAGCCAGTCGAGCGCTTCCTGCTTACGGGTAAAGGCGCGGAAAGGATAGGGCGGCTTGCGGATATCCGAGAAAATATTGATGGCTACCTTGTACATGCTTCGCCACACCAGAATGGCCGATCCCCGGTGCAGGGGGGCCTCCCTGACATCGGCCGCCAACTTCCTGCCCTCATAGGTCACATTGACCCTGGCGCGCGCGTCAGACAATACCAGGTAGGGCTTTTTCCCGCTCAGTTGCTCCGCGCAGCGCGTAAGCTGGCGTACTTCCGGAAATCCCAGCTCGGCACCGTCATGGAACACGATATGAACTACCGGTTCCTGGTAATGCAGCGTGGCATATCCGAGATCAATCTTTTCCATTTGTGCAGTGTAACCTGTTCCGAAGCGGCAGCTTCGTAGGGCTAACAGGCGCGCTTCAAGCGTGTGACACAAAAATAAAGATTGTTTTGATGTAGGGAATAGACTTTCAGCCTACTTTTTATATGTGGACTTTTTTCCACACTTCTTGCCAAGCGGCCGCGTGCCGGTACACCGGGGGTGCCGCTGGATTGCCGCCTGTCCCACAAGGCACTGCCTCCCGGTCACGCGTTGTGGCCTTCAGGAGAGAATGATCAGTCTTTGATGAACTCGAGGTTGGCGGTGATCGTCACCTCATCGCCCACGGTGGCATTGCCGAACGATTCGCCTATGCCGAAATCAGAACGCTTTACCTTGGTAACGGCTTTGAAGCCGGCCACCGTTTTTTTGGTCTGCGGGTGCGTGATGGTCATGCCTGCCACCGCCACTTCGATCGGTTTGGTCACGCCATGCATGGTCAGGTCACCGCTCAGGATGTATTTCTTATCCTCCGTTTTCTTCAGGCCTTTACTCTTAAAGGTAATAGTGGGGTATTTGGCCGCATCGAAAAAATCAGCGCTCAAGAGGTGTTTGTCGCGTTGCTCATTATCGGTATCGATGCTGTTCACATTAATGGTGGCCTCAACCACCGCATCTGAGAAATCGTCCTTGGATGAGTTGAGCTTGATATCGAAATCCCTGAACCATCCATCCACTTCCGACACCGTGAGGTGGCTGATGGTGAAGCGCAGCTTGGAGTGCGCCTTGTCCATGGTCCATTTTCCGGTCTCTGCCGGCTGGAAGGACAGCACCAGGAACAGTGCTGCCGCGCTCAATATGCCTTTTGCCATAACGGTTCTTGTTTTTTTGTTTGCGCAAAGCTCCAAAGCAAGCGCCACCTGTGCACGGGAAAAGCGGAAAAAATAAATTTGACGGTGCCTGACGCGTATCAGCGGGGAAAAGCGTAAGTTATGGGACCTGAGAGCGTAAAGGATAAACTACATCCGGGGAGTTTCATTGTTCCTGGTTTTCCCGGGGGAACAAAAGGCGGAACGTGATGCCGGGCTGGCCCTCTTCGCCAGCGATCTCTATGCGGCCATTCAGCTTATCCATGGCATTTTTCACAATATAGAGCCCCAGCCCCGAGCCTTTCGATTTTTCCGTAGCCCTGAAAAAGACATCGAATACGCGCGGGCGAAGCTCGGCAGGGATGCCGATGCCGTTATCGCGTACGCTGATCACCGTGTATGAGCCTTCTTCCTGCAGCGAGATGTCGATCAGCGAGGGGTCTGCATCGCGGCTGTATTTGATGGCGTTCTCCAGGATATTGCGCAGGATGGTCTGCAACAGGATCTCGTCAGTATAGAATGGACGGGTCAGCCGGTTCTCGATGGTGAAACGTATGCGGTCGAAGTGGCTGTAGGTCCTGAAACTTTCCACCATCCGCTGCAGGGTTTCCTGCAGGTCGATCTTTTTCATGACCACGGCTCCCTGCCTGATGATAGCCACCTCGTGGAGCGAGATCAGTATGCTGTCGAGCTTGTTGAGCGAGGTCCTGAGCATGTCAAAGTAAGGTTGCAGGTCTTCGGGCTTCCGCTCCTCGGCCATATCCACCAGGCTGAGCGATGAGACCAGGGGCCCTTTGAGGTCATGCGAGGCCTTGTAGATGAAGGCCTCCAGGTCCTGGTTGGTCTCTCTTAGCCGCATTTCCGAAAGCAGCAGCTTGCGGTTGGTCTTTTCCAGCTCAGCGGTCTTTTCCTTCACCATCTTTTCCAGCAGCGAGTTGATCCTGCGGTTGAGGCGGAAGCTGCGGTAAATGAAAAAGGCCAGGGCCAGCAGGATCAGGTAGCCCACAATGAAGAGATTGCGCAGGGTGGTCTGCCGCTGGGTTTCCGCTTTTTCCTTGGCCAGTTCCGCGTCTTTGAGCAGCATTTTCTGCTGGTCCATCTCCTGCTGTATGGCCTGCTGCGACTCGAACAGTTGCTGGTTGAGCTTGCGCTGGCTGGCTTCCAGCAGGTCGAAGTATCTCTTATAGAATTCCGAAGCCTCTTTGTACCGTCCCAGTTGAAGGTACATGTCGGCTACCGGGCGCACGCTGCTGATGTTGTTCTGGTTGAAGCCGTCATTTGCGGCCGCCAGGTTGTACGCTTTGAGGAAATATTCCAGCGCTTTCTCGTACTCCTGCTGCGCCACCAGGTCATGACCCACCATCTGGTAGAGAAAGATCAGGTTCTGGCTGCTGCTGCCCTTCTCCTCAGCGATCCTGAGGGCCCGCAGGATGTATTCGTTGGAGACGGTATAATCTGCCAGCCTGTCGTAGGCCCGCGCTGTTTCGATGAGCGATGACACCAGTTGATCGGGAGTGCCCAGTTTTTCGCGTATGGCCAGGCTGCGTTGGTAATATTCCAGGGCCTTTTTGCCGTTCTGCCAGGCTTCATAGAGGTTGCCGATGGCGCTGAGCGCATAGGACTCCTGAATGGAGTCGTTCGCCTGGCGGCTGTACTCCATGCTCTGCTGGTAGAACTGAAGGGAGGTGTGGGGCTGCGTTTTGAAATGATTGTACCCGATGTACCTGCAGGCTATGGCCGATAATACGTGATTGTTGTCGGTACGCGCCAGGCTCAGTCCCGCCAGGCAGTGTTTGATCGAGAGGGGAAAATCTTCCGAGAAATAATAGTATTCGCCCATCAGGATGTGGGCGCGGGCCATGCCGTACCTGTAGTTTAGCTGCCCGGCCAGGTCGAGCGCTTCGCGGGCGTAATCGAGCTGCTCAGCCCCATCGCTTTTGCCGCTCAGCTCGCAAAGCAGGTTGACCCGGGCGGTATCGGCCGGGGCGGTTTTGAGGCGTTGCAGGAGGGTTGCATGTAAAGAGTCGTTTGCGCAAAGAATGACGCAGTGCAGGCAGCACAGAAGAATAAAGCAGCTAAATTTTCTTGTCACGTCTTCGGGCTTAAGGAAGATTAAGACATGTCAGATAAATCACTCAATACATAACAGAACAATTAAAGGATACTGATTCAGGGTCCGGCCCCCACCAGTTTAAGGTGGGCAATATGGGATCTGAGCGCGCTCATCATGGTCGGGTATTCTATATACGGTATGCTGAACTGCCGGCACACATCCTTCACCACTTTGCTGATACCGGGATAGTGCACATGGCTTATTTTCGGGAACAGGTGGTGCTCGATCTGGTAGTTGAGCCCGCCAGCGAACCAGGAAAGCAGTTTATTCCCGGTCCCGAAATTAGCGGTGGTAGCCAACTGATGTATGGCCCAATCCTGCTCTATTTTACGCCCAGCGCCTTCTTCGGCCAGGGGGAAAGCGGTGTCTTCCACCACATGCGCCAGTTGAAAGATCACGGCCAGCACCCAGCCGCAAACAAAAGAGGCGAGCAGGTAACCGGCCAGCACCTTGAGCCACCCCAGTTGCAAAGCGGGAATGACGATAAAAATAGAAAGGTAAACGGCCTTGCTGATCCAGAAAATGAAATGTTCCTTCAGGTCCATTTTTTTCATGTCGGTATCGGCTATTTTTCCCGAAAAGTATTTTTTAAAGTCTTTGCTGTAGACCCATAGCAGGTAGGACATTCCGTAGAGCACCACCCAGTAGATATGCTGGTAGCGGTGATACCAACGGCCTTTCTGGTTCCTGTTCGTTTTGATCCAGGGCTGAACGTCTATATCATCGTCAAAACCCTCAATATTGGTGAAAGAGTGATGGTTGGTGTTGTGTTTTTGCTTCCAGAGGTAGGCGCAGCCTCCCATCAGGTTGAGCGAATACGACATCAGGCTGTTGACCCAGGCTTTCTGGGAGTAGCTGCCGTGCGCCCCATCGTGCATGATGTTAAAGCCGATGGCCGCCAGGTTGAGCCCGAAGAGCGCGCAGAGGATAAGCGACAGCCATCCGGGCAGGGCCGCGAATACCAGCAGGTAGTAGGTGCCGGCAGCGCAGGCCATCAGCACCGCGGTTTTGATATAAAGCTTACGGTTCCCCCTTTTCCGCACCTCCTGCCGGTCGAAATACTCATGCACTCTTTTTTTGAGGGTGAGAGAAAAGTCCGGGTTGAGCCGGCCAAACGAAAGCTTAGCGTCCATTGAAAGG
>JBFLYZ010000068.1:0-17782 GCA_040756415.1 Bacteroidota bacterium
CCCTCTCATTCCATAAAATCTATATTATCAGTATGACCCAGAATACGATTTTAGTTCCAATCGACTCCACTGAACAGACCATTATTGCCCTCAGCCAGTCTTATAACCTGGCCAAGCTTACGAATTCCAGGATCGTGCTGCTGAGCGTTGACGAGGGAAATTCGAAGAATATTCAGAAAAGGCTGGACGAGCTGGCAAAGGAAGCCCATGCCAAGTCGGGCATGCCGGTCGAGACCATGATCCGGAAGGGAAACGTGTACGAAGAGATCAATAAGGTGGCGGATGTGCTGAACCCATTGTTCGTCATCATTGGCCTTTCATCCAAGATATCGCTCAGCAAAGTGGTGGGCCAGAACGCCTTCCGCATGGTGCGTGAATCCAAGCACCCGGTCATTACCATACGCGGCAAGGAGCACCGCAACGGATGCAAGAATATCCTCGTTCCGCTCGACCTGACCAAAGAGACCCGCGAAAAGGTAGATAAGGCCATTGAGATAGCCAAGATATTCGGAGCTGATATACGCGTGGTATCGGTGCTTTCGCAAAAGGATGAGGAGTCGGAGAACAAGCTGATCTCCTACTCGAACCAGGTGTGGAGGCATATCAAGGAAGAAGGCGTACGCGCCACTATCAAGACCGTGCGCGGGGGCGATATTCCCAAGATCGTGCTCGACTACGCGCACGAAGTGGAGGCTGACCTGATCCTGATCATGTCGAAGGATAAGCTAAACCTGAAAGAATTCTTTATCGGCACTACGGCCCAGCAGATCATCAACAAATCGGATATCCCGGTGCTGAGCCTGCGCCCGCGGGAGCGCAAGGATACTACCGTTTTCGTTCCCTACTAAAAGCCGCGGCATCACCTTATCCCCAAGGATGTTGAAAACTAAAAAACCGACATCCTTTTCTGTTTCGCACCGGATCAGGTATTTTTACGCTGCTTAGAACGGTCCATGCCTTCTTTTTCTCATTTGCACGTACATACCCAGTTCTCCCTGCTTGACGGGGCGGCCGATATCTCTTCGCTGTACAAGAAGGCGGTGGGCGACAATATGCGGGCCATTGCCATTACCGATCACGGCAATATGTTCGGTGTGTTCAAGTTCGTTGCCGAGGCCGGCAAGTACAACACCGCTGATCAGCCCGACAGGATAAAGCCCATTGTGGGCTGCGAGTTCTACCTGGTCGAGGACAGGGAGAAGAAGTCATTTACCAAGGAGGCGAGAGACCTGCGCTACCACCAGCTTCTGCTGGCCAAGAACGCGGAAGGCTACCGCAACCTGGTCAAGCTCTGCTCCCTGGGATATACGGAAGGCTTGTACGGCAAATACCCCCGCATCGATAAAAGCCTTATCCTGAAATACCACGAGGGCCTGATCGCCACCACCTGCTGCCTGGCCGCGGAGGTTCCGCGCACCATTATCCGCAAGGGAGAAGAGGAGGCCGAAAAAGTGTTCAAATGGTGGCTCGATCTCTTTGGCGAGGACTATTACATCGAGCTGCAGCGGCATGATATTCCCGAGCAGAAGATATGCAACGAGGTATTGCTCCGCTTCGCCCGGAAGCACGGGGTGAAGATCATCGCCTCGAACGATTCGCATTATGTCGACCGTACCGATTCCAATGCGCACGACATCCTGCTCTGCATCAATACGGGCGAGAAGCAGAGCACGCCCTCGATGAAAGAATTTGCCGATGACGATGCGCAGCAGCGAGGCAAGCGTTTTGCATTCTATAATGACGAGTTCTTTTTCAAGAGCACGCAGGAGATGAGCGAGCTTTTTTCCGACCTGCCCGAGGCCCTCGACAATACCAACGAGATCGTGGACAAGGTGCAGTACCTGAAGCTCAAGCAGGACATCATGCTGCCGCATTACAAAATACCGGAGGGTTTCGAAACGCAGGACGATTACCTCAGGCACATTACCTATGTGGGCGCCAAAGCCCGTTACGGTGACCTTTCGCCCGAGATCGAGGAGCGCATCAATTTCGAGCTGTTCACCATCAAGACCATGGGCTTTGCCGGTTACTTCCTTATCGTGGCCGATTTCATCAACCACGGTAAGGATATCGGGGTGTTCGTTGGCCCGGGAAGGGGCAGCGCAGCCGGGTCGGTGGTGGCCTATTGCACGGGTATCACGAATATAGACCCGATCAAGTACAACCTCCTCTTCGAGCGCTTCCTGAACCCCGACCGTAAGTCGATGCCCGATATCGATACGGATTTTGATGACGAGGGCCGCCAGAAAGTGATCGATTACGTGGTGGACAAGTACGGCAGGAACCAGGTGGCGCAGATCGTTACTTACGGTACCATGGCGGCCAAGATGAGCATCAAGGATGTGGCCCGCGTGCTGGACCTGCCGCTCCCCGAATCGAACATGCTGGCCAAGCTGGTGCCCGAGCGGCCGGGCATAGAGCTGGATTTTGTGATGAATGCCCCGATGGAGAGCCTGAAGGGCTCGCAACTGGGCGCTGACGAGATCGAAGACATAAAAAAGCTGCGCGAGATCGCCCGGGGAGAGGACCTGCAGGCCAGGGTGCTGAAAGAGGCCGTGGTGCTGGAAGGCTCGGTGCGGGGCACCGGCATACATGCCGCAGGGATCATCATCGCCCCCAAAGACCTTACGGAGATCATCCCGGTAGCCACATCGAAGGATACGGACCTCCTCATCACCCAGTATGACGGTAAGGTGATCGAGGATGCCGGGGTCATCAAAATGGATTTCCTGGGCTTGAAAACGCTGACCATTTTGCGCGATGCCCTGCGCCTGATCAGGCAGAACCACGGCATAGACATCGATATAGACGCCATACCGCTTGATGACAAGAAAACGTTCGAGCTGTACCAGCGCGGGGATACCAACGGCACCTTCCAGTTCGAGTCGGCCGGCATGCAAAAGTACCTGCGTGACCTCAAGCCCGATAAGTTCGAGGACCTCATTGCCATGAACGCCTTATACCGGCCGGGCCCGCTCGAATACATTCCCAACTTCATCAACCGCAAGCACGGCAGGGAAAAGATCACCTACGACCTGCCCGAAATGGAAGAATACCTCAAGGATACCTATGGCATAACGGTGTACCAGGAGCAGGTGATGCTGCTCTCGCAGAAACTGGCGGGCTTCAGCAAAGGCGATGCCGATGTGCTGCGCAAGGCCATGGGTAAGAAGGACAGGGCCACGCTCGATAAGATGAAAGGCAAGTTCATCGAGGGGATCAAAAAGAACAAGCTGGATGAGAAGGTGTGCGAAAAAGTGTGGAAGGACTGGGAAGCCTTTGCGCAGTACGCGTTCAACAAGTCGCATTCTACCTGTTATGCCTTTGTCGCTTTTCAGACCGCCTACCTCAAGGCCCACTACCCGGCCGAGTTCATGGCCTCGGTGCTTACGCACCACCTGGGCAATATCGATAAGATCACCTTCTTCATGGAGGAGTCGAAGAGGATGGGCATACCCGTCCTGGGCCCGGATGTCAATGAATCGGAGTATCACTTTTCAGTAAATAAGGAAGGGAAGATTCGTTTCGGCCTGGGAGCCATAAAGGGAGTGGGCGAGGCCGCTGTGCAGAGCATTGTGAAGGAGCGCGTGGAGCACGGTCCGTATACGGATGTGTTCGACCTGGTGAGGAGGATCAACCTGCGCTCGGCCAACAAAAAGACCTTCGAGAGCCTGGCCTATGCGGGCGCCTTCGATTCCTTCGGCCTGCATCGCGGTGTTTATTTCCACACGGATAAGGAGGGTACGGTGTTCCTCGAAAAGATATTACGGTACGGTGCCGTGTCGCAGGAGGCCGTTGCCAGCTCGCAGGTATCGCTGTTCGGGGATGCCGAAGAGGTGCAGGTTCCGGCTCCCGCGCTGCCCGAATGCGAGCCCATGGGCAGCCTGGAGCAGCTCAAGTTCGAACGCGAAGTGATCGGCTTCTACATATCGGGGCACCCGCTCGACAATTATAAAGTGGAGATGGACAACTTTGTGAGGAACAGGCTGGGCGAGCTGCGCGATATGGAGAAATACAAGGGCCGCGAGTTCTCCTTTGGCGGCATGGTGACCGCGGTCAACCACCGCGTATCGAAGAACGGCAAGCCGTTCGGCAACTTCACCATGGAGGATTTCAACGATTCATTCGAGTTCGTGCTTTTCGGGTCGGATTACGACCGGTTCAAGATATTCCTCAATCCCGGCTACTTCATTCACGTGAAGGGCAAAGTACAGGAGCGCTACAACCAGAGCGAGCTGGTCGAGTTCAAGATCACCAATATACAGCACCTCTCGGAAACGCGCGAAAAGCTGCTCAAGGCCATTACGGTAAGCATACCCCTGGCCTCGCTTACGGATGAGCTGGTGGAGAAGATACATGCAGTGGTCAGCGAAAATGCCCGCCAGAAGGGCGCTACCTGCACGCTCAGGTTCATCGTCAGCGATCTGTATAAAAGCGAGCCTATTTACGTGGAGCTCTTTTCCAGGAAGCTCAAAGTCACCCCCGACAATACCCTGCTTGAGGCCCTTTCGGCCATACCGGGCATTACCTGCAGGCTGAACTGATCTTTTCGCCTTTTCTTTTCCCGCATTGACCTTCTCCAGCGCGGTGTTCTCCGAAATCAGCCGCGCCCATCCTTTGTTTTTCGGTAAATTAGGGTATAAAGAGGAGGTTGCCATGAACGCGGTAGAAAGGCTGGACCATTGGGCCGAGCGGCACCAGAGCATTGTGATGGATAGCCTGCGTGTAGTATTGGGCTGCATACTGGTCATTAAAGGCATAGAGTTCGGGCGTAACCCACAGGATCTTTACCTGCTGATACAGGGTACTCCGTTCGATTTTCTGGGATTGTTTGTGGCACACTACATCGCCATGGTTCACCTGGCGGGAGGTGTGCTGATCGCGGCCGGCCTGATCACGCGGTGGGCCGTTGCTTTCCAGTTGCCCATCGTGCTCTGCGCGGTGCTTTTCGTGAGGACAGGCGGCATGTTCAGCTTCTATTCGAGCCAGATACAGGCTGCCGGGGTGCTGATCCTGCTGATCGTTTTCCTGGTCTACGGGTCGGGCAGGTGGTCGGCCGATAATTATATGAAGCGGTACGGCAACGGCTGATCATCCGCAAACGCCATGCCCGCAGCTTTTGCACTTAACGCATCCTTCTTCGTGTATCATGCCTTCGGCATCCCCGCACTCGGGACAGATCCTGTCCAATGAAGTAGGCTCTGCATGCTCGGCCGATACCAGCACCCCGCTGCGCGATCCGCTGCGGTAAACGGTGATGCCTTTAAGGCCCTGCCTCCAGGCTTCCAGGTAAATGCCGGCCACCTGTTCCTCGCTGGTAAAGCCCGGCAAATTGAGGGTTGAAGAAATGGAGTGGGTGGTATAGCGCTGCACCAAAGCCTGCAACTGTATCCTTTTCTTCCAGTCTATCTCATCGGCAGTGGCCTGCGCATAAGGGCTTTTTCTGATGTCCTGCTCTCCGCTCACTTCCATCCATAGCTTCAGCTTGTTGTGGTACACCGTAAATTCCTCCCAGGCATCGCCAAGCGCATCGGTAAAGGCGACCCGGGCATTCTTATCGCTGGGGTTGACCTTCCGCCTGCGCTTATAGCAGAGCATGAACACCGGCTCTATGCCCGATGAGGTTTGGGCCAGCAGGCTGAGCGTTCCGGTGGGGGCAACCGTGCTGAGCGAGATATTCCTGCGCCCGTGCCTCATCATGCGCCTGTATAAGGCGGGGAACTCCTGGCGCAGCATCTGTATGAACTCCGATCGGTTCTCAATGCGCGGATCGAAATCCCTGAATTTTCCGCGTTCTATGGCCATATCGACCGATGAGTCGAATTCGGCCTCGCATTTGATGCGCATGATCTTTTCGGTCTCCGCCAGCGCCTCTTCCGAATCGAACTTCATGTTCAGGGCGGCCAGCACATCGGCCAGGCCGGTAAAACCCAGTCCTGTGCGCCTGCCTTTCCTGCCTTCGCTGTACAGCAGCTTCCAGGTGCTCAGCTCCACCTGCTTGATGTGTGCGGGCTCGGGGTCATGCTGCACCTTATCCAGGATGCGCCCGATGGCCTCCAGCTCCAGGTCTACCAGGTCGTCCATCAGCCGCTGGGCCTCGTACACCACTTCGTAGAACCTCTGCCTGTTGAAGCTGGCATGCGGGGTGAAGGGATCTTGCACGAACGAAAAAAGGTTCAGCGCCACCAGGCGGCATGAATCGCCACCCTGCATGGCTATCTCAGAACAGGGATTGGTGGAGAGGTTGCGGAAAGCGGGATAGACCGATGAGGTGGAGTAGCGGTGCTGCCGGTCCCAGAACAATATGCCCGGCTCGGCTGTGTGGTGCGCGCAGCGGATAATGGAATCCCATAGCGTGCGCGCGCGGATGGTCCTTTTATACCGGGGTCTTTTGGCGTCTATGGGAAAACGAAGGGTGAAATCGGAATCCGCGACCACGGCCTGCATGAACTCATCGGATACTTTGACCGAAATATTGGCACCGGTGATCTTTTCCAGGTCCTGCTTGCTTGTTACAAAATGCTCGATGTCGGGGTGCGCCACATCCAGGGTGATCATCAGCGCGCCCCGCCTGCCGTTCTGGGCCACTTCGCGCGTGGTATTGGAAAAGCGCTCCATGAACGATACGGCCCCCGAAGTGGTGCGGGCGGCATTGTGAACCAGCATGCCCGAGGGCCGCAGGCTGGAGATATCGATGCCCACCCCGCAGCGCCTTTTGAAAAGCTGCGCCAACTGCTGATCGGTATAAAAAATGCCGCCATACGAATCGTAGATCTCCGGCAGTACTACGCAATTGGAAAGCGAGGCGATCGTGTATTTATTCCCCAGCGAGGCCATTACGCTGCCCTGGGGGATCACGTACCTGAAGCGGTCGAGCAGGCGGAAGATGGTTTTTTCGGTGAGCGGCTCCCTTTTCTGCCCGTAAAGCGAAAGCTCATTTCTCTTTTTCCCCGGGACCCGCGCGTATTTTTTCTCAACGCGGGCAAACTCCCTGGCCAGGCGCAGGTGCATATCGGCCGGGGAAAGCTCGCGGTACCTGCCTTCCTTATCCTTTACTGCGTATTTGCTCATCCAGGTGGATGCGGCCAGCTCGTCACCCCCGAAATAATCCAGGCTGGCACGGTGCACCTCTTCGGGGCTGAATATGCCTGACGCTCGCTTTTTCATGCTGCAAAACTACGAATAAGCGGAGGAACCGGGCGGCAGCGCGGTCAGCTCTTCTTGAGAACGATCTCGATGGGCACCCCGGTGAAATTGAAATTCTCCCGGAGCTTATTCTCCAGGAAACGCCTGTAAGGGGTCTGGATATACTGCGGCAGGTTGCAGTAAAAGGCGAAATTGGGGTTCTTGGTGGGTAATTGCTTGATCAGCTTGATGCGGATGTCCTTTCCCTTGATGGAGGGCGGGGGCGTGCCTTCGATCACGGGCATCAGCACATCCATGAGCTTGCGCGTGGGTATTTTCTGCGACTTGTTACGGTATACCTCCTCGGCCGTTTCAATGGCTTTCATGATGCGCTGCCTGGTGAGCGCGCTGATGAACACGATGGGCACATCCCTGAAGGGGGCGATCTTGTTGCGTATCTCCTCCTCGAACTTTTTGGTGGTATTGGCCTCCTTGCCTTCCACCAGGTCCCATTTATTGACCAGGATCACCAGCCCCTTGCGGTTGGTCTGTACCAGGTGGAGGATGTTCATGTCCTGCGATTCTATGCCCAGCGCGGCATCGATCATGAGCAGGCATACATCGCTTTCTTCGATGGCGCGAATGGCACGCATCACCGAGTAAAACTCGATGTCTTCCTCTACTTTCGATTTTTTGCGTATGCCGGCCGTATCGATGAGTATAAAATCGTGCCCGAAATAATTGTACCGCGTGTTGATGCTGTCGCGCGTGGTGCCCGCAATGGGCGTTACAATGTTCCGCTCTTTGCCCAGGAGGGCGTTCACCAGCGAGCTTTTGCCCGCGTTGGGCCTTCCGACTATGGCGAATTTCGGCAGGCCGGTGTCCTCTTCTTCCCCGGCATCGTCAAAGGCTTTAACGGCCTCGTCCAGCAGCTCGCCCGTGCCGCTTCCGCTTTGTGCCGATACGGAATACACCTCGCCCAGGCCCAGCGCGTAGAATTCGGCCGAGAGGGGCAGGCGCTCATTATTATCCACCTTGTTGCTGACCAGGAACACCTTTTTCCGGCTCTTCCGCAGCAGACCGGCTATCTCCTCATCGAGGGTGGTGATGCCGGTGGTGACATCGACCAGGAAAAAAATGATGTTGGCCTCTTCGAGGGCCAGCCTTACCTGCTTGCGTATCTCCTCTTCAAAAATATCCTCGCTGCCGTGCACGTAGCCCCCGGTGTCGATCACGGAAAAAGGCTTGCCGTTCCATTCCGCTTTGCCGTAATGCCGGTCGCGGGTAGTGCCGGCCACCTCGGCCGTAATGGCCTGGCGGCTCTCCACCAGCCGGTTGAAGAGGGTGCTTTTGCCCACGTTGGGACGGCCTACTATAGCTACGATGTTGCCCAAAGCTTGTGCAGAATGAAATTCGGATGCGAATATACGATGAATAGGGTATAAGAAATAAGGGAATAAGGGGAAAGGACAATATCAAAAAGCAATACCGAAGGCCAGGCCGAACCATAGCTGAAATTTCTGACGGCCCGCATCATAATAATCGCGGTAAAGGAAAGGGGTGAAGCCGAAGCGGGCGAAGCAATTCCGGCTGTTAAATATGCGGTGCCTGCGCAGGCCAGCGCGGAAAAAGATCGCTTCTTCGTAGTCCGTAACGGCCAGCACCACGGTATCCTTTGCGTAAATGCTGTTGCCCAGCAATGCCGTATAGCCTGCGCCCAGCTCGAAATTGTTGCGCCCCGTGCCGATGATGAGGCTGACCTCGGCCGGAATCACGAAACGGGTGCCGGGGCTGTAATCCGAGTTGAGCGTACCCAAGCCTATGCGCAGGCTCCAGCAGGCGGAGCTGTCGCGTGTGGCGATCAGTCGTTCGTAATTGACAGAATAGAGCACTCCATTGCCGACCCCTTCAAGGGAAAAGGTGTTTTTGCCCGATTGGGAAAAGGCGGATACGCTGATAAGGCAAAACAGGAAGAATCGGCTCATTGAAGAACTAAAGTAATGAAAAGCCGGGATGTCATTGCGCTTGCCCTTGACTATCAGCGTTTGCGGGCTTTTATGTACATTTGCTTGACAAAGAATTAAACCTCCCCCGGCTTTCCGGGGTCAAAGCGACCATCGAAGCAGAATGAGAGTATATTCCCTCCTCCTCGTATTTCACCTGGTAATTGGCGCCCGCCTCAGCGCGCAGGGCAATCTGCCCTATTTTGAAAATAACTTCAGGCAGTCGGAGATGAGGCAATACGCCCCCGACAATGCCCTGATCCAGGCCATACCTTTCGACAGCTCCACGCTTCCCATCGTATACATAAAAACCAACTGGCAGTTTATTCCTGACGAGCCCAAGATCATGGCCGATATGTGGATCATCGATAACGGCTACAACCAGGTCAACCATGTGAATGACCCGGCAACGGATTACAACGGCAAGATAGGCATCGAGCGCAGGGGCAATATCTCCCAGCTCTGGCCGCAGAAGAACTACAGCGTGGAAACCCGCACGGCCGACAGCCTTCCGCTTGACACCTTCGTGCTGGGCATGCCGCAGGATAACGACTGGGTGCTGTACGGCCCTTACGATGACCGCACCCTGATGAAGAACGTAATGACCTACGAGCTGGCCCGCCAGATGGGCTATTGGGCACCGCGCTGCAGGTATGTGGAGCTGGTCATCAACACCTGGGGCTGGCCCGAGTACAAAGGGGTGTATGTGATGATGGAAAAAATAAAACGGGATAACAACCGGGTGGATATCGCCAAGCTGGATTATGATGACAACGCGGGCGACAGCCTTACGGGCGGATACATCATCGCCATCGACAGCAATTTCTGGAGCGGGGAGCTGGGCTTCAATTCCACGCAGCCCCAGGGGCTCTGGTTCTCGTACAAGTACCCCGATGGCGACACCATCACCCCGCAGCAGGAGGCCTATATAAAAGCGTATATCGACAGCTTCGAGCTCAGCCTGCTGCAGCCCAATTTCCAGGACCTGCAGAACGGTTTCAGAAAGTTCTGCTACGAGCATACTTTCCAGGATTATTTCATTTTCCAGGAGCTGAGCAAGAACATCGATGCTTTCAAGCGGAGCAATTATTTCTATAAGGACAAGCACAGCAAGGGCGGCAAGCTGCATAATATGCCTTTCTGGGATTATAACAGCGCCTGGGGGATCACCGCCTGTGCCCTGGAGGAGGATACCGGCTGGGTGTATAATACCTGGTGCTGGCCCAGCATGGGGCCTATCCCTTTCTGGTATTCGCGCATGCTTCAGGACAGCATTTACCTGCGCGACCTGAAATGCCGCTGGATCACCTGGCGCAGCACGGTGCTGGATACCGCCAATATCTTCATTATCATCGACAGCCTGGCCGCTTACCTGGCCGTACCCTCGCAAAGGCAGTATGCCCAGTATAATTTCAGCGAGACCTTTGCCGGGCAGGTCGATACGCTGAAAATGTTCATCCGCAAGCGCATCGCCTGGCTGGACGCGAACCTGCCGGGCAATTGCTGGAACCTGGGCCTGAGCGAAAACGCTTCGTTCGGGGATATGTTCTCGGTCTATCCGAACCCGGCAAGCGGTGAGGTATCGCTCAGCTTTTATCTGGGCAGCGAAAAAAAGCTGAAAATAGAGCTATACAATACACTCGGGGAAAAAGTAAAAACGCTGGGTGAGCAGGAATTCCAGGCGGGAAGCAATACGGTATCATTTGACATTAGCCGGATGCCACCGGGTGTTTATTTCATGCAGGTAAGCGATGGAGTTACTTCTTTCGGTAAAAAGCTGGTCATAGCGGATTGACCCCATCTGCCTCAGTACCCGAGGTGCTTTAGTTTCCCTTCGTTATTTCTCCAGTCCTTATCTACTTTCACAAACAATTCAAGGAAGACCTTTTTGCCGGTAAACTCTTCTATGTCTTTCCGGGCCTCCGTTCCCAGCTTTTTGATGCCGCTTCCCTGGTTGCCTATGATAATGGCTTTCTGCGATTCGCGCTCCACGATGATGACCGCGCGTATCCTGTCCAGCTTTTCGCCTTCCTGGTACTCTTCAATGATCACTTCGGAAGAGTAGGGGATCTCCTGCTCGTAGAACAGGAATATCTTCTCGCGCACGATCTCCGATACGAAAAAGCGCAGGGTGCGGTTGCTGAGCTCGCTTTTGTCAAAGTAGGGCGGATGCTCGGGCAGGGAGTTCATGATCAGGCCGAAGACCCGGTCTATATTCTTCCGCTTCAGCGCTGAAACAGGCACGATCTCCGCGCTGGGCAGCTCTTTTTGCCAGTGCTGTGCAGCGGCCATCTGCCTGGGCGTATCCGCCAGGTCGGTTTTGTTCAGCACCACGATAACGGGGGTTTTGCTTTTTTTTATCCGCTCTATCGCTTTTTGCTCTATCGGCTTTTTGTCAGCCAGGTCCACCACCAGCAGGAAGATGTCCGCATCGCCCAGGGCCTCGTTCACGAAGCTCATCATGCTCTGGTGCAGCTTATAGGCTGGATTGCTTACTATGCCCGGAGTATCGGAATACACGATCTGGAAATCATCGCTGTTGGCTATTCCCATGATGCGGTGCCGGGTGGTCTGGGCCTTATAGGTGATGATGCTGAGCTTTTCGCCCAACAGGGCGTTCATGAGGGTGCTTTTGCCCGCGTTGGGGTTGCCGATGATATTGACGAAACCTGCCTTGTGCGCCATGGTGGCTGCAAATGTAGGCTTTCTTCAGGCAACGGGCGCGGCAATGGCCTTTTCCCTGTCGATCACCGGCAGCCGCTTCATGCGGTCCACTTCGAGCGTAACGAAGCCGTATTCTTCGGTCACTTTGCCGGTAAGGAGGTAGCAGCCCGGCCCGGTGAAAGGGAAGGCTTTTGCCGAGGGAGGAAAATGCACGGTATCGATCCAGTCGCCCGCCTGGTCGATGAAAGTGCCGAAGTGCATGCGGTCGCCCCTGATCGTGCTGGTATGCTTGATGGCGACCAGGTAGCCGGCAATGCTCACCGTTCTGCCTGCGTGATCATGCAGTTGCCGCGCGGTGAGCGAAGAAGGCGGCTTGTCCTGCAGCAATTCGAAAGGCGAGCAGAGCGGGAAGCCCAGCAGCTCGATATCGTCAAAGGCGTCATCCAGGCTGAAATGGGTGAGCGGGGGCAGTGTCCAGCTCTTTCGTTCCACCTCGAACAATTCTGACCGGTGTTCCTTCTTCACGGCCGGCCGCAGGAGGGTGTGGATATTCCACAGCAGCTCCTTTTTGTTTTTTCCCGTGAAGGAAAAGGCTCCAGCGCGCACCAGCAGGCGGAGCTGCTCGAGTGCGATGGGTACGCGCTTGCAGAATTCATAGGTATCGGCATAGGGGCCGTTCCTGTCCCGTTCGCGCAGTATGTTCAGCATGGTTTCTTCCTCCAGCCCGCTGATCATGGCCAGGCCCAGGTAAATATCTTTTCCTTTTATCGTGCAGTGGGCATCGCTGGCGTTCAGGCAGGGGCGGATGATAGTGGCCCCGTGCAGCCGGGCCTCGTGCACATACAGCTCTTTCCGGTAAAAGCCACCCCCGTTGTTGAGCGTGGCCACCATGTATTCAAGGGGATAATACGCTTTGAGGTAAAGGGCCTGGTAGCTTTCCACGGCATAGCTGGCCGAGTGGCCTTTGGAAAAAGCGAAATTGGCAAAGCTCTCGATCTGGGTCCAGATATCCTGTATCAGTTTTTCATTATGGCCTTTTGCGCGGCAGTTGGCGAAGAACTTATCGCGCACGCGCCAGAATTCGTTGCGCTCCCTGAACTTCCACGACATGCCCCTGCGCAGGTAATCGGCATCGGCCAGGCTGAGCCCGGCAAAGATATGCGCCACCCTGATCACATCTTCCTGGTACACCATCACTCCATAGGTTTCCTGCAGCAGGTCGTAGAGCTCGGGCAGTTGGGCGCGGGCCTTTTCCCTGAGCTCTTTTTCGCGGAAACGCACGATGTACTCGCGCATCATGCCGCTTTTGGCCACGCCCGGCCGTATGATGGAGCTGGCCGCCACCAGGTCCAGGTAGTTCTCGGCCCTCAGCTTGGCCAGCAGCATGCGCATGGCGGGCGATTCCACGTAAAAGCAGCCTATGGCTTTGGCTTCGCGCAAAAGGGATCTGACCTTTTTATCCTCAAAAAAATCATCCACTTTGTGAATGTCCACATCGCGCCCCGTATTCTCTTTCACGATGCTCAGCGCATCCTTGATCTTTCCCAGCCCGCGCTGGCTCAGGATATCGAACTTGAACAGCCCGATGTCCTCGGCCTCCAGCATGCTGAACTGCGTGGCGGGAAAGCCTTTGGGCGGGTGGCTCAGGGCGGTATAGGCGGTAATGGGCTCCTGCGAGATGATGATGCCGCTGGAATGAACGCTCAGGTGGTTGGGAAAGCCGTGTATCAGCCTGCTGTAGTTCAGCACCAGCCTGCCCATCTCATCAATATCGGGGTAGCGCTCGGCATCCTGCAGGCGTTCGATCTCAGCGGGCGGCAGGCCGAACACCTTCCCCAGCTCGCGTATTACGGCATCGTGCCTGAAGGTGTTGTAAGAGCCCAGCAGGGCGGTGCGCTGGCAGGGCCTGCTCTTCTTGTTGAACTCGCTGAAAATATAGCGCGTAATGTCCTCGCGGTCGGTCCAGGAAAAATCGATATCGAAATCGGGCGCGTTATGCCTGTACAGGTTGATGAAGCGCTCGAAATAGAGATCGAGCCGGATGGGATCCACATCGGTGATGCGCAGCAGGTAGGCGATGATGCTGTTGGCCCCGCTGCCCCGGCCTACATAATAATAGTTCTTATGGCGCGCGTAGTTCACGATATCCCAGTTAATGAGGAAATAAGAGGCGAAATTGCGCTGGCCGATCACGTCCAGCTCTTTTTCTATGCGTTCGAGCACATCCTGCGAGGGATGGCTGTAGCGATAGGCCAGGTTATTCAGGCATTCGCTGCGGAGCAGCTCCATATCGTTCCGGGGGCTGTCGGTATAGCACTTCAGGTTCTTGTTCGCCAGCTTGCCGTATTCGAACCGGATCCCGCAATCGGCCAGCAGGCGCTCGGTATTCTGAATGATGCCCGGCCAGCCGGAATAAGCGCGGTACAATTCATCGCGGTGCAAAAGCGTTTCGGCCATCGTCCCCTGTTCGGCCGGGGCCAGCTTGCTGAGCAGGGTGTTCTTATCGATGGCCCTCAGCAGGCGGTGGGCATTATACTGGCGTTTTCCTGCAAAGCTCACCGTTTGCAGGGCCACCAGCTTATGGGTTAGCTTGCATGCGGGCAGAAAGGGCAGGGAAGGAAGATCTTTTATAGCCACACCGATGAACTCGTTCTCGCGCAGGGTCCATCCTTTATATGCGCTCAACGGGTAAACGATATAGGCATGCCGGAACGCGGGTGCGATGGCGTCAAAATCCTTTCTGTCATGCAGGTGCAGTGAAAGATGCTCGTTCAGCTCGCGGAAACCCTCATTGTTGCGGGCTATTCCCACGTACTGCTGCTTTACGCCATTGCGGAAATCTATCCCTACCCGGGCTGTAAAGCCGTACTGCCCGGCCTGGCGTATGGCATCGAGGCAGGCGGAGGTGTTGTTGATATCGGTAAGCACGAAGGAGTCGTAGCCCTGGCGCTTCACTTCGCTCAGCAGCTCTTCCACCGGCATCGTGCCGTAGCAGAAGCTGAACCAGGTATGGCAGTTGAGCAGCATCAGCCTCGTGTGCCGTTGAACGGGTTGAAATCCTGATGTTCGAAATCCACGCCCGCGGCCCTGGTCACGGCATCCCTGCCGAAGCGCCTGCGTATGCGGTCCATGGCCCGGTAGAGCTGTATCTGCTCAGCGCTTTCCTCGAATAAATGGTACTGGTAGCCGCCCTGTACCAGGTGGCTGAAGCGTATGCCGACCAGGCGGATGAGCATGCGTTTCTGGTAAAGTTTGTCGAACAGCTCTTTCACTTTTTCGATCAGCGTATGATCGAGCGAGGTGTAGGGCAGGTGCGATTGCACGGTATAGGTGTTGAAATCGGAGTAGCGTATCTTTACCGTAACGCAGGAGGTGAGCTTTTGTTCGCTGCGGAGCTGGAAGGCCAGCTTTTCGGCCATGCCCACCAGTATGCCTTTGAGGGCCTTCACATCGGTGGTGTCGCGCTCGAAAGTGCGCTCGGCAGAGATGGATTTTCGCTCGGAGTAGGGGATAATGGGCGAGTTGTCGATGCCGTTCGCCTTCTTCCATATGCTGCGCCCGTTCTCGCCCAGCACCCGTTCCATCAGCTCCATGGGCATTTGCTGCACCGTATACACCCAGTCTATGCCCATGCTGCGCAGAAGAGCATAGGTTTTATCGCCCACCATGGGTATCTTTTTGATGGGCAGGGGGGCCAGGAAGCCTTTTTCGGTGCCGCTGGGTATTTCTTTTTGCCCGTTGGGCTTGGCCTCGCCCGTGCCGATCTTCGAAACGGTCTTATTGTTCGACAGCGCGAAGGATACCGGCAGCCCGGTTTCCTTATATATTTTCTGGCGCAGTTCGGTGGCCAGCTTGTAGCAGCCAAAAAAGCGGTCGGTGCCCGTGAGGTCGATGTAGAACTCATCCACCGATGTTTTCTCATAGATCGGTACGCTTTCCCTGATGATCTCGGTCACGGTGTTCGAGTACTTGCTGTACTCGCTGGTATCCCCGCGCACGATGATGGCATCGGGGCAGAGCTGCCGGGCCAGCTTCATGGGCATGGCCGAGTGGATCCCGAACTCGCGCGCCTCGTAGCTGCAGGAGGCCACCACGCCCCGGTCGCTGCTGCCGCCCACCAGCACGGGCTTGCCGCTGAGCCTGGGGTTGAGCAGGCGCTCGACCGATACGAAGAAGGTATCGAGGTCCATGTGGACGATGCTGCGGTCCATTGGAGATGTGTGCGGGCCGGTCAAAATATTTATTTATCTCTTGCTAAAATTACCAATAAATTTAGTATATTTGTGCTAAATAATTTAGCAAATGGGAAAAATAGCCAAAAACATCAGGCACCTGCGCATGCTCAACGGATGGTCGCAGGAGCAGTTCGCGCAAAAGCTGGGCATATCGCGCGCCCGGGTGGGCTCGTACGAGGAAAGCCGCTGCGAGCCGCCCATCGCCCTGCTGATCCGTATGTCGGAGTTCTTTCACGTGGCCATCGATGCCCTGGTGCGCTCGGACCTCTCGAAGGTCAGGCCCGAGGAATTGATGAAGGTGGGCGCCAACCGGCTGCTTTTCCCGATAACGGTGGATGAGGCGGGCAACGACCTGGTGGAGGTGGTGCCGGTGAAGGCCTATGCGGGTTACCTGAACGGCTATGCCGATCCGGAGTATGTGGAGGGTTTGCAGCGCATGAAGCTGCCTTTTCTTCCGGTGGGCAAGCACAGGGCCTTCCCCATCAAGGGCGACTCCATGCTGCCGGTGAAGGAGGGCTCGTACGTGGTGGCCAGGTTCGTGGAGAGCCTGAGCGATATCCGGGACGGCCGTACCTACGTGCTGCTCACGCGTAACGAAGGCCTGGTTTACAAAAGGGTATACAGCAATATAAAAAAGGACAAGACCCTTATGCTGCATTCGGATAACAAGATCTACCAGCCGTATAAGGTGAAGGCGGAGGATATACTGGAAGTATGGGAATTCACCTGCTGCCTGAATACCTCTGAAGTAAGGGAAGAGGAGCTGAACGTAAGCAGCATCATGCAGATGCTGCGGGGGCTGCAGGTGGAGATGGAGCGCCTGAAGAGGTAATATGTGAAAAAATATTTTTGTCCGGGTGAGGGCATTTTACATATATTTGCACCGCTTTAGAAGAACGTTCATTAGTTACGACATATTGCGGGGTAGAGCAGTGGTAGCTCGTTGGGCTCATAACCCAAAGGTCGTAGGTTCAATTCCTACCCCCGCTACGATCAAGCGCCAAAGGCAGCCGTCACAGACGGCTGCCTTTTTTGTTTCCCGTAAAAAGCCCAGCACATTTCACGATAACTTGATACTAAGAACTTCGATCTATCGAAGCGGTGAAAAATAAGGAGCTTCTGCCTGGATACTGTTGACTGGAATCTTACAAGATCAAGGGAAATCTCCCGATCAGGTTGCCATCTGGCAGGTTTTGCAGATATTTTTGCGGTTGTTGGCCAGGCGATGGGCGGCCGCCTCTTTCCTCAGGGCCTTAAAATCTATGACCGGCTGGCGGTTAGAATACACTTCATCAGGCGTAAGGCCTTTTAGGGCGTGTTGCGGGCGCAGGCTGTTAAAATCATTCACAGCCCACTTTAGCTGCCGAGTAAGTTCAGTGGTGTCGGCAATGCCTGACGAGGGCAAATAGTACGTTTTCAATGTTTTGTTGATTGCTTCGATGGGCGAGTTGGAGAAAGCAATATCCTTAAGCGCGGTGAGCTTATTTACTTTTCCGGTGCAGGATTTTATAAACTCATTAACGATCCGGTTGTGGTTTTCTGGGCCACCGTCAACAATCAGGTTAATTGCCGGCTGTTCATTCCTGGAACGGGCTTTTTCATATGCTTGCCGGATCAGCTCTTTTGATATTTCCATTTTCAAGCGCGGATCCACGCTCCAGGCGAGGATCTTTTTCGAATAGTTGTCGCTGAGCAGGTAGATATAATGCAGCATATTATCATCGCTTGTATAGCGGGTAACATCCATATGCCAGT